>NZ_JBLWIH010000019.1:0-394506 GCF_051364985.1 Microbacterium sp. I2
GGAGCCGGGGGCCTCCCGCCGCCCGGCTCCACCGCTGTCTCAGCTACGCACCATCCTCATGCTGCGCGCGGACGAGGTCCACGACCTCGTCGTACTTCGGCGAGTTCATGAAGTTGTCTACCGAGACGTGGACGGCGTTCGGCGTCTGCTGACGCGCCCGGTCGGTGAGCTGGTTCTGCGTGATGACGAGGTCGGCCGAGGCATCCAGGTTCGCGATCGCCTTGTTGACGACCGTGACGTCCTCGATGCCCGCCTTCTTCATCTTGTTGCGCAGCACGCTCGCGCCCATCGCGGACGAGCCCATGCCGGCGTCGCACGCGAACACGATGCTCTTGATCTCGCGCTCGGTCATGGTGGCCGGCTCGATGCCGCCGCCGGTCTCGGTCGCCGCGCCGCCGCGGAGGCCGCCGAGGTGCTCGGACGACTTGCCCTTGGCCGCCTCGGTCTGCGTGATCGCTGCTCCGAAAGCGTCGTCGGTGGCCGCCATGGCCTCGAGATCCCGCTTGCGAGAGGCCCGCAGGATCACCCAGGCGATGAGGAACGTGACCGTCGCGGACAGGATCACCGACAGGATCACCGCCAGGTAGGCGCCGGAGGCCGTCTGAGCGAGCACCGCGATGATGCTGCCTGGGGCGGCCGGCGCTCGCAGCGCGCCGCCCAGGAGCATGTTCGTCGTGACACCGGTCATGCCGCCGCCGATCAGGGCCAGGATCAGGACCGGCTTCATGAGCGCGTACGGGAAGTACACCTCGTGGATGCCGCCGAAGAACTGGATCACCGCGGCACCCGGAGCCGACGCCCGCGCCGCACCCAGGCCGAAGAAGGTGAAGGCCAGCAGCAGGCCGACGCCGGGTCCCGGGTTCGCTTCGAGCAGGAAGAGGATCGACGCGCCGTCCTCGGCCACCTGCTGGATGCCCAGCGGCGTGAGGACGCCGTGGTTGATGGCGTTGTTGAGGAAGAACACCTTCGCCGGCTCGATGATGATGCTCGTGAGCGGCAGCAGGTTCATCTCGACCAGCCAGTCGACGGCGGTGCTGAGCCCGCGCATAACCCCGTTGACGAGCCACGCGATCGGGTAGAAGCCCACGATGGCCATGACGAAGCCCCAGATGCCCGCTGAGAACATGTTGACGAGCATTTCGAACCCGGCCCGGATCTTGCCCTCCCACAGCGAGTCCAGCCACTTCATCGTGTAGGCCGCGATCGGCGCCATGATCATCGCGCCGATGAACATGTGCACCTGGCCCAGCTGGTTGTCCTCGGGCAGCGTCGCGTTGACCTGCGCGATGAGGAGGTCGGACCCGGCGATCGCGCCCATGGTGGCGATCGATGCCACGACACCGCCGCGGATGCCGTACACGATGCTGCCGCCGGTATAGGCGATCAGCAACGGCAGCAGATAGTGGATGAAGGGTCCGACGATCGTCGCCAGGTCGGCGTTCGGGGTCCATCCGACATCGATGAAGAACGCGGTGAAGATGCCCCACGCGATGAGCGCCGGGATGTTCGGCATGATCATGCCGGACAGGTAGGTGCCGAAGCGCTGGACTCCGACCCGTGCTCTGCTGCCGCCCGTCCGTGCGGGCGTGGACGCCGTTGTCATTGCTGTGCTCCCTTGTTTTCGGGGTTCGCGTCCGCGGATGCGGCGCTTCGGGTTGAGGCGGCCTCCTGGGCCGCGGTGCGGGCGGATGCCGCGGAGTCGGCCGCGAGAGCGGCCTGGGCGATCTCTCGCGCGCCCTCGAGGGTGTGCTCGAGCAGTGTCGCCCGCACGTCGGCGAGCGCCGTCGGGGCCATCGAGAGGCTCGTCGCGCCCAGCCCGACGAGCACCACGGCCAGCAGCGGATCGGCCGCCGCCTCGCCGCAGATGCCGACGGGCTTGCCGGTGGCGCGGCCGGCATCGCCGACCTCGCGGATGAGGCGCAGGACGGCCGGATGCCACGGGTCCTGGAACGTCGCCACCGAGCCGAGCAGGCGATCGGCGGCCAGCGTGTACTGGGTCAGGTCGTTGGTGCCGATCGACGCGAAGTCCGCGTGCTCCAGGATGCGGTCGGCCAGCAGCGCCGACGACGGCACCTCGACCATCACCCCGGCGGTCTTCACGCCGTAGTCGCGGGCGACGTCGACGAAGTACTGCGTCTCTTCGACTGTCGCCACCATCGGCGCCATGACCCACAAGTCGGCCTGGGTCGCGGCATCCGCTTCGGCGAGGGCCGTGAGCTGCTCGCGCAGGATGTCCTCGCTCGCTCGCAGGGCCCGCAGACCCCGCAGCCCGAGCGCCGGATTCTCTTCGTGGGCGTCGTTGAGGAACGGCAGCGGCTTGTCGGCCCCGGCGTCCAGCACGCGCACGACGACCTTCTTGCCCGGGAAGGCGGCGAGCAGCTTGGTGTAGGCCTCGCGCTGCTGCTCGACCGTCGGTGCCTGGTTCGCGCTCAGGAACAGGAACTCGGTGCGGAACAGGCCGACGCCCTCCGCTCCGAGCTCCACCGCTTCGGCGGCGGCGTCGGCGTTGCCGAGGTTCGCCAGCAGCGGTACCGGCGTGCCGTCCGCGAGGGCGCCGTCGGTGACGGGAGCGGTGGCGGCCGCCGCGCGTGCAGCGGCGCGGTTCTGTGCGCGGTCGAGCTCGTCGGGCGTCGGATCGGTGGTGACGACGCCCGCTGCGGCATCCACGATCACCGTCTGTCCGTCGCGCAGGCCCTTCGCCTCGACGGTGCCGACCACCGCCACGATCGACTTCTCGCGGGCGAGGATCGCCGTGTGCGAGGTCGGTCCGCCCTCGGTCGTGACCAGCGCCAGCACCTTGTCGAGATCGAGCAACGCCGTGTCGGCCGGCGCCAGATCCTTCGCGACGAGGACGAACGGATGCCCCGGGTCGGGCACTCCGGGAGCCGCGACCCCGCGCAGCCGGGCGATGACCCGCTGTGCGACGTCGTCGAGGTCGGCGGCGCGCTCGCCGAGGTAGCCGCCCATCGCGGCGAGCTGATCGCGGAACGACGCGAACGCGTCGAACACCGCGTACTCGCCGGTCTTGCCCTGTGCGAGACGTGCGTCCACCTCGTCGGCGAGGCTCGGGTCCTCGGCCATCATCGCCTGCGCCTCGAGCACGTCCTGCGCGGCACCGCCGGCCTGCGCACCCCGCTGCTCGAGCTCGCGCGCGACGGCGGCGACGGCATCCGTCACCCGCACCTTCTCTTCGTCGGCGCTCAGCGTGCTCGCCGCATCGCTCGGAGCCGGCAGCGGTTCGGCCATGCGCGCGACCGGTCCCTGGGCCACGCCCAGACCGATCCCGACGCCTCGAAGCTCTCGAGTCACCTGCTCGGCCATGGTCATGCCGCGTCGTGGTCGGTCGTGAGCAGCTCGGCCAGAGTGTCGAGCGTCGCGTCGGCCCCCTCGCCGTCGGCGGTCAGCGTCACATAATCGCCCTGCTCGACGCCGAGCGCGATCACCCCGAGGATGCTCGCCGCGTTGACCGGGCTGCCCGAGTCCTTGGCGATCGTGATCGGGATGCCGGCATCTTTCGCCGCCTGCGCGAAGAGCTTCGCGGGGCGGGCGTGCAGCCCGTGCGAGGAGCCGATCCTGACCGTGCGGGAGATAGGTGGCATGTCGTGTGACCTCTCTGTCAGATGTCGTGGCCGTCGCTGTCGGGTTCGGAAGTGGTCGGTGCGGCCGGCGCCGGCTCCGCGGCCGGAAGCGGCCCCCCGGAACCTCCGACCGCGGCGCGCACCAGCGCGAGTGTGCGGGTGCCGTCCAGATCCGTGAAGATGTCGGGCGGCAGCAGCACCACCGTTGTGCCCCGTGGCGCGGCATCCCGTTCGATGCGCTCCAGCGCATGACCGAGATGCGGCCCCACGAGGACGACGTCGGCGGCGTCGAGGTCGATCGGAAGCGACTGCTCGGTGCCGGCGAAGGCGATGTAGGCAAGGCCCTGGTCGTGTGCGGCGTGCCGGACGCGCTGAGCGACGAAGGTGCTCGAGGCACCAGCTCCGCAGACCACCAGGATCCTCATCGACCCGCCTCCTCGTGAGCCCATTCTTGTGAAACAGCTGGGAGCCGACAACCACTCCTTCTTCCGCGGGGGCGGAAACCGCGCCCGGCCCGCGCCAGTCGTCGATCGAGCGGGGCGAGACGAGCGCTGCGAACCTCGCCCGACCGCATGGTTGACTGGCAGCGTGACGAGGGCGAGACAGGACCGGCTTCTCGGCTTCCTTGTGCGCGACGGGGAATGGGCCACCGCTGCGACTCTCGCCGATGCGCTGGGTGTGACGCCCCGGAGCGTGCGCTCGTACGTCACGTCGCTCAACGCCCGCGTCGCACCGGGGATCGCCGTCGAGTCCGGTCCGCAGGGCTACCGCGCCGGAGTCGACGCTGCCGCCGCCCTGCGCGCGGCCGGCGACGCCGGCACGCCGCGTGATCGGCTTCACACGCTGGTGCGGGCGCTGCTGGACGCTCCCGACGGCATCGACGTGTTCGAGACCGCCGACGCGCTGCACGTCTCGCCGGCGACTCTCGACGCCGATCTGGCGCGCGTGCGCGGATTGCTCGGAGGCACCGAGCTCACGCTCGAGCGGTCGGCTTCGCGCGCGCGCCTGCGGGGCACCGAGAGCGCCCAGCGGCGGCTGCTGAGCAGGCTCGCGCACGACGAGATGGATGCCGGCTCCTTCGATCTCTCGGCGCTGCGCCGCACCCTGGGCGAAGGTTCGGTGGGTGCGCAGGCGTTCGGCCCGTTCAAGACGGAGCTCGTCGAGCGACTGGGCACGATGGGCTGGTTCGTGAACGAGTTCGGCATCGGCGACGTCGTCATGCACATCGCGATCGCCGCCGACCGCGTCTCGCGCGACCGGCCCCTCGACGCCGTCGCGATCGCCGGCGACGAGCGCCCCGAGCAGGCGGAGGTCGCCGCCGTCATCGCCGAGCTCGCGGAGCGCCATCTGGGCGTGCGGCTCGGGGCGGGCGACCTTCGCCACCTCGCGATCCTCGTGCTGACGCGGGTCGTGGCCCCGGGCGCCGCGCAGGCCGACAGCGCCCGCGAGCACACCCGGGCCCAGCTCGAGCCCGAGGTGGAGTCCGCCGTGCGCGACATCGTCGGCCAGGCGGCGGCGGAATTCCTCGTCGACATCGTGCACGAGGACTTCCTGCTGCGGCTCGCGCTGCACGTGCAGAACCTGCGGTTGCGCGCGCGGGAGCAGGCGTGGTCGCGCAACCCGCTCACGCGGTCGCTCAAGTCGACGTACCCGATGATCTTCGAGGTCGCCGTCTACATCGCCAACGGCCTTCACGAGCGGCTCGACATCCCGCTTCTCGACGACGAGATCGCGTACATCGCGATGCACGTCGGCGGGCGCCTGGAACGCAGCCGCCAGGCCGATCAGCTGCTCACGGCGACGATCGTGTGCCCCGGCTACTACGAGCTGCACGAGCTGCTGCGCTCGTCGGTGGACCGCTCGCTCGGGCAGGCGATCGAGGTCGTGGGCGTCGAGACGCGCGTCGACCCCGACTGGGCCTCCATCGACACCGATCTCGTCCTCACCACCATCGACCCGGCCGTGCCGGGGGAGCGGATCGTGCGCATCCAGCCGTTCCTGACCGACGCGGATGTCGAGCGCGTGCAGGCAGCGGCCGGCCGCATCCGTCGCTCCCGTCGCCTCGCGCGGCTGCGCGCCGAGCTCGAGCGCTACTTCGAGCCGACCGGCTTCGTGCGGGGCCTCGATCCTGCGCTGGGCGAGGAGGGTGTGATCCGCCTGCTCGGACAGCGGCTCGTCGAGCGCGGCGTGATCGACGATGACTACGTCGACCGGACGATCCAGCGCGAGCAGCTGTCGTCGACGGCGTTCACCGATGCGCTCGCCGTGCCGCACGCCCTCGGCATGACGGCATCCCGCACCGCCATCGCCATCGGCATCGCCGACCCCTCGATCCCGTGGGGTGACGGGCGCGTGCAGGTCGTGGCGCTGGTGGCGTTCTCAGAGACCGACCGCGAGGCGTTCCAGACCGTGTTCGAGCAGTTCGTCGAGGTGTTCTCGGAGCGCGACAGCGTGCAGCGCATCGTGCGCCGCGCGACGTCGTTCGCAGCCTTCCTCGACGAGCTCGTCGCCGTCATCGACGGCTGACCGGCGGCAACCCTCGTCGCCCGCGCTCGGTGGCTGCCCTGCCCTCGGGTGGCGCAACTCGCGGGATGGTTCCGGCGATGCGGCGTGTTGTGCCACCTCAACCGCGGCTGCGAAGGCCGCGACGGATGCCGCGGGCCGGGGTCAGCGATGTCCTTCGGGTGGCGGAACACGCGGAATGACGGCGGCGATGCCGCGTGTTGCGCCACCTCAACCGCGGCTGCGAAGGCCGCGACGGATGCCGCGGGCCGGGGTCAGCGATGTCCTTCGGGTGGCGGAACACGCGGAATGACGGCGGCGATGCCGCGTGTTGCGCCACCTCAACCGCGGCTGCGAAGGCCGCGACGGATGCCGCGGGCCGGGGTCAGCGATGTCCTTCGGGTGGCGGAACACGCGGGATGGTTCCGGCGATGCGGCGTGTTGCGCCACCTCAACCGCGAAAACGGCGACGGATGCCGCGGGCCGGGGTCAGCCGCGGGCGAGGCGCTCCTGCAGGCCGAGCTTCACGGCGGGCCACTCCTGAGGGAGGATCGAGAACACCACGGTGTCGCGGAGCGTGCCGTCGGGGCCGAGGCGATGATTGCGCAGCACGCCGTCCTGCTTGGCGCCGAGCCGGGCGATCGCCGCGCGGGACTGCCGGTTGTGCCAGTGCGTGCGGAACTCGACCGCGATCGCGTCGCACTCCTCGAAGGCATGCGACAGCAGCAGCAGCTTCGCGGCGGTGTTCACCGCGGTGCGCTGCACCTCCACGCCGATCCACGTGTGTCCGATCTCGACGTGGCGGTTCGGCTGGTCGATGTTGCAGAAAGTCGTCGTCCCGACCACGCGGTCGGTGTCGAGCTGCCGCACCGCCCACGGGTTCATCATGCCCTCGTCGCGCCACGCGAGGCGTTGCGCGATGTCGTCCCTGATGCTCTCGGGCCGCGGCACCGACGTGTACCACACGTGCTCGAGGCCGACGGTGGCGTGAGCGAGATCCTGCTCGTGCTCGGGAGCGAGGGGCTCGAGGCGCACGAAGGCGTTCTCGAGGGTGACGGGCGTCGTCAGCAGCATTCTTCGAGCCTAGGGCTCACCGAGCGCCGGGCGAGGCCCGGGCGGCGCCGACGTGACAGTGCGTCACGTCACGTCGCGACTCGCGCGGGCCGGAACCGCAGAGCGACCGCGCCCGACCGGAACTCCTGGCGGTGCACGAGCTCGAGCTGGATGCGCTCGCGCAGCCCCGCGAGAAGCGTCGGCCCGTGTCCGGCGAGCACCGGCTGGACGACGAACTCGTACTCGTCGATGAGCCCCAGATCCGCCAGCGCCAGGGGGAGCGTCACGCCACCCACCCACAGGCCCTCGCCAGGCTCCTCCTTGAGCCGCCTAACCGCCGCCCCGAGGTCGCCGCGCATCACCTCGGCGTTCCAGTCGACCTCGTCGAGCGTGCTCGACACCACGTGCTTCTTCGCCCCGTCGATGGCCTCGGCGAAGGGGGTCTCCCAATCACGCATCCAATCGGGCCACGTGCCCGTGGCCGGCCTCCGCCACGCGGACTGCATCATCTCGTAGGTCACCCGGCCGAAGAGCAGAGCATCGGCCCGCTCCATCTCGGCGGTCCAGTACTGCATCGACTCCTCGTCCGGCGGCAGCCCTGCCTCGTGATGGCAGCAGCCGTCGAGCGTGACGTTGATCGAGTATCGAAGGGTTCTCATCTCGTTCCTCTCACGCGTCCTTCGTGTGCATCTCGGCCTCGACGACGGCGGCGCCTGCCGCCGGGTCTTCGCCGGCGACGGTGGCGGCCCGCCGAGCGGCGGCGATCGCTCGCTGACCGGCCGGCAGCCAGACCGCGAGGCCGACGACGATGAACGTCAGCACACCCGCGGCGACCAGCAGCACCTCGATCGGCATGACGTCGGCGAGCGGACCGAACACGACCATGCCGATCGGCATCGCGACGGCCATCACGATGCCGACGAAGCCGAACACGCGACCCTGGCGCTCGGGCTCGACGGTCTCTTGCAGCAACGTCATGGACGGCGTCGAGAAGAACGGCACCGCGAGGCCGACGAGGAACATGAAGCCGAAGAACACCCAGATGTTCGACGAGAGGCCCAGGCCGATCGAGAGCGCGCCGAAGACGAGCGACGAGACGATGATCAGCCCGATCCGGCTGCGCTTGGCGAAGAAGGACGCGACGAGGATGCCCCCGAGCATCATCCCGATGCTGAAGGCGATCTCGAGCACCGCGAGGTTGACGACGTCCTGCGCCTCGCCCGCCGGGAAGGTGCGCACCAGCATGAGCGGCGTGAGGTTCGACGGGGCCACGGTGAGCAGGAAGATGATCGCGAAGAGCACCAGCAGCCACCGCACGAACGCATGGTTCACGATGTACCGCACGCCGTCGACGAGGTCGGCGAAGTAGCCGGTCTGCACGTCGCCCGCGCGGCGGATCGTGGCGACCGGGATGAGCGCCACGATCCCGATGCCGATCACCGCCGTCACGACGTCGATGAAGAAGATCGGGATCAGCGAGGCCGCGGACCCGTCCGAGGCTGCCGACGCCCACGCGTACAGACCCCCGGCGGCGGCGGGAGCCAGCAGCATCATCGCCGATTGGATGGAGCCGTTGATCCCGTTGACGCGGATGAGGTTGCGCGTCGGCACGATCTGCGGAAGCAGGGCCGAGACGGCGGGCATCTGAATGCCGGCACCCGCCGAGCGGATCGCCATCGTCGCGAAGATCAGCCAGACGGCGTCGTAGCCCGTCATCATGATCAGCGCCAGCGCCAGCGTCGTCACCGCGATCGCGGCGTCGGCGCCCATGATCAGATACTTGCGGTTGTGGCGGTCCGCCCACACGCCGCCGAAGATCGAGACGATCGCCTGCGGCAGGAATCCGAACACCGCCGCCAGGGTCATCACGAGGCCGGACTGGTACGTGATCGTCAGGTACCAGAACACGGCGTACTGCACGAGCATCGAGCCGAACAGCGTCACCGTCTGCCCGCCCAGGAACATCACGACGTTGCGCAGCCAGTGCGGTGGATCCGGCGTCTCGTCGGCGTCGTCCGCAGCCGCGGGCGTGCCCGACCCCTCGCCGGGTGTCACGTCCGTGGCTCCCGCAAGCCCGGCGGCGCCGAGCGGTGAAGCTTCAGGGGGAGTGGGGGCCGGGGCCGAGGCATCCGTCTCGTCGTTCTCCCGCGCGCCGGTCATCGTTCGCTCCTCGTATCGATGCGGAATCTCCCCCCGCGACATCGCATCGCGATATATCGCGAACGTGACTCTAGCACGAGGGTCGGACACCGCGCACGGATGCCCGAGCCTCGGGTTCAGCCGCCGTACTCGGCGAGGAGCGCCCGAGCGCCGTCGGCGAGTGCCGCGATGCGCGCCGCGGCGTCCTCTCGCGAATCGCCTCGAACGTCGAGGTACAGCTTGAGCTTCGGCTCGGTGCCGCTCGGCCGCACGATCAGTCGGGCGCCGTCGGCGAGCCACAGCCGCAGCACATCGCCCGGCGGAAGGTCGTCGATGCCCTCGAGCAGATCGTCGACGCGCTCGACGGCGGCGTCGCCGACGGATTCCGGATGCCGCGACCGCAGCGCCTGCATGATGCGGGCGATCTGCGACACGTCGTCGACGCGCACCGACACCTGATCGCTCGCGAACGAGCCGAACGTGTCGTCGAACTCGTGCAGGAGGTCTGCGAGGGACGCATTGCGGCCGCGCGCCTCGCATACCATCCCGAGCATCGCGACGGCAGCCGAGACGCCGTCCTTGTCGCGCACGGTCTCGGGGTTGACGAGATAGCCGAGCGCCTCTTCGAATCCGTACACGATGCCGGGGGCGCGCGAGATCCACTTGAAACCGGTGAGCGTCGCGTGGAAGGCGAGGCCGTAGTGCTCGGCCACGGCATGCAGACCGGGTGACGACACCAGCGAGCACGCGAGCGATGCGCCCTCGGTGGCGCCCGCGGCAGCGACGCGCTGCGCGGCGCGCCAGCCCAGGAGCAGGCCGATCTCGTTGCCGCTCAGGCGGCGCCACCCGCCGTCGGCAGTCTCGTCCGGGATCGCGACGGCCAGCCGGTCCGCATCCGGGTCGTTGGCGATCACGAGGTCGGCGCCGGCCTCGCGGGCCGCCGCGAACGCGAGGTCCATCGCGCCCGGCTCCTCCGGGTTGGGGAAGGCGACCGTCGGGAAGGTGCCGTCGGGCTCGATCTGCGGGGTCACCGGGATCGGGGACGGGTATCCGGCGGCCTCCACGATGCGCGACAGGGTCTCCCACCCGACGCCGTGCATCGCCGTGTAGACCCACTTCAGGCCGTCCGCGCCGGGGGGAGCCGGCGCCACCGCTGCCGTGGCGGCGATGTACGCGTCGACGACCTCCTCGGTCGCGACCTCGAACGCGAGCGACCGCGGCAGCGTGCTGATGTCTCCGGCTTCCGCGACGGCCTGAATGTGCGCCGCGATCTCGGCGTCGGCGGGCGACACGATCTGCGAGCCGTCGTCCTCGCCCCCGAGATACACCTTGTAGCCGTTGTCGTCCGGCGGATTGTGGCTCGCGGTGACCATGACGCCCGCTGCCGCGCCGAAGTGACGCACGGCGAAAGCCAGGACCGGCGTGGGGAGCAGGCGCGGCATGAGGATCGCTCGCAGACCGGCACCGGCGAAGATCTCGGCCGAATCGCGTGCGAATACGTCGGAGTTGCGGCGACCGTCGAACCCGATCACCACGACCGGGGCGTCATCGAGGATGCCGGGGGTCTCGGGACCCTCGGCGGCCAGGGCGTCCACGGTCGGGGGCTGCACGAGCGCGTCCGCGGTCGGGGCGTCAGTCTCGGCGTCGCGACCCGGTTCCTCCTGGGCGGACCCTGGGGTCTCCTCGGGCTCGGTCTCGTGCTCGGCGTCGGTCTCGGCCTCTGGCGGTGCCGTGGCAGCCGGCCGTGCCGGGGCATCCGTCCCGCCGGCGTCGAGCGCCGGCATGCCCGCCTTCTCGCGCACGTACGCGGCGAGCCCCGCCGCAGCCTGCGCGACGAGCACGCGGTTCATGCGGTTGCTGCCGGCCCCGAGCGCGCCGCGCAGTCCCGCGGTGCCGAAGGCGAGACGCTTCGAGAATCGATCGGTCAACCCAGCCTGTGCGGAGGTATCGCCGGCCTCGGCCGCCGCGAGCAGTTCGCGCAGCTCGGTGCGGGTCTCGCCGTCGGGGTCCTGCGCGAGCCACGCCCGCGCAGCCTCGAGGATCGAGCCACCGCCTGCGGGCACCGCGTCGGGAGCGGGCTCCTGACGTTCAGGGTCGGCCGCCGGCACTTCCGCGCTGTTCACATCGCCCCGATCACGCGAGCGAGCAGCGACGAGATCACCGGCTCGGCCTCACGGCCGGCCTCGATGACCTCGTGATGGCTGAGCGGAGTGGTCTGGATGCCGGCAGCCATGTTCGTGATGAGCGAGAAGCCGAGCACCTCCATGCCCGCCTGCCGTGCCGCGATGGCCTCGAGCGCCGTCGACATGCCGACGATGTGACCGCCGAACGACTTCGCCATCTGCACCTCGGCCGGCGTCTCGTACTGCGGACCGCGGAACTGGCAGTACACACCCTCGTCCAGGCTCGGGTCGATGGTGCGGGCGAGGTCGCGCAGCCGCATCGAGTACAGGTCGGTGAGGTCGATGAAGGTCGCACCCTCGAGCGGCGATGCGCCGGTGAGGTTGATGTGGTCGCTGATGAGCACCGGCTGCCCGGGGGCCCACGTGTGCTTGATGCCTCCGGCGCCGTTGGTGAGCACCATCGTGCGGGCACCGGTGGCCGCGGCCGTGCGCACGCTGTGCACGACGCGACGCACCCCGTGACCCTCGTAGAAGTGGGTGCGCGCACCGATCACCAGCACGTGACGGCCCTTGGGGGTGACGACGCTGCGGAGCGTGCCGACGTGCC
The DNA here is from genome assembly GCF_051364985.1 of Microbacterium sp. I2. Taxonomy (NCBI): domain Bacteria; kingdom Bacillati; phylum Actinomycetota; class Actinomycetes; order Micrococcales; family Microbacteriaceae; genus Microbacterium; species Microbacterium sp. I2. The sequence goes on from NZ_JBLWIH010000019.1 coordinate 12,003, forward strand.
CGGCGAGGGCGGGGGCGCTGAACCCGGTCACCTCCGTGGCGGGGAACGTGGCCGTCGTCTCTCCCACGAGCTCAGCGGCCTTCCCCCACCCCGAGCCGAGGGTGAGCGCGATGTCGTGGCGCGCCACGCCGGTGATGCGCGCGATGTCCTCTGCGGCCTGGGCAGCGACCTCGAACGGGTCGGCGGCGGGGTCGTCGAGAGGATTGCCGGTGGTGTCTGACATGCCCCCACTCTAGGAACCCGGCGGCACAAGGGCCAGCGAACCCGCGGCACCGACGCGGCGGCACGGTCGTGGCCGGGGCATCCGTCAGGAGAGAATGGAGCACATGTCCTTGAGCTTCGAGCGCACGCAGAGCGTCGCCATCATCGGCGGCGGACCCGGAGGCTACGAAGCGGCGCTGGCCGCCGCCCAGCTCGGAGCCGAGGTGACGGTGGTCGAACGCGCCGGTATCGGCGGCTCGGCGGTGATCACCGACGTGGTGCCGTCCAAGACGCTCATCGCGACGGCCGACGCCGCGGTGGCGATCTCGGGAGCCAGCGACCTGGGTGTACAGCTGTTCGCCAAGGGCAAGGACGGCAAGCCGCTCAAGCCCGAGATCGCGATCAACCTCAACGCCGTCAACAAGCGGCTGCTCTCGCTCGCGCGCCAGCAGTCCGACGACATGCGCGCCTCGCTCGTCGAGGCAGGCGTGCGCATCATCTCCGGCCACGGACGCCTCGAGGGCGACAACGCGGTCGTCGTGTCGACCGGTGCCGGTGGCACCGACTTCGACCGCATCGAAGCCGACACCCTCGTCGTCTCGACCGGCTCCTCACCGCGCGAGCTGCCCACCGCGAAGCCCGACGGGGTGCGCATCCTCACGTGGACGCAGCTGTACGACATGACCGCCATCCCCGAGCACCTGATCGTGGTGGGCTCCGGGGTCACCGGCGCCGAGTTCGCGGGCGCCTACATGAACCTCGGCGCGAAGGTCACGCTCGTCTCGAGCCGGGACCAGGTGCTGCCCGGCGAAGACTCCGACGCGGCGGCGGTGCTCGAGAAGGTGTTCAAGCGCGGCGGCATGACGCTGCTGTCGAAGTCCCGCGCCGACAAGGTCGAGAACGTCGGCGACGGCGTCGTGGTGACTCTCAGCGACGGCCGCACGGTCGAGGGCAGCCACTGTCTCGTGGCGGTCGGCTCGGTGCCCAACACTTCCGGGATCGGCCTCGAGCAGGCCGGCATCCACATGACCGATTCCGGTCACATCCAGGTGAACCGCGTCGCGCGCACCTCGGTGCCCAACATCTACGCCGCGGGCGACTGCACGTCGTTCATCCCGCTCGCCTCGGTCGCCTCGATGCAGGGCCGGACGGCCGTCTTCCACGCGCTCGGCGACGTCGTGATCCCGCTCGAGCATCGCCGCATCACCTCGAACATCTTCACCGCCCCCGAGATCGCGACGATCGGCTGGCAGGAGAAGGACATCGCCGACGGCCTCATCAACGGCGTGGTCCACAAGCTCCCGCTCGCGGCGAACCCGCGCGCCAAGATGATGGGGATCAAGGACGGCTTCGTCAAGCTCATCGCCCGTCAGGGCAGCGGCACCGTGATCGGCGGCGTCATCGTCGGCCCGCGCGCGTCCGAGCTGATCTACCCGATCGCGATCGCGGTCGAGCGGCGCCTGACGGTCGACCAAGTCTCGCGCGTGTTCGCGGTGTATCCGTCGCTGTCGGGCAGCATCACCGATGCCGCCCGCGCGATGCACGTCGTCGACCACACGATCTACGGCGGCTGAGCCCGGCCTCGCTTCCCACTGCGGAAACACCAGCCGGTGACGGCGACGCGCCGGCGGCGGGCGTTGCCGCGCGGCGTGTCGCGTGACGGACTGGTGTTTTCGCTGGGGAGTCGGGTGGCGGCGGGGCCGGCTGCAGGGGGACGGATGCCTCGGGTCGAGGCATCCGGAATCCGGCAGCTGATGGTGAGCAGCTGGTGGCCGAGCTCTGTTCCCACTGCGGAAACACCAGCCGGTGACGGCGACGCGCCGGCGGCGGGCGTTGCCGCGCGGCGTGTCGCGTGACGGACTGGTGTTTTCGCTGGGGAGTCGGGTGGCGGCGGGGCCGGCTGCAGCGGGACGGATGGCTCGGGTCGAGGCATCCGGAATCCGTCAGCTGATGGTGAGCAGCTGGTGGCCGGGCTCGGTTCCCACTGCGGAAACACCAGCCGGTGACGGCGACGCGCCGGCGGCGGGCGTTGCCGCGCGGCGTGTCGCGTGACGGACTGGTGTTTTCGCTGGGGAGTCGGGGTGGCGGCGGGGCCGGCTGCAGGGGGACGGATGGCTCGGGTCGAGGCATCCGGAATCCGTCAGCTGATGGTGAGCAGCTGGTGCCCGGCCGAGACCGTGGTTCCGGGGTCGGCGTTGATGCCGCCGATGACGCCGTCCTTGTGCGCCTGGATCGGCTGCTCCATCTTCATCGCCTCGAGCACGACGACGAGGTCGCCCTTGACGACCTGCTGGCCGTCCTCCACGGCGACCTTGACGATCGTCGCCTGCATGGGCGCCTTGACGGCGTCTCCGGATGCCCCGGCCACGACGGTCGGCGCGTGCGAGCGACGCGACGGGGGCACGGCGGCGGGGCGGCCGCTCGAGCCGGGCGCCGACACGACGCGGTCGGGCAGGCTCACCTCGAGGCGCTTGCCGGCGACCTCGACGACGACCGTGTGGCGGTGCTCGGCGGGCTTGAGTGCCTCGAGCTCGCCGTCCCACGCCGGGATGTCGTTGACGAACTCGGTCTCGATCCACCGCGTGTACACGCCGAACCGGCCGTCTTCGGCGGTGAAGGCGGGGTCGCGGACGACCTTGCGGTGGAAGGGGATCACGGTGGGAAGACCGGCGACCTCGAACTCGTCGAGGGCGCGGCGCGCGCGCTCCAGCGCCTCGGCGCGGTCGCGGCCGGTGACGATGATCTTGGCCAGCAGTGAGTCGAACGCGCCGCTCACGCTGTCGCCGGCGGTGACACCGGAATCGAGACGGATGCCGGGACCGCCGAACGTCTTGAAGACGTGGATCGGGCCGGGCTGGGGGAGGAACCCGCGGCCGGGGTCTTCGCCGTTGATGCGGAACTCGATCGAGTGCCCGTCGGGGGTGGGGTCGTCGTAGCCGAGCTCTTCGCCCTCGGCGATGCGGAACTGCTCGCGCACGAGGTCGACGCCGGTGATCTCCTCCGAGACCGGGTGCTCGACCTGCAGGCGCGTGTTCACCTCGAGGAACGAGATCGTGCCGTCCGCTCCGATGAGGAACTCGCAGGTTCCCGCACCGATGTAGCCGACCTCTTTGAGGATCGCCTTCGACGCGTCGTACAGGGTCTTGTTCTGCTCGTCGGTGAGGAAGGGCGCGGGCGCCTCTTCCACGAGCTTCTGGTGCCGCCGCTGCAGCGAGCAGTCGCGCGTCGAGATGACGACGACGTTGCCCGCGGCATCCGCCAGGCACTGCGTCTCGACGTGGCGCGGCTTGTCGAGGTACTTCTCGACGAAGCACTCGCCGCGGCCGAACGCCGTGATCGCCTCGCGCGTGGCGGACTCGAACAGCTCGGGGACCTCCTCGAGCGTGCGGGCGACCTTGAGTCCGCGACCGCCGCCGCCGTACGCCGCCTTGATCGCGATGGGGAGGCCGACCTCCTGCGCGAACGCGACCACCTCGTCCGCCCCCGAGACAGGTCCCGGGGTTCCGGGTGCGAGCGGAGCGCCGACCTTCTCGGCCACACTGCGGGCCGTGACCTTGTCGCCGAGGGCCTCGATGGCCGCGGGCGACGGTCCGATCCAGATCAGGCCCGCCGCGATCACGGCGCGCGCGAAGTCCGCGTTCTCGGCGAGGAAGCCGTAGCCCGGGTGCACCGCGTCGGCGCCGGAGCGACGGGCGATCGAGAGGATCTTGTCGATCGACAGGTACGTCTCGGCGCTGGTCGAGCCGTCGAGCGCGTACGCCTCGTCGGCGAGACGGGCGTGCAGGGCGTCGCGGTCCTGGTCGGCGTACACGGCGACCGACGCCTTGCCGGCGTCGCGGGCGGCGCGGATGACGCGGACGGCGATCTCGCCGCGGTTGGCAACGAGAACCTTGGCGATCTGGGGCATGAAGGCCAGCCTACCGACGGGTTTGATCGGACTTTTGACCGGTTCGTACAAGAACCGAGCAGAAACGTGGGATTCCTACGACAAGTTCGGCGTGTCGTCGAGTGACGGGTCGGTCGTGTTCCAGAGCGCCGTCCACTCCACTCCGAGATCGCGTACGAGGCGCCGCAGGGTCGACACCGACATTCCGACGACCGTCGACGGGTCGCCGTCGACGCGGTCGATGAAGGCCCCGCCGAGGCTGTCGACCGTGAACGCGCCGGCCACGTGCAGGGGCTCGCCCGATGCGACGTACGCCTCGATCTCGGCATCCGTCACGTCGTCGACGAACGAGACGGATGCCGCGGCCGTCGCATGCACCTCGCGCGGAGGCACTCCCGGCTCGAGGCGCACCACGGCGTGGCCCGAGTGCAGCACACCGGTGCGCCCGCGCATCGCACGCCAGCGCGCGATCGCGCTGTCGGGCGTGTAGGGCTTGCCGAGCACCTCTCCGTCGAGCTCGAACATGGAGTCTCCGCCGATCACGATGCCGTCGAAGCCGGGGATGTCGTCGGCCAGGCGTGCAGCGACTTCTGCAGCCTTGCGTCGCGCGAGCAGCAGCACGTGCTCGTCGGGATCCAGTCTCCGGCCCTCGGAGGCCTCGACCGCCTCGACGACCGCTTCCTCGTCGACGTCGGGGGCGATGGTGAGGGGACGGATGCCGAACTGCTGCAGCAGCATCAGCCGGGCGGGAGAGGTCGAGGCGAGGCACACGCGCATGCCCCCAACGGTACGCGGCGGTCATCACCGCGATGAACTGGCCTCCGGGTGTTCACTTGCCCTACTTGTACGGGGACCAGTGGCGCGGCGTACATTCAGGGCAAGTGAACCCCGTTTGGCTGGGTCGTAAGCTCGACGGGTGAGCGAACCAGGCGAGACCATCGACCTCGAGATCACGGGTGTCGCCCACGGCGGCGTGTTCGTGGCCCGCCACGAGGGGCGCGTCGTGTTCGTCTCGGACGCGATTCCCGGCGAGCGTGTGCGGGCTCGCCTCACCGACACCGGCAAGAAGTCGTTCTGGCGTGCCGAGACGCTCGAGGTGCTGGACGCCTCGCCGCACCGCCAGCCGCACGTGTGGCGACAGGCCGATGTCGACGTCGCGCCCGAGAAACGCCCCGGCGGTGCGGACTTCGGGCACATTGCGCTCCCGCACCAGCGCGAGCTCAAGCTCCGGGTGCTGCTCGAGGCGCTCGAGCGGTTCGGCGGGATGACGGCTCCCGTTGCCACCATGCGGGCAGCTGGCCAGGCCCTCACGGACACCGTGGACGTCATCGACGACGAGACGCCCGACGGCACTCGCTGGCGCACCCGCGTCAGCCTGCACGTGGACGACGAGGGGCGTATCGGGCCGTACGCGGCGCGGAGTCATCGCGTGATCGAAGTCGACGACCTGCCGCTCGCGACCGCCGAGGTCGAGTCGGCCGCCCGAGGCCTGCGCGGTCACGCCACCGGCCGCATCGACCTCGTGCAGCCCGCCGACGGCAGAGTGCGCGTCCTCCCTCGCCCGGAACGGCGGACGGATGCCGGGAGCCCGCGCGCCGGTCGTTCGCGCAGGCCGTCCAAGCCCGCGCCGAAGGCCGAAGTGGTGATCGAGCGGGTAGGCGGCCGCGAGTTCCGCGTCGACGCCGGTGGCTTCTGGCAGGTGCACCGGCTGGCGGCGCACTCGCTGACCACGCTCGTCTCGTCGCGGCTGCGCGCCGCGCGGCCCGACGGCCCGGCCATCGACCCCGAAGCGTGGCACCTCGACCTGTATGGGGGAGTGGGCCTGTTCGCCGCGACCCTCGGCGACCTCGGCGGACCCGCGACGCGCGTGACGACGGTCGAGTCCGACCCTCGCGCCACGGAGCACGCCGGCGAGAACCTCGCCGAATGGGTCGGAGCCCGTGCCGAGACCGGGCGCGTGGACCGGTGGCTCGCGCGACTGGAGGCCGAGGCATCCGTCACCGAACGCGAGCGTCTGTCGCGCGGAGTCGTCCTGCTCGATCCGCCGCGGTCGGGGGCCGGACGCGAGGTCGTCGAGCGCATCGGCGCCCTGACGCCGGCGACCGTCGTCTACGTCGCGTGCGACCCGGTCGCGCTCGCTCGTGACCTCGCGACCTTCCGCGACGTCGGCTACGAGGCGGCGTCCATCGACGCGCTGGACCTCTTTCCGCACTCTCATCACGTCGAGGCCGTCGCCGCCCTCACGCGGCGCGACGCGCGTGGGTAGGCTGACGGCATGACGCGTGTGGCTCTCATCGACGACCACGAGTCGGTCCGGCTCGGGCTCGAGGCCGCGGCCGCGCGCGCGGCGACGAAACAGGTGGTGTTCTCGGGCAGCACCGTGACCGAGTACCTGAACTGGCGCGCATCGTCGTCGGCGGCGCCGGCAGACGTCGTGGTGCTCGATCTCACCCTCGGGGACGGCACGACCGTGACCGAGAACGTGCGCCGTATCGTGCTCGACGGCTCGAGCGTGATCATCCACAGCGTCGCCGACCGGCCCGCCGCGGTGCGCGAGGCGCTCGCCGCCGGCGCCGCGGGCGTCGTCAGCAAGTCCTCGCCGATCGACGACGTGATCGCCGCGATCCGCACCGTGGCCAAGGGCGAGCCGCTGAACAACGTGGAGTGGGCCAGCGCCGTCGAGGGCGACCGTGAGTTCGCCGACGCGCAGCTGTCGGCACGCGAGCGCGAGGTGCTCCGGCTGTACGCCGCCGGTCTGCCGCTGAAAGTGGTGGCCGACAGGCTGGGAGTCGCCTACTCCACGGCCAAGGAGAACATCACCCGCGTGCGCGTCAAGTACGTCGAGGTCGGCCGGCCTGCACCCACCAAGGTCGATCTGCTGCGGCGGGCCATGGAGGACGGACTGCTCGCCGATACGGCGACGGATGCCGGAGGCACGCGTGGCCGGTGACGGCCAGACGGTACTCGACACCGCGTGGGCGCAGATCCCGCGTTCCCGTGAAGCGACCTCGGGCATCGGGACGTTCACCCGCTCGCGCGTAGAGCGGATCATCTCGATCGCCACCGCCTCGGGATCGGTCATCATCGGGACCCAGGCCTTCCTCATCGCCCTCGGCTCCACGCAGGAGCGGGCAGAGTGGCACGTGCCGCTCATGGTGGTGGTGTTCGGGACGCTCGCCCTCATGCTCCTCGCGTGCGCGATCGGACGCGCCGTGCGAATCGCATCGGGCGTCTTCGCCCTCGTGTATGTGGGCGCGCTGGCCGCGTGGCCGGTCGCGACGGCCGGCGTCGTCCCGGAGTCGCTGGACGAACCCTGGATCTGGTTCCTCGTGAACCTCGCGACCCTCGCCGCCGTCCTCGCGTTCCCGCTGCCGCTCCAGATCGCATGGACCGTGCTGGCTCCCCTCCTCTTCTACTTCGTGCGACTCGTACAGGGCGGGTTCGCGCCCGACTTCTGGATCGCGGTGGGGCTCGACGTCTCCTTCGCCGTCATCCTCGGCGGAGTGCTCCTGGCACTGGGATGGATGCTGCGGTCGGTCGCTGCGAATGTCGACGAGACACGCGCGCGCGCCGTGACCTCATACACGCGGGCGGCCGCTGAGGACGCCGCCGAGCAGGAGCGCGTCGCGGTGGCGGCGCTCATGCACGACAGTGTGCTCGCGGCGCTCATCGCCGCCGAACGCGCCACGACGCCGCGCGAGCGAGCGCTGGCCGCCACGATGGCGCGAGAGGCTCTGACGCGTCTGGCGAACACCGAGCAGGATTCGCACGAGGGGACGGACGAGCCCCGCGATGCGGTCGAGCTCGCCGGAGACATCGAGGCTGCGGCGGCCGAGCTCGGGGCCGCCGTCGACGTGCATCGAGAGATCGCCGCCGACAGCAAGCCGCTTCCGGGCCGCGTCGCGCGAGCCCTGGCGCTGGCTACGACACAGGCGGTCGCCAATGCCCTGCAGCATGCCGGCGGCGCCGGCCTGGGCATCGCGGTGGTCGCTGACGAGGGACGGGTGCGCGTCGAAGTGCACGATGCCGGCGAAGGGTTCGACATGGCTGCCATCCCCGATGATCGACTCGGCATCCGAGCGTCGATCGTGGCGCGCATCGCTGCTGTGGGAGGGGTCGCCGACATCGAGACGGGCCCGCATGGCACCATCGTGCGGCTGACGTGGAAGCCGGTGCTGCCCGCATGATCAGCGTCAAGAACATCCTCACCCTGCTGGCTGTCGCCTTCACCGCATACATGGCTGCGCGGGGACTGTGGTGGACCGAACCGGTGTCCCAGCCGCTGGTCATCGTCGCGGCGCTCGGGATGTACGTCGCCGTCACCTGGCTCTGCATCTTCTGGCAGTCGTCGGCCGATGCTCCGGAGGTGGAGCACGACGACCGAGATCGAGCGCGCCGCGGGCAGCGACTGCCGGTGCTCCCACTCGTCCTCGCGATCGCATGCGCGGTGGTCGTCCCCAACGCGATCTCGTGGGCGGTGGGCGAGGGGGCGCGTACGGAGTCCTTTGCCACCTGGTACATCGGCGGTATCGGCGCGCTCATGGTGATCGTCATCGTGCGCGGACGCCCATGGACCGCGTGGGCGGGCTTCGCACTGCTGGCCATCGCGTCCATCGCTTGGATGGGGGTGCTGCCCGCGATCCAGCTGGGCCTGATCGGGTCGCTGGTGTGGCTGGTGGTGGCGCAGCTCGTGGTCCACTCGGTGAACCGCGCCGCTCGGGACACCTCCCGGCTGACGCTCCTGCAACGCGCGGCATCCGCCTGGCAGACCTCGCAGGTCGTGCGCCAGCGCGAGCGTCGCGTGCAGGTGCAGAAGGCACTCGCGGTCGCCGGACCCGTCCTCACCCGCACGGTCGCCCAGGGCGGCGAGCTGACCGATGACGACCGACTCGAGGCGCGGATCGCCGAAGGCCGCCTGCGAGACGAGATGCGCGGTCCTCGCCTGCTCGACGACGACGTGCGGGCAGAACTCGAGCGTGCGCGCCGGCGGGGTGCCAACGTCACGGTTCTCGACGAGGGCGGGCTGGACGACGTCGACGAAGAGACTCTGGCGGTCATCCGGGCTCAGCTGGCCGACACCCTGCGCTCGGCGAGTTCGGATCGGCTCTACATCCGCACGTCCCCTGACGCGCGCGTCGCCGTCACCGTCGTCGGCCGCTCGCCCTCGGTCGGCGCGCCCAGCGACGAGGATGCCGTCGACCTGTGGCGCGAGATCCCTCACCCCGACGCGGCGCGACACGCCGACGCGGGCTGAGCGGAGGGGTCGCAGACCCGCGCAGACAAGCTCGTCCCCCATTCAGCAGGGGGAGGGGAAGCTGAACAGGGGACGGAATCGAAGGAGGCGAGGGGCGGCGAAGCCGCCCGCCCCTCGCCTAGCGGACGGTTACCCGAAAACCGTCCGCGTGGCCGAATCCGGGTGGTCCGCAGAGCGGAAATCGGATCGGCCGAACGCAGAAGCGTTCCAGCGATACAAGTATCGCCGTGCCGCAAGACCCGCGTCTGTAGGTATTTCGGGGGACAAAACCGGCAGAACGGCTCAGCCGCCGAACCTTCCCCAGCCGAGGTCGCGGCGCAGCGGCTGGCGGAGCGATCGCTGGGAGAGCTCCCATGCGCTCCGCGACCGCCGGTCGTCGGCGACGGCCTCCGCCGCCTCGCCGGTGTAGGCCTCTGTCACCACGGCGATGAGTGCCGCGAGCTCGTCCTCCGTCGGCGACCCGCGGTGCACATCGATCGTGACGCGCTCGATGTCGTCGTCGGCGATCGTCATCGTGTCATCCCGCCCATGCTCTTCACGCGCACCAGGGTCACAGCGGGATGTTCCCGTGCTTCTTGGGCGGCAGGCTCGCGCGCTTGCCACGCAGCGCGCGCAGGGCCTTGGCGATCGAGACCCGGGTCTGGGCCGGCTCGATGATGCCGTCCAGTTCGCCGCGCTCGGCAGCGAGGAACGGGGATGCCACGTTATAGGTGTACTCGTTGGCCAGGCGCGTGCGCACGGCCGCGACATCTTCGCCGGCTTCCTCGGCCCGCTTGATCTCGCCGCGATACAGGATGTTGACCGCGCCCTGACCGCCCATCACCGCGATCTCGGCGGTCGGCCATGCGAGGTTGATGTCGGCGCCCAGCTGCTTGGACCCCATCACGATGTATGCCCCGCCGTACGCCTTGCGAAGGATGACCGTGACCAGGGGCACGGTCGCCTCGGCGTAGGCGTAGAGCAGCTTCGCGCCGCGACGGATGACGCCGGTCCACTCCTGATCGGTGCCCGGGAGGTAGCCGGGCACATCGACGAGGGTCACGATGGGGATCGAGAACGCGTCGCAGAAGCGCACGAAGCGGCTCGCCTTCTCACCGGCCTCGATGTTGAGCGTGCCCGCCATCTGCGACGGCTGGTTGGCGATGATGCCGACGCTGCGCCCCTCGATGCGGCCGAAGCCGATCACGATGTTGGGCGCGAACAGCGGCTGCACCTCGAGGAAATCCTCGGCGTCGACGATCCCGCGGATCACCTGGTGGATGTCGTAGGGCTGATTGGGAGAGTCCGGAATGATCGCGTTCAGCGCGCGGTCGGCATCCGTCGTCTCGAACTCGAAGTCCGCCTCGTACACGGGGAGTTCGGACATGTTGTTGTCGGGCAGGAATCCGAGCATCGTCCGGACGTAGTCGATCGCGTCGTCCTCGTCCTCGGCGAGGTAGTGCGCGACGCCCGAGCGGGTGTTGTGCGTATAGGCGCCGCCGAGCTCTTCCATGCCGACGTCCTCGCCGGTGACGGTCTTGATGACGTCGGGACCGGTGACGAACATCTGACTCGTCTTGTCGACCATCACCACGAAGTCGGTGAGGGCGGGGGAGTACACCGCGCCGCCCGCCGCCGGACCCATGATGATCGAGATCTGCGGGATGACGCCCGAGGCCTGGGTGTTCAGGCGGAAGATCTCGCCGTACTTGCCGAGGGCCACGACGCCCTCCTGGATCCGCGCGCCGCCGGAGTCGAGGATTCCCACGATCGGGATGCCGGAACGCAGGGCGAACTCCATGACCTTGATGATCTTCTCCCCGGCCACCTCGCCGAGCGAGCCGCCGAAGGTGGAGAAGTCCTGCGAGTACACCGCGACGGTGCGCCCGTGGATCGTGCCGACGCCGGTGACGACCGAGTCGCCGTACGGCCGGGAGCGGTCCATGCCGAACGCCGTGGTGCGGTGGCGCACGTATTCGTCGAGCTCGACGAAGCTGCCCGGGTCGACGAGCTGTTCGATGCGCTCGCGCGCGGTGCCCTTGCCCTTCGCGTGCTGCTTCTCCTTCGCGACCGCCTCGGCGTCGAGGACGGCCTCCTGATAGCGGGCGCGGAGGTCGGCGATCTTGCCTGCGGTCGTGAAGAGATCGGGCTGGTCGGTCACGGGTTCCACCCTATCTGCGGGCTCGCGGCATCCCTTGGAGGGTTCGCACAAGGGGTCGCGGCATCCGCTGTGCCTATCCCGTCGCGGCCGACCTCGATAACGTGGCGTACATGCCGATCCCCGAACACGGATATCCGCTCACGGCCGCGATCAGCCCTCGCGTCCAGGTCGTCGAGACGACCGAATCGACGAACGCCGACGTCGTGCGGCACGTGGTCGAAGCTTCCGGCGAGTGGCCGCACTTGTCGGTTCTGCTCACGACCGACCAGCGCGCCGGTCGCGGGCGCCTCGACCGGAAGTGGGTCACGCCGCCGGGCACGGCGCTTGCTGTGTCGACGGTCGTGCGGGTGTCGGGCATCCCGTACGCCTCGCGCGGATGGATCCCGCTCATCGCAGGTGCCGCGATGACGCGGGCCGTCCGTGCCCAGCTCGCGGGAACCACGCACACCGCGGCGCTGAAATGGCCGAACGACGTCATCCTGGACGGCGGCAAGGTGTGCGGGATCCTGGCGGAAGTCGTGCCGGGGCATGCGGATGCCGTCGTCATCGGCACAGGCGTCAACACGCGGATGCCACGCACCGACCTGCCCGTCGAGACCGCCACGTCGTTCGAGGCCGTCGGGCTCGAGTGCGACGACGACCGTCTGCTCGCCGATTACCTTCGTGCCCTCGACGAGCAGCTCGGCGCGCTCGTCGGCGCCCGCGGAAACGCCGCCGCGGCCGGTGTGCACGCCGAGATCGAGGCGCTGTGCGGCACGGTCGGCAGTGATGTGGCCGTGGCTCTGCCCGACGGCGAGACGCTTCGCGGCCGGGCGAGCCGCATCGACGAGGAGGGCCGGCTGATCGTCGTGCAGCACGACGAGTTCGAGAGCGCGGTGTCGGCCGGCGACGTCATCCACGTGCGCTGAGGCGGCGTGCGCTGAGTGCGCGGTGCGCGCGGCTGTGCTCGTGGGAGGTCAGAGATCCGAGAAGTCGTTCGAAGGCGACCACATGCCCTCGACGATGTCACCGTTCAGGGATAGGCCGATGAATTCAGCACCGACCTCACCCGGACGGCTGAGCGAAGTCGTCTGCGGCACCGTTCGCATGCCGAGGTTGATAAGTTCGGCTGCCCCGTCCCCGTCTCCGTCCCATTCTCCCCAACCACCCGCCGCGAGTACTTCAGCCCGGGTTGACCCGACTCCGATGCCCTCCGCAGTCTTGACCTCTGCGTCGCCCACGGTGGGGCTGAGGAACGTCACTGTCACCGGGCCCTGGTCGAGGCTGGCGATGGTCACATCCGCCCACCGGAAAGAAGTGCCGAAGACGTCGCCGTTGCCCCACGGGTCCTCGATCTCCTCTTCGGCCGGCGGCTGCCCGCTAAGTTGCTCGATCAGGGCGACGAGCGGACCGGGTTGATCCAAAGCGACGATTTCAGTGCCGCCGTTCTCCCTGTATTCGATCGTATCGAGTGTGACGATGAGCTCGGCGGCCGAGGCTGGAGCACTCGTGGAGGAGGGTGCCGCCTCGGGGGTGGAAGCACCCGTCGCTGTGGGTGGCGTGCTCGTCGGGTCGGGCGACGCGGCGCCAGCGCACCCGGTGAGCAACAAAGCCAGCAGGAGGATCGACGTGGATATCGAACGAACGCGCATCTACGTAATTTACGTCCCCTTGGGCGTGGACCTGGCATGCGCGCTCAGTCCGTCGTGTCGGCCGGTGACATCATTCGCGTGCGTAAAGACGACCCGCGCCGACGTCGGAGCGCGCCTAGGCGTTCGGGTCGTGCTCGGCGACGCCCGGTGGCAGCGGCTGCGCGTCGCGGTGCGCGAGGATCTGGTTCACCTCGACCTGATCGACGAGCGCCTCGTGGACCAGTCCGATGTGGGGGATGTTCTTCAGCCGCATCGGCTCGTCGACGCCGTTCGAGAGCGTGAGCGTGCCGGTTCCCCACATGCGCTGCAGGATGCCGCGATGCTCGCGCACCGTGTACCCCCGCACATGGTGCAGCTCGCGACGCCGCGTTCCGAAGATGCCGGACCGCTCCAGGACCCGCCGCGTCGTGATCGTGTACACGTGCGACCACCACGCGAGGAAGGGCAGGAGTACCAGCAGCAGGACGATGCCTGCGGCTGCGGTCAGCAGCATCCAGTTCTCGAGTGGCGCCGGAAGGTTGCCGTAGAAGTAGCCGCACGCCCCGGCCACGACGATCAGCACCAGGGCCGACCAGGTCAGCCGGCGGGCGTGCGAGCGGAACCGCGCGACGCGCAGCTCGGGCGTCGGGGCGCCCGGCGCAGGCGTCAGGGGACGTCCCGCGATGCTCGACGGCTGAGTCACCCTCCTATTCTGGTCCCTCCCACCCCCATGGCCCGGTTCCGACTCCCGGGCGATCCCGGACTGCCGCGGCCCGATGCGATGCGCGGCGGTGGGGGATGATGGAGGGGTTGTCCATCGAGGAGGGAGCGGCATGGCGCTGCGAGTAGGAGTCGTCGGCGGCGGGCAGCTGGCCCGCATGATGATCGCGCCGGCCGTCGAGCTCGGCGTCGACCTGCGCGTGCTCGCCGAAGAGGACGGGATGGCAGCATCCCTCGCCGCCACTGCCGTGGGCGACTACCGCGACGCCGAGACGGTGCTCGCCTTCGCGCGCGATGTCGATGTGGTCACGTTCGACCATGAGCATGTGCCGCAATCCGTGCTCGCCACCCTCGTCGACGCGGGCGTCGCGGTGCACCCCGGCCCTCACGCCCTCCGCTTCGCGCAGGACAAGTTGGTGATGCGTGCCCGTCTGCAGGAACTCGGGATGCCGCAGCCCGACTGGGCGGCTGTGTCGGACGCAGAGCAGTTGCAGGCCTTCCTCGACGATCACGGTGGCCGCGCCGTCGTCAAGACGCCGCGCGGTGGCTACGACGGCAAGGGCGTGCGGGTCGTCTCGGCGGGAACCGAGGCCGATGACTGGTTCGCGACGCTCGCCGAAGACGCGCGCGGCGGCGCCCTCCTGGTCGAGGAGCTCGTCGACTTCACTCGCGAGCTCGCGCAGCAGGTCGCCCGGCGCCCGTCCGGTGCCGTCCGGGCGTATCCCGTCGTCGAGACGGTGCAGCGAGGCGGCGTGTGCGCCGAGGTCATCGCCCCTGCGCCGCATTCCGGGGGACGGCTCGAGGAAGTCGCGGCGCGCATCGGGATCACGATCGCCGAAGGACTGGCAGTGACCGGGATGCTGGCGGTCGAGCTGTTCGAGACCACCGACGAGCGCCTGCTCGTCAACGAACTGGCGATGCGGCCCCACAACAGCGGGCACTGGAGCCAGGACGGCGCCGTCACCAGTCAGTTCGAGCAGCACTTGCGCGCCGTACTCGACTTGCCGCTCGGCGACCCGTCGCCGGTGTCGGAGTGGGCCGTCATGGTGAACGTGCTCGGCGGGCCGGCCAACGGCTCGCTCGACGAGCGGTTCGACGCAGCGATGACCAAGCACCCCGGCGCCAAGATCCACACTTACGGCAAGACGCCGCGACCCGGTCGCAAGGTCGGGCACGTCAACGTCGTGGGCGACAACCTCGACGATGTCGCATACGAGGCCCGGGCCGCGGCATCCTTCTTCGTCGACTGAGCCGCGCCGTTGCGGGGATCTTCCAGGCACGCGCCCTAGCCTTGACGGGTGACTGGGCACCTGCATTCTGCTGACGCGCCGCTGGTCGGCGTCGTGATGGGCTCCGACTCGGACTGGCGGGTCATGAGCGACGCCTCCCAGGCGCTCACCGACTTCGGCATCCCGCACGAGGTCGAAGTCGTCTCGGCCCACCGAACGCCCGACAAGCTCATGCGCTACGGCCGCGAGGCGCGAGGCCGCGGGCTGCAGGCCATCATCGCCGGTGCCGGTGGCGCGGCGCATCTTCCCGGCATGCTGGCATCCCTCACCGCTCTTCCCGTCATAGGGGTTCCGGTGCAGCTCGCCACTCTCGACGGGCTCGACTCGCTGCTGAGCATCGTGCAGATGCCCGCGGGCATCCCGGTCGCCACGGTCTCGATCAACGGTGCGAAGAACGCCGGCCTGCTCGCCGCGCGCATCCTCGGCGCCTCCGATCCTGTGGTCGGCGATCGCATCGAGGAGTACGCGCGAACCCTCGAGGGGCAGGTCGAAGAGAAGAACCGGCGGCTCAAGGAGTCGCTGTGAGCGTCGTGAGCCCGCCGCGATCCTCGGCCGCGCCCAGGCGCGCGGTCGTCGAAGAGCGACCGATGCGATATCCGGATGCCTCGTCCCGGGCCGTCATGACCAAGCGTGGGTGGTGGCTCGTGCTGCTGAACTTCCTGATGCCCGGGTCGGCGCAGGCGCTTGCCGGCAATCATCGGCTGGGACGCCTCGGTCTCGGCTCGACACTCCTGCTGTGGACGCTCGCGATCATCGCGGTGCTGTTCGCGCTGCTCGCACCCACCGCGGGATTGAGCATCGCCACCGGAGCCTGGATCCCTGACTTCCTCGCGCTGCTGCGACCCCTTCCGCTACTGATCGCGCAGGGCCTGCTGATCGGGTACGCCGTGCTGTGGATCGTCCTCACCGTCGACACGCTGCGCCTCGTGCGCCTCGTCAAAACCGGGCCGGCGGCGCGCTTCGGCATCGCGGGGCTCGCCGTCGCGCTGCTCGTCGTTGCGAGCGGAGGCGCTGCGTACGCCGCCAACGTCGCCGGAACCACCCGCGACACCCTCGGCGCGATCTTCCAGGCGACCGGTCCCGTCGTCGAGCCGTCGGACGGGTACTACAACATCCTGCTGCTCGGCGCCGACAGCGGCGAGGGCCGTGACTCGATGCGGTTCGACAGCATCTCGGTCGTGTCGGTCAACGCCGAGACCGGCGCCACGACGATCACCGGCATCCCGCGTGACATGCCGCACTTCCCGTTCTCGGAAGGCCCGATGCAGGACAAGTACCCGAACGGCCACGAGGGTCACGCCGACGCGAGCTGCGGTTGGGGGAGCGGCATCAACCAGCTGCGCACAGAGGTCGAGGTCTGTCAGGACGGCACCGCGCTGTATCCGGATGCCGAGGCCAACGGCTCGGAGCCGGCGATCGAGGCGACCAAGGACGCCGCCGAAGGCATCCTCGGCATCGAGATCCCCTATTACGTCTTCATCGACATGCACGGGTTCGCGTCGCTCATCGACGCCCTCGGTGGTGTCGACATCGAGGTCGCGCAGCGACTTCCGAAGGGCGGCGGGCCCGCCTATCCGGGTCAGCCCGTCGACGAATGGGCCATCGGGTGGATCGAGGCCGGACCGCAGCACATGGACGGCGACACAGCCCAGTGGTACGCGCGTTCGCGCTACACGACGGACGACTTCGACCGCATGGGGCGCCAGCGCATCCTGCAGCAGGCGATGCTCGGCCAGTTCACGCCCCAGACGGTGCTTACGCGCTTCCAGGAGATCGCCGCTGCCGGCACCGACATCGTTCAGACCGACCTGCCGCAGTCGCTCGTGCCGTTCCTCGCCGACCTCGCACTCAAAGCTCGGGAACAGCCCGTGACGACGATCGAGCTGACGCCCAAGGGCGGCATCGACGAATTCGACCCGGACTACGCCTACATCAAGGAGCTGGTGCACAACACGCTCCACCCACCGACGCCGACCGCCGAGCCGGAGGGCTGATGGTCGCGACACTGCGCGTCGTACTCGACCAGGTCGTGGCGCCGACCGACCGGCCGCTGGCCGAGGCATCCCGCGAGCTTGCTCGCGCCCTGGTTGCCGGTGCGCCGTCGGGGTGCGAGGTCGAAGCGATCGTGCCGGCAGGGGGCGAGGACGTCGGCGAGGCCGTTCCCGGGCTGGCAGATGTGCGACGTGCCGCCCTCGCACGCCGTGAACTGTCGGGAGCGCTCCAGTTCGGGCTTGCGACCGGTCTCGGTGGCGGCATGATCCACTCCCCATCGCTGTTCGCGCCCCTTGTGAAGCACGACCGCGTGCACAACAACGATCAGACGGTCGTCACGGTGTGGGATCTTCGCCCGTGGGAGGCCCCGGTCGAGCTGCCTAGGCCGGTCGTCGCGTGGCACAAAGCCATGCTGCGGCGCGCGGTGAAGTACGCGGACGCCGTCGTCGTGCCGACGCATTCCCTCGCAGCGCGGCTGGTCGAGATCGCGCCACAGCTCGGCGATCGGGTGCGGGTGATCGCCGGCGCCTCGCCCATCGGCTTCTCGGTGCCGTCCGACGAGATCGGGCGTCGCCGTGCGTTGGACCTTCCCGAGGGCTTCGTGCTGCTCGCGGGCGGACCCCTGGGTTCAGAAGGCTTGGACACCGGACTCGCCGCGGTTGCGGCATCCGGGGTGGACCTTCCCGTCGTCGTGATCGACGTCGAAGAGGGTCACGAGCCGGCGGTGGTCGAGCTTGCATCGGCGGCGGGTGTGCCGGAGCGGCGGATGCACGTCCGTGGATCGTTGGACGCTGCGGATCGTGGTGCCGTGTTCGGCGGTGCGGTGGCGTTCGTCGCGCCGTCGCGCCGCGCAGCCTTTCCGTGGCGGGTCGTGGACGCGCTCACTCTGGGTGTGCCGGTGGTGGCCGCTTCCTCGGCCGTTCAGGACGAGGTCGTGGTGGACGGGGGAGTGCTCGTGCCGGGCGCGGATGCCGCGGAGGTGGTGTCGGGGATGGGTGAGGCACTCGCAGCCGGCCTTGGGTCGACCGCGGCCGCCGAGCGACTCGGGGTGCTGGCCGGCGACCGCGGGCGCGCCTTCTCGTGGAGCGAGGCCGCCGACAAGGTGTGGATGCTGCACGCCGAGCTGTAGCCCTCGGTCCTACCAATCCCCGGCGCGTCGGCGAGGCAACGCGCGAGCGGGACACGTTTGCGTCACACTGAAGAGGTTTCCGCATGTGAGCAGGGGGGATCTGCGCGTGTTCCAACGCCGTCAGCTCGGTGTCGTCGCTGCTGCGATGAGCCTCCTCGGCTCGTTGCTTCTGGCACCCGCGCCGGGATTCGGTACGGCCTCGCAAGCGGCTGCCACCGAAGCGCCTGCGGCGGCCGGTCAGGCCGCGATCCCAGGATTCGTTGCGAACGCGGAATCTGCTGCGAAGACCATGCGCGTCAAGAGCGCCGATCTTTCTCAGTTCCGACCCGGTCACATCATCAGCGACGCGAAGTTCTTCGACCGCGGGGCGATGACGGAAATGCAGATCCAGCAGTTCCTGGAATCCAAAGTTCCCAGGTGCGATGCCGGCTACACGTGTTTGAAGGACTGGTACGACACATCGCGGAGCACCAACGCGGATGCCATGTGCGGTGCATATTCGGGCGGAGTGCGGGAGCGAGCCTCGCGCATCATCTATAAAGTCGCGCAGGCGTGCGGGATAAGTCCGCAGGTGATCCTGGCGACGTTGCAGAAGGAGCAGGGACTCGTCACTCATAACTGGCCGAGCGAATGGCGCTACACGATCGCGATGGGACAGGGCTGTCCCGATACAGCCGCGTGCGACACCCGCTACTACGGGTTCTTCAACCAGGTCTACGGTGCGGCGTGGCAGTTCAAGCGCTACGCCAACCCCCCTGGGACCAGCAACTACTTCAATTGGTACGCACCAGGCAAGACCTGGAACGTTCGGTTCCACCCCAATGCGGCGTGTGGAACCTCGCCGGTGTACATCGAGAACCAGGCCACCGCGAACCTTTACTATTACACGCCGTATCAGCCCAACGCCGCCGCACTGGCGGCGGGATACGGCGAGGCGAACGACGCGTGCTCGTCCTACGGGAATCGGAACTTCTACAACTACTTCACCGACTGGTTCGGGTCGACGGCCGGTGGCGGCGACCCATTCGGGAATGTGGAGTCTCTCCAGAGTGTCGCAGGTGCCGTGCGCGTCACTGGATGGGCCGCAGACCCCGACACGACGAATCCCATTGAGATCCACGTGTACGTGGGCGGCGTGGGCCGAGCCTTCACGGCCTCCAACGCGCGACCTGACGTCGGCGCCGCCTTCCCCTCGCTGGGGTCCATGCACGGCTTCGACGTGAGGGTACCGGTGCCGGCCGCCGGTACGCACAACGTGTGCACCTACGCGATCAATGTCGGAACCGGAACAAACCGGCTGATCGCATGCGGCGCGGTCACGGTGACGGGAACGATCGACCGTGCACGCGTCCCCTTCGGGAGCTTCGACTCCCTCGCAGTCTCTGGCTCCGTCGCGACCGCCAAGGGGTGGGCGATCGATCCCGATACGTCAGGACCTATCGCCGTTCGCCTGACAGTCGGGAACACGACATCCCAGGTCAGTGCGAACCAGAATCGAGCCGATGTGGGGGCGGCGTATCCCACGGCTGGTCCGAACCACGGCTTCGCAACCAAGCTCACCCTCCCCGTCGGCACTTCCACCGTCTGCGCGACTGCCGTCAACAACGGAATCGGCGGAGACGCCGCGCTCGGCTGCAGGTCGGTGACGATAGCACCACCGCTGCCGACCGAGAACAAGGCGCCGATCGGCAACTTCGAGTCGCTGGGAGCGGCGAAAGACTCATTGAGCATCGGTGGCTGGGCGCTGGATCCGAATGTGGCCGGTCCTATCGAGGTGCACATCTACGTCGACGGCGTCGGCAGGTCCTACACCGCAAACGTGTCGCGTCCTGATATTGCTGCGGCGTACCCGGGGCACGGTGACAAGCACGGGTTCACCGTCCAGGTACCCGCGTCACCGGGCTCGCATCAGGTCTGTGTCTACGCGATCGACAATGCGGGCGTCTCCAATCCGACCCTCGGCTGCCGATCGGTGACCGTCTCCGGCCCGGCGCCCGCAGTGAACAAAACGCCGATCGGCAACTTCGAGTCGGTGGGGGTTTCTGCGGGTTCTCTGAGCATCGGTGGCTGGGCCTTGGATCCGAACGTTGCGGGTCCGATCGAGGTGCACGTCTATGTGAACGGGGTCGGCAGGTCCTACACGGCAGACGTGTCGCGGCCGGATATCGCTGCCGCGTACCCCAGTCATGGCGACAGACATGGCTTCGTGGTCCAGGTGCCGGCCTCGAGCGGGACGCATCAGGTCTGCGTCTATGCGATCGATGACGCAGGTGTCTCCAACCCCACGCTCGGCTGCCGCTCCGTCACCGTCTCAGCGCCGGCGCCAGTGGCGAACAAGGCGCCGATCGGCAACTTCGAGGGGGTATCGGCAACGGCTGGCACCATCTCGGCGTCGGGCTGGGCGATTGATCCCGACACCACGAGTCCGATCGAAGTCCATGTGTATGTCGACGGCATCGGCCGCGCTTACCCTGCGAACCTCAGCCGCACCGATGTGGCCGCCGCGTACCCCGCAGCGGGCGACGCCCACGGATTCAACGCCTCAGTAGCGGCGGCGCCGGGACTCCGGACGGTGTGCATCTACGCCATCGACGCCGCAGGGGGATCCAACACCACGATCGGCTGCAGAAGCATCACTGTTCCCTAGCGTCGAGGTTTCGCGTGTCGGGCAGTGCGAGAGCGGTCAGTTCGCGAGGAAGCCCCGCAGCATCGACATGGCGTCGGCAGGCTCGAAACCGGTAGCGCGAATCTTGGCCAGGTCGAGGGCGCTGTTCCGCGGGCGCGGCGCTACCGGTCCGGCCGCGGAGGCGAAGTACTCCTCGGTGCTCACTCCGCTCACCTTCGAGGGGTCGTGGCCCGTGAGCGTGAAGACCTCTCGAGCAACGTCTGCCCAGCTCAATGGCGCCCCGCTGCAGGTGAGGTTGTAGGTGCCGAACTTCGCACCCGAGTCGATGAGGTGAGCGATCGCGCGCGCGATCTCTGAGGTGAAGGTCAGTCTGCCGCGTTGGTCATCTACCACGTTCGGGTCGATGCCCCGCTCCGCGAGCGAAGCCATCGTGCCGACGAAGTTCTTTCCGTCCCCGATCACCCAGCTGGTCCTGACGATGTAGTGTTGCGGCGCGGTCGCCGCCGCCGCGTCGCCCGCCGCCTTGGTCTGCCCGTAGACGCCCAGGGGCGCCACCGCGTCCGTCTCGCTGTACTCCGTCGACTTCGTCCCGTCGAACACATAGTCGCTCGAGATGTGAACGAGCGTGATCCCGTACTTCGCGGCGATCCGCGCGAGCGCGGCCACTGCTGTCGCATTGGTCGCCCAGGCATCGCGACGGCCTGCGGGTGTCTCGGCGAGATCCACCGCGGTGTACGCGGCCGCATTGATGATGACCTCATAGTCACGCCAGTGGCGTGCCGAATCGAGATCCGTCATAGTGAGATCGAAATCAGCCCGGGCCGCGTACTCGACATGGGATGCGTCGCCGAACTCGCCACGCAATGCCCGCCCGAGCTGCCCACCGGCTCCTACGACGAGCACCTTGCGGGGGAGGACGGGGGTGACGTCGGCGAGCCGTGGGTGTGCAAGATCCTTCGCCGAGATCTCCACATCCGACAACGGGATCGGCCACGCGATCGCGGCCGTCTCGTCGGCCAGATTGAGGAAGGCGTACTCCGCCTCTGGCGACCAGTGGTCATTGACCAGGTACGTGTACGCCGTATCGATCTCAAGCGTCTGGTAGGAGTTGCCCACGCCTCTCGGGACGAAGATCGCGCGCGAAGGATCCAGTTCGGTGCTGAAGACCGCACCGTATGTCGGCCCCTCGCGAAGGTCGACCCAAGCGCCGAATATCCGGCCGGTCGCCACCGATACCCACTTGTCCCACGGTTCGGCGTGAATACCTCGAGTCGTTCCGACAGCGTCGTTGAACGAGATGTTGTTCTGGACGGGACCGAAGTCGGGCAATCCCAGCGCCATCATCTTCTCGCGCTGCCAATTCTCCTTGAACCATCCCCGCGAGTCCCCGTGCACAGGCAGATCGAACACGACGAGGCCCGGGATGTTCGTCTCGGTGCGTGCCAGGGCCTTACCGAAGCTCATCACTGACCCTTCGATGCGTAGAAGGCTTCGACGCCGTCCTTTGACGGCGCCCACCAATCCTCGTGATCCCGGTACCACTGGATCGTCGCAGCGAGACCAGCCTCGAAGTCGCGGTACGCGGGCTGCCAGCCCAGCTCCGTGCGCAGTTTGGTCGAGTCGATCGCATACCGCAGATCGTGGCCTGCTCGGTCTGTGACGTGGTCGTAGGCGTCCGTCGGCTGACCCATGAGGCTGAGGATCGCCTCGACGACCTCCCTGTTGTTCTTCTCGCCATCCGCCCCGATGAGGTATGTCTCACCGAGCACACCCGCCTCGAGAATGGCCAGGACAGCCGAGGAGTGGTCGTCGGCATGGATCCAGTCGCGCACGTTCTCGCCCGCGCCATACAGCTTCGGGCGGATGCCGCGGATGACGTTCGTGATCTGCCGGGGGATGAACTTCTCGACGTGCTGGTAGGGCCCATAGTTGTTCGAGCAGTTGGAGAGAGTGGCGCGGACGCCGAACGACCGCACCCACGCCCGCACGAGCAGGTCACTGCCGGCCTTCGTCGACGAGTATGGCGATGAGGGGTTGTAGGGCGTCAGCTCGGTGAAACGGGCCGGGTCATCGAGTTCGAGATCGCCGTAGACCTCGTCTGTCGAGATGTGGTGGAAACGGCGGTCGTGTCGACGCGCTGCCTCCAGCAGGGTGTACGTGCCGATGATGTTCGTGTCGAGGAATGGACGTGGGTCGTGCAGCGAGTTGTCGTTGTGGGATTCAGCCGCGTAGTGGACAACTGCATCCACCTGTGAGAACAGGTCGTCGACGAGGGTCGCATCGGTGATGTCGCCGTGGACGAAGGTGAACCGGTCTGACGAGAGCCCGTCGAGTGAGGCCCGATTACCGGCGTACGTCAGCTTGTCGAGGACGGTGACATGGTCATCGGTGTTCTCGAGCACATGGTGGACGAAGTTCGAGCCGATGAAACCGGCGCCGCCAGTGACCAGGAGTCTACGCATCGTTCCAGGATACTGGGCAGTGCTTTGGGCCAGGTTTGGTGCTCCTCGACCCATGCCGGAGACTAGATGCATGCGTGGCATCATCTTGGCAGGCGGCACGGGCTCGCGACTGCACCCGATCACCCTGGGAATCTCAAAACAGCTCGTCCCTGTCTACGACAAGCCGATGATCTTCTACCCGCTGTCGACCCTCATCCTCGCGGGCATCCGCGACATCCTGATCATCACCACTCCTCAGGATTCGGACCAGTTCGAGAGGCTCCTCGGGGATGGCAGCCGCTTCGGCGTCTCCATCACCTACGTCAGGCAGCCGTCTCCTGACGGGCTGGCCCAGGCGTTCATCCTCGGGGAGGAGCACATTGGCAGCGACTCGGCCGCGCTGGTGCTCGGAGACAACATCTTCTATGGCCAGGGGATGGGCACGAGGCTGCGCCAGTACACCGAACTTTCCGGGGGCGTGGTCTTCGGCTACTGGGTGGACGACCCGACGGCATACGGCGTGGTCGAGTTCGACGGTGACGGCAACGTCGTCTCGCTCGAGGAGAAGCCCCTGGCGCCGAAGAGCAACTACGCGGTCCCGGGCCTCTACTTCTACGACAACGATGTGGTCGAGATCGCGAAGAACCTGACGCCTTCTGCGCGGGGCGAGCTCGAGATCACCGATGTCAACAAGGCTTATCTGGAGCGCGGAGATCTGAAGGTGGAGCTGCTTCCACGTGGCACTGCCTGGCTGGACACGGGCACTTTCGATTCGCTGAGTGAGGCGACCGACTTCGTTCGCACGGTCGAGAAGCGGCAGGGTCTGTCGATCGGCTGTCCCGAAGAAGTGGCTTGGCGCATGGGCTTCCTGACCGACGACGAGCTGCGCCAGCGGGCGGAGCCGCTGGTGAAGAGCGGCTACGGCGCCTACCTTTTGAAGGCGCTGCAGCAGGGTTTGCGCTGAACGGCTCCGAGTCGCCGATGAAGTCCGACGACGTAACCGCTGCCCCGTCCGCCGACGCCGTGACGAATGGGTCCCGACTCATCGTCTACGCGCTATCGCGAGCCGACCGTCGCATCGACGATTTCGTGCTGCACGCGCTGTCGGCGTTGCGCCCGCACGGTGAGCGCGTCGTCGTGATTGTGCCGGATGATGCACAGGTTTCGGAGCTCGAGCGACTTCGTTCAGTTTCGGATGACATCCTCTCCGTCGCCGCGACCGGATTCGATGCCGCCTCGTACGCGCTCGTCGTCGATGCCGAGGACGACATCTCCCGGTACGACGAGGTGGTGCTTACCGGAGATGCCTGGTTCGGTCCCGTCTCCCCTTTCGGTCCGGTGCTCGAGCGTATGGCGGGCGAGTCCTCGGTGGTGTGGGCGATGGTCGAGAACGCGGCAGGGCTGCCTGAGGCGTTCCCGCATGCCGAATTCTCTCGGCCGGTTCTGCCGTGGGCATGGATCGCGGTGCGCCGCGCCGCGTTCGCGTCCGGTGAGTGGAAGCGGTACTGGTCCGAGCGCGCCACCGACCTGGGACCCGGGGAGGAGACGGCATTCCTTCGCCATTTCGAACAGGCAGGGTATGAGCCGTCGTTCGCGTTCCCCGCCGCCTCGTACCCGAGTGCCGATCCGGCCCTCCTCACCCCGAGCCTGCTGCTCGATGAGGGATGCCCGTTCCTGCTGAGAGCGCTGTTCCTTCAGTACCCGCCATTCCTCGATCGCTTCGCCGTCATCGGCCGCGAGATCCTCCAGCATCTCGACGAGCTCGGCTTCCCCATGGCGCTGGTATGGCAGAACCTGGCCCGCAACGTCCAGCCGAAGGCGCTCTACGCGATCGGCGGCATGGTGGAGGTACTCCCGGACATCGACATCACCTACGACCACAGTGCACCGCTGCGGATCGCCGCGATCGTACACGTGAGCGATCTCGTCTCGGTGCCGGATCTCTTCTCGCGCTTGGGGCATTTACCGTCGCCCTATCATCTGTTCGTCACTACGACAGACGGCAAGCGGGCAGCGCGACTCCAGCGCCTGCTGGAGGGCCGCGACGACCCCCATCTTCTTTCGTTCGATGTGCGAGTGACGCCCGCAAACCGCGGTCGCGACATGAGCGATTTCTTCGTTGGGTGCCGTGACGTTCTGCTCAGCGGGGACTTCGACCTCGTGGTCAAGGTTCACGCCCGTCGTACGCGCGCAAAGACGGTGAACGTCCGTCGCTATTTCCGGCGATACCAGTACGACAACCTGCTGAACAGTCCAGGGTACGTAGCCAACCTCGTCGCCCTGTTCCAGAAGGAGCCCGGACTCGGCGTCGTCTTCCCTCCGATGATGCACATCGGACACTCCACGATGGGCCACGCGTGGGGAGGCTTGAGAGAGACTGCGGAGGAACTGGCGCGTGATCTCGGCATCGCGGTCCCCTTCGACGCCGTGTCCCCCCTCGCGCCCTTCGGGGGGATGTGGATCGGTCGGCCCGAGGCGCTTCTGCCTCTCATGGGCAGACGCTGGATGTTCCGAGACTACGGAAAGCGGACCGGGCAGCCCTATCGGAATCTGGCGCGGGTGCAGGAGCGCCTCATCGCCTACGCTGCCGCTGATTTGGGGTACCACACTCGGACGGTGCTCACTCGGGAGCATGCGTCCATCAGCCACACCATCCTCGAGTCCAAGATCGACAACCTCTTCTCGACGACGCGGGGGTGGCCGGTCGAGCAGATCGCCCTCATGCAGCGTGCGGGAGATGTCGGGCATTTGGGGATCGTCGCGCTCGCGCGCATGTACATCCGACTGAATCACCGTCGCCTCGCGCGGATGACGATGCCGCTGTTCGAGCTCGCGCTGCGCACGGTCGTCGTCATGAAGTACGTGCGCCGCGGTGGCCGCATTCTCACCTCGGTCATGAGAGGGCGCTCGCTGGAGGGTGGACGATGAAGACCGCGGAGCTGATCACCTTCCCGACGAAGGACGCCGCCGAGTTCCCTCCCGACGGACGGCGGCTCCTGATCTACGTCATCTATGACATCCGAGGTGACGTGGAGGAATACATCCCCTACGCGCTTACGCGTCTGCGTGAGCATTGCGCCCGAATCTTGATCGTCGTCAACGGTGCGCTGTCAGAGATCGGCAGGTCTCGGCTCGCCCCGCTCTCGGATGAGATCGTCGTCCGGGAGAACCGTGGGTTTGACATCTGGGGGTACAAAGCTGGGCTGGATGCGGTAGGTGAGGACATCGCGGAGTATGACGAAGTACTCCTCGCCAACGACACGTGGTTCGGCCCCATTCGCCCCTTCGGCCCGATCTTCGAGCGGATGGACCGCAGCGCCCTGCACTTCTGGGGGATGACCGATCATGTGAGAGTCGAGCCCAATCCGTTTACGAACTCGGGATACCTGCCCTACCACCTGCAGTCGTACTGGATAGCCGTGCGACGTGACATGTTCTTGTCACAGGACTGGATCGAGTATTGGCGCGATCTTCCTCAGATGGACACCTACGCTGATGCTGTCGTCAAGCACGAGGGCATCTTCACCGAGCACTTCACAGATCGCGGCTATGTCGGCGAGGTCGCCTTTCCGACGCTCACCGACAAGGTGGAGAATCACGCGGTCCTCTACGCCGAGCAGTTGATCCGTGCCGGGTGCCCGACGCTCAAGAGACGGCCGTTCTTCCAGTGGCCCGCTTATCTGGACCACCTCGCGGTCGTCGGCCGGTGGACGCTGGACGCCGTCGAAGAGTACGGCTACCCGATCGAGCTGATCTACGCTGATCTGGCCCGTAACGTCGAGCCCCGCACGCTCAACGCCGACGCTGCCATGCTCGAGGTCCTACCGGACTTCCCATTCGCGTACGATCCGGCGATTCCGCTGAGGATGCTCGCGGTGGTGCACATCTTCTACCCCGAGATGACCGACGAGCTCCTTGACCGCCTGAACGTGCTCCCCGGCGCGTTCGACCTCGTTGTGACCACATCGGATGATGAGAGGGCGAAGACCATCCGTGAGGCCATCGCGGCCAGGCCCACGCCAGGATCGATCGAAGTGCGCGTCGTCGGGTCGAACGATGGACGGGATCAGTCGGCGTTCCTCATCGGATGCCGCGACCTGCTGTTGAGCGACGATTACGACCTGGTCATCAAGCTCCACTCGAAGAAGACGCCGCAAGATGCGCACAACGTCGGTCGACATTTCAAACGTCAGCAATTCACGAACCTGCTCAACAGTCCCGGGTACGCCGCGAACCTCGTCGGGCTCTTTCAACGAGAGCAAGGTCTCGGACTGGTGTTCCCCCCGACGATCCACCTCGGTTATCCGAGTCTCGGCCACGGTTGGTGGGCGAACAAGCCGGCGTTCGAGGAACTCGCACGGGAACTCGGCATCCGGGTTCCGATCGACGAAATATCGCCGCTCGCGCCGTTCGGGTCCATGTTCGTCGCGCGCCCGGCTGCGCTTCGCCTTCTGGTCGAGCGCGAATGGAGATACGAGGAATTCGGGGGGGCGGAGGCCTACCAGGACGGGGGGCTCGCGCACGTGCTCGAGCGGATGCCCGTGTACGCGGCCGGCGAACTCGGGTTCCATAGTCGCACCGTTGCCAACGCCGAGTACATCGCCTCCAGCTATGCCGCACTCGACTACAACCTGGATCAATTCTCGAGCACATTGCGGGACAGTACGATGGAGCAGATCCAGTTGCTGCGGGCCGCAGGTCCGGTGGAGTACGGAACGCTGACAGACTTCGCACGCATGTACTCCCGCTTGCGCCGACCAGGGGCGGAGGCGATTCTGGTCGCTGCGGCGGAGCGGATCCTGAGAGTCCGTGGCGCGCTTGGGCGCGTCAGGGCAGTGGTCCATCGGCTCCGCCCACGCCGTTGATCAGTGTCCCAGGGGCGCACGGTTAGGATTGACCAGTTATGCCCGAGTTCATCCCCGCCGCTGAAGAGCGCTTTGCCCGTCTGGACGGGTTGCCCATGCGCAGCGTTGGCGCGCCGGGATCGGGCTGGGACGCCTTCGCGCGACCAGTGCGGGAGATCTTCGCGCACCGCGAGATGCTGGGACTGCTCGTCCGTCGGGATCTCAAGGCGCGATACAAGGATTCGGCGCTCGGCTTCCTCTGGGCGCTCGCGCGTCCGCTCGTGCAGCTCGCCATCTACTACGTGGTGCTCGGACACTTTCTGGGCGCGGCGCGCGGCATTCCCGACTTCGCGGTCTACGTCTTCGCCGGCCTCACGGCGATGGGACTCTTCCAGGAGATCGCGGTCGGTGGTACCGGATCGATCATCGCCAATTCCGGCCTCGTCAAGAAGGTCTACATGCCGCGCGAGGTGTTCCCGCTTGCCAGCGCGGGCTCTGCGCTGTTCAACTTCGGCGTGCAGGTCGTCGTGCTGTTCATCGCGACCCTGCTCGTGGGCAAGCCACCTTTCACTCTCGACTTCTTGTTCGTCTTCCCTTCGCTGGCGGTCCTGCTGGTGTATGCACTGGCTTTCGCGCTGCTCTTCTCGGCGTTCAACGTCTACCTGCGCGACATGCAGTATCTCGTCGAGGTGGCGACGATGCTGCTGTTCTGGATGTCTCCGATCGTCTACTCGTGGCAGATGGTCGCGTCGATCATCACGAACCCCATCCTGCTCGAGATCTATACCGACAACCCGCTGACCTTGGCTGTGCTCGGCTTCCAGCGAGCCTTCTGGGTCGCGGGAGAGGACTTGGCGCAACCAACTCACCTGCTTCTCAGACTTTTCATCGCTCTTCTGATCGGGCTCGTTCTGTTGCTGGTGAGCCACCGTGTCTTTCTGCGCCTACAGGGCGACTTCGCACAGGAGCTGTGAGCATGACCACCACGTCCACAGCCTCGTCCACGGCGCGATTGCGCCCCGAGGTCGTCCGGATCAGCAACGTTTCGAAGCGCTTCACGGTGCGCAAAGACTCCTCGCTCAAGGAGCGCATCGTCACGCTGGGGAGAGCCGGCCGGGCGCACAAGCAGGATTTCTGGGCGCTCAGCGATGTCAGCCTCGACATCCGTGCAGGAAACACCATCGGTCTCATCGGACACAACGGCTCGGGTAAGAGCACCCTGCTGAAGGTGATCGGCGGGATCATCCAGCCGACGTCAGGATCGGTCGAGCAGCGCGGTCGGATCGCGGCGTTGCTCGAACTCGGGGCTGGCTTCCACCCCGATCTCACCGGGCGCGAGAACGTCTTCCTCAACGCTTCGGTACTGGGACTGAGCGCCGAGGAGACCGCCGCGCAGTTCGACGCGATCCTCGAGTTCTCAGGCGTCGGCGAATTCATCGACACGCAGATCAAGTTCTACTCGTCGGGCATGTACGTCCGGCTCGCTTTCGCCATCGCCGTACACACCGACCCCGACATCCTCCTCGTCGATGAAGTGCTGGCGGTCGGCGACGAGCAGTTCCAGCGGAAGTGCCTCGACAAGATCAGAGAGTTCCAGTCCGAGGGGCGAACGATCATCATCGTGAGCCACGCCCTCGACCAGATCGCCGCACTGTGCGACCGCGTCATTCTTCTGAACCGCGGACAGATGGCGTACGACGGCATACCCGTGACGGCGATCGAGCGTTTCCGTGAACTCCTGGCGAACAACGCCGTGGGCCAGGCGCGGCCGGACGAGATCAGCACCGCCATGGCCATTCAGGGCATCGAGATCCTGGGCGCGGACGGATCGGAACGGCACACGCTGTCGGTGGGTGAATCCTTCGTCATGCGCGTCCGCGTCAAGTCATATCTGCCTGTGAGCGAATGGGCGATCGGCTTCAGTATCGACACGGAGATGGGCCAGATGGCCCTCGCATCCAACACGGATCTGCTCGAGCTGCAACTCGCTCCCCTCGATGGCCAGACGTCCGTGGACATCGCGGTCGATGGTGCGCAGCTCAGCGCTGGTCGCTACGTGGTCAACGCAAACGTCTCAGGCATTAGCGTCAGCGCCTCGCACTCGCTCATGCAGGGTGCTCAGTTCACCGTCGAAGGCCGACAGGTCACCATCGGGCCGGTCGCGGCCTCCATTCGCGTCGTCGAGAACTAGCACGGATGCCGGCAGCAGTGCGGAGGCAGTGCGTCCAGCGCATTCTGTTCCCCCAGCCGGGAGACGACGATGCGCGTTCACTGTACGTCCGCGCGGAGCCGGGTACGGTGTCCTGGGATCGGTCGAGCCTCACGATCGCAGGCGGTGCCACGGCATCCCTCTCGACGTATTTCGGAGCCTTCCCGGCGGGGCACTGGCGAACTCACACCGGCGTCGAGCACGTCACGGTCGTGGCGGAGTTCGATCGCCCGGCGACCGTTCGCGTCTGCGCCGCCGACGATCGGGTGGGGCGCCGCGTCCTGGCGACGGTCACTGCCGACGGCGCATTCTCGTGGGACCTCGCGATCAGCGACGGCACCTGGTTCTGGCTCGAGATCGACGCCGGTCGCGAGGGCACGACGCTGCGCGAGGCAGCCTGGCTCGCAAGAGAGGCGCCCTCTGCCACGGCGACCGTCTGCATCACCACCCACAACCACGGCGCGGATTGCGTCGGCGTGCTGGAGCGGCTGGCAGCGGATGAGAGCGTCGCGGAGCAGGTGGTGCGGATCATCGTGGTCGATCAGGGCGATCGGCCGGTGCGCGCGGCGCCCGGCTTCGCCGAGGTGGCAGTCGTGCTCGGCGAGCGGCTCACGCTTGTCGAACAGCCCAATCTCGGGGGATCCGGGGGCTTCAGTCGGGGCATCGTCGAGTCGCTCGAAGAGGATGCCAGCCATGTGCTACTGCTCGACGACGATGTGCTGCTCGAGCCGGAGTCCCTCCGGCGGATGCTGGCCTTCGCGGCCCGCGCGTCGGGTGAGTGCATCGTCGGCGCTCAGATGCTGAGCCTCACCGACAGGACGCTGCTCCACTCCGTCGGCGAGCGGATCGAACCCCGCGGATTCTGGTGGACCTCGGTCGACCCGGCCCTGGCGCCCGTCGATGTCGTGGCCGCGACGCTCGAGGACACTCCGGGCCTTCGCGTCGTCCATGACGTGGATTTCAACGGGTGGTGGATGTGTCTCGTGCCGCTCGCACTGGTACGACGGGTGGGCGCATCCCTCCCTCTCTTCATCAAGTGGGACGACGCCGAGTTCGGCCTGCGAGCCGCCGCCGACGGCGTGCCCACAGTCACTCTCCCCGGTGCCGCGATCTGGCACATGCCGTGGACAGGCAAGGATGACGGCCTGGACTGGCAAGCGTATTATCAGCTGCGCAATCGACTGGTCACGGCGTTGATCCACTCTCCGTCCCACCGGGGCGGCGGCGTGCTGTCGTCGTCATTCGCCCAGGATGTCAACCACCTGCTCTGCCTGCAGTACGGGTCGGCGGCGGCGCGCCGGGTTGCGCTTCGCGACGTGCTTCGCGGTCCGGCGCACCTGCCCCACACGATCGCCCGCCGCACCGCCGACATGCGTGCCCTCATGGAGCGCGCCGGACAGACGATCGTTCCGCACACCGCGCTCCCGGGCGATCGTGGTCAGTTGCCGCCGCCGCCGCCGTCCGGGCGTCTGGAAACCGCGCGACGCCTGGCGCACGTCGTGGCACATCAACTCCGAGGGGCTCGCACGGCACACGGAGAACCGGTCGACCTCGCGCTTGCGCGCTCCGAGGGAAAATGGTGGGCGCTCGGGCTGGTCGACAGCGCGACGGTCGAGAGCGCCACAGGCAAGGGAGCCTTCATCGCGCGCCGTGATCGGCGCCGGTTCACCCGGCTGCTGTGGGACACGCTCAGCTTGCGCGCCCGTCTCTGGGTGCGCTGGCCGCGGTTGGCCCGCGCGTATCGGGCTGCAGCTCCGGGACTGGCCTCGCCGGCCGCATGGCGCAGGCTGTTCGAGGTTGCTGAGACCGAACTCCTCCACGACGGGTAGCAATCGAGCGCACAGCAGGCCGACTCGCGGAACTGAGTCCGCGCCCCCTTTGCTTCTGAGACCCGGGCAATGGAGCGGGGCGTATGGGTGTGCCCTTCGACATGAGATCAGCCGAGCTCGGCCGAGCGGCCGCTCGATTCTGGCTTGGCCCGGCGTGGTACTCAGGCTGCTGGGGCTCCACGGGGGCCGGGGTTCGCTCCGACTACGAGCATCTCGGCCGTGTCGTGTCACGCCAAGCGCGGCTTGAGACCGTCCCGACAATGCGCAACGGGCGTGGGCGGAGGTTCGCCGCCGGCGTCAGTCTCTCTGGAGGCGCTCCCGCCGGGTCAGCATCTTGCTGCGCACGAGCGCCGGCCCTCCCTGTTTCCAATAGTGACGGAACAGTGCGAGATCCCTACGCGGTCCGCGTGGCATCGCCAGGATCCTCTCGAACGGCGTGCCGCCCGCCGAAGACCTCTTGAGCACGAGCTCGCGGTCGGGGGCCGGGCGGGGGTCGACGCAGAACTCGACGAGGGGGGCGAGAGCGCGCGACCACGTGAATTCGTCCCGGACGATGCGGAGGTTGCGTGCCGCCGTCTCACGCGCCTCTTCGTTGCACACCATCTCTATGATCGCAGCGGCGAGTGCAGTCGCATCGGCGGGCGGAACGACGCGACCGATGCCGCGGTCCCGGATCAGCGTGGCGAAGCTGTCACCCTCGGTCGCGACGATCGGGAGCTCTGCCCAGAGGTAGTCGAGGATGCGCGTCCGGAATGCGAACCGCGTCTCGGCATGCAGGAGATGCGTGCTCACTCCGAGGTCGGCATCGAGCAGATAATCGGCGCGTCGCTCGTAATCGACCCAGGCGTCGTTGAAGAATACCGTGCGGTCGATGAGCCCGAGCCGCTCGGCTATCTCGACGGTGTCGGCGAGCGCCCGCATCTCGGGGATGTCGGGATTGAAATGTCGCGCGCTCAAGAAGAAGAGCTTGATCTCTGGATGGTCCTCCGCCAGCAGCCCCATAGCCTCGACGAGGGTAGCCGGATCGAACCAGTTGTAGATGCCGCCGCCCCAGATGAGAACCTTGTCGTCGGCGCCGATCCCGGGAACCGTGCCCTTGATGCCATGGCTCCGCTGAACGGGGCGCTCCTCGGGAAGCCCGAACGGCACGAGCCGCAACAGCGATTCGAAAGTGGGATCCGCAACGTACGTCGTCGGATTCAACCGACCCATTGATGACAAACCGCCGAGCCAGAGGTCGCGCTGCGCTTCAGACGCACACAGAAAGCAGTCAGCCCGGCCGAGCTGCTCGTTGAGCAGAGACACCGCCTTCGTGACCTCGTCGGCCCACTCGGCCGGCGGTGCGTACTTGTTCATCTCCAGCTGCTCGAGCTGGAACGGGTCGTAGAGATCGGCGACGACGATCTTCTGCGTCTGAGCGATGCTCGGAAAGACCCGGAACGACGTGCCTTGCACGATGATGACGTCGGCCCACTGCTCATGGTCGCGCATCTGACGGTCGTCGGCCTCTCGCACGTGCACCGTCTCGAAGCGGTCGGACGCACGTTCGATCCGATTCCACGAGACGATCCGCACGTCGCAAACCGCCGACAGGGCGTCGGCCATGTGCCATACGCGGATCGCCGGTCCCGCCATCCGCTCGCCGATCAGGTCGCCCGTGATGATCAGCACGCGAGTGCGTGCCACGGCGGCTTCCGGCGTCACGGGGTCGCGCCTTCACGGGCAAGAGCGTCTTCGTTCGTGATGGTCCTGTCCGACCCAGCAGCCTCGGGACGTGGAACTGCCGGCGTCTCGTGGGACTCGCGGTCGCCGTCAGCATCCGGCGATGGGATCGCGTCCTCGTTCGCTGCGCGTCCGATGGGAAGCTGGAACGCGAGCAGCGCGAGCATCCCCGCGAACGCCAGCCCGCCACCGAGCCACACCAGGAGCGGACTGGGCATCCATGCCCACCACCACTCTGCATTCGCGCCGGGGTCCGCCGTGAACCGGTCGAGACCGGTGGTGTACCGCTGGATGTTGGTGTGCAGCGCGACGACGTTCGCGATCCCCAGCGCCGCGACGACCGCGATGGCCCGGAACCCGCCCCAAGCTCGGGCGATATCGAAGCGCGCCGATGCGACTCCGATCGTGATGATCATCAAGGGCATGAGGTAGCGCGGCTGGATGAGCTCCCCGACGAGCATCCGCGACTGGCCGAGCAGTACGACGGGCACGAGCCACATCGCAGCCACGCCGAGCGTGATGGAGATACCGCGCCGCACGTTCGCACCCCCGCCGCCGATGAAGAACGCACCCCAGAACACCGCGCCCGCGAGTACTGTGACGACGGCCGGCATCGGGGTGTCGAGCCAGCCGAGTCCCCAGCCGCCCAGCGCGCCCATCCACAGGGTCGGAGCGTGGAGCAGATTCGAAACATGCTGCGAACCCGACAGCGGCAGACGTTCGCTGTCTATGCCCCCGACGATCGAGGATCCCTGCCACGCGCTCAGGTAGAACGCGACGCTCATGACGGTGATGAGCGCCGCCGTGATGATCGGGATCAACGGAGGGCGCCTCCATCGAAGACCCAGCACCAGGGCCATCATGACCCCGAATACGGCATATACGGCTGAATCCGCGCGCGCTCCTCCGCCGAGGACGGCGCCCAGAACGGCGAGCCCGGCGAGAACCCATCTGCGGCGCCCGTCGGTCTGGAGCGCGCCGTACAGCGAGATCCACACGGTGGCAGCCGACAGCAGTGCCCACGATGACGGATTGGTCGAGCCGTAGACGAACATGCCCAGCGGAACCGCAGTCGCCACGACGGAGATGAGCAGAACCGGCCGCAGTCGACGAGGCAAGGCGAAGAAGACGCCCGTGAGGAGGCCCACAGCGATGGCGCTGTTGACGAGCTTCATCACGAGCACCGAGGCCGCGACATTTGGACTGGCGAATACCGACATCGCGCCGTAGAAGAGGGGCGGGTACAGGCGGTCGACGTTGGCGCGCAGCACCTTCGACATGCCCTGGGCCTCGCCATTCCAGCAGTCGGCGCTGGCGCCATTGTTGTACGCGTAACAGGTCGCGGTCGTCACCGGCGTCGGCACATAGCGCTCGACTGCGTCGTCGTCGCGGTTCTCGCACAGACCGTCACGGTCGCCCAGGCCGCACCAGATCGAAGCGAGGTGGAA
Organism: Microbacterium sp. I2; assembly: GCF_051364985.1. Classification (NCBI taxonomy): domain Bacteria; kingdom Bacillati; phylum Actinomycetota; class Actinomycetes; order Micrococcales; family Microbacteriaceae; genus Microbacterium; species Microbacterium sp. I2. The sequence continues at coordinate 47,343 of NZ_JBLWIH010000019.1, forward strand.
GTCGTCGTCCGGCGATGCGCCGACAGGAGATGCGACGGACCAGGCGCCGAGTGACAGAAACGCCAGTACGGGTATCAGGATCGAAATGATCAGCTTATGGCGAGGCGATCGGGTGCGGCGTGTCACCTGAGCATCGTACCCGCAGGGGGTGTGAGGCCACTTTTCACAGGCGGTACGGACTATTGTTCAGACGGCGCCTTCCCTGGTCGACCCGCGCCGAAAGAGGAGAACTGGGATGCCGCGACCTCTGGGAGCGCACCCGCGCATGATCGTGCTCGGCGTGTATCTTGCCCTGCTCGTCGGCGCGTGCGTGCTTCCGATGTTCGGGGGTTCCTTGCTCGTGCTGGTCTCTGTCGTCCTCGCGCCGGCACTTCTGCTGCTGAGATCACGCATGTCGCTCAGCGCCGGCCTGGCGTTGCTCTTCGTCGTCTTCGCGTGGGCGGTCCTTGTGATCATGGTGGTCGCTCGCTACACGGGACTTCCCGCTCTCGCGATGGTGATCGTCGTGGGCGCGGTGTCCGGTGCGTTCTGCGCGATCCGCCTGCACCGCCGTGGCTCCTTGTTCACGAGGGTCGACGGCGTCGACCTGGGGTTTGCGGCCTTCGGGGCGCTGTTGTGGTGCGCTGTGCTCCTGGGTGCTGCCGTCGTCCCCGGAGGGACGCCACTGTCATGGGCGATGTCGGGCGACGCTGCCAACAACGTGCTGTTCGCGCGGGAATTGCTGCAGGAAGGCGGGGTGGGACTCGGAAGGGGAGAGAATCCGGTCCCGCTGACGGCTGCCCTGATCGCACTCTTCACGCTTCCGGCGACGGTCATGGGTGCGCCCTCAGCGGGGGCGCAGATCATCGCGCTCGCCGAGATGTGGTCCTTCGGCATCGTCGTCTCCTGTCTGCTGTGCGGCGCTCTCGCGCTGAGCCTCGCCAGGGGGCGATCGACGATGTCGCTGATCGCGGCGGCCGTCACGTCGGCTCTTCCCCTGACGTGGATCATGCTGTCCGGTCCGGTGACGCTCGGGTTCGTGAATTTCCACCTCACGATCGCCCTGCTGATTGCGAGTCTCATCACACTCGTGCACGCAGGGCGTGCCGTGCTGACCTCGTTGGTCACACTCGCGCTGGCAGTCGCGCTCACACTCGCGCTCTGGGCGCCACTGGCAGGCATACCGGGCCTGGCCTTCCTGGTGCTATTGATCGTGCAACGCAAGGCGGTGCTGGGTCTGCGTCGCGGCAGACTGATGCTTGCGCTCGTGGCGGTGGCCCAGCCGGTCGCCGTCTTCTTCGCACTGTCGGTGCCGGCCCTGGTCGGCCAGGGGAATCTGCTCGAGGAAGCGCTCGGCGCCGTGTTCGAGTTCAAGAAGGTGATCGTCCTCGCCGTTCTCGTTCTCGCTGTCGGATTCGGTCTGCTCCACGCCCGCGCCACGAGGTCTCTCGATCTGATCTGGGTGCTGACCGCCCTCGTGGGCGGGGGTGGCGCCTGTCTTGCGCTCCTGCTCTGGCTGCGCCGCAATGAGGAGAATCTGTGGAGCTACTACCAGCTGAAGTTCCTGTGGTTCTTCCTCGCCATGCTCCTGATCGTCGGCGTCGCGGCCGGCCTCACCTTCGCTGCGGCAATCTCCGCGCGGAGCGTGCGCTCCGCGTTCGCTGTCGTCGTCACGCTGGCGACGATCGTGGGAGTAGGCGAGTATGCGCGAGCGACCGTTCCCACGTTCAGCAACGACTCCCAGGCGGTGAAGAGCCCACTCGCACGCATGCTCGTCGGCGATTTCTTCTCGGTAGGGGAGGACGACAGGGTCTTCGATCAGGTCGTCGACCTGACGGCGGCGACGGACCGCACCATTCTGTGGGAGTCGACGGACCCGGACGAGGACTCCATAATGTTCTGGGTCGTCCAGCTGTCGTCGACGGGTGTCGACGACGTCGCGTTGCGGAAGTTCGCGTATTACCACGATGGCCAGTCGATGGACGATCTCTGTACAGTGCGCGAACTCATCGGTCCGCCCGTGACTGTCGTCACGGCCGACGAGGCCATCGTGGCGGGGGCGGCGGAGGCCTGCCCGGAGCTTGGGCCAGTGGTCTTCGCGCCCTGAGGTCCGCGGGTTTGTGACAGTCGATTGATAGAATGGGAGCACCATGCCTGAGCAGTCCGAGCGAACGCTCATCATCGTGCCCGCATGGAACGAAGCACGTAACGTCGGCAACACCGTGCGTGAGATCCTGGATCAGGGTGCGGACTTCGATGTCGTCGTCGTCGACGACGGATCAACGGACAATACCGCGCAGGTGGCGCGCGAAGCAGGTGCCCGCGTCCTGGTTCTGCCGTTCAACATGGGCGTCGGAGGCGCGATGCGCACCGGCTTCACGTTCGCTCAGCGTCATGGGTACGAGCGCGCGATCCAGGTCGATGCCGACGGTCAGCACAATCCGCGTGACATCCCCCTGGTGCTGGCAGGTCTCCAGCGGGCGGACATCTCGATCGGCGCCCGCTTCGCCGAGGTGGGCGAGTACCAGGCGAGGGGCCCGCGGCGCTGGGCGATGGTCTTCCTCGCAGGCGTGCTCTCGCGGGTCGCGAGGACGAAGCTCACCGACGTAACGAGCGGCTTCCGGGCCGCCAACCGGCGAGCCATCGATCAGTACGTCCATTACTACCCGGCGGAGTACCTCGGCGACACCGTCGACTCGCTCGTCAGCGCGATCCACTCCGGACTCACCGTCACGCAGGTACCGGTCGCCATGCGCGCTCGCGTGCACGGCAAACCGAGCCAGAACCCGATCGGATCCACCATCTATCTGCTTCGATCGGTATTCGCACTGTCCCTCGCGTTGATGCGGGGCCGTCGCCGGTCCCTGGAGGTCAGCGCATGATCGTCATCGCCGGAATCGTCCTGGCGCTACTGGTTCTGGCCATCATCATCTCGCTCCTGCTGCGCCGCCGGCTGCGTGAGAAGTATGCGACGCTGTGGCTGCTGATCGGCATCGTGATCCTGATCCTCGCGATCTTCCCGGGACTGCTGCTGTGGCTGTCCAATGCGCTCGGCGTCGCGGTGCCCTCGAACCTCATCTTCGCCCTTGCACTGGTGCTCCTGATCGGTGTCGCGCTCCACCTCTCATGGGAGCTGTCCCAGGCCGAGGACGAGGTGCGGCGAGTCGCGGAGGATGTTGCGATCGTCCGCACCGAGGTCGAGGAACTGCGTAAGGCCGCGGGACTGGACCGTCAGGGCACCGGACCGACCGTGACGGGCCACGAGCCGGGGGAGCGTGCGGACGCCGACGGCCGCAACGGCGATGAAAGCTGAGGACGCCCGCGCCGGACTGCGCAGCATCCTGATCGCCACCGGGGTGGCGGGTATCCTCGGCTACGCTGTCCAACTCCTGGCTCCGGCCCTTCTGCCGGATGGAGCCGGATACGTCACCTTCGCGATCTACTGGTCGACGCTCTACCTTTGCGTCGCTGCCCTTTCCGGCGTGCAGCAAGAGGTGACACGTGCCTCTCGGCGTGCCGGGGATTCCCCGCCCAACGCGACGGTGCGCAACTTTGCGCTGATCCTCATCGGGATCGTGGTGGTGGCGGTGACGCTCGTCGCGCTCCTCGCCGGGCCGGTGGTGTTCCCGGGTGCCACCGGTGCTCTGGCGACCGCGCTCGGCGCGGGTCTGGCCGGATATGTGCTCGTCGCCGTCCTCGGTGGAGTGCTCTACGGCTTGCGGCTGTGGACGGCGGTGGCTTGGCTGACGATCATCGACGCGGGAATTCGTGCGTTGCTGGTGCTGCTGGGGTTCGTCGGCGGCTGGGCTCCCGAGTGGATCGCGCTCGCTGTGTCGGTGCCGTTCGGTCTGGCCTTCCTGCTCGTGTGGCTGCGCATGCGACGCAGCGTGGTGGGAGCCTTCCGCCTGGACGTGCGTCTTGGACGGCTGCTTGCCAACACTGCCGGCACGGTCCTGGCTGCAGCAGCCCTGGGCCTCATGATGAACGGGATGCCGCTACTGCTCGGCCTCGCGTCGTCCGGCACCGACCCCGTGGTGCTCGCGGGCCTGATCCTCACGATCACCCTGACGCGCGCCCCGCTCGTCGTCCCGCTTCTCGCGCTCCAGAGCTACCTGATCTCGATATTCCGCGAGGCGGGGCGGACGCTGATGCGTCGGATCCTCCTGGCGCTCGCTGCGGCGGCGGTCGCCGTCGCCGTGCTCGCCGGCCTTGCGTGGGCGATCGGGCCGTGGGCTATCGAACTGATCTCACGTGGACAGTACGCCGTCACACCCGCGATGATGGCGACGATCACGGCCAGCGCCGGTCTGGTGGGGATGATGTGCGTGACCGGCCCCGCGCTCGTCGGGCGCGGCAGGCACATTCCGTACACGGCGGGCTGGGTCACCGCCGCTGCGCTGACCGTCGCCGCGATGTTCCTTCCGCTGCCCTTTGATGCGAGGCTGACCTTGGCCCTGCTGGTTCCGCCGGCCGTCGGCCTGAGCGTCCACGTGGTCGCCGTGTGGCGGCATCCGGAGGCCGCCACCGCGCCGGAAAGCGAGAGCCTCGCCTAGACGGTTGGAGGGGCTTCCTGCGTCGCAACGAATTCGGCGACCGATCGGCGCCAGTCGATCGTCGGTGCCCAACCGAACTCGGTGCGCAACCGCTCGGCCGAGCCCGTGATCCGCGCCGGGTCCCCAGGGCGGAGGCGGGCGGCATCCACGATGAGTGGGGGAACGGGACGTCCCAGCTCCTCGCAGATGGCGGTGAGGATCTCGTGCCCGGTGCGGCTCGCGCCGGAGGCGACGTTGTAGATGAAATCGCGACGCTGCCCGGCCGAGACGATCGCAACATAGGCGCCGGCCACATCGCGTACGTCGGTGTAATCGCGAGCGGTCTCGAGATTGCCGACCCGCAGCCGTTCCCCGTCGGCGAGCTCACGGACGGCGCGGGTGAGGTCGGGCACGATGAAGCCGGGGTCCTGACCGGGGCCGATGTGGTTGAACGGGCGCGCGACGGCGATGTCGATGCCGCGGTGGGAATAGTACGCGGCCTGCGACTCGACGAGCAGCTTCGCGACCGCGTACGGCGAGGTCGCCCCCGTCGGAGACGACTCGGTGACGAGGGCGCCGTCCAAGCGCGGCGCATAGACAGCGCCTGAGCTGACGGCGAGCACGCGCGTGGGATGCCCGGCGTCCAGGATCGCCTCGCACATGACGGTGACCATGCGGCTGTTGACCTCGATGTAGCGCTGGGGTGCGTCGAACGACGGTCCGACCGCGGCGAGGCCGGCGAGATGGATGACCGCGTCGACCGGAGCCGTTACCGGCCATTCTCGAGTGAGGTCCGCCTCGAAGTACTCGTCTAGCAGCGTCGCGATCTCTTCCGGCGCCGTCTGCTCCCTGCCCACCGCCCACACGCGGTAACCCGCGTCGTGAGCGACCCTCACCAGGTGCCGGCCGACGAACCCGGTGGCCCCTGTGACGACGAGCGTCGGCGAGCTCACGAGGCCGGACCGCCCCCACTGCCCTGCTGGAGCCGGATGTCGTGCGCGACCATGCGCGAGACCAGTCCGGGAAAGTCGACGTCGCGGCGCCAGCCGAGGACGGATTCGGCTTTGACGGGGTCGCCGAGCAGGATGTCCACCTCTGCGGGTCGCAGCTGTGCGGCATCCTGCTGGACGTAGGGCCGCCAATCGTCGATTCCGATTTCGGCGAAGGCAAGCGTCAAGAAGTCCTCGATGGAGTGCGTCTCGCCGGTGGCCAGCACGAAATCGTCCGGCGTCTCGTGCTGCAGCATCTGCCACATTCCGCGCACGTAATCACCTGCATAGCCCCAATCCCGTTTGGGCCAGAGACTGCCCAGCTTGATGTGATCCTGCGTGCCCAGGCTGATCCGCGCGACCGCGTCCGTGATCTTGCGCGTCACGAACTCTTTGCCACGACGCTCACCCTCGTGGTTGAAGAGAATTCCGCACGAGACGAACATGCCATAGCTCTCGCGATAGTTCTTCGCGATCCAATGACCGTAGAGCTTGGCGACGCCGTACGGGCTGCGGGGATGGAACAGTGAATCCTCGTTGTAGCCGCTTCCGGGTCGGTTGTAGTCCAGCCCGCCGAACATCTCGCTGGTTGATGCCTGGTAGAAACGGCTGCGCTCGGCCCGGCCGGTGATACGGAGCGCTTCGAGCAGGTTCAGCACGCCCTTCCCCGTCACATCGGCCGTGAGCGTCGGGTTGGCAAACGAGAAGCCGACGTGGCTGACGGCGGCGAGGTTGTACACCTCATCGGGGTCGGAGCGTTCCACCGCCCGCACGAGCGAGGCGGGGTCCGTGAGGTCGCCCTCGATGATCGTCATGCCGGGGAACTCGGCTTCGAGCGTCGCGCGGCGCGGGTTGTTCTGACCGCGCACCAGACCGAAGACCTCGTAGCCCTCGGCGGTGAGGAGTTCGGCGAGGTGGCCGCCGTCCTGTCCCGTCACGCCGGTGACGAGCGCACGCTTGGTTGTTGACATATCTGTCCTCTTCTCGTTCGAGAGCTCAAGGCCACGCTGGATGGTGGCCGTTGCGTCAATGGAGGGCGAGTGCGCGCTCGAAGACGGCGAGCGTCTCGCGAGCAGTCCGGTCCCAGGTGAACAGGCGTTCTTGTGCGTGTCCGGCGGCGGTCATTCGGGCCTGGAGCGCCGTGTCGCCGACGATCTCGTCGATTGCCTCTGCGAGCGCGGCGGGGTCCTGCGTCGGAAAGAAGCGAGCGGCGTCCCCTCCGACGTACCGGTGCACGTCGATGTCGCTGAGCAGCACGGGCACCCCGGCGCTCATCGCTTCGAGCGTCGGCAACGAGAACCCTTCGGCCAATGAAGGGATCGCGAGCGCTGTGGCGGTCGAATAGAGGTGAGCGACCTCCTCATCACTGACCCAGCCGCGAAGCTCCACCCATCGTTCGAGGCCGAGCTCTTCGACCAGCGGCGCGAGCGGGTCCTCGCCGCGTCCCCCGGTGATGACGATGCGGGGCCGGCGCTCCGGCGGCAGCAATGCGATGGCTTTCGGCAGGGCGCTCCAGTTCTTGTGCGGCCGGCGATTGCCCATCGCGATGATGAGCGGCCCCTCCGAGTTGGCGAGCGAGCGGTCCACCCCTTGAGGGTGGCCGCCGGCGAGGGGAACCACATGCACGCGGGAGGGGTCCACCGTGAGGTACTTGTGGATCTCGGACTCCGACCCGGGGCTGTCGGTGATGATGTGGGCTGCATTTCGTGCGACCTGGCGCTCCATCCATTTCACCGGCTCGGTGTAGAGCGGGGTCGACATGAACTCCGGGTGACTCCAGTAGAGCATGTCGTGAATAGTGACCACAGTCGGCATCGCAGTGCGGCGAGGTCCCAGCGTTGCGGGAGAATGCACCAGGTCGGCGCGGAGCCTGCGGGCTTGCCGAGCCACCGAGAAGAGTTCGCCGTAGGCCCACGCGAACCGGTTCTCGCCACTGATACCGGAGTCGATGGTCGCTCCGGGGAACCACGACCGGTCCAGACCGTAGCCCTCGCGGCTGAGGTAGCCGATGAACTCCCAGCCAGGGGCGAGCTCGCCCAGTTTTCGGTACAGCTCGCGCGCGTAGACCTCCATACCGCCCTTCGTGCCCGAGTACGAGAGAAGGTCGACGAGCACGCGGGGCATGAAGAGCAGTCTACCAATCGGGCTCTGGCCGGATCAGGCGGCGGCGCCCGTCGCCGGGGCCGCGATGACGGCGTTCGGCTTGCTCCGCGATCGGCGGGTCGCACGCATGACCGGGCGCTCGATGAGCAGCCAGCTGGCCGTAGCGAAGACGACCGTTGCGAGGATGTTGACACCCATGAAGACCCATACGCCTGCGCCGGCGACACCGAGCAGGACGAGGAGCTGGGCCGTTGGCCACGCGTAGATGTAGAAGCCGTACGAGATGTCGTGCTTCGCGATCAATCGCGGCTGCGGCACGACGGTGCTCAGCCAGAGCAGTCCGTAAGCGAGCAGCGGCGCGGCCAGCTGTCCCCCGAACCCGGGAAGGAAGATGATCGGCACCAACGCACCGACAAGGCTCACGATCCCGATCCAGGTCCGCATGCCCCAGCGCTCGAAGACCACGTACGCGACAACTCCGCCCATGAAGTACGGAAGGAGCTTGAACAGCAGTGTGAAGTCGCCGTCCAGTCCGAGACGGACCCAGAACGACATCGTCGCCTGCACGCCGACCGACGCGAGCCAGAGAGCGATCGGGAACCACGCCGTGCGCCGGAAGATGGCGAGGAATCCCAGCGTCCACACGATGATGTAGCAGAAGAACTCGTAGTACAGCGTCCACAGCGAGCCGTTCCACGCGCCCTCGTAGGGGACCGTCTGGAGCGTCCACGAGATCGTGTACGAGTTGACCTGGAGCCCCATGTTGCCCCAGATGTATTGGAGCGGTGTGACCGGCGTCGTGAAGAACCCCGCGAGATCGCCTCGTTCGAGAAGGCCGGCCAGCGGCGCGAAGACGAGTGCGGTCACGACGAGCACCACGAGGAACGCGGGGTAGATCCGTGCGATCCGGTGCACCAGGAACTCGCCCGTGGAATGCCGGAATCGGCTTCCGGTGATCAGGAAGCCGCTCAGCACGAAGAAGCCGGCGACCGCCCACCCGCCGAGGTTCTCGCCGTGGAGCATCGGCCCCGTGCCGTTGCCGGTGATGTAGAAGGCGTGGGCGAACAGCACGAGGCCCGCGAGGATGAGCCGGAAGAGATTGAGGCTGTTGCGGCTGTGCGGGAAGGCGCGGCTGGAGGTGGGGGCGGTGACCATTACTTGAGAAGGCTCCGCTCGGCCATCTCCTGCAGCGAACGCTCGTAGCCGCTCTCTTCCACCGGCTCCGTGAGCACCCACTCCACGAAACGGGCGACACCGGTGCGGAAGTCGGTCTGTGGCTCGTAGGCGAGAACATCGCGCAGGCGTGTGATGTCGGCGACGTTGTGGCGGATGTCACCCAGCCGGTAATTGCCCGTCACCGCAGTCGGCACTTCGGTGTCGAATGCCGCGAACAGCGCGGCCACGACCTCGTCGACGGTCGTGGCGATGCCGCTGCCGACGTTGATGATGTGCCCGGCAGCGGCATCGACGGTCGCTGCACGGAACGTAGCCTCGACGACATCGTCGATGTAGACGAAGTCCCGGCTCTCCCGCCCGTCTTCGAAGATGTTGATCCTCTTGCCCTGACGGATCAGCGTGGAGAAGATCGACAGGATGCCGGTGTAGGGATTCTTCAGGGACTGGCCCGGTCCGTAGACGTTCTGATACCGCAGCGCAACAGGCTCGATGCCGATCGTCGGCGCGACGGTCATCACCAACGATTCCTGCATCTGCTTGGTGATGCCGTACACCGACGACGGATGCAGCTTCGCGGTCTCGTCCGTCGGGATCATCACGATCTCGCCCTCGCCGGGCAGATGGACCTCGAAGTCGCCTGCGGCCATATCGGCGTCGGCTCGATGCGGGGGATAGACAGTCCGGCCGTCTGAGGTGCGATAGGCCCCCTCTCCGTATATCGAGCGCGACGAGGCGATCACGAGACGCTTCACGGAGTGCGACTCATTGGTGAGGAGGTCGAGCAGCTTCGCCGTGCCGCCGACGTTGGCCTCGACGTACCGGTCGATTTCGTACATCGACTGGCCGGTACCGGTCTCCGCGGCGAGATGGACGACGGTCTGCACGCCCTCCAGCGCAGTGCGTACGTCGTCGCGGGACGTCACCGTCCCTTCGATGACCTTCGCGATTCCCTCCAGCGACGTCAGCAGAGCGGACGTGGTGCGAGGATCCTCTCCGTGCACCTGCGGCACCAGCGAGTCCAGCACCGTCACCGTGTGGCCCGCCTCAGCGAAGCGTCGCGCCAGACGCGTGCCGATGAAGCCTGCGCCGCCGGTGATGAGCACGTGGTGGGGCATCCGTCACTCCAGGGAAAGGGGGACGCGCTCGTTCGGAACGCAGCCCGCGCGTTAGATGGCGAAGATGTGCGCCAGCGTAGATTGTAGCCCGGCACCTGTTCCGTGCCTGATCACGCGGGGAACTTCCGAGACGCCGTGCAGACGCGACATCAGCCGCAGCCGCGCGGTGGCGGCGGTCCTCCTCCAGCCTTTCGAGGTGGCGAGAGCGCGCGCCTGCGCGTAGTAGGTCCGCTCGTCTCGGAACCGCCGGCCGTCCAGCAGCGTCTTCTGCGAGGCGCTGGCGCCGTGACGCCGATACGAAAAGGCCAAGGTGGGGTTGTAGGCGAGGCATCCGCCTTCGAATGCGATGTCCATGAGGAGCGCCAGATCCTGAATGATCGGCAGTCCCTCTCGAAAGTCGATGCGCCGCATGGTCTCGGTGCGGAACGTGAGGGACGGCCAGTAGAGCCAGTCACCCCGGATCAGGCTCGTCGCCATCGCCTCTGCCCGCAGGACCGCGATGCCGCGGCCGCCGCGGGGCGCGAGGAGCCCCGTCTTCACGCGGTCGACGAGCGGACGCACGACGGATCCGTGCTCATCGATGACCTGCACACCGGGCTGCACCACGTCCGCGTCGGGCACCGCGGCGATGGAAGCACGAACCACATCGAGATAGTTCGGATGCATGAGGTCGTCGCAGCCGAGGATCGTGATGTGCTCGGATGTCGCGCGACGGATGGCCTCGCGGTAGTTCTCGGTGATGCCGAGGTTGACCTCGTTGCGCACGTAGACGACGCGGTCGTCGTCGAGTCCCGCGAACCATGCCGCGACGCTCTCGTCGGGATAGCAGTCGTCGATGACGATGAGCCGCCAGTCAGGATCGCGCTGGGCACGGACGGACTCGACGGTCGAATAGAGCAGCCCGGGGTCGCCCCAGAAGGGGACGAAGATCTCGTGTGTCATGGCGCGACGAGCCTACGAGATCAGCCTGGGAGCCGCGCAATCCACCCGTCTGCCGGAAGGTAGCGTTGGCCCTATGGATCTTCTCGTCGTCGGCTCCGGATTCTTCGGCCTCACCATCGCGGAGCGGGCCGCGGCATCCGGTCGCAGAGTCGGTGTGATCGACCGTCGCCCGCACATCGGCGGCAACGCCTACAGCGAGGATGAGCCGACGACAGGCATCGAGGTGCACCGCTACGGCGCGCACCTGTTTCATACGTCGAACCCGGCTGTCTGGGAGTACGTCAACCGGTTCACGACGTTCACGAGCTACGTGCATCGCGTGTACGCGAACCACAAGGGCGTCGTGTACCCGCTTCCCATCAACCTCGGGACCATCAACCAGTTCTTCCAGGCGGCGTACTCGCCGGAGGAGGCCAGGGCACTCGTACATGAACTCGCCGGCGAGTTCGACGCGAAGGACGCTGCGAACCTCGAGGAGAAGGCCATCGCGCTCATCGGGCGTCCGCTCTACGAGGCGTTCATCCGTGACTACACGGGCAAGCAGTGGCAGACCGACCCGAAGGATCTGCCTGCCGAGGTCATCAGCCGACTGCCGGTGCGTTACACCTACGACAATCGCTATTTCAACGACACGTGGGAGGGTCTGCCGACCGATGGATACACCGCCTGGCTCGAGAGGATGGCGGACCACGCGAACATCGAAGTCAGGCTCGACACCGACTTCTTCGACGAATCCCAGCCGCTGAGCAAGAAATCGACCGTCGGGCAACTGCCTGTCGTCTACACCGGCCCCGTCGATCGCTACTTCGACCACGTCGAGGGTGCGCTGTCGTGGCGCACGCTGGACTTCGAGGAGGAGGTGCTCCCGGTGGGCGACTTCCAGGGAACGCCCGTGATGAACTACTCGGATGCGGAGGTGCCATACACGCGCATCCACGAGTTCAAGCACTTCCATCCCGAACGCGCCGACCGGTACCCGACCGATGCGACCGTCATCATGCGCGAGTACTCACGGTTCGCGTCCCGTGAGGACGAGCCGTACTATCCGGTCAACACCGCGGAAGACCGTGCCCGGTTGCTCGCGTACCGCGAGCTGTCACGGGCTGAGGCGGACGTCCACTTCGGGGGTCGCCTGGGCACCTATCAATACCTCGACATGCATATGGCCATCGGATCCGCGCTGTCGATGTGGAACAACCAGCTCGCGTGAGACGCGCAATAGACTCGATCCCGTGAGCACAGCCGCCGTCGGCACCCCCGGATCGCCCCGGCGCTATCTCCACTCGCTGTGGCTGCTGTCGGCGCGTGACCTGAAGGTCCGGTACTCGACGAGTGCTCTCGGGTACCTGTGGTCGATCCTCGATCCGCTCGTGATGAGCGCGATCTACTGGTTCGTCTTCACCCAGGTGTTCCAGCGGACCGTCGGGCACGAGCCGTACATCGTCTTCCTCATCACCGCGCTCCTGCCATGGGTGTGGTTCAACGCGGCAGTCTCCGACTTCACGAGGGCGTTCAAGAAGGACGCGCGCCTGGTGCGCTCCACGGCGATCGCGCGTTCGATCTGGGTGAACCGCATCGTTCTCTCCAAGGGAATCGAGTTCCTCTGCTCCCTGCCTGTGCTTGCCCTGTTCGTCGTGATCTCGCAGTTCTCGGAGGCGCCCGCGCAGGTCGGCTGGGGACTGCTGCTGTTTCCGGTCGCTATGCTGCTGCAGACGGTGCTGCTCCTGGGCATCGGCCTGCTCGTCGCACCGCTGTGCGTGCTCTGGACCGACCTCGATCGCACAACGAAGCTCATCCTGCGCGTGCTGTTCTACGCGTCACCCGTCATCTACGGTGTGGAGAATCTTCCGGGTGCGTTCGAGACCCTCGCCGCGTTCAATCCGCTGTCAGGCATCTTCGCGCTCTACCGGGTCGGTTTCTTCCCGGAGGAATGGGACCCCTGGGTCATCGGCGTCGGGGCAATCCTCTGCTTCGCCATCCTGGGTCTTGGTGTCTGGGTCTTCCGGCGGCTTGAGCGTCCCGTGCTGAAGGAGCTGTGATGGCAGAGGCATCCCCGGCATCCGCCCATGCGATCGAGGTCGCGGACCTCGGAGTTCGGTTCCGTCGCAACCGCGGTGGACGCCGCAGCTTCAAGGACCTCTTCGCGGGGTCGGAGCGTCGCGCGCGCCCGGATGAGTTCTGGCCGCTGCGCGACGTGTCATTCACGGTGGCACCAGGCGAGTCGATCGGTGTCGTGGGTCGCAACGGTCAAGGCAAGTCGACCTTGTTGAAGCTCGTCGCGGGAGTGCTCCTCCCCGACGAGGGCACCGTGCGGGTCAACGGGGGCGTCGCGCCTCTCATCGAGATCACGGGCGGATTCGTGGGCGATCTCACGGTACGCGAGAACGTCTACCTCGCAGCGGGACTGCACGGGATGCCTCGCTCCCACGTCGCCGGCAAGTTCGACGAGATCCTCGAGTTCGCCGAGATCGGCGACTTCGTCGACACGCCCTACAAGCACCTGTCCAACGGCATGAAGGTGCGTCTCGCGTTCTCGGTCGTGTCGCAACTCGACGAGCCGGTGCTCCTGGTCGACGAAGTGCTCGCGGTCGGTGACAAGGCGTTCCGAGAGAAGTGCTATCGGCGCATCGACGAGCTTCTCGAAGACGGCCGCACCCTCTTCTTCGTCAGCCACAGCGAGCGTGACCTCCGCCGCTTCTGCAAGCGCGGCCTGTACCTCGACAAGGGTCGCCTGGCGATGGACGCCTCGATCGAGGACGTACTCGATCGGTACAACGCCGACTACGCCGCGGGCTGACCGTTCGTCGTCGTAGGCTGAGGCCCGCCGTCGTCAATGGGCGAGGGCGAAACTCGATTAGCCTGTTCGTCGGGCGATCGCCGCCCACGTTCCAGGGAGAATCACCATGCGCAAAGTCGGCACGTTCCACATGCTCGTCGCGATCGTGGTGGTGCTCGGTCTGGGCTCGACGATCGCGGCCGTTCTGGGCGCTACCGCGTTGGCGATTTCACTCGTCGGGTTCGGGCTAGCTGTGACGGCCGTGCTCCTGTGGAGCATGGATCGCCGCGCGCGGGCTGCGGCCAGCCAAATTCGCCGATCGGTCGATCAGGCGACCCGGCAGTCGACGAACCGCATCGTCGGCGAAGTTCAACGCGTCGAGACGCTCGTCGATGCGATGCAGCGCCGCGTTGTCGCATCCGTGGAGTCCGCGAGAGTCGAAGCGGCCGACCGCCACCGCGCTTCCGCCACCGCGAAGTAAGCGTTCGCCCTCTCGTCAGGTGAGAGTGGACACCTTCTCGAACCAGGATCGAACGGCGGCTTCCGTCGCCGCTTGATCGTTCGGATCGAGCGGGCTGCTCTCGGTCGGCGCTTCAGTGAGAATTCGCTCCAGGAGGTCGCCGAATCCAGCACCGCTGGCACCTTCCGGATGGTCTTCCGGTCCGAGGAGATGCGTGCGCACGCCCCAGATCCGTGCGTCGTCAACCAGTCGATCGAATTCGATTCCGCTCGCCGGGCCGATGATGATCAGGTCCGTTGCTATGGCGGTCGTGGTAGCGGCTGCCCCGGCGAGCGGCGTCCCCCAGAAGAGCCTGGGCGACTGTGCCCCGACGCGACTCCGGATGGCCTCACGCACGCCCTCTGCAAGTCGCACTCGGACGTCCAATCCGCCTCCTGCAAGGGCAGAACTCACTGCCGCCGTCTGATCCAGGACGTCGGGAGCGATCCCGATGGGAGCAACCACGACGACGGGTCTCGGTCGGTGGAGCGGTCGCCGAACCTCTCCGGGCATGAAAGGCGGAAACGGTCGGTCGAGCACCTCGGCACTCGCGTGCGGCGGGACCGCCAGCGCCGCCGCTCCGCGCGGGCTCCACACCGCTCGCGAGCCCCAGCGGTGCTTGATGATGGCCTCGGTGGTGCCGATCGCACCTGCCGCCCGCGGAGTCGCATCGAGAAGGACGACCATCGCCGGAGCTCTTGCGCCCGGCTCGGTGTCTGGGAGGTACTCGAGGACCTCCGGCTCAATGACAACGAGGGAAGTCGTCTTCACAGGCTCGTCCCATGGGACAGCCTCGACTGTCCCCGCAGCCACCAGTTCCTGAACGGACGCCATCAGCCCCGGTCCCCGTCGCCCGTCGAAGTTCAGGCTCTCGGCGTGGACGAGTGCGATCCGCACACCGTCTGCTGCGAGGAGTCGGATCCACTCGACCGCGTCGCGAGCGGCGTTCGCGTCGCCGCGCCAGTCTCCCACCACGACCAGATCGAACTCGGCGGGAGGCGCAGCCTGGTCGAGACGAAACCTGTGCGGAGCTGGGAAGCGCCGCACCGCACGAGCAAGGTTTGGCGAGGCGCCCAACCGAATCTCCTCATGCCAGCGACTGTAGGCGGATCGGTAGAGGACTCGCGCAGGATGCTTCCAGGTCGCGCGGAACTCACTGCGCGAGAGCGATCCTTCGCCCAGCCGAACCCACATCAAGGGAATGTCGAGGTCGATGCTGTACCCAGGCAGTGCGGCAGCCATCCGCTCCTGGAACTCTGTATCGGCAGCCTTGCGTACCTCGTCATAGCCACCTAGGACGGGCCAGACTTGTTGACGCCGGAACATGAGCGTGGCCGCAGCTGGCGCACGCACGGGCGTGCCTTGCCGGGAGAACACCAGCGAACCAGAGCTGCGCAGAGACTGCGCCCGGACGGCGTGGATCAGTGGGTTCTGCTCGAGGACTGCCAGTTGTCTCTCAATCCGCTGGGGATGAGACCAGTCGTCAGCGTCCTGGAACGTGACATACGCGCCGCGCGCCTGGTCGATGGCGGTGTTGCGAGCGACATAGGTGCCGCCGTTCTCCGACTGATGGATGACTCGTACGCGCTCGTCGAGTGCCGCTACCCGCGCATATACGTGCGAAAACTCCGGGCCGGACGCATCATCGATCACAAGGACCTCAAGATCGGCCCATGTCTGGGCCAGGATCGAGCAGACGGCGGTGTCCAACGCTCGGTCCGGTCGGTATGAGCTGATGATGACAGACACAAGATCGCCGCGTATCGTGCCAGGCTCGACCTGCGTGGTGAGTCGGTCGATCGGCTCGTAGCCTTCGTCTGCCGGCACCGGCCCCAGCGCTACTGGCGCGAGGTCGCCGAGGAGAGGCTGGATCGTTCGCAACCACCCCAGCTCCGACAGGCCCGGCGTGCGGAATGGATTGGCCAGGTCGGCGTCGAGCATCTGTCGCCGGGTCCTGCTGAGCCCACGCAGTTTTCCGGTCGCGACGAGGTGCAAGACTCGCGCATCCTCGCGGAGGAGAACGAGCAGCTCGGCGAGCAGCACCTGGTACCGGGCGGGGAGCTTGACCGATTCCAGTGCCTGCAAGAGCTGCGACGCTGCGAGATGAGCCGCTTCAGACGTGGTCGCGCGGGTTCCGCGTTCGTAGCCGGCTGCCGCTAGCCACCCTGGGTCGCCGGACCGCTCGGCGACGAGGTCGAGGAGTGCCTGTGCCCGGGAGGATGCGGTCCGGTGGGCGACCCAAGCCACAGTGCTGGCCGGGAGGTCCGCGGCCAACAGTTCTGCGGCGCGGGAGTGCATCGTATCGTCCATCGCGTCCGTCAAGACTGCCTCCCGTCGATCTGAAGGATTCCGGGAAGAGACTGCTCTGCGAGAGCACTGGGGAACTGCTCCCGCACCGAGGCCTGCGCACGCGCGACGACGGCGGCGTACTCGTCGGGGTCTACGAACAGCCGTCGTACCACGTCCGACACCTCGTCGGCGGCGGCATACACGGCCGCATCTCCGAGGACGCCTGCGAAGGAGGGCGGAACCACCGCGACCGCACCGGCAGACACGGCGTCGATCACACGAGGGACGACCTGATCCACGCGCTGGGTGCCGGTGGACGAGATGAAGAAGTCAATCTGCCTGTAGAAGGCGCGTTGGGTGATGTCGTCGGGGCGGTACAGCAGCCAATGGTCCGGGACGGGATCCAGGAGTTGGGATAATCGCGGCGGCGCAGCAATCAGCCGCACGTCGAACGCCTGGTCATCCGGAAGAAGCGCCAGCAATTCCTGGGAGGTCGCGGGGACCCCGTCCTCGCCTGCTCCAATCACCGCGCCGATGATCGGGCGGGCGCGCCGTGTGCTTCGACTCATGCTGGTTTCCAAGGTCAACCCAGCCGGAAGATCGGTCGAGGCAACGCTAACGCCTACGATGCCGGCCAACGCGGTTCGAACGCGCTCGCCGCCCGGAATCCACACCGGGTCGACCCCCCAGACGGCCTTGACCACCGACGTCACCGAAGCGGCATCGTACCGGTGGGGGCTCGATGTGGGCTCGCTTGGGGGGGATGACGCGAGGACGACGACCTCATGGACCTGGACAGCCGGCATGCGATCGGGCGCATAGTTCAACACGGCCGGATCGCCGAGCAAGAGTCGTCCGACGATGACCGGGTCGTCGGGGAGCACCTGGGTAACTACCCCCTCAAACAGAAGATCGCCGATGTCCCGACAAATCGTCTCGCTCACGCAGTCGAGCGCTCGGGGCGATTCGAGATGCATGACCCCAACGCGCCGTCCGCGTGCCACAGCCGAGTGCACTTGCTGGAGCAGCGCACTCTGCGCTCCGCCGAGCTCGCGCCAGTCGGCCACGAACAGGAGGTCGAAGAGCGCATGGTCGGGTTGGTGACCCGTCCCCCGGAGGAACGCGCGCGGCGCCGGAAACTTGCGGACCTCCGCGGAGGGCGAAAGCCATGATGCCGCGCCGCTCGAGATGGCTCGATGCCAGCGTTGGAAGCCATCGCGATACGCATGCCTTGCCGGATGCCACCATCCCGGCTTGAAGTCCGACCGGGAGAGCGAGCCCGGGTCCAGCCTCACGAAGGCCAACAGATCAGGCATCACGGTGACGCGACGGCTGTAGTGTGCAGCGATCCGCAACTGGTACTCCGTGTCTGCCGCCTTGCGGACGTGGTCGAAGTACCCGAGCGTCTCGATCGTCGAGCGCCGCAGCATGAGCGATGACACGTTCGGCCGTGTCGTGCGGTAGCCCAAGAGTTGAAGCTTCAGGTCGGGCGTGCACCGGATGGAGCGGCTCATTATGGCGGGAAGGGTCGGGTCGTCGAGCAGTCGCTGGGCTTGGCGTGCGATTCGCTCCGGATGCGACCAGTCGTCCGAATCCTGGAACGTAACAAAGTCGCCACGTGTCTCCGAAAGTGCGCGATTTCGCGCACCATAGGTGCCGCGATTTTCTGGTTGAATCAGCACGCGGACTCGTGGGTCCAGGGCCGCGACACGGTCGAGGATATCGATGTACTCCGGACCGGACGCGTCATCGACTACCAGCAGTTCCAAGTTGGTCCAGGATTGGTTGAGGATGGACCGTACGGATGTCAGAATCTCGGGCCCCGGGTGGTAGGCCGACATGATGATGCTCACGAGCGGACCGTCGACCGGTTTCGGAATGCTGATCGGCCGAAGCCCGTCAAATGGAGTCGGGGCATCGGCATCCACAGTCACCCCAGCGACTATGGCGAGCATCCGAGCCAGGGCTTCGTTCCAACTGACGCTGCCGACCCCTTCGGCGTCTGCAGCCAGGTCGACCTCGAGCGATAGCCGTTCATTGGAATCCAGAGCGGCGAGAAGCTCCTCGTCCTGGCGCAATCGAGCGCCCTGTCCGTTGATCCAGAGGAGCTGTGCGTAAGTGAGTGCGTCGGCTGGTGCCCAAGAACTGACGGGGAACAGAACTCGAGCGATGTCGTGAAGGCGGAGACCGTCGAGACCATCGGTCTCGTCGAGCCCCTGGAGCGCAACAACACGTCCTAGCGCCCGCCACCACGCGCCCAGTGTCTCGGCAGCGACGAACGGCGATCGTCGTGTATAGGCATCCTCGGCGATGCGCTCCACACTCGCGGACCGGACGTTCGAGAGCAGCTCCTCGAATGAAACGTCCGGATCAAGGCCATGCGCGAGCACCCGCCGTGCTTCCCACGCCCGTAGGCGCAATGCGGACCGTACGAACGCATCGAGTCGAGCCGGTGAGAGCGCAACCGCCGCCACGTCGGACTCCAGAACGGCTCGATCCACCGCCCGATTCCGGACATCGATCTCGCGATCGTGTCGCTGGGGGTTGCTGCGGGTCATTCGGCCGAGGCTTTCACGAGTGGCTCCAGGCGCATTGAGAGAATCGGTTCGAGCGAGCGGAGGTACGTGTTGGTGAGATGCGACCCTTGTCGGTAGACCAGCACATCGCCCACGATGGGAGGGCAGGTCGTTTTGTTGCAGATGGCGTCCGTCATGTCCACGACATCGACCTCGGGCACCTTCTCCGCGGCCGCGAGCAGGGCGACGGATCCACTTTGTTTCGACCCGAGCTGCCGATCGAACGCACAATCTGCCAGATCGTCGACCTCGGTGACGCACTTGTAGATCTCGCCTCCGCCCGGCCTCACCCCCGACGGGGCGGGGTTGTCGAGCAGAGCGATGACATCGATACTGTGGTCCTCGAGAGTGGTCCATGTCCGCACCAGGGCGTCGCGCATCTCATCCTTCGAGTACTCCGTCGTCCCAGGAAGGTAAGCAGTGCTGTGGCGCTGTGACGTGATGACGGCGTCGGGTGCGAGCTGGAGCACCTGATTCATCAGCGCCTTGTTGTACTGCGGGCATGCCACGTATGGCTCGCCTTCCGACAGTTCGCGAAGGCCGTCCGAGAACGCGCAGGCCGCCTTGGTCGCGAGGAACATCCTCCATCCCTGTTCCCGGGCGATCTTGCCGAGCACGTCCGCCCACTGCTGGATCTTGGAGTCGCCCACGACCACGATCGTTACTTCGCCGTGCTCCGCCCCAATTGAGCAAGGCTTGGGGTCGACGGCGTCGAAGCCGCGACTGCACCCGTCGACGGATGACGTCGGAACGTCTTTGGTGGCGGCCGCGGCTGCGGGGATCATGGTGGAAAGTGTTCCCGCCAGCTTCACTCCGCGCACAGAGTCCGCGTCGAACGTGAGGGTCGCGCCGCCCCGTGGGGCGCTCGTTTCGGGTGACGTCGTCGGCGTCGATGGAACGGCGAGGATCAGCAGTAGTCCCGCTACTACCGCGATGGCGGTGAAGTTCACACCGACGGAGAGTGACATCGCCGTCGATTGCGAGAGACGCTTCGAGAATCGGATGGGATTCTCTACAAAACGGTTGCTGAGCCACGCCGGGATGAAAGAGGCCGCCATCACAATCAGCCCGACCTTCTGGCCGGGTGAGCCGAAGAGGTTTCCCGCGGCAATCAGGAGCGGCCAGTGCCAGAGGTAGAGCGAGTACGACAGGCCTCCGACCCACACCATCGGCCGTAGACCAAGCAGCCGGGCGGATCCGCCCTGGTCGGCGGTGCCTGCGACGATCACCGCGGCGGTGCCGAGCACCGGAACCAATGCCAGCGAGCCTGGCCAGCGCGCAGAAGTGTCGATCAGCAGAACCGCCGCGAGTATTGCGGCGAGGCCTGCCCATCCGATGCTCCGTGCAGCAATCGTCGGCAGCTTCGCCCACAGTCCGACGCCCACGGCTACCAGCGCGCCGACACCGAGCTCCCAAAGTCGGGTCGTCGTCATGAAATAGGCGGACTCCGGTGACGAATCCGTCGCAATGACCGACCAGACCAGTGAAGGAAGCACGATGAGGGCTAGACCAGCACCCATCACCGCACGGAGGTTCCATCTCGATTTGCGTACGATAAGAACCACGATCAGCAGCAGAAGTGGCCAAACGACGTAGAACTGTTCCTCGACGGACAGCGACCAGTAGTGCTGGACGGAGGATGCCGTAATTCCTTCGGCGAGGTAATCAACGGACCGGGCCGCAAGCAGCCAGTTCTCCACATAGAGCGCTGCGGCCACGATATCGGCGCCCGAGGTGCTCCAATCAACCGGAGACGCCGTCAACCAGATGAGCACGGCAGTGACGACCAGCACCAGAGCTGCGGCGGGCAGCAGCCGACGGGCGCGACGCGCGTAGAACCGCGCCATCGACACGCTCCCAGTCCGTTCCACTTCACGGAGGAGGAGGCTCGTGATGAGGAAGCCGGAGATCACGAAGAAGACGTCGACGCCGACAAATCCGCCGGGGGCGAACTGCATCCCCGCGTGAGAGAGGAGGACGCTCCCGACGGCGACTGCCCGCAATCCCTCGATGTCTGGGCGGAACTGAGAGCCGGCCCTCTCACTCGCCGGGCCCCCCGCGGCAGGCACGGACGCGTGTGCCTGCGTCGGCGCGACGGGGCCGCCCATCAGCCGAGATCCTTGCGGCTCAAGGGCGGTCGATGTTCCGTGAGGCCGCCTCGTGCGCCCGCAGCACCCATGAATTGACGGTTCACGATCTACTCCGCGCGGACGTGATCTGCGCCTGGAGAAGATGGCTCATAGGCGAATGGCATGCGTGGACGTCGTCGCCCCACGGGTGTCGAAGAAGCGCTGCGAGGCTTCAGCGATGGCCTCAGCGTCGTACGACCTGTGGTTCTGCACCAGGATCACCAGGTCGGCAGTGTCCACGGACTGATCGAGATTTGCCACGCGGTTTAGCGTCGTGCCGTTCACGCGCCACTTGTCGACGTTCGGATCGTGGAAGACGACGTTTGCGCCCTGGCCGATGAGCGAAAGTGCGAGCGGAACCGCCGGCGACTCGCGTTGATCCGCGATATCAGGCTTGTACGTCACGCCGAGAAGGAGGATCGTCGAGCCCCGGAGTGCCTTGGAATCCTCGTTGAGGATGTCCTGTGCTCGGCGCGCGACATAGGCGGGCATCGTCGCGTTGATCTCTTGAGCGAGCTCCACGAAGCGGAACGGGTAGCCGAGTTTGGACCGAACGTTGTGGCTCAGATAGTTCGGATCGATGGGGATGCAGTGCCCGCCCACCCCCGGTCCGGGGTAGAACGCCTGGAAGCCGAACGGCTTGGTTTTGGCAAGCCGGATCACATCCCACAGGTCGATGTCGAGCTCGTGACAGAACCGCGCCATCTCGTTGACGAGGGCGATGTTGATGTGCCGGTACGTGTTCTCGAGAAGCTTGGCGGTCTCAGCTTCTCGGGCGCCGCGCGCAGGGACGACAGTGTCGACGAAGCATCGGTAGAAGTCGGCTGCCTGCTGAGTCGCCAGAGGAGTGAGACCGCCGACGACTTTAGGGGTGTTCTTCATCCCGTAGACAGCGTTACCCGGGTCGATCCGCTCGGGCGAGAACGCGACTTGGAAGTTCTCGCCAGCGGTGAGCCCGCTGAGCTCCTCGAGGAGAGGAGCGATGATTTCTTCTGTCGTGCCCGGGTAGGTCGTGGACTCCAGGATCACGAGCATGCCTTCGCGCAGGTTGCGTCCGATGGCCCGCGTCGCCGACATCACTGCGCCCAGGTCGGGCCCGCCGTCGTCGGATAGCGGCGTGGGTACACAGATGACCGCTACCGTCGCGGACTGAAGGGCGGCCTCATCAGCGGTCGCGCGGAACCCGGCGGCGAGCATCTCCTCGATCGCCGCACCGTCAAGGTCATCCACGTGGGAAGTGCCGCTGTTCAGGCCGCTGATGACCTGAGGGTCGACATCGAGTCCGACAACAGTCAGCCCGGCCCGAACAGCCTCGCGGGCCAAGGGAAGACCGACATAGCCCAGCCCAAGAATGACGACATCGGCGGACATGAAGACTCCTGCTGGCGTTGCGGGGGCGAGGTAGGGGAGGCAGCGCGGGAGCGCTGATTCGCGTCGTTGAGCTTAGCCGACCCACTGAGGACCCGAGAACCGACGCGCTACGTCGCTCCTGGAAGATGCAGAACCGCGCACGTGTGGCCAGGCATCGTCGTTCGACTCGGCGGATCGCTCCTTTCGCGCGTCAGCCGGCGAAGGTGAGGATCTCGATGCCGAACCCGAGGGACTCGATGTGGCGGAGCCGCGGTTCCTCCTCGAGCCAGAACTCCAGCATCTCTGCCTCATCCGACCGGTCGGTGTCGTCTGCCACGATGATCGCGTCCTCCGCGAGGCTTGCGGCGAACGCCGGCAGGGCGGGGTAGCGCGCATGTTTCCCAGTCGATTGAGGTGGGCCGTCCACCACCAGTACATCGATCGGCTCGGTGAGGTCAGCCGGGTCGAATGCGTACCAGGAGAACTCTCCGCGTGGCGTCTGTCGGAGCGAGAGCGGCGCAAGACGCACTTCGACGAAGTCTTCCAATCCGTGGGCGGCCACGACGGCACGCGTCTTGTCCGCGTACTCCGGCAGGTGCTCGAGGGAGACCACTCGTCCGCGCCCGAGCCGCTTCAGCGCATACCCGATCCAGAGCGTCGAGGTCCCGCTCCCGCACTCGACGACAGTCGT
Organism: Microbacterium sp. I2; assembly: GCF_051364985.1. Taxonomy (NCBI): domain Bacteria; kingdom Bacillati; phylum Actinomycetota; class Actinomycetes; order Micrococcales; family Microbacteriaceae; genus Microbacterium; species Microbacterium sp. I2. The sequence continues at coordinate 70,489 of NZ_JBLWIH010000019.1, forward strand.
CGCGCCCTTCGCTTCGATGGTGTCCACGAGTGCCAGGATGCCGCTCGGGCTCAGCGCCCAGCCGCCGACGGGAGGTAGTCGAGCCTCGGGCGAGTACCGGGTGAGCAATTGCTGCAAGGCTTGGATGTCGGTCATCAGTTCGCGGTGGAGGAGCCGCACTTGTCGATTCGTCGCGCGCTCGAGCTGGTGGATCTCGCGCATCTCCTTCTTCACGGCGTCGATCGCGCGCAGCAAGCTGACGTCGTGCTCGTTGCGGGCGCGCGTGCGGTCGGCCCGTTCGCTGTCCAGCTGTTCCTTGAGCGCGTCGCGCTCGACTTGCGTGCGTGCGAGCTCCTCTCGCAGCGCGTCTCTCTCGGATCTTGCTTGGTCGCGTTCAGCTCGCGCCCCCCATCCCAGGCGCGAGCTCCTGGCAGCGGTGCCAGCCTCAGCCCTTTCGGCGGGGCTGGAGCTGTGGTCGTTGCCTCGGCTCATGTCTTCCCGTGCATCCTCGTCCCATATCGCTGTGCTGGGCGCGCACTTCGTCGCGGTCGAAACCGGCTAGGTTCCGCTCTTTGCTGGCAGCTTGCCAGGGCTATCGGGAACACTACGACGCGGCGCGCAGTGTCGGCCCTGAGGGGCTCCGCGAAGCCGCCACGGTTCGGGGCATCCGCTTCTGGCTCGTCTACCATCTCCCGCCCCTGTACGCGGCGCTTCCGCCTCTGGCGGCTCATCAATCGGGCCCCCGCAATCACCGCGGATGACGGCGGGCATCCGCCACGTTACGCCGCGCGGAGCCGGCATGCTACCGGCGCCGGACCGAGGCGGCCGCAGCGCGGAACGCGACCTCATATGCGGCGTGTGTGGCAGCCAGACCTCGGTCGTCGAGCGCTGGGCGGCCACTTCTCTCCACGCTGCGGATTGCGACGAACGCGTCGTCGACGACGCGTGCTGTGATGGCTCGATCACTCACCTGCACCCAGCCGGGACCGACCTGTGCGGCGAGACGAGTCATCGCCTCAGTGCGAGGCACGAGGACCGGGCGTTCGAGGGACAGCGCAAGGAAGACCAGTTGCAGGTCGCTCATTGTCTCGACCGTCGGCAACACCACGAGCTCAGCGGAGCAGATCTCCTGAACCTGGCCGCCGTCCGACAAGCGTTCGAGCCGCGCGGACACCGTTGCTGCGTGCCGCGCGACGGCCGCGCGCACCGATTCCTCCAGCTGGCGCGAGGCCATGCCCGCGAGTCGGAGCGAGAGGTTCTCGGTGTTCGTCACCTGTGGGATCGGGAGGAGATGCTGGGCCTCTGCGGGTATTTCGCCCGCGGAGACGCACAGGATGCGGCCGCGGACCATTTCACTGCGCGGGTAGCCCACGTAGCGTTCGCGGAAGTGCGGATGGGTGATCACCGTCGTGCGTCCGACGTCGGGAGTACGGGTCGAGTCGTCGAGGATCACGAATGTCGTAGTCGCCCGGTCGAGCACCCGCGTGGCCAATCGCAGCGCCCGACTCGGCCTCCGCTGCTTGCCGGAGGAGTGAAGCGTTCTGACGAGCGCGATGCCGTGGCGGCGGAGGTTCCGCGCGAGGACAAGCGCGGCGATCAGGCGTTGGAAGTCGCTCGCCCCCCGTGTCCCGAGGAGGTGATCGAGCTTGGGTTCTGCCACATGCACAACGTCGACATCGAACGCAGCCAGCGCACCCTGAGAGAAACGGAACTCGATGGCGGTCGGCGAACCCACGACCTGGTCGACATAGCGAAGAACGGGTGCCGGGGGGCGACCAGTTTCATGGACGACAAGGCTCGACCGGGCGTCGTTCGCCCGATTAGGAGGGTGCACCTCTCCATACTAGGTTTGGCGCCTGGAGGTCGGACCTGTGCAGGATGTCTTCATTCAACCGTCCGGCCAGGACGACAATCTCGGAGATTCGGTGTTGCGTGTCGGGCTGCTGCGCGCGCTGCGTGGCGACGACAGACGACTTCACCTGCTCCTCGAAGGACAGTCGTCCGACTATCTCGCCGCGATGCCGTTCGACGGCGACACGATCCTCTACCGCGAACGACCGGCTTGGCTCGAGGCGAGCAGGCAGGCGCGGGGGGCTGTGTTCGCCGTCAACGCCGGCGAGACGAATCCGACTCCCAAGCGACCTTTCCCCCATCCTCAGCGTGTCGCCGAGGCGCGGGGCGTGCTGGGTCGCGGTGGTGTCGTGATCGCTGCAGGCATCGGGTTCAAAGATCCCGCCGCAGCATCCGAGGTCGCGTTCGACGGCATCCTCCGAGACGCGTCCGTAGTCGCGTGGCGGGATGCTGCTACCCGCGGTGCGGCCGGCTTCGGCGGCGTCGCCCCGGACTGGGGTTTCGCCCTCGGATCCGATCCGTCGACATGGACCCCGTCCGACGAACGCCGGCTCATCGCTGTGACCCTGCGGTTCGACCGGCCCTGGCCGGACGACCGGTGGTTCAGCATGGTCCGCGGGCTGGCCGCGAGGACTGGCAGGAGCATCGTGACAGTCGCTCAGGTCGCGCGCGACGCACCGCGAGCTGTGCACCTCGCGCGGGCCCTCGAGGGCGAGTACCTCGTTGCACCCAGCACGAGGCACGACGACGTCGATTCATTCATCAGGTCGGTGTACTCGCGCTCGCTGGCGGTGGTGAGCGACCGCGCACACGCCCTCATCATCGGGGCCACTGAGGGGGCGTATCCGGTCGGCTCCGCGGCGAACCCGGAGAAGGTCCGGCGGCTGCTTGATGTTGTCGGCCTGGGGGAGCTGACCGGCGACCATGCTGGATTGGCCGAACGCACCGAGGACCTCGTCGGTGCGCTCCCCGGTCTCGCGGTCGGGGTCGATTCAGGCCGTCGCGACCTCGCGGCGCTCACCAACCGCATCCGTCAGGCGATGAATGCGGTCGCCTTGACCTGATCGAGCTTCAGGAACCGGCTCGGGGGTGCGGTCGAATCAGCCGCGCCACGGTGCGAGCGAGACCCTCGCGCGATCAGCGAGCGGCCGCAGTCCCGGAACGAGCTGCACCAGCGTGCGAGCGAGCGGCGCTGCAGTCCGCCATGTGCGACGCCCGAGCGAAGACGCCGCACGGCGCGCCGCGGCCGAACGGCCCTTCGTCGCGAGGCCGGAACCATCGGGTGCGGCGTCGATTTTGGTTCGCAGGCCCGCATTCTGCTCTGCGAAGAAGATCATCAGGTCGAGCAGCCGGCGGGCGTCGTCCAGGGTGGGCTCAGGAGACGACTCGGCGGTGAGTTCTCCGGTCACCACCTGTTGATAGATGCGCGCGAAGTCGCGGGAGCGCTCGCGCTGGGCGGCGACCAAAGACGATCGCGACAGCTCCTCATACCGGGCGGGTGAGGCGAACGCATGCGCGATCTTCGCGGCGAGATCGGCCGCGTCACCTTGCGTCGCGGAGACGATGCCGCGATTGTCCTGGGCCACCGCGAGCCACGGAAGCTCATACATGAACACCGGGAGGCCGCGTGCCTGAGCCTCCGCGATCGTGAGGGGATATCCCTCGATGATGCTCGTATTGACGAACGCGTCCGCGCTGTCGATCGCCTCTACCAGCGCCTGTCCTCGCCGTGGCCCGACTGCTTCGATGTACCCGTTCAGACGTCGCTTGCGAGCCAGAGCATTGAGTCGCTCGGCCGTCCAATCACCCCAGTCAGGGCCGATCACGGTGAGACGGAAGTCCGGGACCAGCCCACGCAAGTGGTCTGCGACATTCAGGAGCTCGCTGACCTTCTTCGTCCGCTCCTCGAGCCGACCCCACCAGATGAGGTGCAACCGACCTTCAGGCGCCCGCCTCGCTTCGGAGACCTCGGCGGATTGCAGCAGCAGAGGCGACGGCGGGTTGGGGACATACGCGGCTTGCGTGACCCCGCGCAGCTTCCAGAATGCCGCATCGAGCGGCGACAGCGAGACCAGCGTTTCGAGCAGCGGGGCGTTTTCTGTCAGCAGCGCATGCAAACCGTTGAGATCGTAGAGCGGGCGTCCTGCGAAGCTGTGGAGCCAGCCGATTGTCGGGACGTCGACCGTGCGGGCCGCGAGCGCGTACTCGGGCCAGTCCCTGCTGTAGAGGACCTGGTGGTCGATGATCACATCGATGTCGTGTGCGCGACAGATCTCCGCCCATTCGACGAGACGTTCGGGGAGTCCGCGTCCTGCCATCTCGATGAAGGTCGCGCCCTGGGGAACCGCGCCGTGATCGCTCCCTTGCCGTCGGGCGACGATCGTCACACGATAGCCCGCCTTCATGAGGAAGTCGGCCTGGGCGATGAGGACTGCCGAGACGCCGCCCGTCGTCAGGATCCGGGTCGTGAGAAGGATCCCTCGCGGAGTTCTGCGCCGGAGTGAGATGGGCTTGCTGTGGCGCTTCAGAGCCGTCAGCGAGTCGGGGTAGAACCGGGCGGCGGCGACCACGATGTCGGTCGCCGACGCGCAGGTGTGGAGATGCTCGAGTACGGCCGGGCGCAGGTCGCGATCCGCGTGCTTGAGCAGGTATGCGCATACATACCCGATGATCGACAGTCGCGCCGACTCATAGTTGTCCAGCAGAGTCGCGGGCTCACTGCTTTCGCGCGCGAGCGCGCGGACGGCGGGCGCTATGCTCTCCGCCGCGCGAATCGCTTCCGTCTGGAAGCGGGCCTCGGCGATGCCGGCGATCCCGCGACCGCTGCCGCCGCGACCGAAATGGTAACGGTAGAGATGATCGGGAATCGAGACGTACCGGGTGGCCAGCGCCGCCACGAGGTACATGATCGGCAAATCGTTGACGCGGGGGAGGACGAGGTCGGCGGGAAGCAGCGCGTAGGCGTCGCGCAACAGCTGGGTGCGGAACAGCATGCGCCAGAGCTGGCCCTGCGCGGGCTGGTCGACCGGAAAGAGTCCCGCCAGAACGCCCTTGTCCTCGAGAACCTTGTGCCTGGGGCTGAGACGGGATTGGTAGCCGTCCAGAACCCGGCCGAGGTCATCGACGACCTCGACACCGAACCCGACGAGGTCTGCATGGTGCCGCTGTGCGACGGCGAGCGACTTCTCAGCCGCCTCCGGCTTGAGTTCGTCGTCGCCGTCCAGGAACAATACGTGGTCGGCCGTCGCCGCGAGGATACCGGCCCGCCGCGCCTGGAATGCCGACGCGTTGCGTTCCTGTCGGATCACGCGGACGCGCGAGTCGCGCGTCCGGAAGTTCTCGATCACTGCCGCGGTGCCATCGGTCGACGCGTCGTCGACGCAGATGATCTCTATGTCGGTGAGGGTCTGCGCGAGGCAGCTTTCGAGTGCCGCGGCGATCGTCGACTCATCGTTGAAGACGGCCATGACGACGGAGACGCGGGGCGCGGGATGCATGGGAGCTCCGTGGTGTGCGTAATGGCGGGCACGGGTTCGCGACGCGGGTACGTCGGACGGTACGCGACCATATGAGGAACGGTGCGCCACCATACCAGGTCGTGAAGCGCGCGGCCCGGCCGCCCACCCGGGCATGGCGAGAAGGGTCGGTCTCAGGTTCGGACGATGTGAGGCAGAATGATCGCAAGACTTGTGTGCGCGGGATGGTCCCACGGCGTACGCGGCGGTAAGAGAGGTAGCGGGTTCCTTGGTGGATGCACGGCGCCACGCCCCCGCGGACGGGCTCTACGAGGTGGGTCGGCGCCCGGCGTTCGCCGCCTACGTCGTTGAAGCTTGGCGTCGCCGCGGCTTCGCCCTGACACTGGCAGGCTACCGCCTCATTGGAGGGCTGCTTCAGAATCGGCTCGGCGTGCTGTGGATCGTGCTCAAGCCGGTCCTGACAGCGATGATCTACGGAACGATCTTCGGGTTCGTCCTTGCGCCCGCCGCGCGGCCGGCGGACTTCGTGCCCTACGTCCTGACGGGGGTGTTCGTCTTCGAGTTCTTCACCGGCTGCTTCTCCGGTGGTGCTCGCTCCATCACGGGCAACGCGCGTCTGGTTCAGAGCCTGGGCTTCCCCCGGATCCTCCTGCCTTTGTCGGTGGTGGCCGAGCAGGTGATGCGAATCGTTCCGACGATGCTGCTGCTGGGCATCCTGCTTCTTGTCTTCGGGGTCCCGATCACCTGGTCGTGGCTGCTGGTGATTCCGATCCTCGCGCTGATGGCGGTCTTCAACTTCGGTGTCGCGCTGATCGTCGCCCGCATGTCAGTCTGGACCCGCGACGTGCAGCAGTTCATACCCATCATCAACCGCGTGCTCTTCTACGTGAGCAGCGTGTTCTTCCAGGTTGATCTGGTTTTCGCCGACAATCCGTTGCTGCTCACGATCGCCCACAGCATCCCGACCTACGACTTCATCGCCCTGGTACGCGGAGTGATGCTCGTCGATCATCCGGCGCCCCTCCTCGCCGTGATCCTCGCCCCGCTGTGGGCCGTGCTCGCGCTCGTCGTCGGAGTGGTGTACTTCTGGCACGCTGAGGCCAGGTACGGCCTCAGCGAATGAGTCGGTCCGGTCTGTGGGCGCGGTCCCGAGCATTCGTCCGGCTGGCGTGCGCCGACGAGGATGCGCATCGTGTCGCTCTCCCCGCCGGAGGCGAGTCGTCGTGCTGGCGCAGGTTCGCCATCGCCGCTGACCCGGTGCACCGGCATCGGTCCAGGGAACCGGAGCCACAGCGGTAGAATCACACGGTGAGCGACGCATTCTCGGTGCGGAGTGCACGTTCAGCATCCAGACAGGCGAGAGGACCGCATCGTCGATACTTCCGCTGCGCTCGACTCGGGCCGCCACGGCGTCGGTCAGCGACCACGCGACGGCGCCCTCTTCGCTGACGCTTGGCGCCGCTGCGCTTCCGCGCTCACTCTCGCGGGCTACCGGATTGTCACTGACCTTATGCCCAGCCGGGTGGGGCCGGTGCGGATCTTCCTGCGAGGCGGGGTGCGGCCCCTGTGACTGGATCCACGACAGGAGCAATCACTACGCCCGGTGTCCCGCCCGCGCGCCCGATGATCGTGGCTGACGACGCGCACGTCACGTATCGGGTGTACGCGTCCGGCAAGCGCCTGAGCGCGCGCGACGCGGTGTTCAACATGAATGCCCTGCGCGGTGGCCGAGGTCTTCACTCAGTCCACGCCCTTCGAGGCGTGAGCTTCACGGCGTCCGAGGGGGAGACGATCGGCGTCGTCGGTCACAACGGGTCGGGTAAGTCGACACTGTTCCGGGCGATGACCGGCCTCATTCCGACGTCAAAGGGGGCCATATGGGCGGCGGAGCGACCCGTGCTGCTCGGGGTGAACGCGGCGCTGGTCCCTGACCTCTCGGGCGAGAACAACATCAAACTCGGCCTGCTCGCGATGGGCTTCAGTGCCGAGGAAGCGGCCGCGAGTGTCGACGAGATCGCCGACTTCGCCGAACTCAATGAGTTCCTGTACCACCCGATGCGGACCTACTCGTCTGGCATGGCGGCGCGGCTGCGATTCGCCATCGCCTCGGCGAGGCCGCACTCGATCCTCCTCATCGACGAGGCACTCTCGGTGGGTGATCGACGGTTCAAGATCAAGAGTGAAGAACGCATCCACGCACTTCGCGACTCGGCTGGTGTCGTGATGATCGTGAGCCACTCGGCAGGATCGCTGCGCGATACCTGCGAACGCGTGATGTGGATCCACAAAGGAGAGCTGGTCGCTGACGGCCCGACCGACGCCGTGATCGATGACTATCTCGCCTGGACGAAGAAGCCCGGCGGGGCGGTCGGTGCCGCGAGCGTGGTGAAGGCAAGGGGGTCTGCTTCCGGGGTCGCAGCGCGCGGGGCAGCTGTCGCCGCCGGTGTCGCGATCGATGGCGGGGGAATCACTGCGCCCCTGCCGGTGGTGCCGCCCGAGAAAGAGGAGACCACCTTGCGCCGCGGGCGCTTTCGCCGGACCGTTGAAGCGGGCTTTCGCCGCCGCGTCGTTGCGATAGCCGCAACCGCTGGCGCGTTTCTGATCGCCCTAGGTGCCGTCGCCGCCATCGCAGTTCCACGCGCCGAGCCGGAGGTCCCGGAGGTTCGAGTGACGCCGGGTGCGGCAGGCGATGCGCCGACGATCGAGAGATTCACTTCGGGCGCCGCGTCAGCCGTGTGCATCGCCCCGGAAGGCAGGACACAGGTCCCGCTGAACTGGAGGATCGACGGAGCATCCCGCGTCGCGATCGCTTCAGCGCCGAAAGAGATCGACGCGTTCGAGAAGCCGCTGCACGACAACCTGCCCACCGAGGCATCCACGTTCCTCGTGTCTTACCCGTGCGAGGAGGCTTCACGCGCCTACACGCTCATGGCGGAGTCTGCCGACGGCGGGCGAGTGAGCACAGTCGTCATCGTGTCACGGACAATCGCTCAAACCCCCAAACCGACACCGACCGCCACCCAGACGCCGACGCGGAAGCCGGGGGGAGGCGAATCTGGCCGGGGCGGAACAGGCGTGAACCCCGGCAGCTCCGGCGGCACCGATACCGACAGCGGGGGAGCCGTGGGTCCTGGCCCTGTACCGGTACCGGAGCCCCCGGCTCCGCAGCCGACGCCCGAACCGACACTGCAGCCGACGCCCGAACCGACGCCACCACCGGAGGAGACGCCGCCTCCCCAGCCTGGCGAGCCCACACCGACGCCGGATCCGCCGGAGGCGCCCGCCACTCCCTGAGCTCATCTGCGGCGCAGCCAGTGCCTCGCGCGCCGCGCGACGCGTCGCAATCCCGGCACCCTGACCAAGGCTGCACGTGCGCGTGCATACGCGTGAGCGCTGATGCGTCGAGCACCTAGCGAACGTGCTCGAGACGAACCGCGCTCGGCATAGAACGTCATGAGTTCCAGGAGCAGTGCAGCATCTGCCTGCGTCGGCTCGGGGGAGTACTCGGCGGGCACGTCACCAGTGAGGAGCTCGCCGTAGAGTCTGGCGAGATCGGTGTCGCGCACGCGGCGCGAGGCCCGCACCGACGCTCTGGACAACGCGGCGTAGCGGTCCGGGTCGCCGGTGAGCTGCACGATCTGTCGCGCGAGCGAAGCGGCATCTCCCTGAGGGGCAGTCACGACACCGTCGTTGTTCTGCAGCAGACTGAGCCACGGCAACTCGTACATCGCGACGGGCAATCCGCGCGACTGGGCCTCGGCGATGGTGAGCTGGTAACCCTCGATGATGCTCGTGGACAGAAACATGTCTGCAGCGTCGATGGCGTCCAACAGCGTGGGGCCGTGCAACGGACCCACAGCTTTGACGCGGTTGCCGAGTCCGCGCCGACGCGCGTCAGCGTTGAACCGCCGTGCCGTGGTGCCGTTCCAATCCGGCCCGATCACGGTCAGGTGAAAGTCAGCACCGAGCTCGCATAGCTCCTGCGACACATTGAGCAGCTCGCTGATTCGTTTGGTCGACTCCTCCAATCGGCCCCACCACACCAGTGAGACGCGACCCAGCGGTGCGGATCTCGGAGCGCGGTCTTCTCCGGAGGAGAGCATTAGGGGAGAAGGGGGATTCGGGATGTGGGCCACGTTGCGCACACCTCGAAGCTTGAAGTAGCTCACATCGAGTGGCGACAGGACCACGAGCAGCGCGAGCGCGCTGCTGCACCGTTCGAGCAGCGTCAGCCGATCCGTTCCGTCATAGACGGGGCGGGCGACGAAACTGTGAACCCACCCGATTGTCCCCGCTCCCTCCGCCCACGCCACAAGGGCGAAAGCGGGCCAGTGCGGCGTGTACAGCACCTGATGGTCGATGACCACATCGATCGATCGTGAGCGGCAGAGGTCGGCCCACTCCGCCAGTTGGGCGCTCAGTCCGCGACCCCGCAACTCGACGAAATCCACTCCGGAGGGGACCACGGTGTGGTCACTACCTGGCTTTCGTGCCGCGATGGTGACGCGGTATCCGGCTTCGATCAGATAGCGCGCCTGAGCCAGCAGCACTCCCGTCACACCGCCCGCCCCGAGCAGCGAAGACGTTGCGAGCAGGACACTCAGTACCGGCTTCTTCCCCGGCGGCTCGTGCGGCGCGAGTCGGGCGAGGTCGGTCAGCGTGTCGGGATAGAAGCGGGCGACGGCGCGGACGACGTCCCGCGGCGATGACACCGCGAACACCTGCTCGAGTGCGTCCATGACGACCCTGTCGTCACTCCGGGTGACCACCTGCTGGCACACGTACGCGACGATCGACTGTCGCACGGACTCGTAGGAGTCCAGAAGGAGCGCGCGATCCGCGTATTGAACGGCGAGTGCGGCCACTGCCGGGCGGATGCTCTCGACGGAGCCGATCGCGCCTGCGTAGAACCGCGCCCGCTCGATGCTATCGACGCGATGCCCGCTGCCGCCGCGCCCGAGGTGATAGCGATAGAGGCGCTTCCGCGTTGACACGTAGCGCGTCGCGAGTGCGGCCACCAGGAACGCCAGCGGCAGGTCGTTCACTCGTGTCAGAACGAGGTCTTCCGGCAGCATCGCGTACGCGTCCCGCAGCACTTTCGAGGTGAACAGATGCCGCCAGAGCTGCCCCTGCGCCGGTTCGCCGACAGGAAAGAGGCCGCGCAGCACGTCCGACCCGTCGAGCGACCGATGCGTCGGTTGAAGCCGCTGTTCGTACGATCCGCCGCTTTGACCGTCCTGCCCGATGATGGTGACACCGAATCCGACGATGTCGGCGCGCGACCTCCGTGCGTGAGCTAAGGCGGTGCGAGCGGCGTTCGTCTCGAGCTCATCGTCACCGTCCACGAAGAGCACGTGCGCTGCGGACGCGGCGAGGATCCCCGTGCGCCTCGCCTGGAACGCCGACCGGTTCGTGCTGTGGCGAACGAGGCGAATTCTGGGGTCGCGAGCCTGAAAGCCCTCCACGACCCGAACCGTCTGGTCTGTCGAGGCATCGTCGACGCAGATGACTTCGATCTCGCGCAGCGTCTGCGCGAGGCAGCTCTCGAGGGTGGCGGCGATGGTCTCCTCGTCGTTGAAGACCGGCACCACAACGGAGAGGAGCGGTGTCGACGTCATCGGCCGTCATTCTACTCGGCCGGCGCGGCCGAGGGGCTCGAGTACCCTTGACCCGAACCGCGACTCTGGCGAACCCTTTGACGTCGCGACCGAGGTGTATGCCAGAGACATCTACGGCAGGGACTGATCACGTGCGCGGTCCGGGTGCCATTCCCGCGCAGGTCGAATGGCTTCGGATACTCTGTGAGACGTTGAAGGCCTTCGTCGGAGCGTTGTCTGCCCGCGATGCCGCAGACAGGCGTCGCTCGAGGAGCGCTCGAGCAGATCGTGGGAGATGATGCGAAGGGGCGACTCGCGAGTGCGCCGAGCCGCCCGGCTCGTCAAGCCTCGGCGATCGTCGCGGGACTGGCCCTCGCGGTACGCGGGCCGGCTGGTGTATAGCGACCTGGCCGTGATCGTCGCGGTCCTCGCAGCCTTTCGCATCCTCGGAATGCCTCCTCATGCGGTCGAGGTCTCATGGGCGGAGGGGCCCCCGTTCCCGTACCTCCTCCTCCTGGTGGTGGTGGCCGCGTTATGGCTGCTTGCCCTGAGTGTTTTCGACACCCGGGACAGGCACATCGTAGGCAGCGGGACGATCGAGTACGCGCGCATCGCCAATTCGAGCCTCGCTCTGTTCGCCGTCCTCGTGTCGTTCGCGTTCTTCTTCCGCATCGAGGTGTCGCGCGGGCTCCTCCTCGTCGCGTTGCCGGTCGGTGCGGTGCTGCTGATCGTGTCCCGCTGGTTGTGGCGGCAATGGCTGCGCCGCCAGCAGAAGGGCTCGAAGTACGTGTATCGCGCCGTTGTGCTCGGAGAACCGACGAAGGCGGCGCACGTCATCGCGGCCATCCAGCGAACCCCCGCGACGGGGTTCGAGATCGTCGGCGTCGTTTCAAACGTCCGCAGCGAGCCGTTCATTCGCGGCGTGCCCGTTGTCGGCGGCTTCTCGACCGCAGTGCGCGCGATGGACGCGGTCGATGCGGACACCGTCATCGTCGCAGGTTCTGCCGACCTCGACCCGCTGGCATTGAGGCGGCTGGGCTGGGCTGTCGCTGACAGAGACGCGAACCTTGTCGTCGCTCCGGAGCTCACGGATGTGGGCGGTCCACGGATCCACTCCCGCGCGGTCGCCGGTCTGCCGCTCGTCCATGTCGATTTCCCGGCCCTGGAAGGCTATCGCCGGTTCATCAAGCGCGCATTCGACATCGTCGGCTCGATCTTCCTCGTTGTGATCGCATCGCCCCTGATGGTTGCGACGGCGATCGCGATCCGCATGGAAGGGCCGGGACCGGTCCTTTACCGGCAGGTGCGCATCGGTCGTAGCGGAACGCCGTTCGGGATGATCAAGTTCCGTTCGATGACCGCTGACGCGGATGATCAGCTGGCCAGCCTGCTCGATCTGCAGGGTACGAGTGACCGGCCTTTGCACAAGGTCGTCGACGATCCCCGCATCACCCAGGTCGGTCGCTTCATCCGACGGCACTCGATCGACGAACTGCCCCAACTGTTCAACGTGCTCGCCGGCACGATGAGCCTCGTCGGGCCCCGGCCTCAACGTGAAGCCGAAGTGATCCTCTACGACGACGCGGCCGAACGGCGTCTGCTCGTCAAGCCGGGCATGAGCGGGCTCTGGCAGGTCAGTGGGCGGTCGTCGCTGTCGTGGGAGGACGCGATTCGACTCGATCTCTACTACGTCGAGAACTGGTCGTTCATGCAGGACCTCCAGATCCTCTTCCGAACGCTGAAAGCCGTCATCACCCCGGGGGACGGTGCACTGTGAGGATTCCTCCGAGGCACCACCCACGAGGGCTGTGCCTCCGTCGGCGCTGAAACGCGATGCCCCGATCCGCGCCGTTCAGGATGCCTGCAATGCTGGCCGAACGACCGGGTGGGCCGCGCTGCGTTGGCCGCGGTCGCTGTCAGGCTACTCGGAGGGCGCGACTACCATGGGAGCGGTGTGCTCGGCGCGAAAGGGGAGTGACGCTCAGTGGAGCCTGACGTGACCTCAACCGACCACACAACGGTCGACGTGACGGTGTCTCTGATCACGGTGAGCCACAACAGTGCCGAAACCCTGCGCCGCTGCTGGGGCTCCTCGCCGCTCCCAGAAGGTGTGGAGTGGATCGTCGTCGACAATGCATCTACCGACGACAGCCTCTCGGCGGCTCGCGAGCTCGGTGCGACGGTCATCGATGCGGGAGGCAACCTCGGCTTCTCCGCAGCCAACAACCTGGGGCTGGAACACGCGACGGGGCGCTTCATCGGGTTCGTCAATCCTGATGTGGTGGTGGAGTTCGACGAGTTGTCCGGCTTGGAGTCTGTCGCGCGCGAGCTTGGCGCCCTTGTCGCACCGCAGCTTCTCAACGCTGACGGCACAGAGCAGCCGAATGGTCGCGGCTTCCCGCTGCTTATCGCCAAGGTGCGTCATCGACTGCGCGGTGGCGACCCGTCCTACCTCCTGCGCTCCGACGACGGGAAGCCGCGAGCGGTCTGCTGGGTGATGGGGGCAGCGATACTCGGCGATCGTGCGGTCTTCGAGCGACTGGGCGGCTGGGACGACCGCTTCTTCCTCTACTACGAGGACAAGGACATCGGCCTTCGCGCGTGGAAGGCGGATATCCCGGTGCTGCTGGTGCCCACGGCAAGGTGGAAGCACGGATGGGCGCGTGAGACCACGTCGCTGCGCTGGGCTCCGTGGCGACGTGAAATCGCATCGATGGCGAAGTTCTATACGCGATACCCGGAGTTCCTGATCGGGGTGCGCGCCAGTCGGCGGGCCCATCCGCTGGCCACTGCGGGAGTGTACGGCGAAGTGTCACGGCGAGGACATACGTGGTGACCGTACACGAGATCAGAGAGAACACATCGCTGATCGCCACTGTGCTGAACGAAGAGCGATCCCTCCCGGCATTCCTCGCGAGCCTGGAGGCGCAGACCATCCATCCGGCTGAGATCGTCGTGGTGGACGGCGGATCGAGCGATCAGACCGTACCGCACCTGCGTGCGTGGACTCCGTCGTGCGGTTGTCGCGTGATCGTGCACGTTGCCATGGACGCCGGTATCTCCGCCGGTCGCAACCTCGCCATCGCGCTCGCGACCAACGCGCAGATGGTGGTCACCGATGCCGGCACTGTGCAGCGAAGCGATTGGTTCGCCGCTCTGACCGCCCCCTGGGAGTCCGATCCTGATGCGGTGATCGCCGGGTTCTTCGAACCCGCAGGAGACACCTTCTGGTCTCGCACGATCGCTGCCGTGATCACTCCGACGCGTGACGAGATCGATCCGAGGAGCTTCCAGCCATCGAGTCGGTCGGTCGCTTTCCCCCGGGACGTGTGGCGAGAGGTCAAGGGCTACCCGGAATGGCTCGACTACTGTGAGGACCTCGTGTTCGATCTGGCGATACGCAAGACCGGACGCCAGTTCACATTCGCACCCGACGCGATCGTCGCGTGGGTCGGCAGGCCGAATCTCTGGGAGTTCGCGAAGCAGTACTACCGCTATGCACGAGGAGACGGCAAAGCCGCCCTCTTTCCGCGACGTCACAACCTCAGATACCTGGCATACGCGTTCGCCGTGTCCGCATGGTGGATCTCACCCTGGCTGTTCCTCACGGGCGCCATCGGCTTCGTCGTGTACGTCCGCACCGCCCTGCGGAGAGTATGGGGACGACGGACGATGTTCCGCGCGCCCGCTGCGGCGGGTGCTCTCCTCACCGCACCGCTCGTGGTCGTCGTGGGTGACGTGGCGAAGATGGTGGGCTACCCCGCGGGGATCGTATGGCGCCGGCGCCGGGCGGCAGAGAAGAGCTGATGGTGCGCGAAGCATCGGCCTCACGCGTCGTGCTCGTTTGGCGCAACGATGTGCTCCACGGGTCCGAGACGTTCATCCGGAACCAGGTCGACGCCACCCGGGAATGGCGGGCCATTCTGGCCGGTGCGCGCCGATGGACGTCGGCGATCTCAGCCGAGACGGATGAGATCCTGTTCGGGAGTGTTCCTACCGAGCGCCTGCGGCGCCGCCTCTTTCTCATGACGGGGCGATCGGCGCGGCTGGACCGACTCATCCGTACGAGCGGCGTATCTCTCATCCACGCCCATTTCGCCACCAGCGCCACCGCCGTTGCAGGCACCGCGCGCCGCCTGAGCATGCCGCTCATCGTGACCGTGCACGGCTTCGACGTCACCAACCACGAGATGCGGCGCGGGCTGCGGGGCGCCCGCGCCGCGCATCGGATGCGCCGTGCGCTACATTCCGCCAGTCGCGTCGTCGCGGTCTCGGACTTCATCGCAGCCCAGACGACCGCCGCCTTCGGTGTGGACCCCGAGCGGATCCGCGTAGTGCCGATCGGGATTCCGCTTCGCCCAAGGCCGGCGCCTTCCAACGCGACTCGAGACCTCGCATTCGTCGGGCGGCTCGTCGAGAAGAAGGGTGTCTCCGACCTTCTGGCAGCGCTGTCCCTGCTGGCTGAGCGGGGTCTGCGGCCGACGCTCGCGATCGTGGGTGACGGCCCGTTGCGGCAGACCCTCGAGGAGGTGGCGTCATCTCGAGGACTCGCGGTGGAGTTCCTCGGGCACCTGCCGCCGGATGCCGTCGCGGAAGCACTGCGGGAGTCCAAGGTCTTCGTTGCCCCATCACGCACGGCATCTGACGGTGATGCGGAGGGCTTCGGCATGGTCTACCTGGAAGCCGCGCTCGCGGGCATCCCTGCTATCGCGTACAGGCATGGCGGCGTTCCAGAGGCGATCGTCGACGGGGTGACCGGTCTCCTCGCCGAAGAAGGGGACGTCGAGGGTCTCGCCGCATCGATCGAGACCCTGCTTACGGACGCCGGGGCGCGTGCGAAAATGGGGCGCGCCGCAGAGGCGCGCGTGCGTGCGGACTTCGATATCGAATCCCGCACCGAGCATCTGGTCGCGCTGTACGACGAGGTGGTGACCGATGCGGCTCCCTCCGGTGGGGTGTCGGATGCCTGAGGGCAATCGCAGCGCCGTGAGAGTGCCGGCATCGACAATTCTCGGGATGCTGCGGCGAGAGCGAGGGGATGTGAAAGTCGAAGTCTCAGTCGTGATACCGACCCACCG
Organism: Microbacterium sp. I2; assembly: GCF_051364985.1. NCBI lineage: Bacteria > Bacillati > Actinomycetota > Actinomycetes > Micrococcales > Microbacteriaceae > Microbacterium > Microbacterium sp. I2. The sequence continues at coordinate 86,470 of NZ_JBLWIH010000019.1, forward strand.
ACGGCCCGATCTGGTTGGACGAGCGATCACTTCTGCGTTCTCGCAGACCGCGCGTCCCGCCGAGGTCATCGTCGTCGATGATGCGCGAGACGCGGCGACAGAAAACGTCGTGCGGACGCTCATGCAGATGTATCAGGGAGCGCTGTTGTACGTGCCGGTGGAACCCGCACCGACCTCCGGCGCGTCTGCGTCGCGCAATGCGGGGGTCGCCCTCGCCGCCCACGGGCTCGTCGCGTTCCTCGACGACGATGACTGGTGGGATGAGCGATATCTCGAGCAGGCGATTGCTACCCGTGCTCTCTGCAGCGCGGACCTCGTGCTCACGCCCAGCTGGATGGTCGTGGATGGGGAACGCGAGGAATGGGCGCAGCCGTCTCAGCGAGCCTTTGCGAGTTTTCGGCCAGGGGTGAGCGGCTCCAACATCCTCATCACACGCGAAGCCTTCGACAGCGTCTCGGGATTCGACACCGGCATGTGGGTCATGAACGATGTCGACTTCTTCGTACGTCTCCGTAACCAGGGCGTGTCGGTGGTTGCCGCGCCCGACCGCCTCGTGTTCCACGAGGGGCGCGGCGATGGTCACCTGACGTCGCCGAGCGAGCGTCGTGCCCAGGGCCTGGAGCACTTCCTCGCCGTGCACAGGGTTCGCATGGACAGGAGCGCGGTCAGGCTGCTGAAGCGGCGCATCCACGCCGCACGCATCTCGCACGACACACCGCGGCTCGAGAGGATCGGTCATCAGCTCGGCGTGGCGTGGTTTTCGACCCCCGCCGATGTGGGCGGGACTCTGCGAAGACGATTGCGAGGACGCAGACGTGCGCACTGATCCGGAGATGGACGTCGACGTCGTCGTGCTATGGGTGGATGTGGCCGACAAGGAGTGGCAGCGTCGCCGCGCCGCAGCGCTCGGCCAGGAGCCTTCGGACCACGTCGGGGCGACGAATGACACGAATGAGTGGGACATGCTGCGCTATCTGCTGCGCGGCATCGATCGTCATTGCCCCTGGGTTCGCCGCATCCATCTCGTGACTCCCGGTCAGACGCCGGAGTGGCTGGATCCGGAAGCCGGCGTCGTCGTCGTCGAACAGGATTCCATCCTGCCCGCCGGCCACCCACCGAGCTTCAACTCCATGGCGATCGAGGCGAACCTCGATCGCATCCCCGGCCTTGCCGAGCATTTCGTCTACTTCAACGACGACATGCTGGTTGTGAAGCCGACACGGCGTGGGGACGTCTTCCCGGGCGGTCGCCCCGCCGGGTTCGCCATCCACAACGCCGGTACAGGGTCGGGCGCCTGGTCGCACTGGGTCCTGAACGCGGTGGCGATCATCGACCGAGCGTTCGACAAGCGCTCCGTGATGCGCCGCCGTCCTGGGCAGTGGTTCTCGCTACGATACGGGCGCTATCTTCTGCGCAACATCGCCCTGCTGCCCTGGCGTTCGTTCACCGGCTTCTTCGAACCTCACCTGCCGATGGCGCTCGAGCGCCGCACGTTCGCGGAGGTCCGCACGGCTGCGCCTCGCGAAATGGAGCGCACCACCGAAGCCCCGTTCCGGTCGCTCGACTGCGTCATCCCCTTCGTCTACCGATACTGGCAACTGTGCACCGGACGGTTCACTCCGGTCTCGCCCGATCGCTATGGACGCTTCTTCGAGATCCGCGCCGACACCATCGACGCGATCGAATGTGAGCTGGCGCGTCCGCGAGGGCACTTCATGTGTCTCAACGACAACGGCGAAGCCCAGGATGCCGACCTTCGAGACCGAATAGGTCGGGCACTCGAGGCAGCCCTCCCCAGCCCATCCAGGTTCGAGCGAGACGGATTCAGAGAGGACAAGCCGCCCATCAGCGCTCTCCCATGAGCGTCGTGGTTGAATCTTGCAGTGTCTGTCCCCTCGCCGTCTTTGCCGACCCGCCGTGAACGGTCGGACGACGCCCGCACACGTCGGAGCTCTTCGCGCCGTCGCTGGATGTGGGTCGGGCGCGCTGCGCTCGTCCTGCTCGTCGCCGCGGTGGGCTGGATCGGTGTCCGTGGTCTCATGGCGAAGAACGACCTGGAGGGCGCCCAGAACCAGGTCGGCGACCTGAAGAAGCAGGTGCTCGCGTTCGATGTCGATGGGGCTGCGTCTACGCTCGACGCGATCGCCGCGCACACCAGTCGCGCGGCAAGTCTCACGGACGATCCGGTGTGGCGTGCCGCCGAGTACCTCCCGCTTCTCGGGCCGAATCTGACAGCCGTGCGCGAGCTCGCTGCAGTGACCGACCAGACGATCGATGGAGTAGTGCGCCCGCTTCTCTCGGCGGTGTCAGTGATGGACCCCGGCTCACTCCAACCCAAGGACGGCGCCATCGATCTGGCTCCATTCGTTGCGGCCGCCGAACCCGTGTCACTGGCCAACGCGAGTATGCAGCAGGTTCTGACGCGCGCGGAAGCCATTCCCGACGGCAACACGCTCGGACCGGTTCGCGACGCCCGGGCGAAGGTCGTCGGGATGCTGGCCGAGATCTCGCCGGTGCTCTCCGCGTTGAACATGATGGTTCCTCTGCTGCCCACGGCGATGGGCGCCGATGGCCCGCGCTACTACGCACTGATGTTCCAGAACCCCGCTGAGCCCCGCGCGCTGGGCGGCGCCGCACTCAGCTTCACGCTCATCGAGGTCGACAACGGAAAGCTCAATCTCGAAGCGACTGTTGCTGCATCCACTGGGTCGTTCTCGAAGTACCCCGAATCGGTGATTCCCATCCCGGACGGCGCCGAGAAGGTGTACCCCTCAGGTGAATTCGGCACGTTCATCGCTGAGGCATCCGCCCGACCGAGCTTCACAACGGCCGGCGAGATGGTGACCGAGACGTGGAAGCGACAATTCGGGCAAGATCTGGACGGCGTCCTGTCGATCGACCCGATCGCGCTGGGCTATGTTCTCAGAGCCACCGGTCCCATCAAGATCGGCAAGGGCGATGTTCTCGATGAGAACAGCCTCGTGCCGCTGTTGCTGAACGGTGTCTATCTGCGCTACGCCGACTACTCGCCAAAGGCTGCCAACGCGAGGCACGACGCCCTCTACGCGAGGGTCGTGGCTGCGGTCTTCGGCGAACTTACCGGCGGTGACCTGGACGCGAAGAAGCTCATGGCGGCACTCGCCCAGGGCTGGGACGAACGCCGCATCCTCTTTTGGAGCGCGCACCCCGAGGAGGAGGCGCAGATCGCTGAACTCGGCCTCAACGGCGAGATGCCGATCACGGACGACTCCACCGTGCGCGCCGGTCTCTACCTGCAGGACAGCATCGGCTCGAAGCTGAGCTTCTACCTCCGGCAGTCTGCCACTTTGAGTCACGGGCAGTGCTTCGACGACGGGCGCACGTATTACCGCGTCGCCATCGATCTGACCAACACCCTTGACGACGCCGTGGCCCCTGGGCTCCCGTTCCACATCACGGGCGAGTGGGAGCGTGTGGGCGCGGGGGTCGGGGTCAATCGCATGACCGTTCGGCTTTACGCGCCACCCGGGTCGCGGATCGTCGGGGCCACGGTCGATGACGCGCCCATCGCGCTCGAAGACATGCATGACACCGATTACCCGGTAGGCAAGACCGTCGTAGAAGTCCTGCCGGGAGGTCGTCTGTCGCTCGTCTACTACTTCACGCTCGACGGTGACAAAGGTCGGGAGTTCGAAGCGCAGATCACGCCGCTGGTCACGCCGACCAAGGTGACGACGTCCGCGCTGGACTGCTCGTCTGTACCCCGCGGCTGAGGCCCAGCACTCGGCGCTCGGGCTCTGGGTCGCTACCTCACTCCGTGACCACCTGCGAGACGCTGACGTCGTCCACCCAAGCGCCGCCGCCTTTCGCGCTCGCGAGGGTGATCGTGACGCTGGTCTCCTGAGCGTCCGTCGTGAAGGTCACCCAGCAGTGCTGCCAGTTCGAGGTCGACGTCGCTGTCGCGGTGCTGCCGGACACCGGAAGCGCCGCGGTGAGCGTCGCCGGGAGATCCGCGGAGACCGCTCTCACATAGGCGCCGACCGTGTAGGTCGTCGCCGGTCGCAGACCCCGAATCTCGGTGGCGACGGATGCGCCGCCCTCCAAGCGGGCGGCGCTCTGACCACGGCGATCGCCGTCCGCCGTGACGGCGACACCGCTCTTCGAGGTCCATCCCGTCAGATCTCCGGTCTCGAACCCGCCGTTGAGAACGCCGGTGCGGTAGACCTCCATCTCCGCGAGCTGGAACGCGTACGAGGCCTTCTCACGCGTCGCCGCGCCCAGCGTAGTAGCCGTCACCTTCACGAAGCGCACCTCGATCGGCTCGAACGAGAAAGTCTGCTCGCCCGAGACGCGGGGTTGGGAGGGGTCACCCGCCAGTGTCGCCAGGGGCTTCCATTCGGTGCCGTCGACTGACCCGCTGATCTCCGCCTCGATCGGATACCCCGAGCTCTCCTGCGAGCGCGTCGTGTAGGGCCAGAGCGACACGCTGTCGATGGGACTGAGTGTTCCGAGATCAACCGTGAGCGATTCCGTCGCCTCGGCCGTGGGGTGCATCTCGGAACTCCAACCGCGGACCACGCTTTCGGCGACATCCACGGAATATCGACGCCCGTCGTTCGCCGCTGCGACCGCCCAGCCCTTCGCCGGGTCTTCGATGGAACTCGAGCCGGTGGCGACCGCCCCGGATGCCGCGGATGCAAGTGTGATCGCGGCGGGCTCGACACTCACAGCCGGAGTGCCGGTGTCGAGATCGGTCTCTTCCAGCCGCAGTTCGACCACACCGGCAGCCGGAACGGTGATGTCGCTGGAGTACTCGCTCGTCGGCGCGATCACCGCATCAGCGGTCACCGGCGCGTTCTCGTTCGGGCTCGGGTAGCTCGGCATGACGATGGTGGATGAGTCGGAGTATCCGTTGCCCTGCGTCCCGCTGATCACCCGTTGCGTCACGCGCACGTTCTTGTTCGCGTAGGGGAGATCTTCTAGAGACAGCGTCGCTGTCGCATCTGAGTCGGTGGCGTTCCACAGCAAGACCGTCGTGCCGAGCGACGTGCTGTTCTTCGTGGCGAAGCCGCCGATGGCGCGGGTATCCGTCCCCGCGCCCGACGCGGTCAGCGGGATCGTCGTGGCGCCGAGGCGCGAGTACATCTCGAAGACGTTGCCGACCGACTTGCGGTGGCCGTCTACGGTGATGAGTCCCAGATCCCCGTTGTAAGGGAGCGAGTAGGTCAGGCCCTCGACCGGCGAGAAGTAGAACATGCGCTCGGCGGAGGACTCGGCCGCCAAGGCGAGTCGCCGCGCCACGTACGCCGCGCCGGTCGGACTGGAGTTGCTGTCGGATCCGAGGCCCGGCCCGGAGTTCATGGTGGGATTCAGTGCCCACTCCGTGATGAGCACGGGGATGTCGAGGCCGGCATCGGTGAGAGCCGACTCGGCGGCTTCGACGACGTCCCAGTTGTCGCTGGAGTAGCTGTGGACCGAGAAGAAGTCGACGGGGATCTCGGGATGGGTGGCCGCGAATTCGATGAACTGCCCGGAGATGTCGCCCTCAGAGGTGAAGTAGGCCGCGGTCGCACCGCCGACGCGCGCCGTGGGATCGGCGGCCTTGACGGCGGGTGCGCTCGCCGCGTACAGGGAGTTGTACTGCTGGGCAGTCCACCCGTCGTGGTCCGGCTCGTTCCACACCTCCCAGGTCCATCCGCTGTAGCCGAGGCTCGCGTAGTGCGAGACCACTGCGGTCACCGCGGCAGCCCATTCGGTGAGCTGCGGGACCTCGTGCGTCTTGCCGAAGGCCGAAGGCGTATACGACAGCGCGAGAAGCGGTTGCATGCCCTGGTCGATGATGTCGAGCACCACAGCATCCAGACGAGTGAAGTCGTAGCTGACAGAGCCGTCGGGTGCGGTGTCGACCACACGGTAGAACGTGTCGTTGAGGACGTGATCGATACGGACCTCCCGGATGCCCATCTCGGAGAGCTGAGGGAGTCGATCCACGAACCAGCGCGGGTTCGTCATCGGAGCGTAGCCGCCCTGAGAGGCGTTCAAGATCTGGCCGGGGTCGTATTCGGCACCGGTGTGTGCGTAGCTCGCGGTGAACGTGACCGGCGTGGAGGTCGCCGTGGGAACGAAGGCCGCCGGCTCGAGGATCTTCGCAAAGTCCGGCTGGGCGTCGTACTGCGGCGGCGGCGCAGCTGTGCATGCGGCGAGCATCAGAGCGAGCGTAGCGAGCGCGACGAGTCCGGCCCGTCGGAGGTGCAGCGGCAAACCGGTGCGAGGTACTGAGGTTGCCACTGGCGGCCCTTCCTGTGTCGTCATGGTTGCCGGCGCGCTCAGCGGCCGGAGTCGGCGCGCTGCGACTCGAGCGGGGGCATCGGCTGCCACGAGGCATCCTTCGCGATCTTCCGTCCGTCTCGCAGGCCCCGGAACAGGTTCGACGTTCCGCGAACGGTCCTCTCGACGAAGACGAGGCGGATCAGCTCTTTGCCGAACGTAAGGGCCGTGCCGAGCGCGAACGGCACGCGCCGATACACCCCGAGGGACTGGTAGTAGCGCTTGATGATCGCGCGGTTGCGCATGATGTAGTAGCGGTAGGCGTTGCTCGACGCGTTCATGTGGCGGATGCCCATGTCCCACTGCTTGATCTCGCGCGTGCGACGCAGCACGAACTCGTCCACGATCACCGACTGGGTCTTGCGTGAGGCGAGCCAGCCGTAGGTCTGGTCGTCCCAGTAGATGAAGAAGCGCGGGTCAGGCAGGCCGATCTGCTTCACGATGTCGCGGTGGATGAACATGCCCTCGAAGCATCCGGAGTTCATCGGCTTGTAGCCGGAGGAGTCGAAGGATGCCGGGGCGAACGGGATCGGAATACCCATCTTCTCGGCGATCCGGTACTGCCAGTAGAACTCGCTGCCGTCGTAGTCGTAGCGGCGGCCCTGGATGCTCTTGAACCGCGGGGCCCACTTGCCCATCTTGGCCAGGCCGTCGTCGATGACCTCGACGTCGTCGTCCATGAGCCAGATCCACTCGGAGCCGAGCTCATATGCGACGCGCATGCCCTCGCTGAAACCGCCGGAGCCGCCCGTGTTCGTCTCCATGCGGCGGTAGACGATCTCGGTGTCGCCGAGGCGCTCGCGGTAGGACTCGACGACGTCGGTGGTGTCGTCGGTCGACGCGTTGTCGATGATGACGACGTGACCCGGCTTCGGATCCATCGCTGCGATGCTTCCGAGCAGGCGCGTGAGGAGGCCCGAGCGGTTGTACGTGACGATCGCGATGGTGGCGGTCGCCGGGTCGAACTCGGCGTCGGACGGAACGTGTGTCACGGGGGTGATCTCCGGGAGCGGGGCAACGGGCGCCGAGGCGTCGGGCCGGAGAGAAGCCTACCTTGCCGGTCCGTCCGGTCCCTGAGCGCCGGGTGGCCTGTCGGCTGCCGCCCCGGGCCGCCCGAAACCGGGGACGTGCGGCAGGCCGGTGCCGCCGGCATCCGTTCCGCCTCCGATGCGCTCGCGCCACGACCGCGACTGTCCCGCGCGGACGGCGCACAGGACGAGCATCATCCAGCCGAGGCCCGTGAGCGTGAAGCTCTCGAACATCGAGTCGACGAGCAGCGCGACGAGCATGAGTGGCGTCCATGCGTAGACGACCGAGCGCCGCTCGCTCGCGGCCAGCCACGAGCGCACGAGGGCCAGACCCGCCAGGCCCACGAAGAGCACCAGGCCGACCCAGCCGAGCTGCATCAGCACGTCGAAGTAGGCGTTCAGCCCGGTCGCGTGCGTCGCGTCGAGCTCGAAGTTCAGGTAGATGAAGGGATACTCCCGGGGCGCCCACGGGCCGTACCAGCCCCAGCCGTTCAGCGGGCGGAATCGCACCTGGTCGACCATCAGGTTCCACAGGTCGACGCGCATCGAGAAGTCGCTGCCGGCGCCGAGGAGGGCGATGATCGGATGCCGCGCCGCATAGCCGACGAAGACTCCGACCACGACGACCCCGCCCAGCGCCAGCTGCAGGCCGGCCCGGCGTTCCGGGCGGGTATGGCGAACCCAGGCCAGGGCGGCGACGGCGAGGCCCACCCCGACGGCCAGGACGAGCACGGTGGGGGAGTCGCTGAACGCGGCGAGACCACCGGCGAGCACGACCGACGCGACCGAGAGCCCGGGGCGGATCGACTGCGTGCGGTATTCGATCAAGAACGTGATGAGGGCCAGCACCGCGACGAAGCCCAGCATGTTGCGAGTGCCGAAGATGCCCTGGATCGGGCCCAGCTGGGCGAGATTGCCCTGCACGCCGAGGAAGGTGATGGGCAGGTCGAGCAGGATGCCCGACAGCACCTCCACGCCGAGCGAGATCGCCAGCAACACGCGCAGAACGTCGCCGAGCGCGCGGACGGTCTGCAGGGTGTCGCGGATGTGCCCGATCACGACGGCGAGGAAGGCGAGCGCCGCCGTCGAGACCCAGCTCCACCATGACGTCGACGTGTCTTCGCTCCAGAAGACGCTCGCGAGCGCCCACCCGATGAAGACCACCACGGTGGTGGGTACGAGGCGCAGCAGCGAGATCTCCTGCCAGCGCGCAGTCAGCACGCCCATACCCAGCACGGCGAGACCCGCGACGATCGTGATGTAGGTGACGCGGCCGGCGACCTGCTCGATGACGTACGACGCGAAGACGGCGCCGAGGACGGCGAGCGTATATGCACGGGCGAAGGATGCCGAGGCCAGCAGTGTGACCAGCCAGCCGTGCGGTGGGGTCTGGGCCGGCGACGTCATGTGGCTCGCTTCGACGGCGATTCGTCTCGCCCGGCGCGTTCGATGACCGGATACGGCTCGTCTACGGCCGGGGACCGCTCGCCGCGCTCGATCGCCGCGCTCTGCTCAGCGGGGCCCACTCCGACGTGGGGCGACTGCTTGATCTTGGCGCCGAGCATGACGACGAACAGCCAGCCCCACAAGAGGAGGGGAGTGGATTCGGCGAGCCCCTGCACGAGCAGGATCGCCCCGACGAGCGTGGGCAGCAACGTCAGCGAGGAGTACGGCCGGTCGGCCTTGAGGTCCCAGCGGGGCCGGTCGACGGCGAAGAACCACGACCGCCACACGAAGGCGAAGTACACCGTGGCCATGAGCACGACGCCGATGATGCCCAGCTGCATCGACACGTCGATCCACATGTTGTGGGCCTGCAGCACGGTCTGGCCGTGGTCGACCACCCAGCGGTCGAAGGCGGGGTCCCACGGGGCCCAGGGCGTGGCGAAGCCCCACCCGACCCAGGGGCGTTCGGCGGTTCGGCCGAGGACCGCCTCCCAGATCGCTTCGCGGCCGGTGAGGTCGGAGCTGCGCCCGAGGGCGCTGAAGATCGTGTCGCGCAGCAGCCACAGGCCGAGCAGCCCGCCGACGCCGACGACGGCATACGCGATGTAGTACTTGGTGCGCTCGCCGGGCCGGCGAGCGCGGCGCATGAGCAGCACCGTGGCGAGCACGACGGCGACTGCGGCGGCGGCGAGGTACGCCGTCGCCGATGACGCCCGCACGAACAGGAAAGCCGAGAGCACGATCCACGCGTAGAGCAGCGCACGCCGCGGTGCGCCGGCCGCGATGCGGATCCCGAAGACCACGATCGCCAGCAGCGCGACCGGGCCCAGCAGGTTGGCGTTGCCCATGATGCCCTGGAGGCGTTCGGGCCAGTCGAAGAGGTTGTTGCGCGACCAGTACTCGATGGGGTCGTCGGCCTTCTCGACGACGAAGCCCGGCAGTATCGGCGCCTGCACGAAGACCGAGACGGCCAGTTCGAACAGCAGCGAGAGCGCCATGACCCATTTGAGGGCGGATGCCACGGCCCGGACGAGTTCGCGCCACGTGAGGACGGTCCCGACGAAGAGCGCCTGGATAGTGGTGAGGTACAGCAGCAGCAGGGTGATCGCGGTGGTGCCGGGCCACTCGGACCACAGGATCGACAGCGTCGCCCACGCGACGTATGCCACGGCGAACCATGGCAGGCGGCGCCACTGCACGGGCGGACGCAGGATGATCCACAGCACGACCGAGAGCACGCCGGCGCCGATCGTGATGGCCGCCGCGACGGGAGTGCCGAACGTGTGCACCCAGGCCACGCCCGAGAGCGACAGGAACAGCACGAAGATGCACCAGCCGCGCAACAGCAGATGGCCGGTCTTCTCACGGACCGGGGGCGTGGGCGGAGCCGACGCCGGGTGCTTCGAGTGGACGGCCATCGCCATCAGGTTACCCCGGGAGGCCTGCGGAACCCGGGTGTAGCGACCCCAGGCCCGCAGGCGGCGTCATTAGGCTGGGCGGATGCTCATCCCCCTCGCCAACGACCCTCGCGACTACGCCTGGGGGTCGCCTTCGTTGATCGCAGAACTTCAGGGTCGCGAGCCCTCGGGGCACGCCGAGGCGGAGGTGTGGTTCGGAGATCACCCCGGCGACCCGGCCGAGACACCGGACGGTCGCACACTCGACCGGTGGATCGCCGATCAGGGTGCCGAGGCGGGCGTGGCGGAACCGCTGCCGTACCTGCTGAAGCTGCTGGCCGCGGCATCCGCTCTGTCGATCCAGGCCCACCCCTCCAAGGCGCAGGCCGAGGCGGGATACGACCGCGAAGAGGCCGCCGGAATCCCGCGCGCCGCCGCCGACCGCACCTACCGGGACGCGAACCACAAGCCCGAACTCATCGTCGCGCTGAGCGACACTTTCCGCGCGCTCGCCGGGCTGCGTGACCTCGAGGCCACGCGGCGTCTCATCACCGAACTGGGCCCGCAGGCACAGCCGCTCGCGGAGCGGCTGTCAGGCCCGGATGCTTCGCTCGCGGCCGTGATCGGATGGCTGCTGTCGGACGGCGCAGAGACCGCCCGTGACGTGATCGCGGCCGCCGTCGCGGCGGACTCGGACGAGTTCGCCGCCGAGCTGGACCTGGCCCGCACGCTGGAGGCATCCTTCCCCGGGGACCCCGGCATCGTCGTGGCACTGCTGATGAACCTCGTGACGCTCCGGCGCGGCGAGGGCCTGTTCGTGCCGGCGGGCGTCCTGCACGCCTATCTCGAGGGTCTCGGAGTCGAACTCATGGCGGCGAGCGACAACGTGCTGCGGGGCGGTCTGACGCCGAAGCATGTCGACGCCGCCGAGCTGGTGAGCGTGCTCGACGACGACCCGGGCCTTCCGCCGGTGCTGACCGCTCGTGAGGTCGGCCAGGGCGTCGGCCGGTACGACGTGCCCGTTTCCGACTTCGCGCTGTTGCGGGTGGAGGTGCGGACGGATGCCCCGGCCTCGGTGGCATTGAACGGACCGGCCATCGCGCTCGCCACGGCCGGCAGCCTGACCGTGACGGGCGGGGCGTCCGGCTCGTCGGCCGACCTCGCTCCGGGGCGTGCCGTGCTCGCCACACCGGACGAGGGAGAGCTGCGTGTGACCGGTGCGGGCGAGCTCTTCATCGCGCTTCCGGGTGCCTGAGCGAGGTTTCTCATCGGACCGTTATCGCGCACGACACGCCGTCGGCGCGTCGTGAAGGTTCAAGAATCGGTTGAGGCTTTAATATCTGCGACTTGACCTCCGCGAACTACACGGGTGTAATTATGCGTACACGCACCAGCGTGGAGCAGGATTCACGGGGGGTGAGAACGACATGACGGTTTCGCAATTCCGTTCCGGCGTTCCCGACGACTGGTTCGTCGATCCGGTTCAACTGGGGGTTCCGGGAGTTCGTCGCAACACCGACGCGGAGGATGACAATCCTCTCGCATGGCAGACAGACGCCTTGTGCGCCCAGACCGATCCGGAGGCGTTCTTCCCCGAGAAGGGCGGCTCCACGCGGGATGCCAAGCGCATCTGCACGTCGTGCGACGTTCGCGACCAGTGTCTCGAGTACGCGCTTCAGAACGACGAGCGCTTCGGGATCTGGGGCGGGCTGAGCGAGCGCGAGCGTCGCAAGCTGAAGCGCCGCGCCGGTTGATCGCTCGCGCGCCGATCGTCCGCCCGATCCGGCGGACGCGGCGCGTGCGCCTCGGACCCCGGGGCACGCGCACCTAGGCTGACGACGTCATGCCCGCAGCCACGCCCGACGCCGCAGCGTCCGATCCCGCCGCGCCCGGCACCTCCGTGCCCTCTGTCGCACTCGCGGACACCGCGTCGTCCGGCAATGCGGTGGGTGCCCCGGATTCGAGCGCCGGGTTCCACGCGTCACCATCGCCGGCGATGGTGGCCACGGCATCCGCTTCTCGCCGCGTGCACGCCGTCGTCGTCGTCCGTCCGGACGGGCGTGCACCCGCCGCGTTCCACCTCAAGCGCACCGTCGCGTCGCTCCGGGAGCAGACGCGTCGGCCGGACGCGCTCACGATCGTGCTGTGCGGCGGCGATGAGCGGCTCAGAGACGTCGTCACCGGCGCGGGCGCCGACTTCGTCGTGACCGCCTCGGCTTCGACGGGATTCGCCGCGGCGACCGCTCTGGCTTCACCCGAACTGAGCCCCGGCGAGGCGGTGTGGCTGCTCGCGCAGGACGCCGCCCCCGAGCCCGACGCCCTCGCGCGGCTGGCCGGTGCGCTCGAGCTCTCACCCTCGGTCGCATTCGTCGCCCCCAAGCTGGTGCGGTGGGACGACCGTTCCGAGATCGTCTCGCTCGGCGTCGGGATGACGCGCTACGGACGCACCGTCGGACTCGCGGACGGCGAGCTCGATCAGGGCCAGCACGATGCTCGCGAGGACGTCCTCGGAACCGACGTGCGCGGCATCCTGGTCCGCGGTGACGCGTGGCGTGAGCTCGCCGGACTCGACCGCGGCCTGGCGGGAGCGGACGAAGGTCTCGACCTCGGGGTGCGCGCCCGGCTGGCGGGCGCCCGCGTATCCCTCGTGCCCGCGGCGCTCGTGGCGGTGGCGGGCGATGGCGCCGCCGGTCTTCCCGCTCCGAACACGCCTCAGCGCCGGCGCCGGATCGTCTACGCAGAGCGAGTCGCGCAGCTCCACCGGCGCCTGGCGTACGCGCCATTGGCCGCGCTGCCGCTGCACTGGCTCTCGCTGCTGCCTCTGGCCGTGTGGCGGACGATCGTCGACCTGGTACGCAAGCAGCCCGGCCGCATCGGCCCTGAATGGGCGGCGGCCGTCGTCGTGTTCGTGCGACTCGTCTCCATCGGCCGTGCGCGGCGCCGCATCGCCGCGACCAAGCGCATCCCGTGGGCGCAGCTGGCGCCGCTGCGGATCTCGCAGGGCGAGCTGCGCGAGCGCCTGGACGACGAGCCCGAGGTCGCCATCGGCGGGCACCGCCGCGGCGACCTGCGGTTCTTCTCCGGCGGCGGGGCATGGCTCGTTCTCGGCGCCCTCGTGGTCTCGGTGGCGGCGTTCCCGGCACTGCTGGCCTGGCCGGTGCTCGGTGGCGGTGCGCTCCAGCCGCTGGCGAACACGGTGGCGGGGCTCTGGGACGAAGCCGCGTTCGGTCAGCGCGCGCTGGGCCTGGACACGGTCGGACCGGCCGACCCGTTCGCGTCCGTGCTCGCCGTGATCGGCTCGCTCGCCCCATGGGAGCCGTCGCGCGCGCTTGTGGTCCTGTGGGTGCTGGCGCTCCCGCTCGCGGCTCTCGGCGGGTGGATGGCCGCCACGCGCGTCACCGAGCGGCCGGTCCTGCGCCTGCTCGGCGGCGCGACCTGGGCACTGGCGCCCGCGTTCGTGGTGGCGCTCTCTCAGGGGCGGCCGACCGCGGTCATCCTGCATCTGCTGCTTCCGTGGCTGTTCTTCGCCGGCTCGGTCGCGCATCGGTCGTGGTCGGGCGCCGGCGCGGCATCGATCCTGCTCGCCGCAGTGGTGGCCACTGCGCCGTCCCTCGCCCCCGCGCTCGCCGTGATCTGGCTGGCGTCGATCCTCGTCGCCGTCGTGGTGCGCGCGGGCAGGGGAGTGGCGCGCCTGATCTGGACGGCCATCCCCTCGATCGCGATCGTGCTGCCCCTCGTCTGGAACGCCGCGGCGAACGGACGCCTGTGGGGTCTCCTCGCCGACCCCGGTGCGCCGTGGGCGGGACCACAGGTCGGTACCGACTCCGCGGCGAGAGCACTGCTGGCGGCCGGCATCCCGACGCCCGATCTCGCCGGCTGGACGACGCTGATCCCCGACGGGCCCACGTGGTGGGTGCCCCTCCTGACGGCGCCCATCGCGCTGCTCGCGCTCGCCGCCCCGCTCACGCAGCGTTGGGCGGTGGGCACCGCGCTGCTGGTGGTGACGGCCCTCGGCATGGGGACCGCGTTCGCCGCCGTCGGAATCTCGGTCGCGTTCTTGCAGTCGATTCCGGTCGCGATCTGGCCCGGCGCCGGCCTCAGCCTGGCCTGGCTCGGCGCCGTCGGCGGTGCGCTCGTCACGCTCGACGCGGGACTCGCCCCGCGAGTGGCCTTCGTCCGCGGCATCGCGACGGTCGTGGTGCTCGCCGCCGTCGCGACGCTGGCGGTGCCCTCGCTCACCGCCATGACCCGCCGCACCGCGACGATCGCGAACGGCCCGGAGAGCACCCTCCCCGCCTTCGTCGCGGCCCAGGGGAGGGACGATCCCGACGTGGGCACCATCGTGCTCACCCCGCAGGCGACGGGTGGTGTCTCGGCCGCCGTCGTGTGGGGCGCGAGCGAGACGCTGGGCGGACAGACCACGATGCTGTCGACGCGGACCCATCCCACGCAGCAGGATGACGTGGTCGCCGAACTGGCCGCCGACCTCGTCACGTCGTCGGCCGATGACGTCGTCGCGGGCCTCTCCGAGGTGGGCGTGAGCTTCATCCTCCTCGCGCCCGCGATGCCCACGGAATCGGATGCCGCGCGCACCATGCGCCTCTCGGCATCGACCGCCCTGAACCAGCGCGACACGCTTGACAGCGTCGGCGACACGGCCAAGGGCGAGCTGTGGCGCGTCATCGGCGAGGTGGCGCCGCGACCACAGGAAGCCGCATCCGTCGTCGGCATCGCGCAGCTGATCGCGATCGGGCAGTTGATCGTCCTCGGCATCGCGCTGCTCCTGGCCGTGCCGACCGCGGCCTCGCGCCGCGAGGCGCGCCGCACACCCCGCGTGGTCGGGCCGCACTGGCAGGAGGGTCGATGAGCGATCGGCGAGTGTTCCGGTGGGCGACGACGAGCGCCCGCCTGCTGATCGGCACGATCGTGTCGGTCGCCGCGGTGATCCTCGTCGTGACGGCGATCTCGCTGCCGTGGCCGACGCTGACACGAGACCCGGTGAGCGTGTCGGCCATGCCGGCGCCGGCCGCATCGACCGTCGCGTGCGACGGAGCGCTGCTCTCGCTCGGACGCGATCCGCGGGATGCCGCCTCGCTTGCCGCCGCCGCGCCGCAGACCGTGACATCCGGTGTGACCGCAGATGCGCCGGAGCCCGACGAGCAGCGCCTCGACGCGGCGGGAGTCTCGGGTGGTCTCGGACCGCTCGCGTTCACGGCGCAGCCTCTCGAACGCCAGCGGGTGGATGTCGCAGCCGCCGGTGCGTCGACGGTTTCTGCCGACGATCTCCAGGGCTTCGCCGCATCGGCATGTCGGCCCCCGCTTCTCGAGTCGTGGCTGGTGGGAGGCTCGGGCACGACGGGAGCCTCCGACCTCGTGCTGCTCGCGAACCCCGGGACGGTCGCGGCGACCGTGCAGCTGACGCTGTTCGGCGCGGCGGGGGAGCAGTCCCCTCCGGGAGGCTCCGACCTGATCGTGCCCCCCGGCACGCAGCGGGTCGTGCCGCTGGCCGGCATCGCGCTGGACGAAGCCAGTCCCGTGATCCGTGTCACGGCCACGGGTGCGCCGGTGCACGCGTCGCTGCAGACGAGCATCACCCGGACGCTGACGCCGGGTGGTGTGGACCAGGTCGGCGCCGTGCCTCAGCCCGAGCAGACCCAGACGATCGCGGGCATCAACGTCACCCGTTCGCCCGGGGCAGAAGGAGCCTCCGACGCCGCGACGGTGCTGCGCGTGCTCGCGCCGTCCGCAGACACCACCGTTCGGGTGACCGTCACCGCGATCGGCCGGTCGGAGCCCGCCGCCGAGCCCGAAGAGGTCGCACTCACCGCCGGGCAGCCGGCCGAGATCGCGCTGCCAGGGCTCACTGTCGGCGCATACACCGTCGAGGTCGACTCCGAGGCTCCGGTCGTCTCAGCGGTGTGGCAGGCGACCGGTTTCGAAGAGGGCGACGACTTCGCGTGGTACACGCCCTCGCCCGAGGTGGCGGTGCCGAGCCTGTTTGCCGCCCCCAGCGGTCCGCCCCCGGCGCTGACCATCGTGAATCCGGCGGACGAGGCGGCGACGGTGACCGTCACGTCCGAGGACGGCGCGTACCAGCTCGAGCTGACGGTCCCCGAGCGGGGCACGATGACGGCGCGCCTGTCGCCGCGCACGGTCTACCTTCTGGAACCGGATGCCCCGGTACGGGCTGCGCTGTCGCTCACGGGCGACGGTGCCCTGGCCGGGATCCCAGTGTGGCCCGCGGATGCCGCGACGCCCGAGATCGTCGTCTACCCCTGACCAGGGGTCAGAAGAACCGGAAGCGCTCGGGACCGAGGTCCCACGGGTCACGGTCGAGGTATTCGGCGGCCGCGCGGAAGACGGCGCTTTCGATCATCATGCGACGGTGCAGCTCGTCGTTACGGTGCAGGTGGCTCAGCCGTTCGATGGGGAGCCGATAGAGGATAATGCGCTTCGCGTCGCGAAGGATCGTCCACCGCGGGATGCCGTCGGCATCGGTCGCGGCCGGCATGTCGGCCACCTCGAACCGCACCTCGCGCAGGTCGGTCCATGCCGAGCGGAGGAACTCTGCCGCGGCGCCGACGGCGATGTCGAAGCGCTCCACCCGGGTGTCGAGCGGGGGGAGGGGCGGGCGCACGACGGGGCTGCGGCCCTCGCGGCCGTGACGGCCGTGGCGCGGAGCGCGCCGGGCAGCCCGCTCGCTCATCCGGGTGCGACGCCAAGCCATGCCCCCCATCCTAGGTCTGCGGGGCCGGTGGGTGCCGAGACGTCGCGAAAGGGCCGCCTGGGGTGGGAGACGGCGGCCGTTCGCGACGCCTCGAGGGTCGGCAGGACCGCGGGAGGGGGCGGGAGGGTGGGCGTGCGGCGCGGCATCCGTCCGGGCGGTCCGGCGCGCGGTAGCGTCGACCCGATGCGCGAGAGAGTCTGTTCCAAGGTCGGCTGTGCCCGTGAGGCCGTGTCGACACTCACTTACGACTACGGCGACCAGATGGCCGCGCTCGGCCCGCTCGGTGCCGTGGGCGACCCGCACGCGCACGACCTCTGCGCCATCCATACCGACCGCCTCTCGGTACCCAAGGGCTGGGTCGTCGTGCGTCACGAGACGATGCGCGCCTGAGCGCACCCGAGTCCGCGTGGGAGAATGGGCGGATGCCGACCCAGACCCCCGCTGCCATGACCGGTCCGACCGCGCCCGGCGCGGCATCCGTCCCCTCCTTCGAGTACGAGGTCGCCGACCTTTCGCTCGCCGAAGCGGGTCGCCACCAGCTGCGGCTGGCCGAGAACGAGATGCCCGGGCTCATGGCGCTGCGCGAGGAGTTCGGTCCCTCGCAGCCGCTGAAGGGCGCCCGCATCGCCGGGTCGCTGCACATGACCGTGCAGACCGCGGTGCTGATCGAGACGCTCGTGGCCCTCGGTGCGCAGGTGCGCTGGGCGAGCTGCAACATCTTCTCCACGCAGGACGAAGCGGCCGCCGCGGTCGTGGTCGGTCCGGACGGCACCGTCGACGCTCCCGCGGGCGTGCCGGTGTTCGCGTGGAAGGGCGAGACCCTCGAGGAGTACTGGCGTCTCGCCGACCGCATCTTCGACTGGACGGCCGAGGGCTTCGACGGCCCGAACATGATCCTCGATGACGGGGGCGATGCGACCCTCCTCGTGCACAAGGGCGTCGAGTTCGAGAAGGCGGGGGCGGTTCCGGATGCCGCGGCCGACGACTCCGCCGAGTACCGCATCGTGCTCGACACGCTGCGGGCCTCGCTCGCCCGCGACGCGCAGCGGTTCACGCGCATGTCGGCGGGCCTGCTCGGCGTGACGGAGGAGACCACCACGGGCGTTCACCGGCTGTACGAGCTGGCGGCATCCGGAGATCTGCTCTTCCCCGCGATCAACGTGAACGACTCGGTCACCAAGTCCAAGTTCGACAACACCTACGGCATCCGCCACTCGCTGCCCGATGGCCTCAACCGCGCCACGGACGTGCTGATCGGCGGCAAGGTCGTGTTCGTCGCCGGCTACGGCGATGTGGGCAAGGGCGCCGCCGAGGCGCTGCGCGGTCAGGGCGCCCGCGTCATCGTGGGCGAGGTCGACCCGATCTGCGCGCTGCAGGCGGCGATGGACGGATTCCAGGTCGCACGGCTCGACGACCTCGCCGGCCAGGTCGACATCGTGGTGACCGGCACCGGCAACACACGTGTCGTGACGGCCGAGCACCTTCTCGCGCTCAAGCACCTCGCCATCGTCGCCAATGTCGGCCACTTCGACGACGAGATCGACATGGCGGGTCTCGCCGCGATCCCGGGCGCGGAGCGCGTCGAGATCAAGCCTCAGGTGCACGAGTGGCGGCTGCCCACCGGACGCAGCGTGCTCGTCCTCAGCGAGGGACGCCTGATGAACCTCGGCAATGCCACCGGGCATCCGTCGTTCGTCATGAGCGCGTCGTTCACCAACCAGGTGCTGGCGCAGATCGAGCTGTTCACCAAGCGCGAGACCTACCCGATCGGCGTGTACACGCTGCCCAAGACCCTGGACGAGAAGGTCGCGCGCCTGCACCTCGCTGCCCTCGGGGTGGAGCTGACGACTCTGACGGACGAGCAGGCCGCGTACATCGGGGTGCCGGTCGAGGGTCCGTACAAGCTCGACCACTACCGCTACTGACCTCGCGGCCCGAGGCGTCAGCGCTCGGGGAACCCGCGCGGCGCGGCCGAGACGGCGGCGGTGAGCGCGTCGGCGCGGGCGGCCTCGAGCTGCAGCGCGCGCAGTTCGCGCTCGCGGCGCACCGCGACGACCGCGACGAGGAACGTCTCAGGATCGACGGCGGGCACCGGTGAGACGTGCTCGGCCGCTTCACGGGCGAGGGATGCCGCGACCCGGGCGCGTGCCGACGGCTCCATGTTCGCCGCCGACCGTGCGAACTGCGCGAGACGTCGCGACAACCGCTCCGGCAGGCGCGCGACATCGGCCACCGCGGCCCACTCGACGAGCATCGGCGGCACCCCGAGCGCGGGATCGGGGAGCTTCGGCGTGCGAGTGCGCTCGGAATAGGTGCCCGCCAGCAGATCGCCGAGCCGCTGCGACCGCGGCGTGAAGGCGCCCACGAGCGCGGCGACGGCCCCGAGTGTGAACCACAGCTCGAACACGCCGACGAGGGCGCGGATGAACGCGTGGCGGAAGCCGGCGGCACCGCCGTCGGTGCGGACGATGCGCCCGCCGACGGCGAGCTTGCCGAGGCTGCGGCCGTGGGTCGTGGTCTCGACGACGGTCGGGATCACCACCGTCACGAGCACGAGGACCACGATGGTGAGGATCGGGAACACCGCGCCGTCGACCGCCCCCAGGCCGATCAGCCACGTGGTCACGAGGACGAACAGCAGGATCAGCCCGACCCCGAGAAGCATGTCGATGAACACGCCCAGGGCACGCATGAAGAACCCGAGCGGCTGGACGTCGAGGGCGACGGCTTCGCCGGTGAGCACCTCGTCCTGATGGATGTCGACGATGGCGGGGCGATCAGTGGCCATGGCTACAGTTAATCGCATGGACCTCGACGCCCTCACCGCCGCTCGCCGAGCGGAGTGGGCGCGCCTGGACGAACTGAGCCGCTCGCGGCACCTGTCGGGCGCCGAGGTCGACGAACTGGTCGCCCGGTATCGGGCCGCGTCGGCCGACCTCGCCGATGCCAAGACGTCGATCGGGCGCAGCGTGCAGGGCGACCATGTCTCGACGATGCTCGCGCGGGCTCGGCTGCGCCTGACCGGCGCCCCCGAGAACGTCCTGCGGCAGATCCCGCGGTTCTTCGTGCTGCAGCTGCCCGCCGCGCTCTACCGCGTGCGCTGGCTGACGTTGGCGATCGCGCTCGGGTTCGTCGCCGTCGCCACCGTGGTGGCGCTGTGGGTGTCGGGAGACCCGGCGCTCGTGGCCAGCATGGGCAGCCGCGCACAGCTCGAGCAGTACGCCGAGAACGAGTTCACCGACTACTACAGCGAGAACCCGGCCGCCGTGTTCGCCGGCACGGTGTGGACGAACAACGCCTGGATCGCCGCGCAATGCGTGCTCTTCGGGGTGACCGGCATCTGGCCGCTCATGGTGCTGGTCCAGAACGCGATGGGCGTGGGGACAGCGGCGGCCGTCATGGCGGCGTTCGACCGTGCCGACGTGTTCGTGCTCTACATCCTTCCGCACGGCCTGCTCGAGCTGACGAGCATCTTCGTGGCGGGCGCCGCGGGCCTGCAGATCTTCTGGGCGTGGGTGGCGCCAGGACCGCGCACGCGCGGCGAGGCGCTCGCGGCAGCGGGGCGCTCGCTCGCGACGATCGCGATCGGCCTCGTGATCGCCCTCGGAGTCTCGGGCCTGATCGAGGGCTTCGTGACCGCCCAGCCCTGGCCGTGGCCGCTCAAGATCGGGATCGGAGCAGCAGCGCTCGGGCTGTTCCTGGCGTACATGCTCATCGTCGGCCGCCGCGCCCACCGGCTGGGCGAAACCGGCGACCTCACCGAGTACGAGGCCGGCACTCCGACTCTCGTCGCGGGCTAGCCCCTCGTCCGCGGGCTGGGCCTACGGCATCCGTCGCGTCTCGTTCATCAGTCCGATGCCGCATTGTTGTTTTGAGTGACTCAAAACAACGCGGTAGGCTGGAGGCATGACGAGCAGCCCGGCGATCGATGCGCACAGCGCCGACGCGGCGGAGCGGCTGCGCGGGGCGGGACTGCGGGTCACCGAGCCCCGGCGTGCGGTCGTGGACGCGCTCGGCATGCGGCCCCACTCCAGCGCCGACGAGCTGTTCGAGGTCGTCGCGCGCACGGTTCCGGGCACCAGCCTGCAGTCGGTGTACAACGCGCTCGGCGACTTCGTCGACGCCGGCCTGGTGCGCCGCATCGAGCCGGCCGGCCGCCCCGGCCTGTTCGAACTGCGTGTCGACGACAACCATCACCACCTGGTGTGCTCGGAGTGCGGTGCCGTCGTGGACGTGGACTGCGTGGTGGGGGATGCCCCGTGTCTGACGCCGTCCGATGCGCACGGTTTCGTCGTGCACTCCGCCGAAGTGACGTTCTGGGGTGTGTGCGCACCGTGCAGAGCATCCGCAGCCGTGGCATCCGGCCCCTCCTCCTGAGTTCCGAAGACCCCCGACCATCTGTCAAGGAAGGACGACATGACTGACAGCAACCAGGCGATCCCCGAGATCGGCGACGAGGCGAGCGGCGCCGACCAGGCGGTCACGCCGATCGACACGCCCGTCGACGAGCGTGCCGACGGCGAGACCCGGCCGCGGCCCAACGAAGCGGACGCCTGCCCGGTCATCCACGGCGGCCAGCCTCACCCGACCACGGGCAGCGCCAACCGTGTGTGGTGGCCGAACCAGCTGAACCTCAAGATCCTCGCGAAGAACCCGGCGGTCGCCAACCCGCTCGGCGAGGACTTCGACTACAAGGCCGCGTTCGAGTCGCTCGACCTCGCCGAGGTGAAGAAGGACATCGAGTCCACGCTCACCACGTCGCAGCCGTGGTGGCCCGCCGACTTCGGTCACTACGGTCCGCTGATCATCCGCATGGCGTGGCACAGCGCCGGCACGTACCGCATCACCGACGGTCGCGGCGGCGGCGGTGCGGGCCAGCAGCGCTTCGCGCCGCTGAACAGCTGGCCCGACAATGTCAACCTCGACAAGGCGCGCCGCGTCCTGTGGCCCGTCAAGAAGAAGTACGGCCAGAGCCTGTCGTGGGCCGACCTCATGATCCTCGCCGGCAACGTCGCGCTCGAGTCGATGGGCTTCAAGTCCCTCGGCTTCGGCGGCGGCCGCGCCGACGTGTGGGAGCCGGACGACGACGTCTACTGGGGTCCCGAGACCGAGTGGCTCGGCGACGACCGCTACTCCGGCGACCGAGACCTCGAGAAGCCGCTGGCTGCGGTTCAGATGGGCCTCATCTACGTCAACCCCGAGGGGCCCAACGGCAACCCCGATCCGCTCGCCTCGGCGCGTGACATCCGCGAGACGTTCGGCCGCATGGCGATGAACGACGAGGAGACCGTCGCGCTGATCGCCGGTGGCCACACCTTCGGCAAGACCCACGGCGCCGCCCCCGACACCAACATCGAGGACAACCCCGAGGCCGCCGGTCTCGAGCAGCAGGGTCTGGGATGGAAGAACAACCATGCCTCCGGCAAGGGCGATGACACCATCACGTCGGGCCTCGAGGTGACGTGGACCTACCACCCGACGCGCTGGGACAACGAGTTCCTGCACATCCTGTACGCGTACGAATGGGAACTCATGGAGAGCCCCGCCGGCGGTCACCAGTGGCGGCCGAAGCACGGCGCCGGCGCCGACATGGTGCCGTTCGCGCACGACTCGTCCAAGCGCCGTGAGCCCCGCATGCTGACGAGCGACATCGCGCTGCGCACCGATCCCGAGTACGCCAGGATCACGCGGCGCTTCCTCGAGAACCCGGAGGAGTTCGCCGACGCGTTCGCCCGCGCCTGGTTCAAGCTGACGCACCGCGACATGGGCCCGATCGAGCGCTACCTCGGCCCCGAGGTGCCGCAGGAGGAGCTCATCTGGCAGGACCGCGTGCCCGCGGTCGACCACGAGCTGATCGACGCCGACGACACGGCAGCCCTCAAGGCGCAGATCCTCAGCGCCGGGCTCACGACGGCCCAGCTCGTCTCGACCACGTGGGCTGCGGCATCCACGTTCCGCGGTAGCGACAAGCGCGGCGGCGTCAACGGTGCCCGCATCCGCCTCGAGCCCCAGAAGGACTGGCAGGTCAACCGTCCCACCGAGCTGGCGACGGTGCTGTCGGCCCTGGAGGGCATTCAGGCGTCGTTCAACGAGGGTCGCACCGACGGCAAGAAGGTGTCGCTGGCCGACCTCATCGTGCTCGCGGGCAACGCCGCGGTCGAGCAGGCGGCCAAGGCCGCCGGCGTCGACGTCGAGGTGGCTTTCCACCCCGGCCGCACGGATGCCACGCAGGAGCAGACCGACGTCGAGTCGTTCCACTTCCTCGAGCCGGTCGCCGACGGCTTCCGCAACTACTACGGCCCGAAGGCGTACCTGCCGCAGGAGCACCACCTGATCGACAAGGCGAACCTGCTGACGCTCAGCGCGCCGGAGATGACGGTGCTCGTCGGCGGCCTGCGCGTGCTCGGTGCGAACTGGGACGGCGCGCAGTACGGCGTCTTCACCGACCGCCCCGGCGTGCTCACGAACGACTTCTTCGTGAACCTGCTCGATCTCGGCAAGACGTGGAAGCCCCTCGACCCGGGCTCGCAGGCGTTCGAGGCGACCGTCGACGGCAGCGGAGAGGTCTTCGGCCGCGGCACGCGCGTCGACCTCCTGTTCGGCTCGAACTCGGAGCTGCGCGCCCTCGCCGAGGTCTACGCGAGCGACGACGCGAACGAGAAGTTCGTGCGCGACTTCGTCCAGGCGTGGGGCAAAGTCACCGAGCTCGACCGCTTCGACCTGGTCTGATCCAGCGCCGGTGACAACCAGAGCGGCCCGCCCCGAAATCGGGGCGGGCCGTTCTGCGTTGACCTGGGATCAGCGGGCGTCGGGGACGCGCGCCTCGGCGCGGGCCGGCGGCACCGAGCCCTTCGGCTCGAACAGTGCACGGTGAAGGATGCCACCGAGGATGCCGCCGATGATCGGGAACACGATGAACACCCACACCTGCGACAGCGGTCCCACCCCGCCGTAGATCGCCGCGGCGATCGAACGGGCCGGGTTGACCGACGTGTTGTCGATCGGGATCGAGATGAGGTGGATGAGGGTCAGCGTCAGACCGATCGCCAGCGGGGCCAGCGCGGCGGTGCCGCGCGACGGGTGCGTGACGCCGAGGATGATGAGAACGAAGACCGCGGTCAGCAGGATCTCGGCGACGATCGCGGCGCCGAGGCCGAATCCGCCGGGCGACAGCTCGCCGAAGCCGTTCGACGCGAATCCGCCGTCCTGCGCGGTCGCCAGCCAGTCACCGGGACCGAACAGGCCGATGAGCACGATGACCGTGGTGGCCAGCGCGCCGCCGATCAGCTGGGCGATGATGTAGCCGACGCTGTCCTTCCAGGCGAAGCGACCGGATGCCGCAAGGCCCAGGGTGATGGCCGGGTTGAAGTGGCCGCCCGAGACGGGGCCCCACGCGTACGCGCCCACCAGGACGGTGAGACCGAAGGCGAGCGCGACGCCGACGAAGCCGACGCCGAGCGGGTTCCCCTCCGACCCGGCAGGGAACGTGGCGGCGAACAGCGCGGTGCCCACGCCCCCGAACACGAGCAGAAACGTACCCACTGCCTCGGCCACGAGCTTGGTCGCCGTGCTCGGCAGGATGTTGGTATCCGACATGGCGGACTCCTTTCCTCGTCGCGAGAGTATCGGCATGTACAGCCGATTCCCAGGAAACGCGTGCGGAGTGTCCGCGCATTACATCGGTCGGGCGTGAGGTTTCACCTGCTGTTCAGGCATTCGTCCGCCGGCCGCCGCCACCGGCCCTCAGAGTCGCCCGGCCGCCTTGAGCGCGAGGTAGCGGTCCGCGATCTTCGGGGGCAGCGCGTCCGGCGTGTCGGCGATCGCCTCGGCACCCGCCCGGCCGATGGCCGCCGCGACGACGGCGGCGTCGCGTGCCGAGCGCTCGACGGCGGCGGCGTGGTAGACGTCCGCCGCATCCGGCCGCTCGGGCGTCGGCGGCCGCTCGTCGGTCACGGTGCCGACCAGCACGTGGGCACGCTGCGTGAGCGCCGGAAGCGAGCCGAGGAAGCCGCGTGCGGCCTCGGCGGCATCCTGCGCGGTCATCAGCACGACGAGCGAGGGTCGCGAGGCCAGCGTGCTCAGCTGGGCGAATGCGGCGTCCCAGTCCGTGTCGATCAGCTGCGGCTCGACCGGCGCCATCGCATCGACGAGTGCCGGGAGCAGGCCGGGGCCGTCCACCCGAGTCACGCGCGCCCGAACGACCCGGTCGAACATGAGCAGGTGCACGTGGTCGCCCGCGCGCGCCGCGAGGGCGGCGAGCAGCAGCGCCGCCTCCATCGCGGCATCCATCCGCACCCCGTCGCCGACGCGGGCAGCGGCGGTGCGCCCGGTGTCGATCACGATCACCACGTGGCGGTCGCGCTCGGGGCGCCACGTGCGCAGCATCGTGGTGCCCGCGCGCGCCGTCGCGCGCCAGTCGATCGAGCGCACGTCGTCGCCGCGGACGTACTCGCGCAGACTGTCGAACTCGGTGCCCTGCCCGCGCACTTGCACGCTGGTGTTCCCGTCCAGCTCACGCAGGCGAGCGAGGCGTGAGGGAAGGTGGCGTCGCGCCGTGAACGGCGGCAGCACGCGAATCGTGCCCGGGGCGTCGATGCGCGCCTGACGCCCCGCGAGACGCAGGGGTCCGTCGGAGCGCACCACGACGAAGCGGCTGGCGAGCTCGCCACGGCGGCGGGGGACGAGCGGGATGCCGAAGGTCCGGCTCTCGCCCGGTGGGATGACGATCGCGGGGTGGTCGCCGAGGGCGCCTGCGGTCGGCTGCCAGGCGTCGCGGAACCGCCCCCGGACCGTGCGCGTTCCGTCGTTGCGGAGCACGACCTCGGCGGCGACGGACTGCCCGAGCAGCACGCGGCGCGGCATGCGCCTCTCGACGGCGACTCGGCGCGGATCTGGCGCGGCCGCGACGTCGGCCAGCGCCGCGGCCGTGCACGCCAGCACCCATGCCGCCGCGCTGAGCCATGCGTTCACGCCCGCGATCGAGAGCAGCGCGACGGGCACGGCGCCGAGGGCGACGAGGAGCGGGAGGCGGCCGGTGAGGTACATCGAGCTCAGATGGGGACGCGGGTCTGCTGCAGCACCGAGCCGAGCACGGCGTCCACCGAGACGCCCTCGAGCTCGGCGTCGGTGCGCAGGCGGATGCGGTGGCGCCACGTGGGCACGAGCATCGTCTGGACGTGGTCGGGCGTGATGGCGGGGTATCCGCCGAGCCACGCCCACGCCTTCGAAGCCGCCAGCAGCGCCGTGGCCGCGCGCGGGCTGAC
The DNA here is from genome assembly GCF_051364985.1 of Microbacterium sp. I2. Taxonomy (NCBI): domain Bacteria; kingdom Bacillati; phylum Actinomycetota; class Actinomycetes; order Micrococcales; family Microbacteriaceae; genus Microbacterium; species Microbacterium sp. I2. The sequence continues at coordinate 112,637 of NZ_JBLWIH010000019.1, forward strand.
GCCGAGCTGCACCGATGGGCTGCGCCGTGTGGCCTGCGCGAGATCGACGACGTAGCCGAGCACGTCGTCCGAGACGGTGACGGATGCCGCCGCCCGCTGCGCGGCACGGATCTCGTCGGCCGTCGCCGCCCGCGTGAGTCCCGCGGCGGCGAGGTCGCGCGGGTCGAAGCCGCTCGCGTGGCGACGCAGCACCGCGAGTTCGGCATCTCGCGCGGGAACCTCGACGACGAGCTTGAGAAGGAACCGGTCCAGCTGCGCCTCGGGGAGGGTGTACGTGCCCTCGTGCTCGATCGGGTTCTGGGTCGCCGCGACGAGGAACGGATCGGGAAGGGGACGTGTGACGCCGTCGGACGAGACCTGGCGCTCCTCCATGGCCTCCAGGAGCGCCGCCTGGGTCTTGGGGGGTGTGCGGTTGATCTCGTCGGCCAGCACGACGTTCGTGAACACGGGGCCCTCGCGGAACTCGAACTCCCCGGTCTTGGCGTCGTAGACGAGCGATCCCGATACGTCGCCGGGCATCAGGTCGGGCGTGAACTGCACTCGCTTGGTGTCCAGTCCGAGCGCCGTGCTGAACGCTCGTACGAGAAGTGTCTTGGCGACGCCGGGGACGCCCTCGAGCAGGACGTGGCCGCGCGCGAGCAGGGCGATGAGCAGCCCCGTCACCGTGCCGTCCTGGCCGATGACCGCCTTGCCGACCTCGACGCGCACGCGGTTCATCGCCTCGCGCAGCGCGGCGTCATCGGGCGCGACGGTCGTCGCGGGGGAGGTGTCGGTCATCTCGGATTCCTTTCCGGGCGGACGGCCGCGTGCACGGCGTCCTCGAGGTGTCGGAGGCGGGAGCTCAGCTCGACGAGGTCGGCGTCGCTGCGTGGGAGTTCGTCGATCAGGATGCCGCGCACCGCGCCCCGATCCAGCCCGGTGCGTCCTGCAGCGGCGTCGGCGATCTCGGGCGCCGACGCTCCCGGGCCGAGACCGAGCAGGCGCGCGAGCCGCTCGAGGGCGCCGATCCGCAGCTGGTCCGCGGCGTGGACCGCATCGCGGGAGCGGGCGTACAGGCGCGCGCGACCCTCGGTCGTCTCCGAGACGCGCACCATCACCGGCAGTCGCTCGGCCACGAGCGGGCCGAAGCGCCGGCCGCGCCAGATCGCCGCCGCGACGCCGGCGATCAGCAGCAGCACCATCACCGGACTCACCCACGGCGGTGTGAGCTCGCCGAGCGAGGGGTCGGCGTTCTCGAGGTCGGTGTCGCCGGGTCCCGGCACGTACCAGACGACGAGCGGATGCCGCCCCATGAGGTTGGCCGCGAGCGCGGCGTTGCCGTGCTGGGCGAGGCTCTCGTTCGAGAACAGCGCGCGACCGTCGACGGCCGCGAGCCGGCGGTCGCCGTGGGTGCCGACGACGAGTCCGTAGGCCCCGTCCACCGGATAGCACGCGGTCACCCCGGCAGCATCGTCGACCGCGAAGAGGGAGCCCGGCTCGATCGCGCCGGAGCGCTCGGCATCGGGCACGTCGCAGGCCGGCACGACCGTCCCGGGCGGTGCCACCCCGGCCGGGCTCGTGCCGGGCAGGAAGAGGTCGAGGGTGCGTGCGCGGGGATCGATCAGCACGACATCCCGCGCGCCGGAGGCCAGGGTCTCGACGGCGTCGTCCGACAGGGCGGGTGTGTCGGGCAGGACCAGCGTCGCGTCGCCGTCGGCGAGCGCTCGCGCCGCGGCATCCCGATTCCGCGCGATCTCGACCTCGACGCCGTTGTCGCGCAAGATCTCGGCGATCGCCCGTGTGCCTGCCGGTCCCGCGGACGCGGGGTCGAGCGCGCCGCGGGCCGCCCATTCGTTCGCCGCCGTGATCGCCGCCCCGGCGCCGCCGATCACCAGCAGCGCGACGGCGATCGCGATCCATGCCGCGGCCCGCCGGCCGCGGCGAGGGGCGGCGGGCGCGACCGCGGCGGGTGCGGCCGCGGTCACGAGATCGCCTCCTGGGGTTCCCGTGCGGCCGGTCGCGCGGCGGCCACCGCGTCGTCGACGTCGGCGACCAGCCGGTAGAGCTCGGCGGTGCCGGGACGACGCAGGTAGCGGACGTCGTCGAACGCCACCGCCGCCTTCTCGAGCCGTGCGGCCTGCTGCGGGAAGACGCCCGCAGCGGCTCGCGCGAACGCGTGGACGGTGGCTCCCGGTGGTGGATCGACGACGCCGCGCTCGAGGCAGCCGCGCGCCAGTGCGCGGAAGCGCAGCACGACCGCCGCCTCCCACTCGCCGGCGCGCGCGTGAGTCGCGGCGGCCGCGCGGAGCTCGCTCGCCGATCGATGCTCGCTCTCGCCGAACAGCAGCGGTGCCGATCGCGCCGCGCGCCGGGTCGCGCGCGGCATTCCCCACACCAGGAAGGCCGCGACGATGACCCCTACCACGACGATGGCGGCGACCACGGCGAACGCCGACGCCCAGCCGCCCGAGACGTCAGGCGAGAGCAGCGATGCGATGAAGTCGCCGATGGCGCGGGCGATGCGATCGAACGGGGTGGGCTCGGCGATGTCGTAGACCGGGTCCGACAACTCGGTCTCGGCCCACTCGCGCCCCTCATCGCCGTCGGGCGTGAGCGGCGGCGCACCGTCGGCGCGATGCGCGATCCCGCGCACGATGCCGCGCGCGAGGGTGGTCACGCCCACGGCGACTCTCGGTCGGTAGCGTCGGTGGCAGCTCCGGGTGCCGCCCAGGTCGTGGGCGACGGCGGCTGATCGACAGGATCGGATGCCGCGGGCGAGGGCGTCTGCTCGGCGGGATCGGATGCTGCGGGCGGAGGAGTCTGCGGGGCCGGCGGCTGCGGCGCGGGCGCCTGGCGTGCGGGTGCCTGCGGACCGGCGTACTGCGCCGGCGCCTGCTGCGCGTAGGGCGGCTGCGCGGCGTGGGCCGGCTGCGCCGGCCGTCCCGCGTATGCACCCTGCGCGGCATAGGCGCCCTGGGCCGGATACGCCGGCTGCCCCGGGTAGCCCTGCGGGCCGGGGAGTCCGCCGGGGTATCCCTGCTGCGACGGGTAGGCGCCTTGGGTGGGGTACGGCTGGCCGGGATATGCAGCGGGACCGGGGTACGCGCCGGCGGGCCATCCGCGGGGCGCCATGACCCGGCCGACGTGCTCGCGGTACGGGTCGTCGAGCGGGCCGGTTCCGGCATCCCGCTTCTCCACGTACGCGAGCAGATCGAGGTCGAGCCCCTCACGGCGCATGCGGCAGTCGATGTAGATGATGGCCGTCGCCGTGGATTGAACGACGATCGCGACCGACTGCAGCAGCAGCGTGAGCACCTGCGTGAGCAGACCCGTCGCGAGGATCGCGATGATGGCACTGGGCTCGGGATCGCCGGTCGGCGCGATCACGGTGGTCAGCCCCATCGAGAGGAACCCGAGCGGAATGCTGACGACCTGCGCGACCGCGCCGAAGATCACCGAGATCACCAGGATGATGCCGAGAGCGGGCCAGAACCGGCCACGCGTGAGCGCCCACGAGCGCTTGAGGGCCTGGAGGATCGTGGCGTGCTCGACGATGATCGTGGCCGGGGCGAGCAGCAGCTTGATCATGAGCCACCACGTCAGTGGGATGGCCGCGAGGATCAGCAGGATCGTGAGGACGATCGCCGCCGGCGGTGCGACGATCGCGATGCCGATCATGCCGAGGACGACGAGCACGATGACGGCGATGACCGCCAGGATCACGAGCACCGAGTAGCCGATGAGCCGCCATACGATCGGCTTGATCTGGCGCCACAGCTGACCGAGCGTGAGCTTCTCGGCGACGGCGGCGTGCGTCACCTCGACCACCACGATGCCCTGCACGATCACGCTGAGCGCACCGGCGGCCAGGCCCAGGACGATGCCGGTCACCGCGGTGAGGGCGATCGAGCCGGCGAGCACCGTCTCGTACTCGTCGGTCCCGGCTTGCAGGGTGTCCAGCCGCGAGAACGACGCGAACGACACGCCCAGGACGGCCGCGAGGACGACGAGATAGGCGAGGGTCTGCACGATCAGTGCGAACCCGAGCAGCACGCGCGGATTCTGGCGGAGCGCCGCGAACGAGCGGCCGAGGATCGTGCCGAACGTCAGCGGGTGAAGCGGGATGATGCCGGGGCGGGATGCCGGCGTCCAGGCCGGGTACGCGGTCACGGTCTTCCCCTCTCCGTCAGGCCCTCGTACGTCCGCGAAGCGGAGTCCAGGGCGGGCCGGACCCCTATCGTTTCACATCGGATGGATGCCCCGCCCCGGCTGTTCGGCCCGATCACGGCCTGTGCTCGGCCTGCGCTCAGGCGCCGTCGACTACTCTGTGGGGAGCGCATGGGGACGGCGCGTGCCGTGGCCCCGTGCCAGGACGTAAAGGAACGAACGCGCGCGATGACATCACGCATTCTGGTGGTCGACGACGACACCGCCCTCGCCGAGATGATCGGCATCGTGCTGCGCACCGAGGGATTCGAGCCCGTGTTCTGCTCGGACGGTATGCAGGCCGTCGACGCGTGGCGCGACGAGAAGCCCGATCTGATCCTGCTCGACCTCATGCTGCCCGGCATGGACGGCATCGAGATCTGCACGCGCATCCGCGCCGAGTCCGGCATCCCGATCATCATGCTCACTGCCCGAACCGACACCGCCGACGTGGTGAAGGGTCTGGAGTCCGGTGCCGACGACTACATCGTCAAGCCGTTCAACCCGAAGGAACTGGTGGCGCGCATCCGGACGCGGCTGCGGCCGTCGACGCCGCAGGGCAACGACACGCTGCGCATCGGCGACCTCACCGTGGACGTCGCCGCGCACGAGGTGCGTCGCGACGATTCCCCGATCGCGCTGACCCCGCTCGAGTTCGAGCTGCTCGTCGCCCTCGCCTCCAAGCCGCAGCAGGTGTTCTCGCGCGAGATGCTGCTCGAGCAGGTGTGGGGCTACCACTACAAGGCCGACACCCGCCTGGTGAACGTGCACGTGCAGCGGCTGCGGGCCAAGGTCGAGCAGGATCCGGACAATCCCCGGATCGTGACGACGGTGCGCGGCGTCGGGTACCGCGCCGGCGCCGTGGTGTGAGGATCCCGTGACAGCCCCGATCACGGGGGTCACGGCGACCCGGACGCCGCTGAAGGGCTGGCGGCTGTGGCGCGCATGGCCGGGCAACATCGCCACCCTGTGGCGGCGATCGCTGCGCTTCCGCACGCTGCTGGTGACCCTGGGATTGACGGCGCTCGCCGTCGCCGTCGCGTGCGTGTGGATGGCGCTGGCGATCCAGAACGACCTGTTCGGCTCGCGGCGGGATCAAGTGCTGGTCGATGCGGCCCAGGCGCGGTCATCGGCACAGGAGAGGCTGAACGCTGCAGTTCAGACCGACGGCGTGCAGCTGCAGAACGTCATGACGCTGGCATACTCCACCCTCAACAACGAGTCATCCAGCAGCCTCCTCGCGGCGTTGCGCATCGGCCCGCCGGTGCCCAACGCGCCCCAGGACTTCACGAGCTACGAGCCGATCGACGACGTCGTGAGCGATGCCTTGCGCGAGGCCGTGCGAGACAACCCGGACCGGCAGATCTGGCAGTCGGTGGCGCTGCCGACGGCAGCAGGCGGGACCACTCCCGGGATCATGGTCGGCCAGCAACTGTCGGTGCCCGGGGTCGCGTCGTACGAGCTGTACCTCGGCTACGACCTCGCCAACGCGCCGCAGACGCTCGGCTTCGTGCAGGGCACGCTGTGGGTGGTGGGAATCGGGCTGGTGCTGCTGATCGGCGGCGTCGCCTGGTTCGTGCTGCGCTCGCTGACGCTGCCGATCAGCGAGGCCGCCGACACCAGTGCCCAGCTCGCCGCCGGCGAGCTCGGCGTGCGTCTTCCCGTGCGCGGCGAGGATGAGCTCGCGACGCTCGGGCGCTCGTTCAACGCCATGGCCGACAGCATCGAGTCGCAGATCAAGGAACTCGCCGAGCTGTCGCTCGTGCAGCAGCGCTTCGTCTCGGACGTCTCCCACGAGCTGCGCACTCCCCTGACCACGATCCGGCTGGCGGCCGACATGATCAACGATCAGCGCGACGAGTTCGACCCCGCCACCGCGCGCGCGGCCGAACTGCTGAACAACCAGGTGCAGCGGTTCGAGCTGCTGCTCACCGACCTGCTCGAGATCAGCCGGTACGACGCGGGATCCGTGCAGCTCGACCGCGAGCCGACGAGCCTCGCCCACCTCGCGGAGGACGTCATCGGGTCGATGCAGCAGCTCGCCGACCAGCACGGCAGCGACGTGCGCCTGGTCGCGCCGGGGGGCTATTCGCCGGTCGACATGGACCCCCGCCGCGTCCGCCGGGTCGTTCGCAATCTGCTCGGAAACGCGATCGAGCACGGGGAGGGGCGCCCCATCGTCGTGACCGTCGACAGCAATCAGCAGGCGGTCGCGATCGGCGTGCGCGACTACGGTCTCGGCATGAAGCCCGAAGACGTGGAGCGCGTCTTCGATCGCTTCTGGCGTGCCGACCCGTCCCGCACGCGCACGATCGGCGGCACCGGCCTCGGGCTGTCGATCGCGCTCGGCGACGCCAAGCTCCACGGCGGCGAGCTGGCTGTATGGTCCGAGCCCGGGCGCGGCACGCACTTCGTGCTCACACTGCCCCGGCGCGGGGAGTCCGTGGCCGGAGCATCGCCGATCCCGGTGGACCCCGGTGACGACTCGATCGCGGCCGTGGAGGAACTGGGGCTGACCCAGCCGATCGAGCTGCCGCACGGAGGTGCGTCGTGAGCGCCGTGACGGCACGGCGCCGCGGCCTGGCGCTTCTTCTCGCGGTGTGCGCCGCGGCGCTGACCGCCTGCGCCGGCTTTCCCACGAGCGGCCCCATCCAGCCCGGAGTGGACCCCGACGACTTCGCGGACGAATCGCGGAACGTGGCGTTCCTTCCCAACCGGCCGCAGCCGGGGGCAACCCCCGCGCAGATCGTGGAAGGGTTCATCGACGCCGGCACGGGTCCCGGCGTCGGCGGAGACTGGGCGCGTGCGAGGGAGTTCCTCGCCCCCGAACTGCAGCACACGTGGCAGCCCGAGGCGAGTGTGACGGTCGACGTCTTCGCCGAGCGCACCTACACCGAGGACGAGGAGGGCGGGGTCACCTTCAGCCTGGACGCGGTCGCATCGGTCGATGACCGCGGAGAGTACGAGCGGGCTGAGGTCGCGGAGCGGACAATGCAGTTCAGTCTCGCCAAGCAGCCGGACGGCGAGTGGCGCATCACCGCCGCACCCGACGGCGTCGTTCTCGACCGCGAGCGGTTCCCGCGCGTGTTCCAGCGCTTCTCGGTGATGTACTTCGACCCGACGGGGGAGTACCTCGTGCCCGACGTGCGGTGGTTCCCCACCACCAATGCGCCCGCGAGAATCACGCTCGCACTGGTCAACCAGCCGCCGAGCGAGTGGCTGGTGGATTCCGTCACCTCCGCGTTCCCCGAGGATGTCACGGCTGTGCCGGCGGTCCCCGTCGAGGAGGGGGTGGCGCAGGTCGAGCTGTCGGAGCAGGCGCTCGGCGCCGACCAGCGGCAGCTCAACCGGATGCTCACCCAGCTCGAGGCGAGCCTCGCGCCCGCGGGCGTGCTCGACGTCGTGATGAGCGTCGGGGCGACCCCGATCCCGGCCGAGGCCGTGGTGACGCACTCGACGCGCGTGCCCGGTGCGCCGCTCGTGCTGACCGAGGCCGGCTTCGGCTTTCTCACCGGCGGTGAGGTCGACCCGGTCCCCGGGCTGTCTGAGGCCGTCGCGGCGGCGACGCCGGTGTCGGTGCAAGTGGCCCCCAACCGCGACTTCGCGGCGGCACGGCTGCAGAACGGCACGGTCGCCCGCCTCAGCGCCGAGGGCGCGGACTTCGTGGAGGTCGATCCACGGGCGGGCCTCATCGACCCCACGATCGACCCGTTCGACATCGTGTGGAGCGTGCCGCGCGAGCAGCCGGCGGCGCTGCGCGCCTACCTGCCTTCGGGCGACGCCGTCGACGTCGCCGATGCGTGGCCCGACGCCACCGCCATCAGCGCGATGTCGCTCTCACGGGACGGCACGCGCATCGCGGCGACGGTGACGGCCGGCGGACGCACCGCGCTGTGGGTCGCGGGCATCGTCCGAGACGACGGCATCCCCGTCCGTCTCGGTGCCCCGGTCGCGCTCGCGATCGTCGGCGGCCCCGCGCTCGGCGTGACATGGCTCGACGACCAGACCATCGGGGTACTGGCCATGGGCGAAGAGGACTCGATCGTGCTTGAGCAGGTGGTCGGCGGTCCGACGACCACGACGAACGCGCCCGCCGGGATGACGTCGATCGCCGGCGGCAGCGGCGTCTCGAGCCTGCGCCTGCGTGCGGCCGACGGCACACTGTACGTGCGGCGAGGCACCACGTGGCAGCCCACCGCGACCGGCGTCGTGGTGCTCGCCACGCAGCAGGGCGCTCCGCAGTAGGCCCGGGCCGCTTCCTCCCCAGTGGCGGTGGTGTCGCGGCTGTCCACCGAACCGGCGCCGCGGGTCCTGCGCGACGCGGGGCCGGGCCAGGGTGGCGTCATGATCGCCGACCTCTCCGATACGTTCCGCCGGGCGTGCGCCGAGGCGCTCGCCTTGCTTCTCCCCGTCGCGTGCGCGGGCTGTGACGAACCCGACGTCGCCCTGTGCGAGCGATGTGTCGTCGCACTCTCGCCCGAGCCGCACCGCCGCCTGATCGGCGCGGGCGAGGCCGCCTTCCCTGCGTGGAGCGGGCTGCGGTTCGAGGCGGTTCCGGCGCGCGTCATCCGGGCGCTCAAAGAAGACGGACGCACCGGACTGGCACGCGCGCTGGCTCCCGCTCTCCGCGCAGCGCTGGACGCGGCCGGCGGCGCCGGCGGGGCGACGCTGGTCGTCGTGCCGACGTCGCGGGCATCGTTCCGTCGACGCGGCTACCGCGTGCCCGATCTGATCGCGCGGCGGGCGGGCTTGCGGGTTCATCCGCTGCTCCGACAGACCCGCCGGGTGCACGATCAGCGGCTACTCGGCCGCGACGGACGGCGACGCAACGTCGAGGGAAGCATGCGGGCGATAGATGCCGCGGGCCGGCGTGTCATCGTCGTCGACGACGTCGTGACGACGGGCGCGAGCCTGGCCGAAGCCGTCCGCGCACTGCGCAACGGCGGTGCCGAGGTCGTCGCCGCGGTGACCGTCGCGGCGACCCCGCGCCGCGCAGCATAGACCGGTGAACCGCGATCTGCCGCATTCCAAACTCACAGGTGACAGAGTCCGAACGCGAGGCTACGGTGGGGCACACAAGGCGACTGATGGTCCGCCGTCCGCTTTCTCCCGATTGGGCCCGGTGGACCGGAACTAGGAGGTCAGGGATGGAAACCAGCATCGTCGGCGTGGGAGTAGGGATCACGGATCGCTTCCGCACTGTCGTCGAAGAGAAGGCCACCCGCATCGAGCACCTCGCGCCTCGAGCGCAACGCGTGGACGTGAAAGTCACGCATCGCGCGTATCACAACGGGCGCATGGAGGATGAGACGGTCGAGCTGACCGTCAACGGCCGAGGGCCGGTCGTCCGCGCGGAGGCGACGGACGGCGACAAGTTCACGGCTCTCGATCTCGCCGTCGACAAGCTGTGCGAACAGCTGCGTCGTGCGAAGGACAAGCGCGTCGACGCGCGCAACCACCCCCGAGGAGCGAAGTACGAGAAGGAGCGCGGCACGATCCAGGGCATCGAACTGCAGCCGGCTTCGGTCGAGATGCTCCACGCCGTCGCGACGGGCGAGATCCCGATCGTGAGCGGCAACGAAGCAGAAGAGGGCTACACGCCCGTCGTCATCCGGACCAAGGAGTTCGAGCCGGAATGGATGTCGGTCGAGGAGGCCGTCGACCGCATGGAGCTGGTCGGGCACGACTTCTTCCTGTTCATCGACGCGGCCACCGATCACCCGAGCGTCGTGTACCGGCGCAAGGGATGGGACTACGGCGTGATCTCGCTGGCGACGCAGGCTCAGCCCCAGGAGCTCGCCTCCTGAGCAGGCACTGACACACCTCGGGCGCGGCCGGTTCCGGCCGCGCCCGACGTGTGTGCGGCCGGCGTGAGGTCTCACGCCCGACGCGTAGCATCGGGGAGGCCGCCGCGCCGGGTCGCGGCATCCGCCCCTCTGCGCTCTCGGAAGGACCGCACGTGATCATCCGCAATGCCCGCCCCTGGGGCGCCGACGCCGTCGACATCGTCGTGGAAGGCGACCGCATCGCGGGTCTGCAGCCGCACGACGAGTCCGCCCCGCCGTGGCCGGGCGACGTCGAGGGGCGCGGGCGACTGCTGCTGCCCGCGTTCAGCGATGTGCACGTGCACCTGGACTCGTCGCGCATCGGCCTGCCGTTCCGCCCTCACAGTGCCATCGGCAAGGACGGTGGTGCGCCGGGGGTGTGGGGCATGATGCTCAACGACCGCGACAACTGGCGGGACACCGACGTGCCGCATGCCGAGATCGTGGCGGGCACCCTCGAGCGGATGATCGCGAACGGCACGACCCGGGTGCGCACCTACGCGCAGGTCGACGTGGACTGCCGGCTCGAGAAGTACGAGTCGGTCGTGGCGGCCAAGGAGCGCTTCGCGAACCAGGCCGATGTGCAGGTCATGATCTTTCCGCAGGCCGGCATCCTGCGCGAGCCGGGCACCGTCGACGTGCTCGAGGCCGCGCTGCGTGAGGGAGCCGACGTCATGGGGGGCATCGACCCCTGCCAGCTCGACCGCGATCCCGCGAAGCACCTCGATATCGTGTTCGGCCTCGCCGAGAAGTATCAGGTCGAGGTCGACATCCACCTGCACGAGCCCGGCGAGCTCGGCGTGTTCAGCACCGACCTCGTGCTCGAGCGCACCCGCGCGCTCGGCATGCAGGGCAGGGTCACGATCTCGCACGGATACGGGCTGGGCTCGGTGTCGGAGGCAGTGACGCGCCGGCTCATCGACGAGTTCGCCGAGCTCGACATCGCCATGGCGACGATCGCTCCCTCCACGAGCGGCCATCTGCCCCTCGTCGCGCTCGCCGAGGCCGGCGTGCGCGTCGGCCTCGGCGAAGACGGTCAGCGCGACTACTGGAGCCCGTACGGCAACTGCGACATGCTCGACCGCACGTGGCAGCTGGCCTTCGTCAACGGATTCCGCCGCGACGACCACATCGAGCTCGCGCTCGCCGTGGCCACGATGGGCGGCGCCTCGATCATGAGCCACTCGTCACCGCCGGTTGCGGGCGTCGGCGACCGGCCCGGCGTGGCGGTCGGCGACCGCGCCGACCTCGTCCTCGTGGACGGCGAGACCCCGACCAGCGCCGTCATGGACCGGGGCAGCGACCGCACGGTGCTCCACGACGGCCGCGTCGTCGCGGACAGGCTGCGCCTCGTGGGCCGCTGACCGGGGGCCGCTGACAGAGGCGAGCGAAGACGACGGATGCCGCGGACCTGCAGGTCCGCGGCATCCGTCGTTCTGCGGGTCAGTCCATGAAGCCGTCGAGCAGGCTGCCGATCACGAGGCCGCCCAGGATGCCGCCCATGAGATCGCCCCCGCCGCCGCGGCGGCCTCCGCCCCAGCCGGCCTGCTGCCCGTACCCGGGCCCGCCCCACTGGTCGGGCTGCGGACGGGCGGCATCGATGTCGCGCTGTGCCAGCTGCAGGCCTTCGCTCGCCAGGAACGCCGACCGGCGCGCCATCGCGAACGCCTGCTCACGGTGATCCTCGTCGATGATCGTCGCTGCAGCGGCCGAGGTGCCGAGGTAGCGGTCGAGGTCGGCGCGGACCCGCTCCGACTCGGCCAGGCGCGTGCGCGCGTCGGCGCCGATCCAGCCACGGTGGCCGGCGATCACATCGCGGGCCACGGCCAGCTGCCGGTCGGCGTCGTCGATCGCGTGACGCACGTGCTCCAACGGCGGGATGGGTCGCGCGGCGCGCTCACGCGCGGCGGCGATCGCGGCATCCAGCCCGGCATTCGCCTCGCGCAGGCGGGTGAGCTGCTCGAACGGGTCGGTGTTCACGCCCGCGGCGGGCAGCGCCGCGAGCGCGGCCTGCAGCTCGCCGATCGCCGTGCTCACGGCCGGGGTCTGCGGCTCGCGCAGGGCGACCACGAGATCGTCGCGCGAGTCCTCGACGATGGCGGCCAGCGTGGATTCGGCGCGCAGCGCCTCGACCTCGAACGTCTCGACGGCATCCAGCAGCGTCTCGGCCCGGCGCACCGACTCGGTCGCCGCCTCGAGCGCCATGTTCGCCTGCTCGCGCTGCCCGGCCTCGCGCCGGCGCTCGGCGACGCCGGCGCTGTGCTCGGCGAAACCCAGCAGCTGCTCGGCCTCGGACGGGTTCTGCACGACCTGCGACAGCGCGTGCGACGAATAGCGCGCGCTCAGGCGCTCGACGGTGGAGCGGGCATCGGGCACGCGCAGACGCAGACGCCCGGCATCCGCCCGCACTCTCGCGATGATCTCGGGAGCCCTGCGTGCGCGCTCGATCGGCTCCGCCAGGGCCGTCGTGCGGTCATCGAGCAGTTGCTCGGCCCATTCGCACAGCTGGGCGATGCGCGCGTTGCGCGTGCGCAGCTCTTCGGGGGTGTCGGGGATCTCGTCGTGATTCAGTTGGTGAAGGTGGAAGGCCTCCTGCAAATGCGTGCGCACTGCCTCGAGCGCCTCGCGCAGGTCCCTCGTCGCGTTCGGGCCGAGCTCGGCCTCGGCGAACGCGAGCTCGTCGGTGGTGAGCCGGATGCGCTCGTCGGCCGCGACGAGCGACTTCTGCGCCTGACGCGCGAGGTCCGCGTCCTGTGCGGTCAGCTCTTCCTGCTCACGTTTGCGCTTGCCCCAGAATCCGGCCATGGATCGATCCTACGGGCGTCGCTGGGAGCGAGCTGTCGGCTGTGGGTTCCGGTGCCCGACGTTCGCGCACAGCGTCCTGCCGTGGTGGTCGCGGCACGGTCCGGGGGTCAGTTGCTGCCGGTTCCTGGCCTCGTGCAGGCGCAGCCAGTTCCCGGCCCCGTCTGGGCGCAGCCGATTCCCGGCCCCGTCCGGGCGCAGAATCGGATCCGCAGGAGCGGATGGCGTGGATGACACGCCGCAATCCTTCAGTCGTTGCCGGCGTGTCGGCCTGGCGATCCGCAGGTGCGGATCCGATTCTGTGCGCGTGCGGGCGGCGCACCGCTCCCTGCGCGTTGGTGCGGATTGGCTCGTCTCGACGCCGGCGCCGGCGACGGATGCCTCAGCCGTCGTTGCGCTTGTGCCGGGGCTTGCGGGTGTCGCGGTCGCCGAAGCTGCGGTCTTCGTGCGGCGGCCGGCCACCGGCATCCGTTCGCCGCTGCGGGCGTCCGGTGTCGGGACGGATGTCGATCAGGCGACCCGAGATGCGCGTGTCGGACAGGCGCGCGATGGTGTCGCTCGAGAGGTTCGCGGGCAGTTCGACCAGCGAGAACTCGGGCTTGATGTCGATCGCGCCGAAGTCGTCGCGGCGCAGGCCGCCCTCGTTGGCGAGAGCTCCGACGATCTGGCGCGGCTCGACGCGGTGGCGGCGGCCCACCGCGATGCGGTACATCGCGAAGCCTTCGCGCGCCTGGCGGTCGCGTCGCTCGCCTCGCGGTGCGCCGGGTCCGCGGTCGTCGCGGCCGGCGCGATCGTCGCGCTCGCGAACCGGGCGCTCGCGGCGCTGCGGCTCGGGGTCGGGCTCGAGGAGGAGGGGCGTCTCGCCCTGCGCGACGATCGCGAGGGCGGCGGCGACGTCGACCTCGGGCACGTCGTGATTGCGGACATAGTGGGCGACGATGTCGCGGAACACCTCGATCTGCCCGGATTCGCCCAGGGCCGCCGAGATCCGATCGTCGAACCGTGCGAGGCGGGTCTCGTTGACCTCGTCGACGCTCGGCAGCTGCATCTGCGTCAGCTCCTGACGAGTGGCGCGCTCGATGGCGTTGACGAGGCCGCGCTCGCGGGGAGTCACGAAGCTGATCGCGTCGCCCGAGCGCCCGGCGCGGCCGGTGCGTCCGATGCGGTGCACGTACGACTCGGTGTCGGTCGGGATGTCGAAGTTCACCACGTGCGAGATGCGCTCGACGTCGAGGCCTCGAGCGGCGACATCCGTCGCCACGAGGATGTCGAGCTTGCCGGACTTCAGCTGGTTGACGGTCTTCTCGCGCTGCGGCTGCGCGATGTCGCCGTTGATCGCGGCGGCCGAGTACCCGCGGGCGCGCAGCTTCTCGGCGATCTCCTCGGTGACGATCTTGGTGCGGCCGAACACGATCATGCCGTCGAAGTTCTCGACCTCGAGGATGCGCGTGAGGGCGTCCATCTTCTGCTGCCACTGCACGATGAGGTAGCGCTGCGTGATCGTCGCCGACGTCGTCGTCTTGGTCTTGACAGTGATCTCTGCGGGGTCGTTGAGGTACTGCTGCGACATCCGGCGGATCGTCGCGGGCATCGTCGCCGAGAACAGGGCCACCTGCTTGGTGCTGGGCGTGTCGGCGAGGATCGTCTCGACGTCCTCGGCGAAGCCCATCTTGAGCATCTCGTCCGCCTCGTCGAGGACGAGGTACTTCAGCTCCGACAGGTCGAGCGTGCGCTTCTCGAGGTGGTCGATGATGCGGCCCGGCGTTCCCACGACGATGTGCACGCCGCGGCGGAGGGCCGAAAGCTGCACGCCGTAGCCCTGCCCGCCATAGACGGGGAGGACGTGGACGCCATTCAGATGCCCGGCGTACTTCTCGAACGCCTCGCACACCTGCAATGCGAGCTCGCGCGTGGGCGCGAGGATGAGCGCCTGCGGGGTCTTCTGCGACAGGTCGAGGCGGTCGATGATCGGCAGCGCGAACGCCGCGGTCTTGCCGGTGCCGGTCTGCGCGAGGCCGACGACATCGCGGCCGGCCAGCAGCGGCGGAATTGTCGCCGCCTGAATCGCGGAGGGGGTTTCGTACCCGATCTCACGCAGCGCCTTGAGGACCGGTTCGCCGAGGGCCAGGTCTGAGAATGTCATCGCCGCGGGCTCGACAGGAGCCTCTGCGTCGACGGAAGTATCCGTGGAAGTCACGCTTAAGGGTAGTGCGTACCGCCTGTGAGGCGACAGGATGCCTCGGGTCGCGCCATCCCATCGTTCCCGTGGCGCGGCCGCTCCTCGTTCACGCTGCTGGAACCGGCGGTCGCGCCCGATCTGGCGCACGCCCTCGTTCGCGCTGCCTGAACCGGCATCCGCTGCCGAACACTTCGATCGCGCATGCCGGTTCGGGCAGCGCGGCCGAGAGCGCCGTGGTCAGCGGGGGATGACGCTCTGCGCGGCGAGCTCGGTGATGTCGACCGGCTGCGTCGGCGGCAGGTGGATCGCGGCGGGATCGACAACGACCGGATCTACGGCGCGGATGCTGGGGCTCATGGCTCGTCCTCTCGAGGGGTGCATAGTGAAGGGCATTCACTATGTAGTGTCCGGCGGCGGGTGGGTCGTCTCACGTGATCGCGGTGCGGCGGGTGAGATCCGGATGCCGCGGCGGGACGAGCCACGACACCGCGGCGATCGCGAGGGGAAGGCCGACGGCGAGGCTCGCGATGAGCCACCACGGGATGTCCTCGACTCGCAGGTCGGTCTGGGACTGGATCGCGAATCCGATCGGCGGCAGGATGCCGGCCGCCGTCCCCGCGATCGTGCCGAACCCGGCGATGACGAGGCCCTGCCAGAATCCGATGCGGCGCCGCAGCCCCCGCGTGCCGCCGACTGCCGTCAGGGTGGCATCGTCCGGTCGTCGCTCGAACCGTGCCAGGCCGAGGGCGACGGCGCTCGCGCCGAGCACCAGCACGGCGACTGTGACGAGCACCGGAATCACCCACGCCGCATCGCTCGGCGGACCGGACTCGTACCGCGGCGCGAGCGCCCAGTCGGCGGTGCCCGCCATAGAGGCCTGCTCCATGAGCCTGTCGAGTTCAACGGTCTGCGGCGGCACCGCGAATGACGCGATGACGGACTCGGGCTGCGCCACGATTCCCAAGCCGGCCGCGGTCGCAGGCGAGATCGCGATCGAGATGGGCTGGCGGGGCAGGTCGACGACGACCGCTTCGATATCCGTCGTCCACAGCGGCTCGCTGACCTCAGGCATTCCCCAGTCGGCCGGACGTTTCGCAGGGTCCCAGATGTTGTCGGGGGCGCGGCCCTCGCTCGCGTCGCTGACCGGCCACGCGGCGACCTGGACGGCGCCGTCGGTGACGTAGCGGGGATCGGCGGCGAGAGCGGCGCCGTCGCGGTAGGCCGCGAGATCCGACGGCGACAGCGATATACCCAGGGCGGTCTCGAGGTCCCGAGGATCCACCACCGAAAGGGGATTCTGCGGACTCTGCCCCATGGTCGAGAAGCTGTTCTCGACCGACGGATCCAGGAGGTACCGGTCGGGCATCAGAGCCATCGCGAACTCCGCGTCGGCGCCGTTCTGCGAGTTGGCGGTGAACCACGCATTCGATTGCCGGCTGATCACGGCCGCGTCGCGTGCCCCGATGCCCTCTGCGAGCTCCACGGCGGCACGAGTGGCGAGCTCGGCATCGGCGGGCGGCACCGCGTCCATTCCGGGCGGCATCACGTCGATGGCGAGGCTTCCGAGCGGTGCCTGGTAGAACCACGTCCGCGCTGTGTCGGCCGTCTGCATCGAGGATTGACCGAGGGCGAAAACCCCGATGAACACCGTCGCCGCGATCGCCGCGAAGGCGGGAACGGGCCGCGAGGCGTTGGCCGCGGCATCCCGCGAGGCGATCCGCGCGGCGAGGCCGATCTTCGACAGCCCGCGTGATGTCCACCACAGCAGCCAGCCGCCCGAAACCAGCACGCCGATCTGCACCAGGATCGGCCCGATCACGATCCCGAACGGCGGGATCGCGCGCAGCGGGGAGTCAAGCGGGACATCCGGCATGGTGTGCAGCGCCGCAGCGGCCAGCCCCGAGCCCAGCGCGATCGCGGTGCCGGCCACGAGGAGCACCGAACCCCAGACGGGGCGGCTGGCGCGCGGGGCCTGCGGCCGCCGGGCGCCGCGCAGTGCGCTGATCGTGTCGGTGCGAGTCACCGTCCTGGCCGGCAGGAGAGCGGATGCCGTCCCCACCAGTACGGCGAAGACGAAGACTCCAGCCAGCACCGGCCACGGCACATGGAAACCCCAGTACTGTGTCGCACTGCCCGTGGTCGTGAGCCCCATGACGACGGCCCCGACGCCGATGCCGGCGGCGACGCCGAGCACGCCGCCGATCACACCGAGGGTCGTGCCCTGCAGCGCGATGGTGCGCGCCAGGTCGCGGGGTCTCGCCCCGACGCTCGCGGCGACCGCGAGCGAGCGCTGCTGTCGCCGGGCCGAGACCGCGAAGGCGGCTCCCGCGAGCATCACGGCCACGTAGGCGGCGAAGACGCCGGCGACGGCGAGCACCGTGAGCGTCATCCAGATCGAGCTCAGCCACACCTGGTGAGCGTTCGCGGCCTCAACGGTCGTCACGGTCGGCGGGTCGAGCACGACCTCGCGCGAATAGGCGACGATGCCCTCCTCATTGAGTTCTGCAACGTCGCTCCAGGCCAGGGAGAGCGTGGGCAGGTACCACCGCTGCTCGCCGGCGACGAGGGCCGCGTCGGCGAGGAACACCGCGGCAGCGGAGTCGGGGAGGGTCGCAGCATCCAGCGTGCCGACGACGGTGAACGTCTCCGGCCGTTCCGCGTCGGCGAGCGACAACTCGCCGCCGATCGCGATGCCGAGGCGCTCGAGGGCGGCCTCGGTCACCATCGCCTCGCCAGGTGCTGTAGCCCGGACGCCCTCCGCCAGGTCGAATCGGCCCTCGAATCGGGGATCCCAGGCAGGGCCACCCCACGCCTCGAGCCGGGCGGTGCCGCCGACCGTCTCGACGGTCGCTTCGCCGTGAGTCAGCTCGATCGCTTCCGTCCCGCGCGGGAGCGACCCCAGCGGATCTTCGAGCGGCGCGCCTTCCGGCATCTCCCAGGCGCCGTCCTCGCTGGCCGGGTAGCCGTTCCAGTCGGGCTGCGTGGGTGCTTGCCAGAATCCGGCATCGGGCACGCCCACGGGAGCGACCCAGGCCTGCATCGCGCCGAGCTCGACGGCGATCTGCTCGTCCGGTGTGCCGACGGAGCTCATCGCGTACACCGAGTACGCGCTCATCGCCGCGATCGGCAGGGCGATCAGCGCCACGACCAGGACGCTCGACCACTTCGCCCGCCACACCTGCCGGCGCGCCAGCCGCGCTGCGACGCGCCACCGGGACCATCCGCCGCCGCGCCGGCGTGCGGCATCCGTCGCCCTGTCGTCGGTTCCGGATGCCTCGACCGGCGCCTCCAAGACCTCGGTCACCGCGCAGCCCCGGGGATGTGCTCGCGCCCTGCCGTACCGTTCTCCTGACCGCCGGTGCGCGCGCCGCCACGCGTCCGCGGAATCTCGCGGGTCTTCTTGCCGACGAAACAAGACGTTCCGGAGAACGGTACGTGCAGCCGTGCCGAACGCGCGGTCATCGCGCGGCCAGCAGCGTGTCGGCGCCGTCGCGTCGCGATTCGTCGACGATCCGGCCGTCGCGCAGGAACACGATGCGGTCGGCGAAAGCCGCGTGGCGAGCCTCGTGCGTGACGAGGATGCCGGCGGCTCCGGCATCCACTCTCGCCCGCAGCATCTTCAGCACCATCTCGCCGGTCACCGAGTCAAGCGCGCCGGTCGGCTCGTCGGCGAGGATCAGCCTCCTGCCACCGACAACGGCGCGCGCAATCGCGACGCGCTGCTGCTGTCCGCCGGAGAGATCGTCGGGGTACGCCGCGGCCTTGTCGGCCAGCCCCACGGAGGCCAGAGCATCCCGGCCGGCCCGGCGGGCGACGCGGGCGCGGAACCCGTCGAGCTCGAGCGGGAGAGTGACGTTCTCGAGCGCGGTGAGCGTCGGGATCAGGTTGAAGTCCTGGAACACGAAGCCGAGCGAACGTCGCCGCAACCGGGCGAGCTGCTTGGCGTTCTGCTCACTGAGAAAGGAACCCTCGATCACGACCTCGCCCGTGGTCGGCGTCGCCAGGCCGCCCGCGATCGTGAGCAGAGTCGACTTGCCCGACCCGGACGGCCCCATGACGGCGACCAGCTCGCCCTGCCGCACGTCGAAGTCGACACCCGAGAGCGCCGAGACGGCGGTCTCGCCGTGACCGTACTGCTGCGTCACGCCGATGAGCCGCAGCACCGTGTCGGTCATGCGGATGCCTCGGCCTTCGCCGGGCGGCCGCGCTTGGGCTTGTCAGTCGAGAGCTCGAGGGCCATCGCGTGGTCGGGATGCAGCGCCAGCCGCTGCTCGGTGTGGTCGAGCCAGCGCACCTCGGCCTCGGCCGCGAAGATCATCGAATCGACGACCAGCGACCACGCGAGCTCCTCAGGACCGTCGGGGTTCGAGCCGGCGTACTTCGCGCGGTTGAGTTCCTGCAGTTGCGCGAGCGACGATCGGCGCTGGGTCTGGATGATCGCCGCGACATCCACGCCCGGCAGGGTCATCGCGATCGCGAGCTTGATCGCGAGTTCGTCTCGCGTGCCCTGCCCGCGCCGCACGGGGGAGTCCAGCCACGAGCGCATCTCGGCGGTGCCGGCATCCGTGATCTGCCAGTAGACGTGCCCGTGCTCGTCGACGTCGCGCTTCTCGACGAGACCGTCGCGCTCCAGGCGATCCAGGGTGTTGTAGATCTGGCCCACGTTCAGCGGCCAGGTCGACCCGGTGCGGCGATCGAACTCCGCGCGCAGCTGGTAGCCGTAGCACGGCCCCTGATCGAGGATCGCGAGCAGGCTCTGACGTACCGACATCCGGAACTCCTTCGGTGCATACCGAGTATGTAATTGCCGAGTATATACATACCGGGAAATCACCGGATGCCGCGCCGCGCCGCGGCGGGCCGGTTCAGTCGACCGGGGTCAATTCGTCGAGCGCGTCGGTCACGCCGGGCTTCGGGATGTTGCATCCATCGACCGGGTACGCGGGCCGGATCGCCCGGCCATCGGCGTCGACGAGCCAGACGTCGGGCACGATCACGCCGATCGCCGAGCACGGTCCTGGCCACTTCGGGTCGCTCGGCACCGCGAGCGCCGCCAGGAGCGGCGCGAGATCGCCTTCGAGTCGACGCGGCTCGACCGGCTCGGGCGACGGAGCCGGATCCGGCGCGGGCGGGGGAGCCTCCGCGAACTGCTCCGGGGTGATCAACTCCAGCGGCGGGTCGGGCGTGGGCGCGAGTTCGAGCAC
Organism: Microbacterium sp. I2; assembly: GCF_051364985.1. NCBI lineage: Bacteria > Bacillati > Actinomycetota > Actinomycetes > Micrococcales > Microbacteriaceae > Microbacterium > Microbacterium sp. I2. Next base: position 132,832 of record NZ_JBLWIH010000019.1, read on the forward strand.
GGGGTCGCATACATAGACCGCGGCCGGCTCGAAGTCGGCCGGCACAGCACCCCAGCCGACATCCCACTCGGCGGAGCAATCCACCGCCGCAACCGCCTGCGACGGCGGCGTCACCGGCACGGCCTCCGGGTGCGAGGCGCAGGCCGTCACGCTGAGCGCGAACGCTGCGACCGACGCGACGCGCCAGGGCACCGGCATCCGGAGCTGCCGCCGTCCTGTCACCACTCCATGCTGTCCCCATCCAGCGCACGCCAAGGTCACGGGTGGATAACATAGGCACGTATGCCTGGGGCCATGCGTCCCGGCGGCACCGGCGCCGATCGCGCCACCCGACAGATGGAGACACTCCGTGGCCAACCCCCTCGAGAAACTGCTTCGCGCCGGTGAGGGTCGCATCCTCCGGCGGCTCCAGCAGGTCGTGAAGGCCGTGAACGCCCTCGAAGAGGACTACGAGCACCTGAGCGACGAAGAGCTCCGGGGCGAGACCGCCGAGCTGCGTGCCCGCTTCGAAGCGGGAGAGACGCTCGACCAGCTCATGCCGGAGGCGTTCGCCGCCGTGCGCGAGGCCGCCAAGCGGACGCTGGGCCAGCGCGCCTACGACGTGCAGCTCATGGGTGGCGCCGCCCTCCACCTCGGCAACATCGCCGAGATGAAGACCGGTGAAGGAAAGACGCTCACCGCCGCGTTCCCGGTCTACCTCAACGCCATCGCCGGCCAGGGTGTGCACGTCATCACGGTCAACGACTACCTGGCGTCGTATCAGTCCGAGCTCATGGGGCGCATCTACCGCGCGGTCGGCATGACGACCGGCACCATCGTCGCGGGCCAGACGCCCGAGGTGCGCCGCGAGCAGTACAACGCCGACATCACGTACGGCACGAACAACGAGTTCGGCTTCGACTACCTGCGCGACAACATGGCCTGGCGCAAGGAAGACCTCGTGCAGCGCGGGCACTACTTCGCCATCGTCGACGAGGTCGACTCGATCCTCATCGACGAGGCCCGCACACCGCTCATCATCTCGGGTCCGTCCTCCGGCGAGGCGAATCGCTGGTTCGTCGAGTTCGCCAAGATCGCCAAGACCCTCGAGGTGGGCGTCGACTACGAGGTCGACGAGAAGAAGCGCACCATCGGCGTGCTCGAGCCCGGCATCGAGAAGGTCGAGGACTACCTCGGCATCGACAACCTGTACGAGTCGGCGAACACCCCCCTCATCTCGTTCCTCAACAACTCGATCAAGGCGCTGGCGCTGTTCAAGCGCGACAGCGACTACGTCGTCATGAACGACGAGGTGATGATCGTCGACGAGCACACCGGCCGCATCCTGGTCGGACGCCGCTACAACGAGGGCATCCACCAGGCCATCGAGGCCAAGGAGGCCGTGCCGGTCAAGGCCGAGAACCAGACTCTGGCCACCGTCACGCTGCAGAACTACTTCCGCCTCTACGAGAAGCTCGCCGGTATGACCGGTACCGCCGAGACCGAGGCGGCAGAGTTCATGTCGACGTACAAGCTCGGTGTCGTGCCGATCCCGACGAACAAGCCGATGATCCGCAAGGACATGCCCGACCTCGTCTACAAGAACGAGCAGGCCAAGTTCGAACAGGTCGTCGAAGACATCGCCCGGCGGCACGAGTCGGGCCAGCCGGTGCTGGTGGGTACCGTCAGCGTCGAGAAGAGCGAATACCTCTCGCGGCTGCTGGCCAAGAAGGGCATCAAGCACGAGGTCCTCAATGCGAAGAACCACGCGCGTGAGGCCGAGATCGTCGCCCGCGCCGGGCGTCTGGGCGCGGTGACCGTCGCGACGAACATGGCCGGACGAGGCACCGACATCATGCTCGGCGGCAACGCCGAGTTCCTCGCGGTGCAGGAGATGAAGGCGAAGGGCCTCGACCCCGTCGAGACTCCCGAAGAGTACGAGGCCGCGTGGGACGCCGTCTACGAGGGCACGCGCGACAAGGTCGCCGAGGAGGCGACGAAGGTGGTCGAAGCCGGCGGTCTCTACGTACTCGGCACCGAGCGCCACGAGTCCCGCCGAATCGACAACCAGCTGCGCGGTCGCTCGGGCCGCCAGGGCGACCCCGGTGAGAGCCGTTTCTACCTGTCGCTGACCGACGACCTGATGAGGCTGTTCCAGTCGGGCGCCGCCGAGGCGATCCTGGCGCGGACGAACTTCCCCGACGACGTCGCGATCGAGTCCGGCATGGTCTCTCGTGCGATCAAGTCGGCCCAGAGCCAGGTCGAGGCGCGCAACGCCGAGATCCGCAAGAACGTCCTCAAGTACGATGACGTCCTCAACCGTCAGCGCGAGGCGATCTACTCGGATCGCCGGCACATCCTGCAGGGCGACGACATCGCCGGCCGCGTGCAGCACTTCATCGAGGACGCGATCAACGCCGTCATCGACGATCACACCGGCTCGGGTCACAGTGAGAACTGGGACTTCGACGCTCTGTGGACCGAGCTGAAGACCCTGTATCCGGTGGGTGTGACCATCGACGAGGTCGTGGCCGAGGCATCCGGCCGTCGCGGGGGCATCACGTCGGAGGGCCTCAAGCGCGAGATCCTGTCGGACGCCCGCATCGCATACGACAAGCGCGAAGAGACGCTCGGCACCGCCGCCACCCGTGAGCTCGAGCGCCGCGTCGTGCTGCAGGTGCTCGACCGTCGCTGGCGCGATCACCTCTACGAGATGGACTACCTCAAGGACGGCATCGGCCTGCGTGCCATGGCCCAGCGCGACCCGCTGATCGAGTACCAGCGCGAGGGCTACCAGATGTTCCAGGCGATGATGGGCCAGATCAAGGAGGAGTCGGTCGGCTACCTCTACAACCTCGAGGTCGAGGTGCGTCGCGCCGGCGAAGGCGAGGCCGCCCATGTCGAGGCGAAGGGTCTCGGGGTCGAGCAGGTCGAGGGTCAGCGTCTGCAGTACTCGGCGTCGAACGACGCCGGCGAGGTCGAGGTGCGCAACGACCGCGGCCAGGTGCAGCAGGCGGCGACCACGCGTCTGCGCCAGGCGGCTGCGGCCGCTGCGGCGACGCCCGCTCAGGCGCCGGCCCAGGCTGCTCCGGCGGCCGAGGCGCAGCGGGGGGCCTTCGGACAGCGGACGGATGCCGCGGCTCAGCCGCCGCAGCAGGCTCCGCAGAACCGGGCACAGCGTCGCGCCGCCGAGCAGCGCAAGAAGTAGCGCCGCGTCCGGCCACACCGAGATCAGGTGATTTCGCCGAGGTAGGACGATCTCGCGCGGAACGTCCTGCGCTGGCGAGATCACCTGATCTCGCGATAGACCGCCCGGGCCACGGGCGGTCGATTGGACCCGCTGCGGCGCGGATATCCTGAGGCGATGAGTCCACTCCGCTCTCTCGACCAGTCCAGCAAGCTCAAGAACGTTCTCTACGAGATCCGTGGGCAGGCACTGGCCGAGGCCGACAGGCTGGAGAACGAGGGGCACTCGATCCTCAAGCTGAACACCGGCAACCCAGCGGTGTTCGGGTTCGAGGCGCCGTTCCAGATCGTGCGTGACATGATCGAGGCGGTGCCGCACGCGCACGGCTACAGCGACAGCAAGGGAATCATGTCTGCGCGTCGCGCGGTCGTCTCCCGCTACGAGCAGGAGCCCGGGTTCCCGCAGTTCGATCCGGACGACGTCTATCTCGGCAACGGCGTGTCGGAGCTCATCACCATGACGATGCAGGCTCTCCTCGACGAGGGCGACGAGGTGCTGATCCCGGCACCGGACTACCCGCTGTGGACGGCGATGACGAGCCTCGCCGACGGCACGCCGGTGCACTATCGGTGCGACAGCGAGAACGGCTGGCAGCCCGACCTCGAAGACATCCGCGCCAAGATCACGCCGCGCACCAAGGCGATCGTCGTCATCAACCCCAACAACCCCACCGGCGCGGTGTACACGCGCGAGGTGCTGCAGGGCATCGTCGAGATCGCTCGTGAGCACTCGCTGCTGCTGCTCTCGGATGAGATCTACGACCGGATCCTGTACGACGACGCGCAGCACATTCCCCTGGCGACGCTCGCGCCGGATCTGCTGTGCCTGACGTTCAACGGCCTGTCGAAGACGTACCGGGTGGCCGGGTTCCGCTCGGGCTGGCTCGTGATCACCGGACCGAAGAAGCACGCCGCGGGGTTCCTCGAGGGCATCCAGCTCCTCGCGTCCACGCGGCTGTGCCCCAACGTCCCCGCGCAGCACGCTGTGCAGGCGGCGCTCTCGGGTGTGCAGTCGATCGAGGCGCTGGTGGCTCCGACCGGGCGACTTCACGAACAGCGGGATGCCGCGTGGGAGGGTCTCGAGCGGATCCCCGGCGTCACGTGCGTCAAGCCGCAGGGTGCGCTCTACGCGTTCCCGCGCCTGGATCCCGAGGTCTACGAGATCCGCGATGACGCCAAGCTCGTCTACGACTTCCTCGTGGCCGAGCACGTGCTGCTGGTGCAGGGGACCGGCTTCAACTGGCCGACGCCCGACCACCTCCGGATCGTCACCCTGCCCGAGGCGCGCGTGCTCTCGGAGGCCGTCGAACGGCTCGGGAACTTCCTGTCGTCGTACAGGCAGTGACGGCGCGAGTGCGGTCCAGGGGCGTTCGTCAACCCCTTCCGTGACAGCGGGGCTCGTTCATAGCCTCGCGGCATGGCCATTCAACTGAATCAGCCTGCGCTGCGCCACGCGCGGGCACTCATCCGCCAAGGCAAGGTCGTCCGCGACGAGCGTGACGACTGGTCGGAGGCCGCGCCGACGGCCGATGACGAGAACGCCTTCATCGACCGCGAGGGCTGGACGGAGTTCTCGCATTGGCATCTCGGCATCGATCGCCGCGAGAACCCCGAGACCAAGCAGGCGTACTCGTTTCCGATCGGGGATTTCCGGCGCGTGCATCGCGCGGGGGTCATCTCGGCCGAGAGCCGCGCGGGTCAATACGACCACTACGAGATCCGCGACGCGCTGAAGGCGCTCCTGCGCCTGATCGACGAAGACGACCAGAAGTGACGATCGGGCCGGCCACGACGCTGGGGTCGGCCCGTTCGCCTGCCTGCGCTCACGTCCCGCTCTAGAGCAGGGCGAGGGATGTCGCGCGCCAGCGCCCGTCCATGCCCTCCAGTCGCAGCGCCACCGCGCGGGTGCGCGCGGGCCCCTGCACGATGACGACGGCCTCGACCACGCCGTCGGCGGGCGAGGATTCGTGCACCGAGAGGATCGCGTGGGCGGGCCGCTTCGCCGGCATGCCACGCGCACTGCGCGCCCGGGTGGCGAGGTTGGAACGCGTCACGAGCTTGCGGTACGGATCCTCGGTGAGCCACCGCGCGAGCTGATCGACCTCACGCACGCCTGCCAGGACTTCGAGGACGCCCCTGGTGAGGTTGCGCAGGAAGGGCTCCGCATCGGGGAGCGCTGTGGACGGTGTGCGCTGCGGAGCGAAGAACTCGGAGAGTTCCGCGCCGCGCGGCGCAGGGGAGACGCGGACCGAGCCCGCGGGCGTCGTTGCCATGGGTGCCTATCTCGACAGTGGGGGATGTCTTGGAGACAGTAGAACATACGGCGAACTCCCAGGAAAACCCGCATCCCCGTTCCTGTGGATAACTCGGCGGCCGATCGGCGGGATTGCCCTAGCCTCGCTGAGTGCGCTGGGACCGGTTCTTCGACGACCTCGAGGATCAGCTCGCCTCCGAATGGGAGGCCGAGCGGGCTGCGCTCGACACCGAGGCAGAGCGACTGCGCCTCTCCCGGGTGGCGCTCACGGAGCGGCTGGCCCTGCTCGCCGGCGGCGGCGACGACGCAGCCGCGCCGGGCACCGTGTTCGAGTTCGCGGACGGCACGACGCTGCGCGCCGGGGTGACAGGGGTGGGCGCGGACTGGGCCGCGCTCGCGCCCGCCGAGGGGCGTGCCGGCGCCGTCCTCGTGCCGCTCGAGGCGATCGTTGCGATCGGGATGCCCCATGCCGACCTGCTGCGGACGGCCAGGCCGGCACCTGCCCGGCCGGCGCTCGCCGAGCGCCTCACGTTCGGATTCGTGCTGCGTGACCTCGTGCGACGACGCGCGGGCGTCGCTGTGCACCTCTCCTCGGGCAGGTCCTTCACCGGGACGATCGATCGTGCCGGCGTGGACCACTTCGACCTCGCGCTGCACGACCCCGGCGCCGCGCGTCGTGCCGAGGCGGTGTCGGGCTACCGGATCGTGCCGTTCGCTGCGGTCGCGTGGATCCGGGCCGATGAGGCGCCTGCTCTGCCCTGACGATCACGTCGGGGAGCTCTGTCGCGCGTCGTGGCGCGCCGCTCCGTTCGTCTGGCCGGGCGCGCTCAGTCCGGATTGCGGACCCGGCCGGTGCCCCACAGCTCGGGGAAGCTGGCGTTCTGCGACTGCCGCCACAGCGCCATGCGGCGTGCCTCCTCGGCCTGCTCGTCGAGGTACTCTGACACGCTCGCCCGGTCGATCCGCCAGCGGGCCGGTGCCCCGACGCGCATGCCGCGCAGACGCCCATCGTGGACCAGCGTCATCACCTCGTCGACCGACACGCCGAGCACCTCGCCCACCTGTGCGGGCGCGAGCAGACGCACGTCGGACGTCGGGTCTTCGGGCATGCCCCCATTATGGCGCGGTGCCCGTGGGCGGGGCCGGGTGCGCGAGGTGCTGTGGATAACGCCCGACGCTGTTCGGGCCGTTGGGCGACGATGGGAGGCATGACCGTGAGCGACCCCGTCCGCACTCCGCGCCGCGCCTTCTGGGGAGACGCGCGCTTCTTCCTCGGCATCCTGCTCATCGTCGCCTCCGTGGCCGGTGTCTGGCTGGTGGTCGCGGCGGCGCGCAACACGGTTCCGGTGTACGCGGCGACGCACACGATCGTGCCGGGCGAGCCCATCTCGGCTGACGACGTCCGGGTCGTCGATGTCGCGCTGGGACCGCTCGCCGACAACTACCTCACGCCCGACGACATCGGCGAGGCCGCGGTCGCGACGCGCACGATCGACGAAGGCGAACTCGTGCCGACGGCATCCGTCGGCGCCGCCGATTCCGCGCGCACCACCAGCGTGGTCGTGCGCAGCGCCGTCGATGTGCCGGCGTCGGTCGCCGCCGGAACCGTCGTGGAGGTGTGGTCGGCGCCACTCCTCGAGCAGGGCAGGTACGACGCCCCGCGCATCCTGGTCGCCGACGCGACGGTGGTCTCGGTCACGCGCGACGAGTCGATGATCGGCGGCGGATCGGCGGCGCTCGAGCTGGTGATCCCGCGGGCCGAAGTCGCGAGCACCCTCGCCGCGATGGCAGACGAGTCGGCTCTGTCGGTCGTGCCGACGGCGGGCGCCGGCTCGTGAAGGTCATCGTCGCGGTCGACGGCGACGCCGCCGGCACGATCTCCTCGGGGCTTCGCCGTGAGGGGGTCGACGTGATCGCGGAGTGCCCGGCTTCCGCCCTCGCGATGGCGGCGGAGGAACGGATGCTGGGCGCCGAGGCCGAGACGGTGCTGCGGGCGATCGCCGAGGCGGACGCGGTGGTCGTCGAGGTGTCTCGTGCCACCATGTCGCCCACCGTCGTGGCGATGTGCGACCGCGCCGGCACGCGGATCGTGCCGCTATGCGACGACGAGGCCGATCGCCGGCTGGCGGAGGCCTGCGGGCTCGAGGCTCCGCTCGCGCGCGATGCCGACCCGTGGCGTATCGCCGATGCCCTGGTGGCGGCACCGCGGCGCGAACCGGAGGCATCTGTCGCACGCCCGCAGCCCCGTGTGATCGTGGTGTGGGGGCCGGCGGGAGCGCCCGGTCGTTCGACCGTCGCAACCGAGCTCGCGGTCGAGCTCGCCCGGGGCGGCCGCCGTGTCGGACTGGTCGACGCCGACACGCATGCCCCTTCGATCGCGCTCACGCTGGGTCTGGCCGATGAGGGACCGGGGTTCGCCGCGGCATGCCGGCAGGCCGAGCTCGGAGGTCTCGACGCGCGGGAACTGACACGCATCGCGCTGCCGCTGGGCCGCACCGGCGTCGACGTGCTGACCGGGCTCAATCGGCCCTCGCGGTGGCCCGAGCTCAGTGAGCGCCGCGTGACGGCCGCCCTCGCCGCCTGCCGCGAGTGGGCCGACTACACGGTCGTCGACGTCGCTGCGCCGCTCGAGCGCGACGAGGAGATCATGAGCGACCTCGACGGACCGCGCCGCAACGCCGCGACCCTGGCAGCGCTGCGCGTCGCCGACCTCGTAGTCGCGGTGGCCGGAGCCGATCCGCTCGGCGTGGCGCGGTTCCTGCGCGCCCACGCCGATCTGCGGGCGACGGTGGGCGCGACGCCCGTCGCAGTCGTCGCCAACGGGCTGCGGCCGGGCGCGCTCGGAATCGACGCCCGCGGCCAGGTGCGCCGGACCCTCGACCGCTTCGGCGGCGTGGGGGAGGTGTGGTTCGTTCCGCAGGATCCGCGGTCGGCCGACGCCGCCCTGCTGGCTGCGCGACCGATCGCCGAGGTGGCGCCGCGGTCACCGCTGACCCTCGCCGTCCGCAGGTTCGCCGGAGAGGCCGTCGTCGCGCCGCCTGAGGCGTCGCCCGCAGCGCGCGGCGGCACGGCTCGCAGCATCCGCCCGGCGAAGCGCGCCGCGAGGCGGCGACCGTGGTCACGGCGTGGTGGCGGCGAACATGCGGACCACCACTCGGACTCCGACCCCACGCCCGTCGAGCGGTCGCGCGATGCGCGCGCCCTAGGCTAGGAACGTGTCGACCCTCAGCGATCTCGTCTACGCCCAGGGCCGTTCGAGCGAGGAAGACGTCGAATGGCTGCACCGACTCGCCGGTGACGGCCAGCTCCTGGCCGATCTGGCCTTCGCCGACATCGTGCTCTGGGTCCCGACCTCCGACGACGCCTTCGTCGCGGTCGCACACACGCGCCCGAGCGGAGCCGCAACGCTGTTCTACCGCGACATCGTGGGCGACCGCGTGCGCCCGCAGTGGCGCACGCAGGTGCGGGACGCGTTCCTGACCGCGAAGATCGTGGACTCGGCCTCGCCCGACTGGTTCGAAGAGACCCCGACGCGGGTGCGCGCCGTACCCGTGGTGCGAGGCCGCGGCGCGCAGGCCCAGACGATCGGCGTGCTGACCCGCCACACCAATCTGGGTGAGGCGCGCACGCCGTCGCGTCAGCAGATCACCTTCAACGACTGCGCCGACGACATCTTCGGGATGGTCGCCTCGGGCGAGTTCCCCGACCTGGCCGCTCCCACCTCTCCGCGTCGCGGCGCGCCACGCGCGTCGGACGGGCTGATCCGGCTGGACGTCGACGGCATCACGACCTTCGCGAGCCCCAACGCCCTCTCGGCGTTCAACCGGCTCGGCTTCGAGGACGAGCTCGAGGGAGAGTCGCTGGTCGAGGTCGTCACCCAGATCCTGCCGGCCAAGCGGCAGTTCGACGAATCGCTCCCGGTCGTCGTGACGGGGCGCGCGCCGTGGCGCACCGACCTGGAATCGCGCGGCGTCACGGTGTCGCTGCGCACGATCCCGCTGCGCGACAACGGCAGCCGGATCGGCGCGATCGTGCTGTGCCGCGACGTGACCGAGATCCGTCATCAGGAGCAGGAGCTCATCACCAAGGACGCGACGATCCGCGAGATCCACCACCGCGTGAAGAACAACCTGCAGACCGTCGCCTCGCTGCTGCGCATCCAGGCGCGCCGTTCGCACACCGAAGAGGCGCGCGAAGCGCTGACGCAGGCCATGCGACGCGTGTCGGCGATCGCCGTCGTGCACGACACGCTCTCGGAGGGGCTCGCGCAGAACGTGGACTTCGACGAGGTCTTCGCACGCGTCCTGAAGCTCGTCGCAGAGGTCGCGGCCGCCCCGAACACCCGGGCGCGCACGCACTCGACCGGCACCTTCGGCACTCTGCCCAGCGAGTACGCCACACCGCTCGCGCTCGCATTGACCGAACTGGTCACCAACGCCGTCGAGCACGGCCTGGCCGGTCAGGAGGGCGACGTCGAGATCATCGCGGACCGCTCCGACGATCGCCTCGAAGTGCGCGTGCGCGACACCGGCTCGGGCTTGCCCGAGGGTCAGGTCGGCCGCGGGCTGGGCACGCAGATCGTCCGCACGCTCATCCAGGGCGAGCTCGGCGGCACGATCGACTGGCACACGATCATGGGCAGCGGCACCGAGGTCACGATCGACATTCCGCTGCGCTACATCGAGCGAGCCAAGCAATGAAAGAAGCGGATGCCGGGAGCCCCGGCATCCGCTACTTTCTATGTCGTCGTTATGAAGCCCGTCGGGCCCGCGCGGCGCGGCGCTTGAGAGCGCGGCGCTCGTCCTCGGACAGACCACCCCACACGCCGGAGTCCTGTCCGGACTCGAGCGCGTACTGGAGGCAGATCTCGGTCACCGTGCAGCGCGCGCACACCGACTTGGCCTTCTCGATCTGGTCGACCGCCGGACCTGTGTTCCCTACGGGGAAGAACAGTTCGGGGTCGACGGTAAGGCAGGCGGCTTTGTCGCGCCAGTCCATGGTGATGCTCCTTGATGCAGTGGTGGGAGATGAGGGCCGGTTCGGGTCCGATACCCTGTGGGAAGTGCGAGACTTGCTCGCCCCACGTCGCTGTGGGAGCACACGGCTTCACCAATCGTCCCATAGCGGTTTACCTGAATCAAGGGTTGGCCGGCGGGTTCCTGTGGTACTTGCTGAGTGTTCTCTCCGTGGTATGGAGGATTCACACAAACCACCCCGCCGGGTGGGAAGGAGTCGACGGAGAATGCGGACAAACGTGTCCGGAAGGGTCGCCGCGGTCCTGGTCACCCTCGAGGGACTGGGCGTCCTCGCGCTCGCCGTCTGGCAGCTCGTCGCCCTCTTCTCGGGCGACACCGGGTCGATCGAGAGCGCGATCGCGCTGGTGGTCCTCACCGTCGTCGGGGCCGCGGCCGTGCTCGCCTTCGGCGTCGCGACATGGCGCGACCAGTCATGGGGCCGCTCCGGCGCGATCGTCACCCAGCTGCTGATCCTCGCCGTCGCACTCGGCGCGGCCACCGGCGCCTACGCCGACCCGGCGATCGCACTCGTGCTCGCCGTGCCGGCTGTCGTGGTGCTCGTCCTGCTGGTGCTCGCGGTCCGCGCGGCGGGCCGCGCCGCGCGCGGCGGCGGGTCGGTCTAGACGCCGACGAGCGTGCGGACGCGGGCGACGTGCCCCGTCGCCTTCACGTTGTACAGCGCCTGGTCGATGGTGCCGTCCTCGTCGATCACGAAGGTCGAGCGGATGACGCCCATCACAGTCTTGCCGTAGTTCATCTTCTCGCCCCACACGCCGTAGGCCTCGTGCACGGAGTGATCGGGGTCGCTCAGCAGGTCGTAGGTCAGCCCGTCGCGCTCGCGGAAGCGGCGGAGCTTCTCAGGCTCGTCGCGCGAGATCCCCAGCACGGTGTACCCCGCGGCCTGCAGCGGTGCGAGGCTGTCGCGGAAGTCGCACGCCTCGGTGGTGCAGCCGGGCGTCATTGCCTCGGGGTAGAAGAAGAGGATCACGCGTCGGCCGCGCAGGTCGCGCAGGCTCACGGACCGCTCGTCCTGATCGACGAGGGTGAAATCGGGGGCGGGGGAACCGGGTTCGAGGCGCGTCGTGGTCACCGGTCCAGCCTAGGCCGGTGACGGCCAGACGGCACGGCTCAGTGGCGGTCGGTGAAGGTCTCGAGCAGGCGCTGCAGCGACTCGAGACGCGCGGGGCCGCCCGGACCCAGCCGGCCCGCTTCGACCGCCTCGGTGATGGCGCAGTCCGGTGCATCGGCCCGATGGGTGCAACCACGCGGACAGTCTTCGGCGACCTCGGCGAGATCGGTGAAGGCGCGCAGGATGTTGGCGACGTCGACGTGCCCGAGGCCGAACGAGCGCACGCCCGGGGTGTCGATCACCCAGCCCTTGCCGTGCTCGCCGCTGTAGCGCAGCGAGACGGTGGAGCTCGATGTGTGCCGTCCGCGGCCCGTGACGACGTTGACGTGTCCGGTCGCGCGGTGCGCGTCGGGCACGAGCGCGTTCACGAGCGTCGACTTGCCGACACCGGAATGGCCGACGAACACGGTCGAATGGCCGGCGAGGGTCGCGCCGATGCGGTCGAGGGGCATCTCTTCGCGGCCGCTGGTGAACACCTCGAGATCCAGCCCCTCGAAGTGCGCCAGGAACTCGGAAGGATCGGCCAGATCCGTCTTGGTCACCACGAGCATGGGACGGATGCCGGCATCCAGCGCCGCGACCAGGTAGCGGTCGACGAGCCTCGGCCGGGGCTCGGGATCGGCAGCCGCCACGACGACCAGCATCTGGTCGGCGTTGGCCACCACCACCCGCTCGACCTGGTCGGTGTCGTCGGCGCTGCGCCGCAGCAGCGATGTGCGCTCCTCGATGCCGACGATGCGTGCCAGCGTCCCCTCCGCCGCGGAGGTGTCGCCCACCACGCGCGCACGGTCGCCCGTCACGATGGGCATCTTGCGCAGCTCGCGGGCCCGCGTGGCCAGCACGGTGCGTTCGGTCGGCAGGTCTTCGTCGACGAGGACGGTGTACCGGCCGCGGTCCACGCCGAGCACTCGAGCGATCTGGGCATCGGCGTGCGCCGGGCGGCGCTTGGTGCGAGGTTTGTTCGCCTTCGGGTTCGGCCGGACCCGCACATCCGCCTCGTCGAACTCGGGCTCGTCGTCGTCTTCGAGATCGTCGAGCCAGCTCACAGCATCCTCAAGACATCACCGGACGAGCCTCGTCACGAGGCGCGCATCGACTCCTCGGTCATCGCCCCGGGGGTGCCCTCGCCGGCCAGCATGCGCTGCCACATGTGCGGGAACTCGGGCATCGTCTTGGCCGTAGTGCCGATGTCGTCGACTTCGACGCCGGGCACGGCGAGGCCGATCAGTGCGCCGGTGGTGGCCATGCGGTGATCGTGGTGGGCGTGCCAGGTGCCGCCGTGGAGCGGCCGCGGAACGATCCGGATGCCGTCGGCGAGTTCGTCCGCCTCGCCGCCCAGGCCGCGCAGCTCGGCCACGAGTGCCGCGATGCGGTCGGTCTCGTGCCCGCGGATGTGTCCGATGCCGTGCAGCGTCGACGGGGCGTCGGCGAATGCCGCCAGCGCGAAGATCGTCGGGACAAGCTCGCCGGCGGCCGACAGGTCGAGGTCGATCCCCTGGATGCCGGCGCCCGCGGTGATCGTGAGCGAACCGCCGCGACGCACGGCGCGGGCACCCATCAGCGTGAGGATCTCGGTGAGCATCGCGCCCGGCTGGGTCGAGTGGGCAGGCCATCCCGGCACCGACACCGACCCGCCGGCGATCATGGCGGCGGCCAGGAACGGCGCCGCGTTGGAGAGGTCGGGCTCGATCGCGACATCCTTGCCGCGCACCGGGCCGGCGGGCACGATCCATTCGCCGGGGGCCGGTCGTTCGACGTGGACGCCGCGATGTGCGAGCGTCTCGACGGTCATGTCGATGTGCGGGATGCTCGGAAGCCGTGCGCCTTCGTGCACGAGGTGCAGTCCCACGTCGAAGCGGGGGGCTGCCAGCAGCAGACCCGAGACGAATTGGCTCGACGCGCTGGCGTCGATGGTCACCTCGCCGCCGCGGACGTGACCGTGCCCGCGCACGATGAAGGGCAGCGCCCAGTGGCCGCCGTCGTCGATGTCGACGCCGACGTCGCGCAGCGCCGTGATCATGGCGCCCATCGGGCGGTGCAGAGCGCTCTCGTGCGCGGTGAGGGTGACATCGCCGCGAGAGAACCCGCCCAGTCCCGCGACGAATCGCATGACGGTGCCCGCCTGCCCGCAGTCCACCTCGGTGTCGCCACGCAGGGGCCACACCGGGGTCACCTCGATATCGTCGCCGTACGCGCCCGATCCCGGCACCAGCTCGATGCCGACACCCAGGGCACGAAGGGCGTCGATCATGCGAGCGGAATCGTCCGAGTGCAGCGGCGCCGTCAGGCGGCTGGGTGTGTCGGCGAGCGACGCCAGGACGAGCTCACGGTTCGTCAGCGACTTCGACCCCGGCACGGTCACCGTGGCATGGATCGGCCCGTCTGCGACGGGGGCACGCCAGGGCTCGCGCCCGATCGGCGCGGAAGTGGGGGAATACCCGTCGGCTCTCATCGGGTTCTACCCTACTGAACCCGACCCACAGCGGCCGGGAAGCACCACACCGAACCATCACACGAGCGGAGCCGGATGTTCGCCACTCTCGATCGCCTCGACCTCGAAGGATCCCTGCGTCAGGTCACAGGGGTCCTGGAAGACGCCACCGTAGACTGGCGCGTGATGAGCGACTCGATCGACCACGCCCACGAGAGCGACCAGGCACTGGATCCGCGCACCCAGTTCGAAGAGCAGGCGCTGCCCTTCATGGATCAGCTCTACGCCGCGGCCATGCGCATGACGCGCAACCCCGCCGATGCGGCGGATCTCGTCCAGGAGACGTTCGTCAAGGCGTTCGCGTCGTGGAAGACGTTCACGCAGGGAACGAACCTCAAGGCGTGGCTCTACCGGATCCTCACGAACACCTACATCAACACCTACCGCAAGAAGCAGCGCGAGCCCTATCAGGGCACGATCGACGAGCTCGAAGACTGGCAGCTCGGCGGCGCGGAATCCACGACGGCCACGAGCACGCGCTCGGCCGAGGCTGAGGCGATCGACCACATGCCGGCTTCGGTCGTCAAGGACGCGCTCCAGTCCATCCCGGAGGACTTCCGGCTGGCGGTGTACCTCGCCGACGTCGAGGGCTTCGCCTACCAGGAGATCGCCGACATCATGAAGACCCCCATCGGCACGGTCATGAGCCGTCTGCACCGTGGCAGGCGAATGCTTCGTGAACTGCTGGCCGACTACGCAAGAGAGCGCGGCATCACCCCCGCCGCCACGAGGAGCACGAAATGAGTGATTGCGGCTGCGAGAAGGCGCGGCGCGACCTGGAGGAGTACCTGCGCCACGAGGTCTGCAAGACCGAGCACTCCGACATCGCGGAGCACTTGGAGAACTGCGCGGGTTGCCGCGACGAGGCGCTGGTGGCGCGTACCCTCACCGAGGTCGTCGCGCGTGCCTGCAAGGAGTCGGCCCCCGAAGAGCTGCGCGACCAGGTTCTCGCGAAGCTCCGGGCGGTGCAGGCCGCGCACTGAGCGGCCTCACAGCTGCGGGCTGAAGACGGTCAGCGCGCCTCGCGCGACATCGATCGTCAATGGCAGCGCGCCGATGGGATCTCCGTCGGCGTAAGCCGTCACGCCGGACGCCGACAGACGCGCCGATCGGGCTTTCCGCATCGTGACCTCGGGCACGCTCGCGTGCGTGCCGCGGTAGACCCGCGGCAGCAGGCGCAGCAGCCGCAGCCGTCCGGCCGGCCGCACCGTCACGACATCCAGCAAGCCGTCGGCCGGGTCGGCATCAGGGCAGATCGGGATGCCGCCGCCGTAGGTGCGACCGTTGCCGACCGTCGCCATCACGAGGTCGCCCGCGAACCGCTCGCTTGTGCCGTCCGCGAGCTCGAGGTCGAGCTCGTAGGGGATTCCGCGCAGAGTCACGAACTCGCGCAGGATCGCGATGTTGTACCGCGACCCGCCCCGCGGCCACCGCATCGCGTTCGCCCGGTCGTTGACCTTCGAGTCGAATCCGCTCGCGAGCACCGACCCGAAGAATGCGACCGAGCCGTCGGCACCGGTGACGCGTGCGAGGTCGACCCGGCGCGTCGCCCCGGCGGCGATGGCGTCGGCGGCCGCGACGACGTCGAGCTCGCGCAGGCCCAGCGTCGCGGCGAAGTCGTTGCCGGTCCCCACGGGGATGATGCCGAGCGGGATGCCGGTGCCCGCCAGCTGCTGGAGGGCGAGGTGGACGGTGCCATCGCCGCCCGCGACGGCCACCGCGTCGACGCCGACGTCGATGGCGGTGCGCAGCAGTGACGAGGACTCGGCCGCGCTGCCGCCGCTGACGATCGCGGTCTGAACGCCTCGCTCGCGCAGCCGCGCGGCGGCGCGCATGGCCGCGCCCGTGTGCGCGCCGGCGCGCGCAGCCGGGTTGGCCAGGAGAGCGACCTTCATGCGCTCGGCGGTGGCGGATCGCTCGACGTCCGGGCGGGCGCCGTGCCCCCGTCGGTGGGCACGCCGGAGCCTGGCGGCACCAGTGCCCCGGGGTTCATGATCCCGTGAGGATCCAGGGTGGCTTTCACCGCGCGGAGGATCTCGACGCCGAGGTCGCCGATCTCGGCTGCCAGGTACGGCCGGTGATCCCGGCCGACGGCGTGGTGGTGCGTGATCGTGGCCCGGGCGTCGCCGATGGCACGGGACGCGGCATCCTTCGCCCTTCTCCACTGGGTCTGCGGATCCTCGGCCAGCGCGGCGACCACCGTGAAGTAGAGCGATGCGCCCGCCGGGTACACGTGCGAGATGTGGCACAGCACGATCGGCTTGGTGCCGGCGGCGGTCAGGCTCTCGGTGAGCGCCGAGGTCACGGCATCCTTCACGTGGGGCAGGTTCGCCCACGTTGTCGCGGTCTCGAGCGTCTCGGCGAGTACGCCGATGTCCATGAGGGTGTCGCGCAGCGCCGGCGACGAGAACCGGCCGCGCTCCCACGACCGCGCGGGATCCTCGCCCCGCGGCTTCGCGCCGTGCGCGCGGAAGATCGCGTCGAGCGCGGTGCACACGGCTTCGGCCTCCGCAGCGCTCGAGCCGTCGACACTGGCGACGGCGAGGCATCCGCTCATGCGCGTGAGATGCCCGCCCATCACTGCGTTCACGCGCGTCTCGGTCTCATCGCTCAGGCGGAGGACGGAGGGGCGGCCC
Organism: Microbacterium sp. I2; assembly: GCF_051364985.1. NCBI lineage: Bacteria > Bacillati > Actinomycetota > Actinomycetes > Micrococcales > Microbacteriaceae > Microbacterium > Microbacterium sp. I2. The sequence continues at coordinate 149,582 of NZ_JBLWIH010000019.1, forward strand.
CCACGCTGCGTGGCCTCACGCAGAGCCGAGGCACCCGCGGTGAAGTCGGGGAAAGTCCATGCGCGGTACGCGGTGGCGACGGGAACAGGTCGGATGCGGACCGTGACCTCGGTCAGGACGCCGAGCGCCCCCTCCGAGCCGAGGAAGAGCTGGCGCAGATCCGGCCCGGCCGCACTCGCGGGGGAGCGGCCGAGCCTGAGCTCGCCCGCCGGTGCGGCGATGCGCAGGGCGTGGACGAGGTCGTCGAACCGGCCGTAGCCGCGCGAAGCCTGGCCGCTCGAACGGGTCGCAGCGTAACCGCCGAGCGAGGCGTACTCGAAGCTCTGCGGAAAGTGGCCGAGGGTGTAGCCGTGCACGGCGAGCAGCTCCTCGGCCTGCGGCCCTGTGGTGCCCGCGCCGAAGGTCGCGAGCAACGACGTCTCGTCGAGGTCCAGCAGGGCAGCCGTGCGCACGAGATCCAGCGCGACGACCGCGCGATGCGCGCCGCGTTCGGGTTCGACCCCGCCGACGACCGACGTGCCTCCGCCGAACGGCACGATGGCGATCCCGCGGTCGTCGCAGACTGCCAGGACGGCGGCGATCTCGTCGTGCCCGGCGGGCGAGACGATGCCATCGGGCGCGGATTGAGGATCGTCCAGGCGCCGGCGCAGCAGATCCGGCGTGCTCTTGCCACCGAGGTGGAGGGTGCGCTCCGCATCGTCGCGTGTCGCGTTCGCGGATCCGACCACTGCGGCGAAGGCGGCGAGGTCTTCGTCGGTGAGCCGCGAGGCCGTGAGCACCGGACGCGGGCGACGCGGGACCGGATGCGCCTTGCCGGGGATGAGCGTCGCGATCAGTGCCTTCGCGCCGGCGGGCAGGCGGGCGGGCTTCGTACCCCACGCATCCCACGCCGACCGCGGTCGCGGAGCCGGGACGGCGAGCGGGCGAGGCGGCGTCGCATCGGGTGGCGTCGTCGGCATCCGGCCAGTATCGCACCGCGCCGACCTGCGTCGCGCGGCTCGGCGGCGGCCTCGCGCGGTCGGAATCGGCGCCCGCGGTCGCTCCGGCGCGCGCAGGTGTCTCGCGCTGTCGGAATCTGCGTCCGCGGTCGCTCCGGCGCGCGCAGGTGTCTCGCGCGGTCGGAATCGGTGTGCACTGTCGTGGCGTTCGGGCGCGCACGCGGGTTTCGGCAGCGCGGATTCCGGGCAGGGCGTGCCGGCGTCGGTTGCCGCAGCCCCGGGGCGCGGCCCAGGCGCGCGCGTTGAGGCGTCGCAGGCGGCGGCTGCGCCATAGTGTGAGGGTGCAGACCCACATCATCGGCCGCACGCCGTTCTCGTCGGCGCTGACGGCCGCACGACGCGCGCGCGAGCTCGACGCACTCGCCGACGGCCCCGAAATCGACGTCCTCGTGATCGGCGGCGGCATCACCGGGGTGGGGATCGCGCTGGATGCTGCGAGCCGCGGCCTGCGTACGGTGCTGGTCGAACGGCATGATCTGGCCCAAGGCACGAGCCGCTTCAGCTCGAAGCTCGTCCATGGCGGGCTGCGCTATCTGGCCACGGGACAGTTCGGCATCGCCCACGAGAGCGCGAGTGAACGTCATGTGCTCATGACGCGGACGGCGCCCCACCTCACACGCCCGCTCGCGCAGGTCGTGCCGCTGTACGAGCCCGGCGGGGTCGGTCGCGGCGCGTACATCGGCCTCGGCTACGGGCTGGGCGACGGCCTGCGGCGGGTCGTCGGCACACCGGGCGCGATCCTTCACGGGCCGTCGGCGGTGGGGCGTGCCGAGACGCTGCGCCTCGTGCCGGCGGTGCGCGCCGACGGGTTGCGCGGCGCCGTGCGCGGCTGGGACGGCCAGCTCATCGACGACGCTCGACTGGTCGTCGCCGTCGCACGGACGGCGGTCGGATACGGGGCATCCGTCCTCACACGCGTCGAGGCGGTATCGGCGACCGGCGATGGAGCGCAGCTGCGTGACGGGGTGAGCGGACACACCCTCGCCGTGCGGGCACGCGCTGTGGTGAGCGCGACCGGGGTGTGGGCGGGGGAGCTCGCGCCCGATGTCGGCCTCCGCCCCAGCCGAGGCACGCACCTCGTCGTCGAGACCACTCGCCTGGGCGGCGCGGACGCGTCATTAGCCGTGCCCGTCGCCGGGTCGTCGAGCCGCTTCGTGTTCACGCTGCCCGCCGTGCACGGGCGCACCTACATCGGGCTGACCGACGTCCCCGCTGAGGGACCGGTGCCCGAGGTCGCTCAGGCCACGGATGCCGAGATCGACACCCTCCTCGACACCGTCAACGCGGTGCTCGCCGATCCGCTCGGCCGTGACGATGTGGTCGCGACGTTCGCCGGGCTGCGGCCGCTTCTGGCGGGCGTGGGCGACGACGCGACCAGCGACCTGTCACGCCGGCATGCCGTGATCGAGTCGGCATCCGGGCTGCTGAACGTCGTGGGCGGCAAGCTCACGACCTACCGGCGCATGGCCGAGGACGCCGTCGACGAGGTCATCCGCCGAGATCCCGGATTCCCCGCCCGGTCGTCGCGCACGCGCACGACGCCGCTGGTGGGTGCCTGGCCACGGAGCCGGCTCGCCGAGATCGCCGCGCCGGCGCGGTTCGTGCGCCGCTTCGGCGCCGAGGCGACGTTCGCGAGCGGCCTCCCGGAGGGTCCCGCTGCTGCCCGGGGCGTCACCGCGCAGGAGCTGCAGTGGGGGATCGAGGTGGAAGGCGCGCTGAGCATCGACGACCTGCTCGACCGGCGAACCCGCCTGGGCCTGGTCGAGGCAGACAGGACGGTGTCGACGGATGCCGCTGCCGCCGCCTTCGCCCGTGCCGGCGTGGAGCCGCTCGACGCCGGCTGACGCGGGGCGAGCCGCCCGGAATGGCAGGAATCCGCGCGAGGACGACGCCGCACGCGAGGCCGGCTGTCGCCGCCTCCCACGACACTGGGAGCATGGCCTCGCACACGGACGCACCCCGCGGCACCCTCGGCGTCGTCCAGGGCACCGCGCTGTACATCGCGTCCGTGCTGGGCACCGGGCTGCTCGTGCTGCCGGGGCTCGCGGCCGAGGTCGCCGGACCCGCCTCGATCGTCGCGGTGCTCGCCGTCATCGGCCTGTCGATCCCGCTCGCCGGCACGTTCGCGGTGCTCGCGGCGCGGTATCCCGATCCTGGCGGCGTCGCGAGCTACGTGCGTCGCGCGCTCGGCGGCACAGCGGCGCGGATGACGGGGTACTGGTTCCTGTTCGGAGTGTGCGCCGGCGCGCCCGTGGTGGCCGTGCTCGGCGGCGAGTATGTGGTCGCGGTGCTGGGCGTCGATCGCGCCCTGGTGCCGGTGCTCGCGCTCGCCATCCTGGTGCCGCCCTTCGCGATCAACGCGTTCGGCGTGCGCGTCGCCGGCTGGGTCCAGTTCGTGCTCACCGCGCTCCTGCTCACTGTCGTGGTGGGCGTCGTCGCGCTCGCGGCACCGGCGGTCGAGCCGCAGAACTTCACGCCGTTCCTGCCGAACGGCTGGATGGGCGTCGGCACCGCCATCAGCCTCTTCGTCTGGGCATTCGCCGGCTGGGAGGTCGGCACGCACATCTCGGGCGAGTTCCGTGATCCGCGTCGTGCCATCCCCATCGGCACCGCGATCGCGCTGGTCGTCACCGGCGTCTGCTATCTCGTGCTGCAGGTCGTGACCGTCGGTGCGCTCGGCGACGAAGCGGGCGGCGGCGCGGTGCCGCTGCTCGAGCTCGCCCGGCTCGGATCCCCCGGCTTCGGAGCCGCTGCGGTCGGCGCGATCGCCGCGATCGTGGCGCTCGGCGTGATGAACGCGTATCTGGCGGCGTTCGCGAAGCTCGGGGCATCCCTCGCCGCGAACCGAGATCTGCCGCGCTGGTTCGCCGCCGGCGCGGAGTCTGGTGGCGTACCGCGTCGAGCGCTGAGTCTCACCGGGGCGGTCGTCGTGGTGTACTTCGCACTCATGCTGTGGGCGGGCCTGGATCTGACGCCGTTCATCCTGGTGCACACCAGCAGCATGGTCGCGATCTACGCCGTCGGCATGGTGGCGGCGCTGCGACTGCTGCGCCGGGGTACGGCCGGCTGGTGGATGGCACTCGTCGCGACCGTTCTGTGCGCGGGCATGCTCGCCCTCGCGATCGGGTCGCTGCTGCCGGCCGCGATCCTCGCCGCCGCCGCCGTGACCGTGACGCTCGTGCGTCGCCGTCGCCGTGCGCGCACGGCCGCCGCGCTCTCCGCTGAGGTGAAGGCAGCGGAAGAAAGCACATCGTCCCTGGGCGCGACGCGCTCAGGGACGATGTGACGGCCGGCGTCGGCGCCGTTAGAGCGTCAGCGCCTTCTGGATGATCCCGGCCTGCTCGACCGCGTGGACCTTCGGAGACCCGGTGGCCGTCGAGGCGGCGGCCGGACGCGACACGCGCCGGATCGTGCGCCCGTTCAGGTGCTGCATGAGATCCAGCGCGATGAACGGCCAGGCGCCCTGGTTCTCGGGCTCGTCCTGCACCCACACCAGCTCGGCGTTCGGGTAGGCGTCGATGACGGCGTTGAGCTCTGCGACCGGCGCCGGGTAGAACTGCTCGAGGCGCACGAGGGCGATCTCGGGGTTCGGGTTCTTGTCGAGCTCGGCGCGCAGATCCCAGTGGATCTTGCCCGAGTGCAGGAGCACGCGCTTCACGCCCGACTTGTCGAGTCCGCGGTTGTCGTCGAGCACCGGCTCGAACTTGCCCGTCAGGAAGTCCTCGACCGGACTCGTCGCGCCGCGCAGACGCAGCATCGCCTTGGGCGTGAAGACCACGAGCGGGCGACGCGGGCGGGCGTAGGCCTGTCGGCGCAGCAAGTGGAAGTACGACGCGGGCGTCGATGGCCGGGCCACGGTCATGTTGTCCTGCGCGCACATCTGCAGGTATCGCTCGATGCGACCCGATGAGTGGTCGGGGCCCTGGCCCTCATAGCCGTGGGGGAGCAGCAGCACGACGCTCGACTGCTGGCCCCACTTCTGATCGGCCGACGAGATGAATTCGTCGATGACCGACTGGGCGCCATTGGCGAAGTCGCCGAACTGCGCCTCCCACAACACGAGGGCGTCAGCGCGCTCGACCGAGTAGCCGTACTCGAACGCCATCGCCGCGTACTCGCTCAGCAGCGAGTCGTAGACCCAGAAGCGCCCCTGGTCGTCGCTGAGGTTCGCCAGCGGGATCCACTCCTGGCCGTTCGCACGATCATGGAGCACCGAGTGGCGCTGCACGAACGTGCCGCGCCGGGAGTCCTGGCCGGCGAGACGCACATTGGTCTTCTCCAGCAGCAGCGAGCCGAACGCGAGCAGCTCGCCGAAGCCCCAGTCGATCGAGCCGTTGCGGCTCATGTCGAGGCGCTTCTCGAGCAGCTGCTGCAGCTTGTTGTGGACGGTGAAGCCGTCGGGCTTGTTCACGAACGTGTCGCCGATGAGGTTCACCACCTCACGCGAGACCCCGGTGCTCTCGGGCTCTCCGGCGGCGGGCTCTGCCGGGGCATCCGGCACCACCACGGGCGAGGAGCCGGTCTCGGCCGCGTGGGTCTCGGCGAACGCGATCTCGAGGCGGTACTGGAAGTCCTGCTTGGCCTTCTCGTACTCCTCCTCGGTGATGTCGCCGCGTCCCACCAGGGCCTCGGTGTAGAGGCGGCGGACCGAGCGCTTCGCCTCGATGAGGTTGGTCATGAGCGGCTGCGTCATCGACGGGTCGTCGCCCTCGTTGTGACCGCGGCGGCGGTAGCACACCAGGTCGATCACGACGTCGCGGTGGAACCGCTCGCGATACGCGAACGCGAGCTGAGCGACGCGGGTCACGGCCTCGGGGTCGTCGCCGTTCACGTGGAAGATGGGCGCCTGGATCGTCTTGGCGACATCGGTCGCGTACACCGAGGTGCGCGCGTCGACCGGCGTGGTGGTGAAGCCGACCTGGTTGTTGACGACGACGTGGATCGTGCCGCCGGTGCGGTAGCCGCGCAGCTGCGACATCTGCAGCGTCTCGACGACCACGCCCTGACCCGCGAACGCGGCGTCGCCGTGGACCAGGATGGGCAGCCACGAGAAGGTGCCGATCGGCTTGCGGTCCTGCTTGGCCCGCACGATGCCCTCGAGCACGCCGTCGACGGTCTCGAGGTGCGACGGGTTCGCGGCGAGGTAGACCGGCAGCTCCTGGCCGCCGTCGCCGTCGGCGACGAACGTGCCTTCGGTGCCCAGGTGGTACTTGACGTCGCCCGACCCGCTCTTGGAGCCGATCGCGACCGATCCCTCGAACTCGCGGAAGACCTGGCCGTAGGTCTTGCCGGCGATGTTGGTGAGCACGTTCAGGCGGCCGCGGTGCGCCATGCCGATCGCGGCACCGTCCAGGCCCGCCTCGGCCGCGCCCTGCAGGATCTCGTCGAGGAGGGGGATGAGCGACTCGCCGCCCTCGAGGCTGAAGCGCTTCTGCCCGACGTACTTCGTCTGCAGGAAGGTCTCGAACGCCTCGGCCTGGTTCAGCTTGTCGAGGATCCGCAGCTGCTCGTCGTGGCCGGGCTTCTGGTACTTGACCTCGACGTTCTGCTGGAACCATGCGCGCTGGCCCGGGTCCTGGATGTGCATGTACTCGATGCCGATGGTGCGGCAGTACGAGTCTCGGAGCACCCCGAGGATGTCGCGCAGCTTCATCTGACGCTTGCCGCCGAAGCCGTTCGTGACGAACTCGCGGTCGAGGTCCCAGAACGTCAGCCCGTGGCTCTCGATCTCGAGGTCGGGGTGCGTGCGCTGCATGTACTCGAGCGGGTCGGTGTCGGCCATCAGGTGGCCGCGCACGCGGAACGAGTTGATGAGCTCCTGCACGCGCGCCGTCTTGTCGACGCGCTCGGCGGTGTCGACGTTGATGTCGGCCGCCCAGTGGATGGGAGCGTACGGGATGCGCAGGGCGGAGAAGATGCTCTCGTAGAAGCCGCGCTGCCCGATGAGCAGCTCGTGCACCTTCTTGAGGAACTCGCCCGAGCCGGCGCCCTGGATCACGCGGTGGTCGTAGGTGCTCGTGAGCGTGATCGTCTTGCCGATCGCCAGCTCGTTGAGCGTCTTGTCGCTCGCGCCCTGGAACTCGGCCGGGTACTCGAGGGCACCGGCGCCGACGATGCAGCCCTGGCCCTTCATGAGGCGGGGCACCGAATGCACGGTGCCGATGCCGCCGGGGTTGGTCAGCGAGATCGTGGTGCCCTGGAAGTCAGCGGCCGTCAGCTTGTTGTTGCGCGCGCGGCTGATGAGGTCCTCGTACGTGGTGAGGTACTCGCCGAACGTCAGCTGGTCGGCCCGCTTGATACTCGGCACGAGCAGCGCGCGGGTGCCGTCGGGGCGGGGAAGATCGATCGCGATGCCCAGGTTCACGTGCGACGGCGCGACGACCGACGGCTTGCCGTCGACCTCGGCGTAGAAGACGTTCTGGCTCGGGAACTCCTTGAGCGCCTGGATGATCGCCCAGCCGATGAGGTGCGTGAAGCTCACCTTGCCGCCGCGCGTGCGGGACATGTGGTTGTTGATCACGATCCGGTTGTCGATCATGAGCTTCGCCGGGACGGTGCGCACGCTCGTGGCGGTCGGCACCGTGAGCGACTCGTCCATGTTCGCCGCCAGGGTCTTGGGCATGCCCTTGAGCACGGTGACCTTGTCTTCGGCGGCGCCCTCGGGGGACGAGGGCTGCGACTTGGGCGCCTGCGCCGGAATGGGCTGCGGAGACGCGGGGCGAGCCGTCGTCCGGGCGACCGGCTGCGTGCCGATCACGGGGATCGGCGCGGTGACGGGGCGGGGCTCGGCGGCCGCCGGCTGCGACGGCGGCGGTGCGGCCGTCGCGGGTGCCGGTGCGGTGGTCGCCGCAGGCGCCGCCGCTCCTTCTCCGTCGACCGGGTGGTAGGCCTCGAGCACCGGCCACCACGCCTTGTCGACGGAGTTCCGGTCGATCTTGAACTGTTCGTACAGCTCGTCGACGAGCCACTCGTTGGCTCCGAACTCTCCCTCGTTCGAAACCCCGACGCCCGTCACCTGGCTCGACACGCTGAATCGCCTGCTTTCATCGGTGAAGTTCTGGGTGTGCGCGGCGGGCTCCGAAGCCCGCGCACGCGCCTCTTAAGCGTAGCCCAGTCTGGGAGCACGATCCCGGCGGACGGGGGCCGGCGGCCTGAAAGAACGCTCATCGTTATCCGTACAGGAACTGTCACTACCCTTGGCAGTCATGGAGTTCTACGGCGCAGCGCCCGATGTCGACCTGACGTACTCGGACGTCTTCCTGGTTCCGCGCAGGTCGGCGGTCACCAGCCGCCTGGACGTCGACCTGTCTCCGGGGGACGGCACTGCCGCCACGATTCCTCTCGTCTCGGCGAACATGAACTCGGTCACCGGTGCGCGGCTGGCCGCGACGCTCGCGCGGCGCGGCGGGCTCGGCGTGCTTCCCCAGGACATGCCGCTGCAAGAGCTCGACGCCGCGATCCGGTGGGTCAAGGACCAGCCGGTCGCGTGGGACACGCCGCTCGTGCTGCCGCCCGAGGCGACGGTGGCCGACGCGGCACGCCTGCTTCCCGCATCCGACGGCCACGGCATCGTCGTCGCGGACGCGACCTCGGGCAGGGTAGACGCCGAGGGCATCCTCGGGGTCATCCCGGCGACGCGGCTGGCGACGGCCCTGCCCGATGCCCGGCTCGGCGATCTGGCCCGCGGGCGTTCGGCATCGGTCGACGCCGACGACATCGAGAGCGCGCGCCACGCGTTCGACGTGATCGTCGCCGCCGGGGCCGAGACGGTGTGCGTGCTGCAGCACGGGCACCTCGTCGGCACCCTGTCGCGCCGCAGCGCGCTGCGCTCCACGCTCTACACGCCCGCCGTCGACGCCTCCGGGCGACTCATCGTCGCCGCTGCGGTCGGGATCAACGGCGATGCCGCCGCGAAGGCCAAGGCGCTCGCCGCCGCCGGCGTGGACGTCCTCGTCGTCGACACCGCCCACGGTCATCAGGAGGGCATGCTGCGCGCGCTGCGGGAAGTGGCCGACCTCGATCTGGGCATCCCGATCGCGGCGGGCAACGTCGTCACCGCCGAGGGCGTGCACGACCTCGTGACCGCGGGCGCGACGATCCTCAAGGTCGGTGTCGGGCCGGGCGCGATGTGCACCACCCGCATGATGACCGCCGTCGGTCGCCCGCAGTTCTCCGCCGTGCTCGAGACCTCCGAGGCGGCCCGCATCATGGGTGCGCACGTGTGGGCCGACGGGGGCGTGCGCTACCCGCGCGACGTCGCCCTCGCGCTCGCGGCGGGAGCGGCATCCGTCATGGTCGGCTCCTGGTTCGCCGGCACGATCGAGGCGCCCGGCGAACTGCAGACCGACGAGGCCGGGCGCGTGTACAAGGAGTCGTGGGGCATGGCCTCGACCAAGGCCGTCCACGAGCGCTTCGGCCGCCTGGATCCGTACGAGCTGGCCCGCAAGGAGCTGTTCGCCGAGGGCATCTCGTCGTCGCGCATCTACCTCGACCCGCTGCGTCCGGGCCTCGAGGACCTGCTCGACATGATCACGTCGGGCGTGCGCTCGTCGTTCACCTACGCCGGTGCCGCGACCGTGGCCGAGTTCCACGACCGTGCCCGCGTGGGCCTGCAGTCCGCCGCCGGCTACGAAGAGGGCAAGGCGCTCCCCGTCAGCTGGTAGACGATCCCGGATGCCGCGGCCCGCGGCATCCGTCTGCGCTGGGCTTTCTCGCACCGCCGCTTCGTGCGTCGCTCGCAGATTCCCGCGCTGTTGCCGCCGCGCGTGGTTGCGGCCGCAGTTTCCTGTGGGGGCGCACCGGATCTGGTGCGCCCCCACAGAGGCGTGGAGCCCGAGCAGCACGACGGTGCAGTGTTCGGGCGCCGCGGCAGGGAAGTGGCGCCGCGGCAGGGAACGGTCGCCGCCATGGGGCAGGTGCAGCCGCGGCGGTGAATGGGCGGCACAGCCTCGTCCGGGCGACGGATGCCGGCTCCTCCACAGAGCGCGGGGCTGACGTCTTATCCACCGAACGACGTGATCCCGGGGCGGCACCGGCGCCGATGCGCGACCGTGAACGGGTGCAGCCCAGGAACGAGCCCGTCATCACCATTCATCGACGGCGAGACCGTGACGGTCGACCCACGAACGACCGCCGACTCGCGCGCGAGCTCGCGGCGGGCACATACGTGCGCGTGGCTCCGGGCTCGTTCGTCCCCGGCCCCGAGTGGCGTGCGCTCAGTCCGATCGACCGGCACTATGTGCGGGTGATCGAAGCGCTGGATCGCGCGCGCGGGCCGCTCGTGGTCGCGCATTTCGCGGCCGCGGCGGTGTGGGGCATCGACCTCATCGGTCGATGGCCGGACGAAGTCGACATCCTTGTGCCGCGGACCACTGGCGGCCGTTCGTCGGGTGCGTTCCGCCGTCGGACGACGACATTCGCCGATGCCGCTGTCGTCGACTGGCGCGGCCACGCCCTAACCACTCCTGCGCAGACCGCGCTCGACCTGGCGCGCGTCGGGACCTTCACCTCCGGCGTCATCGCGCTCGATCAGGCGCGGTGGGTCCGGCGAGAGGGCGGCCCGCTCGTGACGCTCGCCGAGCTGGAAGAGACCTTCGCGGGCGATCCGCGACGTGGGGCGACGCGCGTGCGCACGGCGCTCGACTTCTCGACCGACTTGTCGGACTCCGTGCGCGAGAGCGAGGGTCGGGTACTCATCGATCGGCTGGGCTTTCCGAAGCCCGTGCTCCAGCGGCGGTTCGAACTCCCGAGCGGCCGGGTGGCCGTCGTCGACTACTACTTCGAGGATGCCGACCATGCGGCCGAGTTCGACGGTACGGGAAAGTACCTCGATCCGGCGCTGCAGAAGGGACGAACACCCGAGGAGGTGCTCATCGCCGAGAAGGACCGCGGCGACGAACTCCGGCGCACGGTTCGAGCCTTCTCGCGATGGCGGACACCGGCGCACCGGGATCCGCGCAAGCTGTACGACATCCTCAGCGGTGCGGGGTTGCCGTCTCGCTTTGCGAGGCCGCCGGCCGGTCTGGTGTGGCGCTGACGTCAGACCCTGCGTGCGGGGCACCGGGGGTGGGTTCCGGATGCCTCGGCCGTGGCATCCGGAACGCCCGTCGTCTGTGGTGGTCCTGGCGTTGCGGCTGCAGATTCCTGCTGTGGCGCCTCAGCTCTGGCGCGCCGCAGCAGAGAACAGCAGCCGCAGGGGAACCACAGCGCCGCGTTGGTGGGCCATGACAGCGAACGCCCGCCGCAGCAGAAAGGCGCAGCCGCGAGGCGAGCCGCCGGGGACAGGGCGGGGCGTCGGGGAGCGCCGGGCCGCCGCAGCGGAGGGCGCCGGTCGAAGCGGACGCGCCGGTGGACGGAGGCCGGGGGCGAGGCGCAGGGTCCGGACCGGCCCGCGGATCGCCGCCTGGCCTGTCGTAGACTGTTCGGCACGATGGACGACCCTCCCAGTTGTAGACGCTCGCCCCACCGACCCGCCTCCCGATTGAACGGGGGTGATGCGTGATGGATTACGTCATGCTGGGCGTGGGGCTCCTGCTCACCATCGGCACCGGTCTGTTCGTCGCGAGCGAGTTCGCGCTCGTCAATCTGGACCGTGCTGACCTCGAGGCCCGCCAGGCGGCGGGCGAGACCCGGCTGGCGCTGACCATCAGCGCGCTGCGGATCACCTCGACCCATCTCTCGAGCGCGCAGCTCGGCATCACGCTGACGACGCTGCTCACCGGTTACACGATGGAGCCGGCGATCTCGAACCTGCTCGCGCCGGTGTTCGACGCATGGGGCATCCCGGAAGGCGTCTCGCGTCCGCTCGCCGCGGTGATCGGCGTGTCGATCGCGACGATCTTCTCGATGATCCTCGGCGAGCTCGTGCCCAAGAACTTCGCGCTCGCGATCCCACGGCAGACCGCCAAGCTGGTGATGCCGTTCCAGGTCGGGTTCACCACCGTTTTCCGGCCCGCGATCGTCGTGCTCAACGGGAGCGCGAACGGCGTGCTCCGTGCCATCGGCATCGAGCCGAAGGAGGAGCTGTCGGGCGCCCGCACGGCCGAGGAGCTCTCGAGCCTGGTGCGACGCTCGGCCAGCGCCGGCCTGCTCGAGGAGGACACGGCGTCGCTGCTCGATCGCAGCCTCACCTTCTCGCGTCTGACCGCGGCCGATGTCATGACGCCACGACCGAGCGTGCATGCGATCGCCGCCGACGACTCGGCCGAGGACGTCATCCAGCTCGCCCGGCGCACCGGCCACAGCCGCTTCCCCGTGTACGACGAATCGATGGACGACATCACCGGAGTCGTGCACCTGAAGGCCGCCGTGGGCGTGCCGCGCGACCGGCGCCGGGACGTGCCGGCCGCGGCGCTCGCCAACGAGCCGGTGCGCTTTCCCGAGGCGGTCCACCTGGACGTGCTCGTGTCGGAGCTGCGCGCACGCGGATATCAGATGGCCATCGTCGTCGACGAGTACGGCGGCACGGCGGGTGTCGTCACCCTCGAGGATCTCGTGGAAGAGATCGTCGGTGAGGTGCTCGACGAACACGACCGGCGCCGCGCGGGCATCGTGCGCGTCGAGGACACCGTCATCTTCCCCGGCGAACTTCGCCCGGACGAGCTGCTCGACCGCACCGGCATCCGCATTCCCGAAGGAGACGTGTACGACACCGTGGGCGGGTTCATCATGAGCGTGCTCGAGCGCATTCCCACGGCCGGCGACACGATCGAACTCGAAGACGGCTCGATCGAGGTGCAGCGCATGGACGGGCGCCGCGTGGAGCGGGTGCGTTTCGCCCCGAAGCCGATGCCGCACGCCGATCCCACGACGGAAGGCGGTGAGCGCCGATGAACGACTGGGCCGGAATCGCCTGGCTGGTGGTGCTGCTCATCGCCAACGCCTTCTTCGTCGGCGCCGAGTTCGCCGTCATCTCGGCCCGGCGCTCGCAGATCGAGCCGCTCGCCGAGCGTGGGTCGCGCTCGGCCAAGACCGCCCTGTACGCGATGGAGCACGCGACGCTGATGCTGGCCACCAGTCAGCTGGGCATCACGATCTGCTCGCTGCTGATCCTGAACGTGTCGGAGCCGGCGATCCACCACCTGCTCGCCGAGCCCCTTCACCTGACGGGACTCAGCGAGGGCGCCGTCGACACGATCGCGTTCCTCGTGGCGCTGCTGGTGGTGTCGTACCTGCACGTCGTGTTCGGCGAGATGGTTCCGAAGAACCTGGCGTTCTCGGTGCCGGACCGGGCCGTGCTGATGCTCGCGACGCCGCTGGTGTGGGTCTCGAAGCTCTTCCACCCGGTGATCGTGACCCTCAACTGGATCGCGAACCACGTCGTGCGGCTGTTCCGCGTCGAGCCGAAGGACGAGGCCTCCTCGACCTTCACTCTCGAGGAGGTCGCCACGATCGTGAATCAGTCCCGCATCGAAGGCGTGCTCACCGACACCGCCGGCACCGTCCGCGCGGCGGTCGAGTTCACCGACAAGAAGGCGAAGGACATCGCGGTGCCCCTCGCCCACCTGGTGACGCTGCCCGAGACGACCACGCCCGACGAGATCGAGCGCGCTGTGGCCAAGCACGGGTTCTCGCGGTACGTGATCGTCGACGACGCCGGCCTGCCCCTCGGGTACGTGCACCTCAAGGACATCCTGCGGGCGGCAGAGGGACCGGATGCTGCGACCGACGTCGCCCGTCAGATCCCGCCGAAGCGCATCCACCACATGGTTCCGGTGCTCGAGTCCACCGACCTCGAGGATGCACTCGCGCTGATGCGGCGGGCCGGACGCCATCTCGCGCAGGTGCGCGACGACTCCGGCGACATCACCGCGGTGCTGTTCCTCGAGGACATCATCGAGGAGCTGATCGGAGAGGTGCAGGACGCGACCCGCCGCCGCGGTTACTGATCCCGCCGGCGGCGTGCCGGCCGGGATTCGCGCTCGCGCTGCAGTCCGAAATCCGGCTCCGTGACATGACACGCGGGGCGGCGGCATCCGTCACCGGCGTGTCGTCGTGACCGAGCCGGATTTCGGGCAGTACCCGGGGCGGAATCGGGGTACGACGTGCGCCCGGGGCCTGGACCCGGGGCGTGGCCGGCGGCGCTCAGCGGCGACGGGCGCGGAGGTACTGCGGCGGCCAGTAGTCGATGTCGGCGCCGAGCTGGCCGGCGGCGCGGAGGCCGTAGTGCGGGTCGCGCAGCCATTCGCGCCCGGCCATCACGGCGTCGGCGTGGCCGTCGGCCAGCACGCGCTCGGCGTGCGCCGCGTCGTCGATCATGCCGACGGCGCTGACGGGAACGCCGGCTTCGGCGCGGATGCGCGCGGCAAGCTCGACCTGGTACCCGGGGCCGGTCGTCAGCCGCTGGTGCGCGACCAGGCCACCGCTGGAGATGTCGAAGAAGTCGACTCCGTGATCCGCGGACCAGCGCCCGACGGTCGCGGTCTGCTCGGCGTCCCAGCCGCCGTCGGCCCAGTCGGTGGCCGAGAAGCGTGTCAGGAGGGGCACGCCGGGCGCAGCATCCCGCACCGCGTCGATGACCCGCAGCAGCAGCCGCGCGCGGTTCTCGAGCGAACCGCCGTACTCGTCATCGCGCAGGTTCGACAGCGGCGACAGGAACTGATGCAGCAGGTAGCCGTGGGCCGCATGGATCTCGAGCACCTCGAAGCCGGCGTCGACCGCGCGGCGCGCGGCCGCGGCGAACGCCGCCACCACGCGGTCGATGCCCGCGAGATCGAGCGCGACGGGTTCGGCGTAGCCGTCGAACGCGATCGCCGACGGTGCGACCGTCGCCCAGCCTCCGTCGTCGGCCGGAACGGATCCGCGGGGTCCGGACAGCGGTGACCACGTCGAGGCCTTGCGGCCCGCGTGCGCCAGCTGGACCGCGGGCACCGCGCCGCGGCGGCGGATGCCGTCGACGATGGGCGTCCACGCATTCCGCTGGGCATCGTTCCACAGCCCGGTGTCATCCGGCGAGATGCGGCCCTCGGGCAGGACCGCCGTCGCCTCGGCGACGACCAGGCCCGCGCCGCCCGAGGCGAACTGCGTGAGGTGGGTGTGATGCCACTCCTGCGGGACGCCGTCCACAGCGCTGTACTGGCACATCGGCGAGACCCACAGACGATTGCGCACCGTGATGTCGCGCAGGGTCATGGGGGTGAAGAGTCGGCTCACGCGTGCGGCCTCCGCGGTTCGGGTCGGGATGCGGCGGTGTTCGCCACCAGTACTGTGAGGGCATGACGGGGTCCTGGACGATCCACGACGCGGCACGTGCCCTGCGGAGGCCAACGGCCGCCGACGACAAGTATTCCCGAGGGGTGCTGGGCATGCGCACCGGCTCAGAGGAGTACCCCGGCGCTGCCGTGCTCGGCGTCGAGGCCGCGTGGCGCACGGGCCTGGGGATGGTGCGCTACGTCGGCCCGCCGCGGCCGACCGCGCTCGTGCTCGCCCGGCGCCCCGAGACGGTGACGGCCGACGGCCGGGTACAGGCGTGGACCATTGGATCCGGCACCGCCCCCACGTCCCGCGACGGCGCCGAGTCCGACGCGCTGCGGGCCCTGCTGTCCGACACCGACCCGGTCGTGGTCGACGCCGGGGCGCTCGACCTCGCCGCCGGCGCGTCGGCTCCCCGCATCCTGACGCCTCACGGGCGCGAGCATGCCCGGCTTCGCTCGATGCTCGGGCTGCCACCCGCCGGGCACGACCGCGTCGCGGCGGCCCGCGACACCGCAGCGGCGACGGGCGCCGTCGTGCTGCTCAAGGGCGCATCCACGGTGGTGGCCGCACCGGACGGCTGGGCCACGGTCGTCGAGGTCGGCACGCCATGGCTGGCGTCCGCGGGAACGGGCGACGTCCTGGCCGGCGTCATCGGCGCACTCGTGGCAGGTGCGGTCGCCGACGGCCGCGCGGGCGATACCGCGTCGCTGGGGCGGGTCGCAGCATCGGGGGCCTTCCTGCACGCGCGCGCAGCCGCTCTCGCGTCAGAGAGGTTCGGGCCGGCCGGTGGCCCGATCACGGCGCTGGATGTCGCCGAGGCGCTGCCCCACGCCGCCGGCGAGCTGCTCGCACTGCCGGGCGACGCGGGCGGCGCGGCCTAGGATCGATAGCGTGTCGAGGCGAGGCTGGTTGTGGATCGCCTTCGTGGTCGTTCACGTCATCGTCGCGGCGCTGGGATTCGTCCTCCCGAACATCCCGATGGGGGACGTCTACCTCGTCTACGAACCGTGGGCCCGCGATGCGCTCGAGGGCCGCGGCATCCCCGGCATCTCGTACGAGTGGATCTACCCGCAGCTCGCCATCGTGCCGATGGTGCTCGCTCTCGGGCTGGAGTGGATCGCGGGATATGAGATCGCGTGGGCACTGGTCGTCACGCTGGCCGATGCGCTCGCGTTCGCGATGCTCGTCGGACGGGGCCGTTCGAACGGCCGCACGGTCGCCGCGGGCTTCTGGCTCGCCTTCATGCTGCTCCTCGGTCCGGTCGGGATGTACCGGCTCGACGGCGTCACCGTGCCGCTCGCGCTCGCCGGATGCCTGTGGCTGGCGGGGCGCCCGCTGGTCGCGTCGATCCTGCTGGCCGTCGCGACGTGGATGAAGGTGTGGCCGGCGGCGCTGCTGGCGGCCGCCGTCATCGCACTGCGTCGCCGGCTGGTCGTCGTCGGCGGAGCGCTCATCGTGACGGCGATGACGGCGGTCGCGGTGGTGGCCGCTGGAGGCGGCGGCCACCTGCTGGGCTTCGTCGCGGGTCAGACCGGACGCGGACTGCAGCTGGAGGCGCCGGTTTCGGCGATCTACTTGTGGCAGGCGGTCGCCGGGGTGCCCGGCGCGTTCGTGTACTACGACCGCGACATCCTGACCTTCCAGGTGACGGGATTCGCCGTCGATGCCGTGATCGCGGTGATGACACCGGTGCTGGCCGTCGTGGTGGTGGGCCTCGCTGCGCTCGGTGTCTTCCTGGCGTGGCGTGGCGCACGGTTCGCGACGCTGTTTCCGCCGCTCGCGCTGAGCCTCGTACTGGCCTTCATCGTGTTCAACAAGGTGGGATCCCCGCAGTTCCTGACGTGGCTCATCGCCCCCGTCGCGATCGGGCTCGTGCTCGACCGGCGCGGCTGGCTGCTCCCGGCGGCGGTGGCGCTCGTCGCCGCCTTTCTCACGCAGCTCGTCTATCCCGTGCTCTATGACCGGATCATCGTCGCCGACGCCCTCGGCGCGACGGTTCTGACCCTGCGCAACCTCGTCATGCTCGCGCTGTTCGCGTGGGCCGTCGTGCGGCTGGCTCGCGTCCCGCGCGGGACCCGCCTGCGTCCGAGCCCTCGCGGGGCGCAGCATCCGATCGTCCCCTGACCACACTCACAACCCGGAGGTTCTCATGCTCGTCGCCTTCTCCGTCGCTCCGAGCGGCACCGGAAACGCCGATGGATCCGTGCACGATGCCGTCGCTGCCGCCGTCCGGGTGGTGCGCGACAGCGGCCTGCCGCACCGCACCACCTCGATGTTCACCGAGATCGAGGGGGAGTGGGACGAGGTGTTCGACGTCGTCCGGCGCGCGACCGAGGCGGTGCAGCCGTACGGGTCCCGCGTCGGGCTCGTCCTCAAGGCCGACATCCGACCCGGCTACTCGGGCGAGCTCGACGGCAAGATCGACCGGCTCGAGGCCGCGATCGAGCGCCAGGACGACACCGACTGACAACTCGGCTTGTGCCCGGAGGGGCGGCTCGAATCGATTCGACAGGATGCCGCGCCTCCGGCTAGCATGACGCGGTGACCTCCTCGAACCTGACGAGGGGTGCGGCGACGTGGGCGCTCCTCTCCCTCGCCGTCGGAAGCTTCGGCATCGGCATGACCGAGTTCGTGGTGATGGGCCTGCTGCCGAACATCGCCGAGGACCTGACCCCGTCGCTGTGGGCGTCGAGCTCCGAGGATGCGATCGCCCAGGCAGGATGGCTGATCTCGCTCTACGCCCTCGGCGTCGTGGTGGGCGCGCCGACGATCGCGGGTTCGGTGGCCAAGTACCCGCGCCATCGCGTCATGATCGGACTGGCGCTCGCGCTCACGGTGTTCAACGCGCTGACCTTCCTCGCGCCGACGTTCGAGATGGTCGCGGCGTCCCGGTTCCTCGCCGGTCTGCCGCATGGCGCGTACTTCGGCATCGGCGCGCTGGTCGCGGCGGACGTGCTCGGGCCCGGCATGCGGGCGAAGGGCGTCGCCTTCGTGCTCACCGGCCTCACCGTCGCGAACGTGGTCGGCGTGCCGCTGGGCACCTACCTCGGCCAGCAGGTGGGCTGGCGTGCGGCCTTCATGGTGGTCGCGGCGATCTTCGCCGCCGCGACGATCCTGATCGCGATCTTCGTTCCCGAGCATCCGGGGGATCCGGGCCGCACGCTGCGCGCCGAGCTCAAGGTCTTCGGCATCCGGCAGGTGTGGCTCGCTCTCGGCGTGGGAGCGATCGGGTTCGGCGGCTTCTTCGCGGTGTACAGCTATGTCGCACCGATCGTCACCGAGGTCGCCGGCTCGCCGGAATGGGTCGTGCCCGTCGTGCTGGTGCTGATGGGCCTCGGCATGACGGCCGGCAACCTGGTCGGCGGTCATCTCGCCGACGTGAACCTCAA
Organism: Microbacterium sp. I2; assembly: GCF_051364985.1. Lineage (NCBI taxonomy): Bacteria > Bacillati > Actinomycetota > Actinomycetes > Micrococcales > Microbacteriaceae > Microbacterium > Microbacterium sp. I2. The sequence goes on from NZ_JBLWIH010000019.1 coordinate 168,162, forward strand.
GCGCACGCTCATCGGGGGCCTCATCGGACTGGCGGTCGTGCTGGTACTGCTCGCTGTGACGGCGCAATGGATCTGGGCGCTCGGGTTCTTCGTCTTCGCGACCGGATTCGTCGCCTCGGTGCTGAGTCCCACCATCCAGACCCGCCTCATGGACGTCGCGGCAGACAACCAGTCCATCGCCGCGGCCCTCAACCACTCCGCGCTCAACATCGGCAACAGCCTGGGAGCCTTCCTCGGTGGACTCGTGATCGCTGCCGGCTGGGGCTTCGTCGCCCCGGCGTGGGTCGGTGTCGCCCTGGCACTCGGCGGTCTCGCCCTGGCGCTCACGAGCCTCGCGCTCGAGCGGCGCCGAGTTTCCGTTCCGGTGTAGCCGCGGCATCCGTCGCCTGCCCACCGGCCGAGCGGCCGACGCCGTGGTTAGAGTGGGCGGATGCTCCCCACCGACGCTCCGCGCGGTGTTCCCGCGGCCCCTCCACTCGCCGCCGGCGCGTCGAGCGAAGCCTCCGGCGGCGTGGGCCCACAGCCCACCCGCCCCGATCGTGCCGTGCGCGCGCTCGCCGACGTCGTCGGGGACTCGCGGCCACGTGTCGCCTCAGACGCGTCCGATCCGGCGATCCCCGTCGCCGCGACGGTCGTGCTGGTCCGTGACGGCGTGGACGGGATCGAGGTGCTGCTGATCGAGCGTCCCGATCGGGGCTCGTTCGCGGGCGCGTGGGTGTTCCCGGGCGGCAAGCTCGAGGGGGTCGATCGGCGCAACGCCGAGGAGGCGGAGGAAGACGCCGCTCGCCGGGCAGGCGTGCGCGAGACGTTCGAAGAGACCGGGCTCGTCGTCGACCACGCGGCACTCGTGACGCTGTCGTGCTGGGATCCGCCGCCCGGGCTCCCGCTGCGGATCCGCACGTGGTTCTTCCTCGCCGCGGCTCCGGGTGGGTCGCTCGCACTCTCGGCGGACGAAGCCGTCGCGGCCGAATGGATCCGTCCGGCCGAGGCGATCGCGCGGCATGGCCGCGGTGAGCTCACCCTCTACCCGCCGACATGGGTCACGCTGTACGAGCTGAGCGAGCACTCCGACGCCGCCTCGCTCGCGGATGCGGTGCGTCTCGCCGGCGTCCAGCGCTTCGAGACGGTCGCGCGCCGCGGTGGCGAGGGGCCGCTGCTGCTGTGGCAGGACGACGCCGAGTACGAACCGGATGCCGCGGCCGTGGCATCCGGTTCCCGCCATCGCCTCGAGATCGGTGCGCTGCCCTGGCGCTACGAGCGGCGCAGCTGAGGTCGGGACGGGGCCGATCCCGGCTTCCTAGGCCGCGCCGAGGTCGTTCAGCCGCTGACTCACGACCCACTCCACGAACTCATCCGGAAGCAGACGGGCCAGGGTGAACCGGATCGCCCCACCGGACGCGTCGTACGCGCTGAGCCGCTCGGCGTGCGTCCGGGTGAAGTCGGTGTCCATGACGTAGAGGCTCAGATGCTTCGCCGCGACGCCGAGCGACACGAGCGGCTTGCCGTTCACGCGGTAGGTGGGGATCCCGTATCCGAGCACTTCGGCCGCCTGCGGGGCGGTTCGGCTGATGATCGCGCGCAGTCGCTCGAACTCGACTCTCGTGTCGTCGGGCAGCGCCGCGAAGAATTCGTCCGGCGTCGACGCCTTCGCGGCGGTCATGCTGCCGCCTCCTCATGGGAGCGCGCGGAGGCGGCAGGTATGCCGCCGCGGACCTCGCGAATGAGATCCCATGCGATGACGGCCGGCCAGACCCAGATGATCGCACCACCCGCCAGCACCCAGCTGAAGTCCCCGAGAGGAAACGCGACGAAGCCCAGAAGGAGGTAGACGACGGGCGTGGCGATGCAGTACGCCATCCACCCCCAGCGCTTCATGCCGGCGAAGCGTCGGGCGAGCACGATGCACGCCGCGACGAGACTGACCGCGATCAAGGTAGGCGAGAGATTGTGCAGGGTGCCGATGACAGTCGGCTCGGGCATGCCGGCGGGCGCGCCGTCGGGGAATCCGAGCCCCGCGTCGGTCGGAAACAGCCCGCCCCAGATCAGTCCGGCCCCGAAGAGGCCGATGAGGACCGGCCCCCAGATTCGTCCGCGTCCCGGGAACAGCGCGCGACGGAATCCGGTGACGGAAGCCAGGATCAGCGCTCCGCTGAGGACGAAGGTGAGCGTCTGGATCCAGCCGAGGTCGCCCAGTGCCAGCATGCTCAGCGCATGGACGCGGGGATCGAAGCCGGCTCTCGTGAACGATTGCACGAGGACGGCCACGACGAACAGGGAGGACCCTGCGATGGCGCAGGCGAGCAGCCTGACGGTCGCGGCGGACCGGTGATCGATCGGGAGGGTGCTCATGAGGAGGCCCCTTCCTCGGCGAGCCAGATGGGCTGCCAGTCGGTCAGTTCGTGGAACCGCCGCAGCTCTGCGATCCCGCTGAGGACTCCCATCCACGATGCGTAGGGCGGCTCGCCCGGGTCGAACCCGCTCTGGGCGATCGTCAGACGCGTGTGCCCGCCGGAGCCCTCGAGCGTCCAGGTGGCGACCCCGGTGCCGGGGAAGTCGACCGACATGCTGCGGTCGGGATCCCACTCGACGATGCGGCCGGAGCCGAATCGGCCGCCTTGTCTCGGCTCGATCTCGATCGGGAAGCCGAACCATGCGCTCACCTTCTCGGAGGCGACGAGCGAGTCGAAGACGGCATCCGGGGGTGCGGCGATATCGACTTGTGCCCGGAGTTCAGCGTCGGTCAGGTCGGCGCGCGGAGTCGTGCTCCGCTCCTCCACGAGATCGACGAGATTGGCCAGAGCCAGCGCCCAGAAGGTCTGCAGCTGGCCGAGCGGTCGGACGTCGGCGGAATCGAAGCCTGCTTGGGCCACCGTGATCGCCGTCGCGAGGTCGTCGATCGGCCGAAGACTGATGGTGGTCACGCTCGGCACCTCCCCGAGGAGCCACTCGAAGCGCAGCGACGTGTCAGTGGCGCCGATGAGCGTCTGACGGGGTGCTTCGCCGCCGGGAACGTAGCGCCCCCAGAAGCGGTAGTGGTAGGGGAGTTCCACGTCGGCGTACTCCGAGAGCCATTCCACCATCGCGGCGGGCTGCGTCATGGCGTCGTAGACGTCGCCGAGAGGGGCCCCGGCACGGACGCTCATCGTGATGGGATCGCTCACGATCGACCTCCATTCATCGGATAGCAGGCGATCGCGACTTTGAACGCATCGCCGTCCTGGCCGCCGTAGCGGGTGAAGAGCTCTTTGAGCGAAGCCTCGAGCGCGGCGAGGAACTCCTCGCGCTGCTCGGGAAGCACCCGGATGTCACCCGAGATGCCGATGGAGGGCAGGCGTGCGGCCTCCGCGTCGAGAGTGGCGATGTCTCGCTGCACCTGCTCGGACAGGTCGAGCAGCCGAGCGAGATTCTGATCGTCGCCATGACGCGCGGAGTCCTCGAGGGTTCCGACCAGCGCGGGCGAGAGCCAGTACTTCCTGGCTTCGGCCTGGTAGACGCCCTCGGTCAGACCCCTGACCTTGCGTTCGGACACCAGGCGCACGAGTCCCGCGGCCTGCAGGCGCTTGACGTGGTAGTAGATGCGCTGCGGGGACTGGTCCAGACGCGCGGCCAGCTCGGTGCACGTGCTCGGCGTCGCCAGTTCTTTCAGCACGGTGAGACGGTGAGGCTTGAGCAGGGCCTCGGCCTGCTCGATGCGTTCGAGGTAGGCAACTTCTTTCATACAAGAGAGTTTTTATGTAAAGGAACATTTTGTCAATAGGCACCGAGGACACGCGTCACCGACGCCGTGGTCAGCGAAGCCGGACTCGCGTTGCTCGGCGGTTCAGCTCTCGAGCAGGCGCCGCACGTGTGCGCCCACGGCGTGCGTCTCGATGAGGAACCCGTCGTGACCGAAGTCGCTGGTCAGGACGACGGAGCGGTCCCCGTCGAGGGTGTCGCGGATGCCGCGCGCGATGCGGTGCTGTCCGTCGATGGGGAACAGCCGATCGCTGTCGATCCCCAACACCAACGCAGTGGCGGTCACCCGCGCGAGGGCGTCCTCGATGCCGCCGCGATCCCGGCCGACGTCGTGCGAGTTCATCGCCTCGACCAGCGTGATGTAGGAGTTGGCGTCGAAGCGTCGCGTGAACTTGTTGCCGTGGAAGTCCAGGTAGGACTCCACCGCGAACCGTCCGCCGTGGCCGAGCGGGCTCACCCCGGACTGCCACGTGCGCTGGAACCGCTGATTCAGTTCGGTCGGGGAGCGGTAGTTCAGCAGCGCCATGCGGCGCGCGAGAGCGAGGCCGCGCGTGGGGCCGTCGCCATCGGGCGCGTCGTAGTACTCGCCAGACAGGAAGCGCGGGTCGATGCGGATCGCCTCGATCTGCACCGAGTTCAGCGCGATCTGGTCGGCGGTGTTGACCGGGGGTGCCGAGAGGATGCCGACGCGTGCCACGCGCTCAGGCAGACCCACTGCCCACTCCAGCGCGTGCATCCCGCCCATGGAGCCGCCGACGACGGCCGCCCACACGTCGATGCCGAGCGCATCGGCCAGGCGCACCTGCGCGGAGACCTGATCGCGGATCGTGAGGTACGGGAACCGTGCGGCCCACTCGTAGCCGTCGGGAGCGATGGATGCCGGACCCGTGGACCCCTGGCATCCGCCGAGCATGTTCGGCGCGATCACGAACCACCGGTCGGTGTCGATCGGAGCGCCCGGTCCGACGATGTCGTCCCACCACCCGGAGGTCGGATGCCCCGGCCCCGCCGGGCCGCGCACGTGACTGTCGCCGGTCAGGGCGTGAAGAACCAGGACGGCGTTGTCGCGCGCGGCATTGAGCTCACCCCACGTCTCGTACGCCAGTCGGTAGCCCGGCAGCTCGCCGCCGCCCTCGGTGCGGAACGACCCGAACGCCGCGAACCTGCGATCGCCCGGCGGGTCGCCGTCCCGCCATGCGCCGGTGGCCGGCGGACGGCCCAGCAGCTGGCGGGCATCAGCCTCCGTGACCGGTGCGCTGGGCACGGTGTCTTCGGAGGTCTGCCAGTCCATCCGCCCATTCTCTCGTCTTCCCTCTGGAGAAAGGGGTCTGTTACGCGCAGCGGCGCGTCATGCGCGGAATGGCGCGGTCTCGTACACCGCGCCGTGCTGCCCCGCCAGCGCGATCGGCACGCCGTTGCGCGTCTGGACGAACCGCTGCGCGGAGTCGAGGTTCTCCGGCAGCTGTGCGTCGACGGCGGGGAGCGTGTGCACCGTCTCGTTCGACAGCCAGATCACGGCGCGTCCGATGGCGTCCCCGAGGCCGCGCATGATCGCGGCGAACCGCTCGCGCCCCGCGGCGTCGAGGTAGAGCAGCACCGCGCTGTGGAACACCACGAGCGTGGCGTCCGCCGGGGCGGTGGCCGCGGCATCCGTCACCGTCTCGAGGAGGTCGCCGCGGATGATCTCCGGAGGATCGGATGCCGCGACCGCCGCGGCCGCCCGCAGCCGGGCGACCCGGGCGTCGTGGTCGGGGCCGGGCCAGATCAGCGTCGCGAGCCAGTCGACGGCCTCGGAGTCCCGCACGTCGATGGGGGACAGATCGATCCCGCGGCGCCACGCCACATGCGGCATGCGCGAGGGCACTGATCCGTCGTCATCGACGCGGCAGTGCAGCCGGACCGGTGACACGCCCGCGACGGGCTCGATGCCGTGAACGCCGCTCGGCGCGTCGTAGGTGTAGCCGTAGCGATCGGGGTACAGGCAGAGCCCGGCGGCCGTGCCGACCTCGAGCAGGGCGACCGGTCCCTCGATGCGCGAGAGCTGCGGCAGGAACGTCGCGCAGCGGTTGGGCTCGTTCGTCTGCGTCGCCCGGGACGCGCCGATCTCGACGACCTCGTCCCAGTGGGCGTCGAGCCACTCCCGCCACTCCGCGAACGAGGCGAGCGGCGCGCCCGCCCACCGCGCGGCGGCGAACAGCAGATTCGGCTGCTGCTGGCGTCGCGGCAGCGTCGCGAGGAGCGCCGGCAGCTCGGGGTCGGCGCCGACGCCGATGGACCACTCCTCGTACAGCGGCGAGGTGCCGTGCGCCCAGCGGCGTCCGAAGTCGTCGTAGATCGCCGCGATGCGCGCGGCGTCGTCGTGTCCGGCCACGGCTTCACCCTATGCGCCGCCGCCGTGCGTGTCGTCGAGCCGGTCTATCATGCGTGGCATGGACGCCGTCGTCGAGTACCTGCTCACCGGAGACCCCGCGATCCGCTGGCAAGTGCTCCGGGCTCTCACCGATGCGTCGCCCGACGAGGTCGCGGCCGAAAGGGCGCGCGTGGCCACCGAGGGCTGGGGCGCGCGCCTGCTCGCCGAGCAAGCTGCCGACGGCCGGTGGGACGGCGGCACGTACCGTCCGGGGTGGGTGGACGAGTCGCGGCCGTTCTTCGACGCATGGACCGCGACGCACTTCTGCCTGCAGTCGCTCGCCGAGTTCGGCCTCGATCCCGCGTCCCCCGAGGCCCAGCGCGCGGTCGCGCTGGTGCGCGACAACGTGCGCTGGGAGAACAACGACGAGCTCTATTTCCAGGGCGAAACTGAGCCGTGCATCAACGGGATCGCGCTGACCACCGGCGCGTACTTCGGGCAGGACGCCGCCGCCATCGCGGCCACGATCCTCGCGACGCAGCACGACGACGGGGGCTGGAACTGCTGGGCAGAGGATGCCGCGGCGCCCGGCTCCTTCCACTCCACGATCTGCGCGATCGAAGGGCTGTGGGGGTGGGAGCGGCAGATCGGTAAGCAGGCCGAGTTGACCGCGGCCCGACTGCGGGGGGAGGAGTTCCTGCTCGAGCGTGGCCTGTTCCGGCGCAAGTCGACCGGCGTGATCCCCGACCTGCGGATCACGCTGACGTCGTCACCGGTGCGGTGGTTCTACGACATCCTGCGGGCGCTCGACTACTTCCGCCTGGCCCGCCCCGAGCGCGATGACCGGTGTGCCGAGGCCGTCGAGCTGCTGCGCTCGAAGCGCCTCGAGAATGGCCTGTTCCGCCTCGAGAACGATCACGCAGGCCCGACGCTGTTCTCGATGGACGGCGAGCACGAGGGCTATCCGAGCCGCTGGGTGACCTTGCGCGCGCTTCGCGTGCTGCGGTGGTGGGACGTCTGATCCGCAGCAGCGCCACGCAAGACCACGGATGCCGCAACCCTTTCGGGCTGCGGCATCCGTCGTGGAACGGTGCGGGATCAGGCGCGCGCGGCCTCCGAGACGCGTCGGGCGACTTCGAGCGCCTGCTCGAGGTCGGCCTTGAGGTCATCGATGTTCTCCAGGCCCACCGACAGGCGAACCAGACCGGGGGTCACGCCCGTGGTCAGCTGCTGCTCGGGGGTGAGCTGCGAGTGCGTCGTCGACGCGGGGTGGATGACGAGCGAGCGCACGTCGCCGATGTTAGCCAGGTGGCTGAACAGGTTGAGCGAGTTGACGAACTCGCGCCCGGCCTGGACGCCGCCCTTGAGCTCGAACGAGAGCACCGCGCCGACGCCCTTCGGGGCGTAGTTGTTGGCGGCGGCGTACCACGGCGACGTGGGCAGGCCGGAGTAGTTCACCGAAGCCACGTCGGGCTGGTTCTCGAGCCACTCCGCGATCTCCTGGGCGTTCTGCACGTGACGCTCGACGCGCAGCGACAGCGTCTCGATGCCCTGGATGAGCAGCCAGGCGCTGTTGGGCGAGATCGCCGCACCGAGGTCACGCAGCAGCTGCACGCGGGCCTTGATGATGTAGGCGAGGCCGTCGCCGACCGCGGCGGTGTACGACGCGCCGTGGTAGGACGGGTCGGGCTCGGTCAGGCCCGGGAACTTCTCGACGTTCTTCGACCACTCGAACTTGCCGCCGTCGACGATGACGCCGCCGATGGTGGTGCCGTGGCCGCCGAGGAACTTCGTCGCGGAGTGGATGACGATGTCTGCGCCGTGCTCGAACGGACGGATCAGGTACGGCGTCGCGATCGTGTTGTCGACGATGAGCGGCACGCCGTTCTCGTGTGCCACGTCGGCGATGCCGCGGATGTCGAGCACGTTGATCTTCGGGTTGCCGATGGTCTCGGCGAAGAAGAGCTTGGTGTTCGGGCGCACCGCGGCGCGCCACTCGTCGGCGTCGTCCTGGTTCTCGACGAAAGTGACCTCGATGCCGAGCTTCGCGAGCGTGTACTTGAACAGGTTGTACGTGCCGCCGTAGATCGAGCTGGACGCCACGAAGTGGTCGCCGGCCTCGGCGATGTTGAGGATCGCGAACGTGGACGCCGCCTGGCCGCTGGCCAGCAGGAGGGCGCCGGTGCCCCCCTCGAGCGCCGCGAGACGCTCTTCGACGACCGCCTGCGTCGGGTTCTGGATGCGCGTGTAGATGTTGCCGAACTCGGCCAGCGCGAACAGGTTCGCGGCGTGGTCGGCGTTGTCGAAGACGTACGACGTGGTCTGGTAGATCGGCGTCGCGCGAGCCTTCGTCACCGGATCGGGCTGGGCTCCCGAGTGGATCTGCTTGGTCTCGAAACGCCAGTTCTCGGGTGCGGACATGGCTTTCTCCTGCGGTCTCGGATGCCGGAGGCACCTGCCCCCAGCCGTGTTCGAGGTTACGGAGACCTCCGGGACCGTGCCAAGGGCGTGGACACGCGGCGTAACGTCGCAGTGGACGGGCTACCGTGGAGGCATGGCGACCAGACGTGCAGTGGTGACGGGAGCGAGCTCGGGAATCGGCGAATCCGTCGCCCGGGCACTGCGAACCTCGGGATGGGACGTCGTGGCCGTGGCGCGCCGCGCCGAGCGGCTCGCCGCACTTCAGGAAGAGACCGGGGCCGTGGCCTTCGCCGCCGACCTGACCTCGGATGCCGACATCCAGGCGCTCACCGCCTTCCTCGATGAGACCGGTCCGGTCCACGCGCTCGTTCACGTCGCCGGCGGCGCCCGCGGCGCGGACCGCGTGGAGGACGGCCGTGTCGAGGACTGGCAGTGGATGTTCGACGTGAACGTCCTCTCGGCGCAGCGCCTGGTGGCGGCCCTGCTGCCGCAGCTGCGCCAGGCGGCGGCATCCGACGGCCACGCCGACACGCTCTTCGTCACCTCGACGGCGGCACAGACCGCGTACGCCGGCGGCGCCGGGTACAACGCGGCCAAGGCGGGCGAGTCGATGCTCGCGCACGCGCTGCGTCTCGAGCTCAACGGCGAGCCCATCCGGGTCGTCGAGGTCGCGCCCGGCATGGTGCACACGCCCGAGTTCACCGTCAACCGGCTCGGCGGCGACACCGTCGCGGCCGAGCGCGTGTACGAAGGTGTTCAGGCGCCGCTGACCGCCGATGACGTGGCCGACGTCATCGCCTACGCCCTGAACGCCCCCGGGCACGTCAACCTCGACCTGATCACCATGCGCCCGGTGGCCCAGTCCGCCCAGCACCTGCTGGCGCGCGGTCCGCTGCGTCCTCGCGGCGTCGAGAGCCAGTGAGCCGAGAGACGCCCGACACGATGGCGAAGACGCTTCCGGAGCTGGCAGACGCGGGGCTGATCGATGCGGGCTGGGCCGCCGCGCTGGCACCCGTCGCGCCCGACATCGCCGCTCTCGGCGCCCGGCTCCGTGCCGAGGTCGCCGCCGGGCGGCGCTACCTTCCGGCCGGCGACCGCGTGCTGCGGGCGTTCCAGCGGCCGCTGGCCGACGTCAAGGTGCTGATCGTCGGGCAGGATCCGTACCCGACTCCCGGGCATCCGATCGGCCTCTCCTTCGCCGTGGACGCGCACGTGCGCCCGCTGCCGCGCAGCCTCGCCAATATCTACCAGGAGCTCGAAGCCGACCTCGGGATCGCGCGAGCACCGCACGGTGACCTGTCGGCGTGGAGCGATCAGGGCGTCATGCTGCTCAACCGCGTGCTGACCGTCGCGCCCGGCGCTCCGGCCTCCCATCGCGGCTGGGGCTGGGAGAAGGTCACCGAGCACGCGATCCGCACGCTGGTGGCGCGCGATCGGCCGCTCGTCGCGATCCTGTGGGGGAGGGATGCCGCGGGCCTGCGTCCGCTCCTGGGCTCGACACCGATCATCGAGTCGGCGCATCCGTCGCCGCTGTCGGCCAGTCGGGGGTTCTTCGGATCCCGGCCGTTCTCCCGTGCCAATGCGCTGCTCGCCGAGCAGGGCGCGGGGCCCGTCGCGTGGGAGCTGCCGAGTGTCGCGCCCGGACCGGATGGTCCCGCGATCGCTCCCGTCGGGCGGGTGCAGCCCGCGTAGGCTGACGGCATGCTCGAGGAGGAATACGACCGCGACCGGCGCTCGCTGCCCCGGCACCTGCGGCGGCAGCCAGAACCCGAGAAGCCGTTCGCCTTCTCGATCCGGCCGGTTCAAGACTCGGACATCCCCGACGTCCGCGAGATCTACAACCACTACGTCACCAACTCGGTCGTGACCTTCGACGAAGACACGTGGACGATCGCGCAGTGGCGCGAGAAGCGCGATCAGCTGCAGCGCCTGGGCCTGCCGTTCCTCGTGGCGCACTCGCCCGCCGGTCAGGTGCTCGGTTATGCGCTCGTGCAGCCGATGTCGAGCAAGTCGGCGTATCGGTACTCCGTCGAGAATTCCATCTACCTCGGCCAGGCGGCGACGGGGAAGGGGCTCGGCCGCGCACTGCTCGAAGCGCTCATCACGGCGTGCGAAGAGGCGGGCATCCGTCAGATCGTGGCCGTGATCAGCGACAAGGGCGCCGAAGGGTCGATCGCACTGCACGAGAAGCTCGGCTTCGTCGAGGTCGGCCGCATGGGACGGGTCGGATTCAAGTTCGGCCGCTGGCTCGGCACCATCTATCTGCAGAAGTCGCTCAAGCCGGCGAAGAAGTCCGGCCGATCGGGTCGCTGATCAGCGGTCGCGCGGTCGTGGGCCGTCGGCTTCGCGGTTCCACTCGCGCACCGCGTCGACGAGTTCGCGCCACGCGCCGGTGATGGCGTCGTCGGGCAGTTCAGCCTCCTTCGTGAAGGTGCCGGACCAGCTCGCGCGGATCCACCAGACGAAGCCGTCCGGCACCGGGTCGCGGTCGGCGACGACGGGCGACGGCGCCGCCGTGCGCCCGCTCGGGGTAGGGGTCGGCGCCTCGTCCCACGGGCAGCGGTCGATGAGAGAGATCCACTCGGATGCCTCGTCCGGCGGTGGCTGCGCCGTCCAGCGTCTCGTGATGCCCGCGAATCCGCCCGTGCGTGAGACGTCGACCTCGATCGGCGCGACCGGCTTCGGCTCGGGGGTCGCGCCTTCGCCTGCGTCGCCGCCGGGCGCACCGGCATCCGGTGCGCCGCCCTCAGCGGGGATCCTCTGATCGCTCCTCATCGCGCATCACGCCGACGCCCGTCCACCCGGCGCGGACGGCATCGACCTCCTCCGACTCCTCACCGTACTCCGACGCGGCCGCCGCCAGGGTGGCCTGTGCGAACGCGGTGAAGTCGGCCGTGGGCGACAGCGTGCCTGACGTCATCGTGCGGTACCAGATCAGTCCGGCACGCTCCCACGCGCGACCGCCGAGCGCGGTGGCGGTCAGGTAGAACGCGTGATTCGGGATGCCGGAGTTGATGTGCACGCCGCCGTTGTCGTCACGCGTCTCGACGTACGCGTCCATGTGGGCCGGCTGCGGGTCCTTGCCGAGAACGTCGTCATCGTAGGCCGTGCCCGGCGCCGAGAGTGAGCGCAGCGCCGAGCCCTGCACGGCATCGGTGAAGATCCCCTCGCCGATGAGCCACGACGCGTCGGACGTCGTCTGGCCGAGGTGATGCTGCTCGGCCAGGGCGCCGAAGACGTCGGCGATCGACTCGTTGACCGCGCCCGACTGCCCCTGATACTGCAGGCCGCCCTCGTCTTCGATGACCCCATGGGCGAGCTCGTGCGCGATCACGGTCAGCGACCCGGTGAAGCCGGAGAAGACCTCACCGTCGCCGTCGCCGAACACCATCCGCTCGCCGTTCCAGAACGCGTTGTCGTACTCGCGGCCGTAGTGCACCGTGGCCAGCAGCGTGCCGCCGACGCCGTCGAGGCTGTTGCGGCCGAAGGCATCCCACAAGAAGTCGAACGTCGCGCCCAGCCCGTCGAACGCCTCGTCGGCGGCCGCGTCACCCGTCGGCGGGTCGTCCTCGCCGCGCACGCGGACGCCCGGCAGCACCTCCAGCCGCTGCGCGTCGGACACCTCGCGATCGGGGGCAGGCGTTGCCTCGGCCACGAGGGTGCCGGGCTCTTCGATCGACAGCCGAAGCCGCGACCGTGTGGGCCGGTACTCACGCGGGGTCGCGAGGGTGGATCGCGCCGCCTCGGCTGCGCGCTGCCATCCCGGCTCCTGCACGGCGGCGATGCGGGCGAGGAGGTAAGGAGGGACGATCGCGGGGGCCATGCTCCGAACCTAGCGCCGGCTCCCGACGCGCAGGTTACGCGCCGGGGTCGATCACGGGGATCGAGGCGAGCAGCCGCCGAGTGTAGGAGACCTGGGGCTGCAGCAGCACCTTCTCGGTGGGACCCTCCTCGAGGATGCGGCCGTCCTTCATCACGACGACCTCGTCGCACAGGTTCTGCACGACGCCGATGTCGTGCGACACCATGAGCAGCGTGAGGCCGTCCCGGGCCCGCAGCCCGCCGAGCAGCTCGAGGATCTGCGCGCGCACCGTCACGTCGAGCGCCGACAGCGGCTCGTCGCCCACGAGCAGCCGCGGCCGGTGCACGATCGCCCGCGCGAGCGCGATCCGCTGCCGCTGCCCACCCGAGAACTCATGCGGGAACCGCTCGGTCATGCCGGCCTCGAGCCCGACGTCCTCGAGCACCTCTCGCACCCGCTCGCGCCGCCCGTCGCCACCTGGTTCGCCGTCGCCGCCGAGGCCCAGCGCCCACAGCGGCTCGCCGATGATGCGGCCGACGCTCATGCGAGGGTCGAGCGACGCGTAGGGGTCCTGGAACACGATGCCGGTCTGCCGTCGCAGCCAGTGCAGCGAACGCGCCGGCGCCGCCGCGTCCACCGCCCGCCCGTCGAACTCCACGGTGCCCTCGGTCGGCGAGTCGAGCGCGAGGAGCAGCCGGATCAGCGTCGACTTGCCCGACCCCGACTCGCCGATGACGCCGACGGCCGAGCCCTCGCGCACGTCGATGTCGGCATCCTCCAGCGCCGTCGTGTGGCTGCGGGGCTCGAAGAGCCGCGTCTTCGGCGCGGGATAGCGGCGGGTCAGCCCGCGCGCCCGCAGCAGGGGCGGCCGGCCCTCGGGGCTCACGACGCTCACGCTGCACCTCCGGGGCGCCAGAGCGTGGCGGTGGCATCGCGCAGCAGGCCTTGTGTGACGACGGATGCCGGAGCCGAGAGCAGCTGCGAGACGGGGGCGTCCTCGACCACGCGGCCGTGCTCGAGCACGACGCCGTGCGTGGCGATCTGCGACAGCACGGCCAGGTCGTGGGTGATGAACACGAGCGACATGCCGTCGTCCTCGACGAGGGAGAGCAGCAGCTCGAGGATCTCGGCCTGGATCGTCACGTCCAGCGCGGTGGTGGGCTCGTCGGCGATGAGCAGCCGCGGCCGGCACGCGAGAGCCATCGCGATCGCGACCCGCTGGCGCTGACCCCCTGAGAGCTGGTGCGGGTAGCGCCCGACGATGTGCTCGGGGTCGGGGAGGGCGACGCGGGTGGCCTCGGCGACGGCGCGGGCCGCGGCATCCCGTTTCGACAGTCCCTCGTGGATGCGGACCGACTCGGCGATCTGCCGGCCGACGGTGCGGATCGGGTTGAGTGCTGTTCGCGGCTCCTGGAACACGATGCCGATCTCATCTCCGCGCAGCTCGGCCAGCTCGCCGTCGGGCAGCCCGAGGATCTCGCGACCGTTCCAGCGGACGCTGCCCGTCGCCTCGGCGCCATCGGGCAGGAGCCCCAGGATCGCCAGAGCCGTCACCGACTTCCCCGAGCCCGACTCGCCGATGAGCCCCACGCGGGCGCCGTCGGGCACCGCGAACGAGATGCCGTCCACGACGCGCCGGCCGCCGATGTCGATGGTGAGGTCCTGCACCTCGAGGCTCACGAGACCACCTCCGGGATGTGCAGGCGAGCTCGCCGCGTCGCGAACGGGCTGCGCGAGAGCGTGGGGTCGGTGGCCTCGCGCAGGGCATCGCCGAGGAGGTTGAGCCCCAGCACCGTGAGGGTGATGGCCAGTCCCGGCCAGACCACCGAGAGCGGATGCACGGTGATGAACTGCTGCAGCTCGGCCAGCAGCAGCCCCCACGAAGGCTCCGTGACGGGGGCTCCGAAGCCGAGGTACGAGAGCCCTGCCTCGGCGAGCACCGCCACGGCCATGCTCCACGACAGCTGCACGATGAAGACCGGCGCGACGTTGGGAAGCAGATGGCGCACGAGGTTCTGCGCCGGCGTGAGACCCGAGGCGCGACCGGCCAGGACGAAGTCGCTGTGCAGCACGCGGCGCAGCTCGGGTCGCGTCACCCGCGCGATGTTGACGCCGAAGCCGATGCCGACCGACCAGATCACGACGCCGAGCGACCCGCCCCACACCGCCGAGATCATCATCGCGATGACGAGCACGGGGAAGGCGATGAGGATGTCGACGAGCACCGCGACCGATTCGCGCAGCCACCGCGCGGTGAGCGCGCCCAGGGCGGCGAGGGCAACGCCGAGGATCGTCGCGACGACACCCGAGCCCACCGCGACGAGCACCGTCGTGCGTGCTCCGGCCATGAGCAGGCTCAGGATGTCGCGCCCCGACGCGTCGGTGCCGAGAAGGTGCGGCCAGCCCGGCGGCGCCCAGCGGTTCGAGATCTCGACCTGCTGCGGATCGAACGGCGTCCACACGAGCGAGACGGCAGCGGTCGCGACCACGACGGCCACGACGATCAGCCCGAACCGCCCGGTGGACATGCCCCACAGTCGCCGCATCCACGCCCCGCGCGTGCGTCGGCGCGCGCCGGCGGCATCCGTCCCCACCGTCTGTGCCGATCCCTCCGGGCCGGTCATGCCGCTTCCCGCTGCCGGGGGTCGATGACGCGATGCACCAGGTCGACGACGAAGCCGACGATCAGCACGAACGCCGTCAGCGCGAGCAGTTCGCCCTGCACCTTCGGCAGGTCGCGCGCGCTCACGTCGGCGACGAGCATGCGGCCGATGCCGGGCAGCGAGAAGAGCTGCTCGATCACGACGGCACCGACGATGATGCCCGCGACCTGCAGGCCGAGCACCGTGATGATCGACAGTCCGACGACCGGCAGACCGTGCCGGATGAGAGCCGAGTCGCGCGTGAGGCCCTTCGCCGCGGCCGTGCGGACGAAGTCCTGCCCGACGGCCTGCAGCGTCGCACTGCGCACGAAGCGCAGCAGCATCGCGCCCTCGACGATCCCGATCGTCAGTGCCGGCAGCAGCAGCGATCGCAGCGCGGCCCACGGCTCCTGCCAGCCTGCGCGGGGGAACCCCTGGGCCGGCAGCCATCCGAGCCACACCGCGAACACGACGACGAGCATCATGCCCGCCCACACGACGGGCACTGCGGCGAGGGTCTGCGCCCCCACGCTCAGGGCCGTGCCGTCGGCGCGGCCGCGGCGCAGCGCCGAGAGCACCCCGAGCGGCACGCTGATCAGCACCGCGATGAGGAGGGAGAGGATGCCGAGGGGCACGGTCACCTCGGCCTTCTCGGCGAGCTCGTCCACCACGCGCGACCCGGTCAGCAGGGAGGTGCCGAGGTCTCCGCGCAGCACGCCGCCGATCCACTCGAAGTACTGCTCGGGAAGCGGACGATCCAGGCCGAGCCGCTCCCGGACCGCGGCGAGCTGTTCCGGCGTGCTGTTGACCCCGGCGATCAACTGGGCGATGTCGCCGGGGAGGACCCGGAGAGTCAGGAAGATCACCACGCTGGCGACGAACAGCCCGAGCAGAAGCAGGGCGAATCGGGTCAGCGTGTACCGGATCACCCGTTGCTCTTGGCGATCTCGGCGAGGTTCAGGCGCTCGTTCACGTTGATCGAGGGCATACCCGAGATGTTAGTGCCGACCGCGACGACCGAGGCGCCGTTGTACAGCCAGTCGGCCGCGGCGTCCTCCGACACCAGCTGCGCGGCCTCGGCGAGGAGGTCGGCGGCTTCGGACTCGTCGGTCGCTGCCAGTGACTGCGCGTACAGGTCCTGCACCTCGGGGTTGTCGTAGGTGAAGTAGTACTCCGGGTTCGCCCAGTTCTCGAAGTCGCGTGCTTCGGTGTGCAGCACGAAGCTCAGGTCGTAGTCCCGGTTGGTGTAGACGTCGTTGAGCCACGTCGGGAAGTCGACGGACTCGACCTCGAGTGTGATCCCGACCTCGTTGAGATCCGAGACGAGGATCTGCGGAATCGTCGTGGGGTAGAAGTTGGGGATCGTGAGGGTGAGCTCCAGATCCTCTTCGCCGGCCTCTTCGAGGAGCGCGCGTGCCGCCTCGGGGTCGTACGGGGCGACGTCGGCGAGATCCTCGTAACCCGGGTCGAGCTCGGGGATGGGCCCGTACTGGGTCTGCCCGGCGCCGAGCGCCTCGACGAACGCGTCGTGGTCGATGGCCTGGCGGATCGCCTGACGCACCCGCTGATCGGCGAGGGGGCCGGAGGTCTGGTTGAAGGCGAGGGTGCCCTTGTCGGTGGACTGGCCGAGCACGAGCGCGAAATCGCCGGTCTCTTCGACCTGCTCCTTCAGGGTCGCATCGAAGCCGGTCACCACGTCGATCTCGCCGGCCAGCGCCGCGTTGAGGGCTGCCTGGTTGTCGGGGATGTAGTCGAAGACCACCTCGGCCACGCCGGCGGTGTCGCCCCAATAGGCCTCGTTGCGGACGAAGACGATGCTGTCGCCCTCGCGCCAGTCGTCGAGCACGAACGGTCCGGTGCCGTTCGCGGCCGTCTGGTAGTCGACGGTGTCGCCCTCTTTCAGGATGATCCCGGCACGGCCGGTCAGGTTCCACAGCAGGCTCGAGTCGGGCTCCGCGAGGGTGAGGACGACGTCCTGGCCGTCGGCGGCGATCGTGGCGACGTTCGCCAGACGTGCGGAATCACGCCACTCCGGCGTGTTCTTCCGGGTGGTGAGCGACCACACCACGTCCTGCGGCGTCAGTGGCTGCCCGTCATGGAAGGTGACGCCCTCACGCACCGTGAACGTGTACGTCAGGCCGTCGGGGGAGACGGTCCAGTCGCTCGCGAGAGCCGGCACGATGTCCTGCTCGGGGGTGCGCGCGACGAGGCCCTGGTAGATGTTGTCGACCAGGATCTGGTCCAGCGCGGCACCGGCGGTCTGCCGGATGTCGAGGTTGCTGGGCTCGAGCACCAGCCGGATCGCGACCGACGCGTCGGGGTCCGGCTCGCCCGTCGCAGCGGGCGCACTCGGCTCGCTCCCGCCGCTGCAGGCGGTCAGGGCGAGGACGCCGGCGGCGAGCAGAGAGGTCGCGGCGAGAACGGTGCGACGGAGCATGGAGGTCCTTTCGAACGGATCCGGTGGACTGCGCAGGAACGGGCGCACACGATGGGGAATCGCCGTGGCCGGTGCGATAGTCCAGCCTAGGGATATCGCGACGGGGTGCGGGCCCGCGCTACGCAGAACGCAATAGAAGCGTTAGTCCGTGCTTGCGCGTGGGTCGGCGCGTTCCTGTCATGACCGGCCCCGCGCGGTCGCCAGGGTGCGCAGACGCTCGCCGAGCTCGAGGGGGATCTCCTCCTGCACGTTGTGTCCGGCCGGGACGGCGACGATGGACGCACCCGGCACACGTCGCGCGAACTCCTCGGCGTCGTCGTCCGTGACGTAGCCGCGCTCGCCGCGGATCAGGGTCGTGGGCGCGGTCACGGCGGCGAGGTCCTCCCAGCCCGTCTCGCCCAGGACGGCCGAGACCGCGTCGGACGGCGCGGGCGGTCCGGTCGGGGCGTGGGCACCGGCATCCGCCATCGCATTGGCCAGGCGAGCGAAGTGATGCTTCCATTCGACCCGGCCGTCGGGACGGATCCGGGAGTTGAAGAACACACCCCGTTCGGCCTTGCGTCGCGTGCCGCCGCCGAGGCCGAATGCGAGGGCGCGGTCGACGAGCTCGTCGCGGGACGCCCAGTCGACCGGACCGGCGAAGAAGTCGCGGATCTGCGACGGCCCGGCGTTGGAGTCGAGGCCGGGCGTGATGTCGATGACGACGAGCTCATGCACGAGATCCGGGCGCGACGCCGCCACCGCCGCGGCGGTCAGTCCGCCGAGCGACTGCCCGACGAGCACCTGCGGCGCCGAGGTCCAGGCATCCATCCCGGCGGCGATGTCGGGCGCCATCACGCGGCCGACATACGCGGCGTCGTCCCGCCACGACGAGTCGCCGTGGCCGGGCAGGTCGATCGCCAGCGCCGGCAGTCCGAGACCGAGGATCGTGGTGTCCCACGTGTGGGCGTTGAGGCCCGCGCCGTGCAGGAACGTCACCACAGGAGCCGCTTCCGGCGCATCAGCGGGCGTGTAGCGCAGAGCGCTCAGGGTCCGTCCGTCGGGGAGGTGCAGCGCCAGTCGCTCACCGTGCGGCACGGACCGGTCGATGCCGGCTTCGGATGCCTGATCGGGGAGGAAGGAGAACTCGTCGATGGGTTCGCTCACCCGCTCATTGTGCCGCACCTCCCGCACGACCCGGACCGGCGTCACCGTGGGTAGTCTGGCGCCATGACGGAAGAACACCGCGTGCATCTGTCGCGATCGGCGCCCCCGGCGTACAAGGCACTCGCGGCCGTGTCGAAGACCGTGGGCGAGCTCGCCGCTGCGAACGGCGTCGATGACCGGCTCAAAGAGATCGTGCAGATCCACACCTCGCAGCTCAACGGCTGCGCGTACTGCGTCCGTGTGCACGTCGAGCGGGCCACCGCGGCCGGCGTCACGCCGGACGTCCTCGCGCAGATCCCGGTCTGGCGCGATTCCGGCGTCTTCTCCGACCGCGAACGTGCGGGCCTGGAGCTTGCCGAGGCGTACGTCTACATCCACGACGAAGGGGTGTCCGACGAGGTGTACGACCACGTCGGCGGAGTGCTGAGCGAGCAGGAGTACGTCGCGCTCAGCTGGATCCTCGTCGCCATCAACTCGTTCAACCGCATCGCGATCGCCGGTCGGTACAGCGTGCCGCCGCGCGACGATCTCGCCGGCGAGGACCGCGACGCGGCATCGGGCGCCGCCTGGTGACCGACCTCTCCGGGCCGGGCGGTCCGCCGGGCGACCCGGTGGTCTCGGGCGCGGTCAACTTGCGCGACGTGGGCGGGCTGCCCGCGGGCCCAGCGGTCACGCGCCACGGTGTGCTGTACCGGTCGGGCAACCTCGCGCGGCTCGACGCCGACGGGACCCGCGCGCTCGCCGACTTGCGGCTTCGGCGCATCATCGACCTGCGCGCCGACGACGAGGTGCGGTACGAACCGAGCCGGATCGACGGCATCGAGGTCGTGACGCAGCGCGTGCCGCTCTTCCTCGGCTCGGTCGAATCGTTCTTCCGCGACGACATCAGCCTGGACGAGATGTATCGCCGGCTCATCGAGGACTCGTCGGCGGGCGTCGTCGAGGTCGTGCGGGGCATCCTCGCCGACCAGCCGGTCCTGGTCCACTGCACGGTGGGCAAGGACCGCACGGGCGTCACCGTCGCCCTCACCCTCGCTGCGGCCGGAGTCGACCCCGAAGCCGTCGTGGCGGACTATGCGCGCACCGAAGGGCTCCTGCCGCAGGCGCGGAATCGTCGCATCGTCGAGCTGCTCCGATCGATGCATCCGGAGGCGGTGCATCTCGAAGATCTCGCGACGAGGTCGCCGGCGCCGGTGATGCGCGCGCTCCTGGACGGCGTGGCCGACCGGTACGGATCGGCAGCGGACTATCTGCGCGCGCACGGTCTCGCCGACGACGAGCTTGTCGAGCTGCGACGCGTGCTGCTGCGCGAGCTGTGAACCGCGTCGGTCGTTCCGTTCTGTGACGCTGAGGTAAGGCAACCCTTCATTGCGGGTATAGTGGAACCGTCATGGCCCACATCACCGAGCACCAGAAGGTCGAGCACAGCGCATCCGCCTGTCGTTCGTCGCGTCACACGCGCGTGCAGCAGTTGATCACCGCCGACGAGACCTCGCTGGCCGAGCTCGAGGCGATGCTGGCGACGCTGCCCATCTGCTCGACGGGCCGGGTGTTCATCGAGATTCCGGATGCCTCGTGGCAGGGCGAGATCACCGCCCCCAGTCGCATGGTGGTGACGTGGCTCGACCGCTCGCTGCGCAGCGGTGCTCCCGGCACCGGCCGCGGCTGCGCGTCGGGTGAGGCGCTCTCGCGCGCAGTGACGGCGTGGGCCGACGAGATGCTGTGCACCGAGGACGATGAGACGCGGATCCACCTGCTGGGTGGTTTCCTCGGCACCGCCGACATCTTCGATCACCTCGTCGAGATGGGCATCCGACGGGACGCGATCCACGCACCCGAGCAGTACGGACTGACTGTCACGCACTGAGCCTCTGCGGCCCGCACGCCGGACCCGAGTCGATCCGCGGCTTCGACCGCCGCGATCGGTACAGTCATGCCCATGACGCAGTCCGCTGCCCTCTCGCCGAAGTCCGTCGTCGATCCCCGCGACCTGCGCATGCCGACGTGGGTCATCGTG
The DNA here is from genome assembly GCF_051364985.1 of Microbacterium sp. I2. Classification (NCBI taxonomy): domain Bacteria; kingdom Bacillati; phylum Actinomycetota; class Actinomycetes; order Micrococcales; family Microbacteriaceae; genus Microbacterium; species Microbacterium sp. I2. Next base: position 188,712 of record NZ_JBLWIH010000019.1, read on the forward strand.
TGGCTCACGATCTCGGCCGTCATCCAGACCTACGACGCCTGCTACGTCCTGCTCGGTCCGCTCTCGCACGCAGGCGGCCCGCTCGAGGCGCTGTGGCCAGGTCACGTGTTCTACGGCACCTTCGACCACCGGTACGGACAGTTCGACGCCTTCGGCAGCGCCCAGAGCTGGGCGAACCTCGTGGAGGTCGTCGTGATCGTGTGGGCGCTGCTGCACGCGAGGCGCTGGTCGGGCGTCGTGGTCGGCCTGATCGTGACCGTTGCGACGTTCTGGAAGACCGTCATCTACTTCCTCGTCGAGGCCTCCAGCGGCCTGGAGATGACCCGTCAGTCGCTGGAGCGCGGCGACATCACGGGGTTCCTCATGGTCGCGGTGCTGCCGAACCTGTTCTGGATCGTCTTCCCGCTCGCCGTCGTGATCGCTCTCGGCCGCCAGGTCCTGCGGGTGGGGCGCGCAATGCAGGATCAGACGGTGCCGCGAGGCACGTAATTGCCGTCCTCGAGGCCGGCCTCGATCTCGAAGCGATTGCGCAGGGGGTTGCGTCCCGCAAGCAGATAGAGCAGCGGCATGAGGAATCCGTAGCGCTGCCACTGCCGCTTGTGGACGGCTTCATGGCGCAGCAGCGCGCGTGAGATCCGCGCGTCGCCGGTGAGGAAGCATCCGCCGACGCAGACGCCGCCGCGTGGGAAGGTCCATTCCGGCATCCCTCGGAAGACCCACAGCCCTTCGCGCTTCTCGACGCGTCCGGTGCTCCACAGCGAACCCCACACCCACCCCACGGTGCAGCCGTACCAGTACCCGACGCGGCTGATCGGCGAGTCCAGGAAGAACGACGGGATCAGCCGGTCGAGTCGCCGGCCGCGGTCGACCCGCTGCTCGGCGACCGCGCGCCAGCCCGTCGGTGGCGCCGGGCGCGGACTCACGCCAGCGCCCCGACGACGCGCAGGATCGCACCGAGGTCGTCCGTGGCCGATGCTGAGGAGGCAGGGGAGTAGCCGGCCAGTGACGCGCCCGCGAGAGGCAGGACCGCCCGCAGCCGCCCGATCGCGGCCGTGAGTTCCGACACGGTGATGCCGAAGGGCTCGGGGTGCGCGTTGCCGGCGATCTCGGCGGGGTCCAGCGCGTCGATGTCGATGTGGATGTACACCGCGTCGGCACCGGTGGCGACCACGGCGGCGGCGAGGGCATCCGGGTCACGCAGCGCCTCGACGGTGAGCGCCGCGATGCCGAGGTTCGCGACCGCCTCGAGTTCGGCCTCGTCGTACGACCGCGCCGCGCCGATCACGACGCGGTCGGATGCCACGGTGCCCGTCTCGAGCAGCAGTCCGGAGTCGCCTTCACCGAGCACGGCGCGCAGCACCATGCCCGCGAACGCTCCGGAGGGGGAGGACTCGGGCGAGTTGAGGTCGGGGTGGGCGTCGATCCACACCACGGCGAGGCCTGGTGTGCGGCGCGCGGCGTGAGCGATCGGCGCGAGTGCGATGCCGCAGTCGCCGCCGATCGTGAGCACCGGCTCGTCGTGACCGTCCAGAGCGTCGGCGACGAGAGAGCGCACGCGCTGCAGCGCGCTGAGGCGGTGGATGCCGCTGCCGAGCCCTTCGCCGGCCTCCATCGGCACGTCGAGGATCGTCGTGGCCGACCGGGGCAGATCGCCGGCGATCGCCTGTGCCCCGTCGATCAGCTGCATCGCGCGCGACGAGGGACTGCCCTGCCACTGCGGCACCACCAGGTATCGCGTCATTCCCTCATCCTCCCGTACGCCGACCCGCCGCGGAACGCGTCGGGGCGCCGCGTCCGAAGACGCGACGCCCCGACGCTGTTCGCGCCCGGCTCAGTTGCCGATCGCCGCCTGCGGCGTGCCGCCGGTCTTCAGCGCGGCCAGCCGCGCCTCGACCTCGGTGAGCTCGCCCACGTCCTCGAGCTGGTTGAACTGCGCGTCCAGAGACGACGCCGCCAGCTCCTGCTTGCCGGTGGCCAGTGCCTCCTGCCGGCGAACCTTGTCCTCGAAGCGCCCGAGCTCGCTGGTCGGATCGAGTACGTCGATCGACCGGACGGCGTCGTGCACCTTGGTCTGCGCCTCGGCGACCTTGGAACGCGCGAGCAGCTCTGTCCGCTTGGACTTGAGCTGTTCGAGCTTCTGCTTCATGCCGTTGAGGCCGTCCTTGAGCTTGTCGACGACCTCGTTCTGCGCGGCGATGGTCGGCGCGATCGCCTTGGCCTCGTTCTCCTCGCTGATCTGGCGCTGCAGCGCGATCTTCGCGAGATTGTCGAACTTGTCGGCGTCGGTCGTGTTGCCGGCTGTCCGCAGCTCGTCGGCCTTGCGGCTGGCGGCGAGAGCCTTGCTGCCCCACTCGCTCGCCGCCTGGATGTCTTCCTGGTGGTCGCGCTCGAGCAGGCGCAGGTTGCCGATCGTCTCGGCGATCGCCGACTCGGCGTCGGCGATCGAGTTGGTGTAGTCGCGGACCAGCTGGTCGAGCATCTTCTGCGGGTCCTCGGCAGAGTCGAGGAGCGCATTGATGTTCGCCTTCATGAGGGTCGAGATGCGACCGAAGATGGACTGCTTCGCCATCGTATTTCCTTCCTTGTCGGACAGAGTCGTGGTGTTCGGGTTCAGGATGCCGCGGCCTGCGCGGCGGGATGGTCCGGGGCGTGTGCGCCTCGTCGTGCACGCAGGCTCAGAAGCGACCACCTCCACGTCGGGCGCGTGTGCCGCCGCCGCCGAAGCTGCCGGGACGGAAGCCGCCGCCACCGGACGAACCGCCGCCGAACATGCCGCCGAGGCCGCCCGATCCGCCGGACGAGCGTCCGCCGCCGAGCATGGAGTTCAAGACGATTCCGCCGAGCACGGCACCCAGCATGCCACCGCCGCCCGACGACTGGCCCCCGCCGAACATGCCGCCGCCCCCGGCGCCGCCGAACGCGCCGACATCGCCCTGGGCGAGCTGGATCGCGAGCCCGGCGAGCTGGTCGGCACGCTGCGCGTGCTGCATCGCCTGCTCGGGGTCGCCCTGCTGCATCGCCTGCGCGCGGGCCAGCGAGGCGCCGGCCTCGGCGAGCCGGGTCCGCGCCTCGGCGCCGACCGCGCCGCGCCGCGCCGTGATGTAGTCCTCCGCCGTCGACACCTGCGCCTGCGCCTGGAGGATGACCTGGCCGACCATCTGGCGTGCGCGCTGTGCTTTGGCCTCGGCATCCCGCACGCCCTGCGTGAGCGCGTCGATCTGCGTGTTCGCCGCCTCGAGGTTCTGCAGTGCGACGAGGGGTCGCTTCGCCGCGCCGGTGAGGTGCGCGCGAGCGGCTTCGAGCTGCTGCCGGGTCGCGGCGATGACGCCGGCGACGCGACCGTCGGGATCGGGGAGCGCGGATGCCGCGGCGATGTCGCTCTCGAGCTCGGCGACCAGCGCGGTAGCGCTGCGCTCGCCTTCGGCCAGGTCGGTCGCGAGCTTGTCGATCGCCTTCTCGAGCAGCTCGGCCTGGCCGACGGCCTCCTCGGCGGCGCGGATGCCGACGGCCGCCTGTCCTCCGTTGCCCGCGCCGATGGCGGTCTGCGCGGCAGCGAGTTGCTCGTCGGCGAAGGCGAGCCGCTGGCGAGCCTGTTCGGGGTTGTCGGCGACCGTGGCCAGTGCTTCGACTGCGTACGACGACTGCAGAGCCTGCAGGCGCCGCGCCGCCTCGTCGAGCGCCTCGCCCGCCTTGGCGCGCTCCTCGTGGACGCGTGCGAGCGCTTCGGGGGCGTTCTGCTCGAGCTTGCGCAGCTCGTCGAACGCGGCAGCCTTCTCATCGAGCAGGGCGTTGGCCGCCTCGCAGAGCGCGATGATCCGCTCGTTCCATGCGCGGGTGTCGGCTTCGGCATCCGGGGTCGCGTCGTCGAGCTGCTGCTTGAGCGAGAAGGCCTCGTCGAGGCTCTGCCGCGCGGTCGCGAGGGCGGTCTCGAACTCGGCGGTCGCCGCGTCGCCGAACTGCGCTCGGGCGAACCCCAGCTCCTGGGCGCTCGTCTTGAGAGCATCGTCGGTCTCGACCAGCAGCGAGGCTGCGCGCCGCTCCAGCTCTTCGATGCTCAGCAGCGGAGCGCCGGCAGGGCCGGCCGCGACGGACCCGGTCTTGCGCCGGCGCCGCAGGAACATCACGAGCAGCACGATGCCCACGATCACCACGACGACGACGAGCAGCCAGGTCAGCCACGAAGCACCGCCCGCGGCGCCGGGCTCATTCCCGCCCGACGCGCCACCTTCGGCGGCGGTGATGCCGTCCGCGGCCGCCGTCGCGGCGCCCAGCCAGTCGTCCTGCATGAGTGCCGGCTGGATCCGCTCCTGTTCGATGGCGCCGAGCTGCTCTTCGGTGAGCGGCCCGGCGGAGTCGCCGGAGAGGTAGTACTGCCGGCCCTCGGTGGCCACCGCGAGGAGATACTGCGTGACACCCAGGCCGTTGTCCTGGGCTGTCTGGTTCGCCCAGTCGGCGGAGCTCGCCGGATCGGTGAACTGGTCGACGTAGACGACCCACAGGTCCAGGCCGGTCTCGCTCTTCAGTCGTTCCAGGCGTCCCTGCGCCGCGGATTCCTCACCGGACGAGAGCACGCCCGCCTCATCGAGCACATAGCCGGATCCGAGCGCCACCGGGGGAGTCGCCACCGCGGCCGAACCGCCGAAGATCGTCGCCGCGACCGCCGCGACCGCCATCCACGCTGCAGCCCGTCGCCGTCGCATCGATCACCCCTCTGGGAAGCGGGTTCCCCTCCCGCGAGTCTATTCAGACGCGGTGATACGACGGTAGCCTGCGCGAGCCCCCGGGGATGTGTGTTCGCCGAGAACGTAGCTCCGCGCCCGGGTCTTGCGGTGAGGCGGGTCGCTGCGGGCATCTGTCGAACCGGGCCGGTAGGGTTTCCGATCCGGAGGACGACGATGAACGACCGCTATGGTGCCGATGTGCTCGCGACCGGATGGCAGGGCCATGGCCGGCGCGAACTGCGGCGGGTCGCGGCATCCCGCGATCTCGTCGTCGAGGTCGCCGACGACGGGTACTGCGGCGCCGTCGTAGGGGTGTCGTCGGGACTGGTCGAGCTCGAAGACCGTCATGGCCGGCGGCGCATGTTTCCGCTCGGTCCGGGCTTCCTGGTCGACGGCGGCGACGTCGTCCTCGTGGCACCGACCGCCGCGCCCGCGCAGACCGGACCGCGGCGCACGGCGTCAGGATCGTTCGCCGCCGCCGACACCCGTGCCCGCATCGCGCGGGCCAGTCGCATCCTCGTGGAAGGTCGGCACGACGCCGAGCTGGTCGAGCGCGTGTGGGGCGACGACCTGCGCGCCGAAGGCGTCGTCGTGGAGTACCTGCAGGGCATCGACCTGCTGGATATCGCGCTCGACGAGGAGCCGCCCTCGCGGCAGCGCCGGTACGGCGTGCTCGTCGATCACCTCGTGCCCAACTCCAAGGAATCCCGCATCGCCGACGCCGTCGCACGGGGCCCGCACGGCGCTCATGTGCTCATCGTCGGCCACCCGTGGATCGACGTCTGGCAGTGCGTCACGCCGCGCGCGGTCGGCATCGAGCGCTGGCCCGAGGTGCCTCGTGGCATCGAGTTCAAGGTCGGCGTGTGCCGCGCGCTCGGCTGGCCGGCGCGCGATCAGGCCGATCTCGCCCGCGCGTGGCAGCGCATCCTCGCATCGGTCAAGTCGTACCGCGACCTCGAGCCTGCCTTCCTCGGCCGCGTCGAGGAGCTCATCGACTTCGTGACCGAGCCCGTCTGACCCGCCGCGTAGCCTGGTGAGGTGACCGACCCCGCCCCGACCTCGCCCCAGCCTGGCCGCTTCCGCGAGCGGCCGGTGTCGTTCGTACGCAGGAGCGGACGGATGTCGGAGGCACAGGAGCGCGCGTGGGTCGAGCTCGCCCCGCGATACGTCATCGAGGCGCCGCGCGACTCCGCCGCCACCAGCATCCGGCCCGGCGCGATGATCGACCCCGCCGCGGTGTGGGGCCGTGAGGCACCGCTCGTCGTCGAGATCGGCTCGGGCCAGGGCCACGCCATCGTCCACGCGGCGACGTCGAATCCCGGGACGGACTTCCTCGCGATCGAGGTGTTCCGGGCGGGCCTCGCCCGTACCATGCTCGATGCCGAGCGGGCCGGAGCCGAGAACCTGCGCCTGGTCGAGGCGAACGCACCCGAGGTGCTGCAGCACCTGCTGCCCGAGGCATCCGTCGACGAGCTCTGGGTCTTCTTCCCCGATCCGTGGCACAAGAAGAAGCACACCAAGCGGCGCCTCGTGACGCCGGAGTTCGCCGCGATCGCGGCGAGAGCCCTCAAGGACGGCGGGATGCTGCGCCTGGCCACCGACTGGGAGGACTACGCGCTGCAGATGCGGGCCGTCATGGGCAGCGCGCCCGACTACGCTGAGGCTTTCGGCGGCGACTGGGCGCCGCGTTTCGACGGGCGGGTGCTCACCGCGTTCGAGCGCAAGGGCGCCCGTGTGGGTCGCGACATCCGCGACCTGTCGTATCGGCGCGCGGACCGCACATGAGCGGAGTCCCGGGGCCGGTGACGGGACCGGTGCCGATGCCGGAGCCCGCCGCGCCGCGGGACCGCTGGCGGTTCGTACGACCGCTCGCGCACCGCGACTTCCGCATGCTGTTCGGCGCGGTCGTGCTGTCGATCTTCGGCGCCGGCATGTGGGCCGTGGTGATGGTCTACACGGTGATCGACGCCGGTGGCGGCCCGGTCGAGCTGTCGGCCGTCGCCGCGGCGAACGCGGTGGGTCTGCTGCTGTGCGCGATTCCCGGCGGCATCGCGGCCGACCGTGTGCCGCGCCGCCTGCTGCTGCGGCTCGTCGAACTCGTGAACCTCCTCGCCATCACGTCCGTCGCCGTCGCGGGCGTGGTCGGGGCCGCGACGATTCCGCACCTCGTGATCGTCGCCTTCGTGCTGGGCGCCGGCGCCGGGTTCTTCTTCCCCGCTTACAGCGCGATCCTGCCGCGGATCCTGCCCCCCGCCCAGCTGCTGGCCGCCAACGGACTCGAGGGAGCGATCCGGCCCGCTTTGCAGCAGGCGGCCGGGCCGGCTGCGGCCGGCATGGTCGTGGCGGCAGTGTTGGCTCCGGCGCATGCGGCGTGGGGTGTCGTCGCCGCGCACGCCGTGGCGCTCGTCCTGCTGCTGTTCGTCCGTCCCGAGCCGCCGGTCGGTGCCGATGAGACGCATGCCGATGAGAAGCGTGCCGATGAGACGCATGCCGATGAGGCGCATGAGCCGCCCGAAGGAGTGCGGGGCGTGTTCCACGACCTGCGCGAAGCGGTCATCTTCACCGTCCGAACCCCGTGGCTGCTGTGGACGCTGCTGTTCGCGACCGGCTGGGTGCTCGTCTTCCTCGGGCCCGAGGAGGTGCTGCTGCCGTTCATCACCCGGGACCGGATCGGCGAAGACCCGCGCTGGTTCGGATTCCTGCTGGCGATCTACGGGATCGGGGGAGTGATCGGGTCGATCGTCGTGTCGTCCATGAGACTGCCCCGCCGCTACCTCACCGTCATGATCGGCGTGTGGGGCGTCAGCACGCTGCCGTTCGCCGTCGTCGGCATCACGCACGAGTACTGGCTGATGGCGCTGTGCCTGTTCCTCGTCGGCTTCGGCTTCAGCTACGGGAACGTGATCTGGGGAACCCTGCTCCAGCGCCGCGTGCCACGGCACATGCTGGGCCGCATCTCGAGCCTCGACTTCTTCGTCTCGCTCGCCCTCATGCCGCTGTCGATGGCTCTCGCGGGACCGCTCGCGGAGGTCGTGCCGATCGAGACGATCTTCATCGCCGCCGGAGTCATCCCGCTCTTCCTCGGCGCGATCGCCTATGTGGTCGCGCGAATGGCCAAGGATGAGATCGCACACCCGCTAGACCACTGATCCGAACGCCCACTGACCGAAAGCAGCGACACGCATGCCCGCACACCCCGCAGCCGCCCCGGTCCTGGCTCGCCCCGCATGGTCCTGGCGTCTGGCACCGGCCCTGCTCGTGTGCCTGGCCGCGCCCGCCTTCTTCGTGGCGCGCATCCCGTGGCTGGGCTGGTCGCTGCTGGCGGCAGGGTTGCTGGTCGCCCTGCTCCTCGAGCGCGGTGGCAGTGCCGGCGCCGAAGGCGTGGAGATTCCGGATGCCGCGGCCACCGGCATCCGCCATCCCTCGCTGGTGCGGGACCTGTCGCTGATCGCGATCGGCCTGCTCATCGTGAGCGCGATCCCGCTGGAGGCGCAGCTCGACAATCTCGCGTTCCTGCGGTTCGCCGTCGCCCTCGGGGGAGCGGTCGCGGTCCCCTACGTCATCTCTCGCTGGGTCTACCGCGACCACGCCATCCGGTTCCCGTGGCGCGGTGGCGGGCGCTGGACGACGTTCCAGTGGACGTGGCTGGTCGCCGTGCTCGTCCTCGGATGGCTGATCCTGCCGTTCTACTTCATCACGTCGGGCGTCTACCAGAACTGGCCGGTCGTCGACACTCCCGACCTCATCGCGCGGCTGTTCGTGGGGGTGGGCGCGGTCGGCATCTGGGATGAGCTGTTCTTCATCTGCACGTGCTTCGCGCTGCTGCGGCGGCACTTCCCGGACTGGCAGGCCAACGGCCTGCAGGCGATCGTGTTCGTGTCATTCCTGTGGGAGCTGGGGTACCGCGAGTGGGGGCCCCTGCTGACGATCCCGTTCGCACTGCTGCAGGGCTTCATCTTCTTCAAGACCCGCTCACTCGCCTACGTCGTCACGGTGCACCTGCTCTTCGACGCCGTCGTCTTCCTCGTGCTCGTCCACGCACACAACCCCGGGCTGCTCGACGGACTGTTCCTGGTGTGACCGCTGCCCAGGCCCTGCCCAGGGCACTCGGTTAGCCTGAAGAGCGGATCCCGACCGGATCCCCGGACGAGGGTTCAGTACCCGGTGAGCGACAAGACTGGCCAGGAGGCACAGTCATGTCGTGGATCATCCTCATCGTCTCGGGCGTCCTCGAGGCCGTCTGGGCGACCGCGCTCGGCAAGTCCGAGGGCTTCACCAAGCTCTGGCCGAGCGTCGTCTTCGGCGTCGCTCTGGTCGCCAGCATGGGCGGGCTCGCGTGGGCCATGCGCGACATCTCGACCGGCACCGCGTACGCGGTCTGGGTGGGCATCGGTGCGTCGCTCACGGTCGTCTACGCGATGATCAGCGGCGACGAGGATTTCTCGATCATCAAGACGCTGCTCATCCTCGGCCTCGTCGGCTGCATCGTGGGTCTCAAGCTCGTCAGCCACGACTGACAGAGGGGCGGATGCCGCACGGCATCCGCGCCGCTGTCCGCGTTCGCCACATGAGGCTTGCATGACGTTCGCGCCCGGGGTCTGGTGCTCGGGCGTGGGCTGTGGAAGCATCCCGCCCAGAGCCGACGCCAGAGGGGTCGTCGGCGGAGAGGGCACAACCATGCCGATCAGGAACAGGCGCACCCTGGCCATCGCTACCGCGGTGGCACTCGGTGCGAGCGTCGTACTCGCGACACCCGCCTACGCCGGACCGAACAACAACTCGGTCGACAAGATCACGAAGGCGGTGACGCTCGACGGGGTGATGGAGCACCTCGAGGCGTTCCAGGCCATCGCCGACGAGCACGGCGACCGTGCCTCGGGAAGGCCCGGGTATGCGGCATCCGTCGACTACGTCGTCGAGCAGCTCGAGGAGGCCGGGTACACGCCGGAGGTGCAGGAGTTCGAGTTCGAGTACTTCGACGAGAACAACGCGCTCATCCGCGTCTCGCCGAACCCGCGGACCTTCGTGGACGGTGAGGACTTCGTGCGCAACGAGTTCGACACCGGCAGCCCCGAGGGGACGGCGACCGCGCCGCTCGTGCCGGTCGACCTGCCCTCGCCCGACAACACCGGCGGCTGCACGGCCGCCGACTTCGCCGGATTCCCCGCAGGCTCGATCGCACTGATCCAGCGCGGCGGCTGCGGCTTCGCCGTCAAGGCTGTCAACGCCCAGGCGGCGGGTGCGGCCGGCGTCATCATCATGAACAACACCGGCGACGACAGCCTCGTGGGCATGATCGGCGACGCGACGGGCCTCACCATCCCCGCCGTCTTCGCGACCTACTCCGCCGGTGCCGACCTTGCCACCACGCCGGGGGCCACCGTCACGGTCACCGTCGACTACGACGCCGACATCCGCACGACGTACAACGTGTTCGCCGAGACAGCGGCCGGCGACGATTCCAACACCGTCATGGCCGGTGCGCACCTCGACAGCGTGCAGGACGGCGCCGGGATCAACGACAACGGCACCGGCAGCGCCGGTCTGCTCGAGACCGCGATCCAGATGCAGAAGGTCAAGCCGAACAACACCGTGCGCTTCGCGTGGTGGGGCGCCGAAGAGAGCGGCCTGCTCGGCTCGGAGCACTACGTGGCGAACCTGTCGGAAGAGCAGATCGCCGACCTCGCGCTGTACCTCAACTTCGACATGATCGGCTCGCCGAACTACATGTTCGGGATCTACGACGGCGACAACTCCGGTGGCACCGCCGAAGAGGGCTTCATCCCGGAGGGGTCGGCCCAGATCGAGGACGTCTTCGAGCAGTTCTACACGGGCCGCGGCGAGCCGTTCCAGGACAGTGAGTTCTCGGGTCGCAGCGACTACGGCCCCTTCATCGCCGTGGGCGTCCCCGCCGGCGGCCTGTTCACCGGCGCGGAGGTCAAGAAGTCCGTCGCCGAGGCCGAGCTGTACGGCGGCGTTGCCGGGGCGTCCTACGACCCGTGCTACCACGCTGCGTGCGACAACCTCACCGGCGAAGGGCAGGACGAGGCGCTGTACGCGCAGCTCGCCGAGGACTACGACCTGGTCGGCAACGTCAACACGTATGCGCTGGATGTGAATTCGGATGCCGTCGCCGCCGCGGTGCTGACGTTCGCGTTCGACACGTCCACGGTCAACGGGGTGTCGTCGCCGGGCAAGTCGCACGGCAACGCCAATGCGAACGCGATGAAGAACCGCTTCGCGGAGTGATGCGCGCCTCACGCTGATCGCCCGACGATCGCCCCGGTGTGACTGACCGGGGCGATCGTCGCGTGCGGTCAGATACCGGCGGCCGGATCGAGTGTCAACCCCGTCGCGGGTCGCGCGCCGAGGGCGCAGGCTGTAGGGACGGGGCCTCCGCACGCTTCGCGATGGCTCCTCGGCGGATGCCACGGACGCGAGGAGAAACGCATGGAATCGCTCTGGACGCAGACGGCGCCACGCGTCCCCGATGACCGGTCCGCGCCGCCGGCGCGCACCGAGACGCTCGTCGTCGGAGCGGGACTCACCGGTCTCGCGCTCGCGTGGATGCTGCACCGCGCGGGGCGGCGCGTCGCGGTCATCGAGGCGCGGTCGGTGGGGGCCGTCACGACGGGGAACACGACCGGCAAGCTCAGCCTGCTGCAGGGGCAGGTTCTCTCGGGCATCCGCGCGCACGCCGGCGATGACACGCTGCGGGCTTATGTCGAGTCCAATCGGGCCGCACAGAAGTGGGTGACCACCGAGTTCGAGGGCGTTCCCGGGGTGGTCGCGAACGAGACCGCGATCACCTACGCGGCGACGGAGCAGGGCGTCCAGACCCTGCGCCGTGAAGGTGACGCGTCGGTCGCAGCGGGGCTCGATGTGCAGTGGGTCGAGAACCCGTCGCCGGACGAGCTGGGCGTGCCGTTCGCGGTACGGGCAGCGCTGCGACTCGAGGGGCAGTATAAGCTGCATCCGCTCCTCCTGCTGGGCGCGTTGGCGAAGCGCCTGCGTGACGGTGGGGTGCCGATCATCACCGGATGCCGCATGACCGCCGTGGACGTCGAAGACCACGGCGTCGTCGCGCACACACGCCGGGGCGATGTTCGCTGCACGACGCTCGTGCTCGCCACCGGGGCATCCGTTCTCGATCGAGGGCTGCTGTTCGCCAAGCTCGTGCCTTCGCGATCGTTCGCCGCCGCCTACCGGCTGCCGACCGGGACGAAGGCTCCGTCGGGCATGCTCCTGTCGGTGGACGATCCGTCGCGCTCGCTGCGATGCGACACCGTTGACGGGGCGCCGATCCTCATCGCGGGCGGCGGCGCACACCCGACCGGGCGTGCCGAGAGCACCGGAACGCTGCTGGCCGAGCTCGACCACTGGGTCACGGGCAACTGGGTGGGGGCGATCCGACGCACGTGGTGGGCGGCGCAGGACTATCGCAGCGTCACCCATCTGCCGTTTGCGGGCGTGCTGCCACGCAGCGGGGGCCGCGTGTTCGCCGCGACCGGCTACGACAAGTGGGGGATGACCAACGCGGTGGCCTCGGCGCTGCGCATCGCCGGCCGGCTGCAGGGCGACCCGCCGGCCTGGGGCGTGGCACTGGATGAGCACCACGCGAGCCTGCTGGATGTCGGTGAGACCGTGCAGGCGAACGCCTCCGTCGGCGGGCATCTGGTCGCCGACTGGGTGCGCAGCGGCATCGGTGCCGCGCCGCCGGAACCGCCCGCCGAGGGGGCCGGACGCGTGGTGCGGCGTGGCATGTCGCCCGTTGCGGAGTCCACAGTGGGCGGGGTCACGCGTCGCCGATCCGCTGTGTGCACGCACCTCGGCGGCATCCTCACCTGGAACGATGCGGAGTGCAGCTGGGACTGTCCCCTGCACGGCTCGCGGTTCACTCCCGACGGAGAAGTGCTGGAGGGGCCCGCGGTCGACCGGCTCGCGGCCGCCGAGGAGTGATCCCGATGCGTTCGCAACGGCGAAGCGTCATGGCGGCGACCGTGCTCGCGCTGGCCGCACTCACGGGATGCGGCGTCACCGTGCCCGCCGACCCTGACGGCACGCTGGATCGCGTTCGGGGCGGCGAGCTGCGGGCCGGCGCTTCAGCGTCAGGGCAGCTGGTGACCGTGGATCAGGATCACGTCGACGGCTCGCTGGCGGAGCTGATCGAGGGTCTTGCGGATTCACTCGACGCGCGCGTGGAGTGGGTCGTCGGCAGTGAGGAGGAGCTGGTAGAGGGGCTCGAGAACGGCGAGCTCGACATCGCCGTGGGCGGCATGACGGACCGCTCGCCGTGGGTGGAGCGGGTCGGCGTCACGCGGGCGTACGCGTCGATACCTGGGGCTGGGGACCGTTCTGTGGTCATGCTCGTGCCGATGGGCGAGAACGCGTGGCTGGCGACGGTCGAGGGGTATCTGGACGACGAGGTCGGCCGATGAAGACGATGGGGCGCACCGACCTCCCGCACGAGCAGCAGCAGGCCCTGCGCCGCGCGGTCCATTGGGAGTGGTTCACGATCGCCTACACGGTCGTGACGATCGTGATCGTCGCGTTCGTGCTGGGCGGCTCGCAGGCGATGAAGACGGCGTGGGTCGAAGACATCCTGTCGCTCATCCCGCAGATCGCGTTCCTGACCGCGCTCCTGTTCATCCGGCGTCGGCCGTCCCGCGCGTTCCCGTTCGGACTGCACCGCGTCATGGGCGTCGGGCACCTCGTCGCGGGGGTCGCCCTCCTCGCCGTCGGAGGCAACCTGGCCTACGAGGCGATCAGCGGGCTCATCAGCGCCGACCACCCGTCGATCGGGACGGTCGTGCTGTTCGGGCAGACGGTGTGGCTCGGCTGGATCATGGTCGCGGTGATGAGCGTGATCGTGATCGGTCCGTTCTTCTACGGGCATGCCAAGGCCAAGCTCGCGCCGGTGCTGCACAACAAGCTGCTCTACGCGGATGCCGACATGGCGAAGGCCGACTGGCAGACCAATGCCGCCTCGATCGTCGGTGTGCTCGGGATCGGCGTCGGCTGGTGGTGGCTGGACGGTGCTGCGGCGCTGTTCATCTCGCTGGGCATCGTGTGGGACGGCTGGCGCAACGCGCGGACAGCGGTGCGCGACCTGATCGATCAGCGGGCGCGCACCGAGGACGACGCCGAACCGCACCCGCTCATCGATCGCATCGCGGACTGCGTGGACGGGATGCCGTGGGTCGGCGATTGCGCGGTGCGCATGCGCGATATGGGCCAGGTGTTCCACATCGAGGTGTTCGTGGTGCCGCGCCGGGACCGCGTGCGCGTGAGCGAGCTCGAAGACGCGCGGACCGCGATCGCGGCGCTGGACTGGAAGGTGCAGGACGTCGTGGTGATCCCGGTCGCGTCCCTGCCTGCCGAGGCGCAGACGCCCGCGGCCAGCGCGCGTTCGCAGGAGGCCTGAGTCGCGGCATCCGCTCTCTGCTCATCTCACGCGAGGAGATCGCGTTCGGGCACCCGCTCCTCGTGGTTCGTGGGCGCGGCAGGCTCGGGCACGACGTACAGGCCAGCGGGCGAGTTCGCGGTGTGGGCGAGCGCGTCGATCCATGCCGGATTGAGCCGCGGCATCCTGCTCCCGTAGTACTTGTACACGAGCGAGCAGCGAGGGTGCACCCATACCGTGGTGCGTCCGTCGCCGATGCTGGCATCGTCGCGCCAGGTGAAGTGGAACGGCTCTCCGCGGCGCAGTTTCGTTCCGATGACGAGCTGCAGGTGGGCGAGTGTCCGGTCGTCGAAGTCGACCTTCACCGTGGTGTCGTAGATCAGTTTGCCCATCCCGCGCCTCCCCGAGGCCGCCGGACGCCGGAAGCCGGGACCGCTAGAAAAGGGATCGCCCGGTGGGTCTCGTTCCTCATCATCCTCCCGTGCGTCCTTCGTCGCCAGGCCATCTCATTTCGCTTCCTCTGCAGTCACGTGGTGCGGGGTGCCGACGGGCTTGGACTCACTCGAGCCCCGCTGGCGCAGGAAGATCGAGAGCGCGATCATCGCCCCGACCGCCAGGAACTCCGACTGCCAGTTCTGCAGCGTCCGGTTCCAGAAGTCGGGGGTGCCGATGTACTCGATCCAGCCGATGGGCGGCTGGCCGTGATCGGCGTTCTCGGCGTTCATCACGACCGTGCCGGCGAGCGACTGTGCCAGCCACGACAGCACGAAGACCGTGCCCATGACCAGCAGCAGCGAGTTGGAGTAGACCAGCTGACGCATGCCACCCACCCGTGCCCACTCGGGGGAGTCCGGTTGCGCGTGCGCGCCCACGAACTGCTCCTGGTCGCTGCCCGGCCCCTCGTCACCCGGCTTCTTCGACTCCGGCGATCCACGCTGGACGAGCCAGATGGTCGCGGCGATGAAGAGGAAGAACTGCAGGAACTCGGACTGCCAGTTCTCGGCGACGTCGACGACGAACTCGGAGGACGTCACGAACGACCCGAAACCCTCGGCCGGCCGGCCGTGCTGCTGCAGCTTCTCGTTGTTCTCCAGCCAGCCCGCCACCGACTGCCCGCACAGGGCGATCACGAAGAGCGCGCCGAAGAGGATGCTGAGCGCATTGTCGCGAAGCGCACGCACGGCTCACCTCCCGCCCAGCGGAATCAGGATCATGTACGCGAGCCCGATCGCCAGCACTGCGATCCACGACCAGAAGACGACGGCCTCGCCACGGCGGCCGCCCTCTTCCTCCGGGGTGAAGTGCGTCATGATGATCTCCTCTCGGCGCGGCGAGGTCGCGCCACGCCTCATCTTCTGACGTCGGCCCACTTCTCGGCACGCCCTTGACACCGGCCGGACGGGCAGGCAAGTGGTGCCCGGTGGGCGGCGGGATCGGGCCCCTGGCGCAGGCTCAGCGACAGGTCGCGGCGAGGTCGGTCATCGCCTGCGACGGGTACCCGTACGCCTGCACGCCGTTCCCCTCTGCGGTGTGGCCCATGCTGATCGCCCACGCCGTCGCCCACTCCTCGTTCGCGTCGGGGTCCTGCGAGTCGAACAGCGCATGGCACTTCGAGGTGATGGAGTGCCCGACCTCGTGGGTGACCAGCGCCCGGGCATCGGCCGAGGGCCACCACTGCGCGACGGAGTGCGACAGGGTGATGGTCGACGATCCGCCTCGCGCGGAATCCCACGTCGCGGTGCCGCCGATCCCGGCGTCGCCTCCTGTGCCGGCGACGAACGGAGCCCAGTCGAAGTCCAGCAGCACGCCGCCCGAGATCGAGCGTGCGTATGCCTCGATCTCGAGCCGGGTGGCCAGCAACGGACCGGCCTTCTCGGCCAGTTCCTGCTGTGCGGACTCCTTCAGCGTGCCCGCTCGCGCGGCGTACACCGAGAACGCCACGGCGGCGTCGGAGTCGGCACGGGTCTGCTGCGCGACGTCGGCCGCAGCATCCCGGAAGTCCTGCACCGCACCGGTGCGGGCGGAGACGTTGGCTGCCTCCAACGCGGCAGATGCGGGTGGCGTCGACGCGAACAGAGTGGCGGCGGCTTCCGACACCGCATCGAGCGAGTCCTCGAGGGTGGATTCCGCTCCGGTCAGTTCGGCCGCGTCAGCGGCGGCGACGGTTGCGCGTCGGTCGAGATCGGATGCTCCGGCGAAGAGCTCCCACGTCCAGAACGGCTTGAGGGCGAAAGCGTCGTCGACCTCGTTCTCGAGGGCCGTGGACGCCCCGTGGCGCGCTTCCGAGGCCGTCGCGCCGATCTCGGCCAGCGCAGAGCGGGCCGCGGGATCGACCAGATCGTCGGCGGCCGATGCGACGATCTGCTCGGACGCGGTCAGCGTGGCATCGGCGATGCTCTCGGTGCCCTCCAGCGACCGCTGCGCCTGCCACTCGGCCTCGGCCGCGTCCGCCAGTTCGTTCGCCGCCGCGTCGAACCCGCGGTGTGCCGAGGTGTGCACGAAGGCGATTCCGACGGCGACGAGAACGACCAAGCCGATCCCGACGATCCAGCCGACAACAGCTGCCCGCCGCGGCCGCCGGGGCACAGCGTGCTCGTGGGCGATCGGCTGCGACAGGGGAGGGGTGGCCTCCTCGCCGGGGCGCGGCTCGGTCACAGCGGCACCCGACTGCTCCATGCCAGAACTCTAATTCTTAGAGACGGCGCCGAAGCACGAGATCTCACAGTCCCTAGGCTGAGAGCATGAAGGAACAGGCGGCAGATCCACGGGCCTGCCCGACGTGCAGTGACCCGCTGGTGTTCGAGATCCTCGACGACGAGCGGTTCCTGGTCGTCTGGTCGTGCGTGAACTGCGGCGTGATCCGCACCACCGAACCGGCGTAGCCCGAGTCTCTCCACGCTGAGGGATCAACGACCGCGAAACGGCCCCGAAGCCGGCCGTGGGTGGTGGATCCGTCCTCGTCGCCTATACTCCATCGGGTATCCCCCCGAACGTACGATGGCGTATTTCCCCCGATACGGCGTCGTATCCCCCCAAGCGCGGGCACCACCCGCCGTCCATCGGAGTGCTTGTGACTCGAGTGCAGCCGAACACGCCCACCAGCGGCGACGCCCCGACTCGCGCAGCCGCGAGAGCCGCGCAGCGGCGGAGGCGTTCGCTGATCCTCCTGGGTGTCATCGTGATGCTGGCCGTCGCGATCGCCGTCGTGCTCGTCGTCTTCTTCCTGCGCGGAGCCGCTGGTGAGCCGGAGTCGGAGTCCGCGCCGACGGGTGACTGTCTGCCATCCAGCCTTCGCATCACTGCCGACCCGGCGGTCGCGGGTGCGCTCGAGGCGATCGTCGCCGACCTGGCAGGATCTCGTTCCGACTGCCCCGACGTGACGATCCGGGCCGAGGACAGCTCGGTCACGGCTGCGGCGCTGGCTGCGGGGTCGGCGCCGGATTTCGACGTCTGGGTTCCCGACTCCGCGATGTGGCCCGCGCGGGCGACCAGTCAGGCTGAGCTTGCGGGCGTGCACACGGCGGATCTGGTCATCGGCGACGCGGTGGCCAGCACGCCTGTCGTCTTCGCGGCGACGGAGCCGACCGTGGCTGTCGTCGAGGCGGCGGGCTCGGGGTTCGCGAGCCTGGCGGGACGCGCGGTCGCGGCCGTGCTGCCCGACCCGGCGACAGTCGCCGCGAGCTCTGCCGCCCTGCTCGCGCTGCAGACGGCGGTCGCCGGAGATGCGCGTACGTTCACCGCGCTCGTACTGGGCCTTGACGCGGGCGTCGTCCCCACCACGGCCGACGCGCTCGCCGCGGCATCCGCTGCTCCGGCTCC
Source organism: Microbacterium sp. I2 (assembly GCF_051364985.1). Lineage (NCBI taxonomy): Bacteria > Bacillati > Actinomycetota > Actinomycetes > Micrococcales > Microbacteriaceae > Microbacterium > Microbacterium sp. I2. The sequence goes on from NZ_JBLWIH010000019.1 coordinate 206,655, forward strand.
CACGATCGCGGTGACGACCGAGCAGGCTGTCCTGGAGTTCGGCGCCGATGCGCAGACCCCGCTCGTGCCGATCCATCCCACCGACGTGAAGCCCGCGGTGAGTATGCCTTTCGTGACGCTCGCGGATGCCTCGGGCGAGACACTCGAGGCGGTCCAAGCCCTCACCACCGCCGTGGCAAGAGGGAGCGCCCACCTCGCCGAGTACGGACTCCGCGACGCGGCCGGCAACATGGCGGGCTCGACCGAGCTGGACACCGAGGGTGCGAGTGCGGCGCCTGACCCCGCCGACGGCGCCAACCAGGCCGAAGTGCTGCGCACGTGGCAGGTGCTCACCGCGCCGTCACGGATGCTGTCGCTCAACGACGTCTCAGGCTCCATGCTTCAGCCGGCGACAGCCGACATGCGGCGCATCGACCTCTTCGAACAGGCCGCTGTCCGCGCGGTCAACTCGCTGTCGGCCGACTCGTCCCTCGCCACGTGGGTGTTCTCGAGCCGGCGGATCGGCGGGCAGGACTGGCAGGAGATCGTCCCGTTCGGCCCGTTGAGCGACGCGGCCCACAAACAGCACACGATCGACACAGCGAACGGACTCGACAGCTTCGTCGGCGGCGGGACGGGACTCTACGACAGCGTGCTCGCCGCCGTGCAGTACATGCGCGACACCTACGTCCCGGGTCAGATCAATCTGGTCCTGCTCAACACCGATGGATACAACGAGGACGACGAGGGTCTGGACCTGCCGGGGCTGCTCGCGCAGCTGGAGACGCTGCGGGACCCGGCGAAACCCGTCGCCGTCATCGCGATCGGCTACGGGCCCGACACCGATCAGGCGGCTCTGGAGCAGATCGCCGCCGCCACCGACGGCGCCGCATACCAGGCGCTCCAGCCGACCGACATCGGCACGGTGCTGATCGACGCCGTCACGCAGCGCGGCTGCCGACCGAACTGCGGCTAGACAACGGATTGGTATCAGCGCGAAGCAGGACACCACACGCGAGCCAAGCGTTCAGGGGGCTAGCGCGCTGCACGCACAGCCGTATCCTGACGGCATGGGCGTCGTAGAGTTCGAATTGACACGCACGGTTCATGCTGACATCCAGGATGTCTTCGCCCGGTTGGCTGACATCGACGGGCACAACCAGTGGATGCCCAAGAGGGGAAGCATGCTTCGACGCACGCGGCAGACCTCCGCGGGGGCGCCGACGGTCGGAACCACTTACCTCGACGAGACGTCCGCTGGGCCCACCCCGGGAGAGATCGCAGAGTTCCAGCCGCCGCACAGGCTCGTCTACCACTGGTGGGACAAGTCCAAAGCAGGCAAGCTCAAGCTCGAGGGTTGGCCCGCCTATCGACTCGAGACGACCGACGGCGGTTCCACGCTGGTGCGTCACACGGCCACACTGCACACGCACGGGATGTACCGGCTGGCGACTCCCGTCCTTCGCCGGATCGCGATGAAGGAACGGGCGGTCACGCTCGATGCCCTTGCCGCGTCCTTCGAAGCGAGCGGCCCGTATACGCGCTGAGCGCAGGCTGGTGGCGGCTGTATCGGCACCCCTACGGCGAGACCTCCGTGATTCGCGCCGGCGCTGCCGCTTCACCGTGGGCGACGAGCGGAACGGCTCGAATTGGCCCGTCGCTCGCCAGCATCCGGCATGCTGGAGCCACTCGGCCGACCTGCCTACCAGATGGTGCCGCCACCGATCGAGATGCCGCCCCACGTGAGCGCGATGAAGATCGCGGCGAACACGACGGGGGCGATGCCCTTGCCGTTGCGCGCGAGTCCCTTGAGGAGGGCGATCACGGCGAGGACTGCGGCGACGATGGAGAGGCCGCCGCCGAGGATCAGCCCGATGAACAGGGGGATCGGCATGAGCACGAGGCCGGCGAGGGCGAACCAGAATGCGGCCCAGGCGGTCGGGTTGGAGCGGCGTTCGACAGAGGAAGACATGCGTCCAGTATCTCGTGTCGGCGGTCCCAGCTCGCGAAACGCTGCGGCGGCCGCCCGTCAACGTTCGGGCGTCCGATGCTCGGGCCGGGGGTTGAGCAGGCCGGGTTCACCCGGCGTACTGGTCGGTCGCGCGCGCGTTTCGGCGCGCTTGGCGACGTAGCGCCGCATCTTCTCCTCGGTCCCGCAGTCCTCCATCGAGCACCACCGACGGCTGCCGTTCCTGGTGGCATCGAGGAACACGAACCCGCAACCCGGGCACTCCTTGAGGCGACCGGCAGGGTGATCGCGAAGGAGGTCGACCGCGGAGGCGACCAGCTCGGACAGTGCGGCCCGAGGTGACCCGGGTTCCCAGGCCCACGAGAGATGGTCGCCGTCGAGGCCAGGGGTGGCCTGGCCGATCGCGTCGGCGTAGGCCGATCGGAGGGTGTGCAGGACGGTCGGGTCGATGTCGAGGTGCCGGGCGACGGTCACCAGGGCGATCCGGATCGCGGCTCGCACGTGGGTGGCCGTGCGGAGGAGGGTTCGCTCGTCGTTGGCAGACGTGCCGGCGGGAACGGAGGATGCCGCCGCCACGCCGGCATACCTGCACCAGGCGAGGAACTCTTCAACCGATCGCAGCACGTCGGTCGAGCGGTCGCCGCCGGAGACGATGTCGGTGTTGGCGAAGTCGAGCGCCACGTCGCCACCCACGGATCTCGGCCACCGCTCCGACATACTCGCCCCGTTCTGTTACCGGCAAGACCAGTTTAGGATGTCACAGGCCCCTGTTACCGTCTATCGAAAGATAGATAGAAACAGGAGGCGAGTGATGGATATCGGATTCGTCGCAGCGACGATGGCGAGGGCGAGAGCGGACGATGCGGGTCGGTACGACGGCTGTGTGATGTTCAGCGCACTGCCGGACGCTCCGGTCGTGGAGCATCGGCGGGGTGTCGTGCGATGGCTGCGCGATGGCACCGCCGCGTTGAGGGCACGAGGCCGCACGGATGAGGCGGATTGCCCACCTGATGCTGCCTGGGGTGCACCGGATACGAACGTTGTCGCAGTGTCGTCACGAGAAAGGGGCCGCAAGGGCTGAATGCCCCGCGACCCCTCTTCCCGACTGGTGCCCCCGACAGGAATCGAACCTGCGACCTTTGGTACCGGAAACCAACGCTCTATCCCCTGAGCTACGGAGGCGTGCCGATCGAGATTACCACCCCGAGCCGGGACGGATCGCCAGCTCAGGGCGCGATGAGCTCGTCGTCGAGAGGGGCGTCGGCCACGACATCCGCCGCCTGGGTCATGCCCCGCACGGCGTCGGCCACTCGGGTCGCGAGGTAGGCGTGACCCGCTGTGGAGGGATGGTCGCGGCCGATCGGACCGCTGTCGATGACAGCGGCGTAGTTGGCCGTCGTGATCCACTCCTCCTGGATGGGGGAGATGTACCACCAGCCGCGTCCGGTCGCCAGATCGCGCAGCTCGGCGTCGATCTGGCGTGTGGGCCCTTCGACCGGCAGCACCTGCGGGGCTGGCCCCAGCACCACGATGTCGGCATCGGGGAAGCGGGCCACGAGCTGGTCCCAGGCCGCGGTCACGGCATCCCGGTAACCATCCGGGTACAGGCGACGGTCGTTGATCGATCCCTCGATGACGATCAGGTCGGGGTCGAGTGCCGGGTCGAGCTGCGCGATGCGCTCGCCGTAGGCCGGACCGTCCAGGCCTGGCTTGAGGTAGCCGCTGCCGCGCACCCCGTCGACGAGGGTCTCGACGCCGAGCTCGTCGGCCAGGCGATACGCGAAGCCCAGCGTGGGCGAGAGCGCCGCTGACCCGTAGACCCATGAGTCGCCGAACACCAGCACGCGAGCCTCGTCGGGCAGGACGAGGGCGGCCGGCGCCGTGGCGGCGATGGGCGCCTCGACGCCACCGGCCGCGACCGGATCCGCCGTCGTTCCGGGGCGCAGGACCGCCACCACGCACACGGCGGCGACGGCGAGCGCGGCGCCCAGCAGGGGAAGCCACAGTCGCCGTCCGCGGAGGCGACCGGGCGCGTGCATGCATAGAGGGTAAGTCACGCCGGGCCGCCGCTCGGACACCGGGGGAGAAGGTGGGGAAACCGCCGGGCGATCCTGAGGGTTCGGCGTGCGAGGATACTTCGGTGCAACGCGTCGTGACCGCTGAGATGGACCTCGAATTGGGGGCATCCGTCGACCTCATCGTGCAGGTCGCGGCGGCCCAGGCGGTGCCGCTGTCGGGGGAGCAGCTCACGTTCACGCAGGGTGATCGCGTCTTCACGCCGACCGAGATCGTCGACCAGTCCGGCACGCGGCTGCACCGCCTGACCGGCGAGCCCGGACGTCTCGAGATCCGGTACGAAGCGACCGTCGACGGCCACGCCTCGGCCGGCCGCACGAGCGATCTCGAGGCGATCACCTACCTGCGTCCGAGCCGTTACTGCCAGTCCGACGAGGTGTTCTCGCAGGCGCGTCGCCAGTTCAAGGGACTGTCGGGCCACGAATTGATCGCGGCGGTGTCGGAGTTCGTGGCCACCAGCACCACCTATACCCCGGGTCTGAGTCAGGGGACCGACAGTGCGGTGACGACTCTGATGACGGGTCAGGGTGTCTGTCGCGACTACGCGCACGTCGTCATCGCGCTCCTGCGCGCGATGGACATGCCGGCCCGCTACACCGCCTGCTACGCGCCGGGCCTGCGCCCGATGGACTTCCACGCCGTCGCCGAGGCGTATCTGGACGGCGCCTGGTACGTCATCGACGCGACGCGGCTTTCGAACCGCCGGTCGCTCGTGCGCATCTCGACGGGGCGCGATGCCGCGGACTGCGCCTTCCTCAGCTACCACGGCGGCTACGTGGGGCTCGAGCGTCTGCGGGTGGACGCGTGGGTGGTTCCGGATGCCGCCTCCCCTGACGGTCTCGAGGCGTTCCCGTCCGCAGCGCTCGAGGTGTCGGATCCTGCTCTCGACGACGTGGAGACGCTGGTCCAGATTGCCTGATGCCCGATCGCATATCAGCGCTTGTTTATATCAGTGGATGCTGATATCAATGAAGCATGCACGCGCTCGACATCCTCGGCGATCCGGTCCGGCGGCGTCTCATCGAACTCCTGGCCCGCGGCGACCGCGCCTCGGGTGAGCTGACCGACGTCATCCGGGGCGAGTTCGGCATCAGCCAGCCGGCCGTCTCGAACCACCTGCGGGTGCTGCGCGACGCCGGGTTCGCCCATAGCAGGGCGGAGGGTTCCCGTCGGATCTACTCGCTCGCCGGCGAGCGGATGGCCGAGGCGCACGCGTGGCTCGACACCCAGCTGGGCTTCTGGACCAACCGTCTCGACGCACTCGACACCGAACTGCGCCGCGGCTTCAAGGAGGAACGATGAACACGGCAGACCCCTTCGTCCGCGCGCTGACCGGAGACGAGACCGAGCAGACCATCACGGTCTCGCGCGTGTACAGCGCGCCGGTCGCCGAGGTATGGCACGCCATGACCACGCCCGAGCGGATCGCCCGGTGGTACGGCACCATCGTCGGCGAGCCGCCGCGTCGCGCCGGCGACCGCTTCGAGGTCGATCTCGGCGGCGGAGTCGTGCGCCGTGCGGTGCTCGAGGACTGCGAAGCGCCCACGGCGATCGTGTACACGTGGTGGTCGGGTGACGACGATCCCGGCCTGGTCCGGATCCGGCTCGACGCGCTCCGGGACGCGGAAACCCGGGTCACGGTGCAGCACGACCGGCTCCGGCCGCACCGGATGCTGCAGTACGGCGCCGGCTGGGAGTCCAACCTCGTCTCGCTCGCGGCAGCGGTGGGTGCACCCGACGAAACGGACGTGCCCGGCGAACTGCGCGCCCAACGCTGGGATCTGCTGCGGTCGCATGCGCTTCGGATGCAGCTGCCGATCGCCGCACCGGTGGACGAGGTGTGGGCCGCATGGGCCGACGGCGACGCGCTCGCCTCCTGGTGGTGGACGCACTGGGACGACGTGTCGGTCGAGGCGGATGTGCGGGCGGGTGGACGCTACCGCATCGCGGCACCGAGTCACGGCATCTCGGTCGCGGGGGAGTACCTGCTCGTGGAACCGGGTTCGCGGCTCGCGTTCACCTGGGTCTGGACCGACGACGACGGGTCGACGCAGGACGAGGCGGTCGAGGTCCGGTTCCAGGCGACGGATGCCGGAACCACGCTCGAACTGCGCCACACCGGGCCATGGGGCGATGCGGCGCCCGCCGACTCGTACCGGCAGGGCTGGGACTTCGTCCTCGGGGTCCTCGCGCGCCGCCTGAGCGGAGAAAGCGTCGGCGGCCGCGAGAACTAGACTGGCGAGGTTATGAATCCCGATGCCCTCTCCGCCGCTCTGCTCGCCGTCGTCGCCCCGCTCGCCGAGGCGCGACGAGCCGGTTCGTCGGAAGGACTGACGGCCGCCGACCTGCCGCTCGAGCGCCCGAAGAACCGGGACCACGGCGACTGGGCCTCCAATGCCGCGCTCAAGCTCGCCAAGGCGGTCGGTGCCAACCCCCGGGAGTTCGCCGCGGAGATCGCCGACGGTCTGGCGAAGGTCGACGGCGTCGCCGAGGTCGAGGTGGCCGGGCCCGGCTTCATCAACATCCGCCTGGACGCCGCGGCGGCAGGGTCGCTGGCGAAGACGATCGTCGACGCGGGCGCCGCGTTCGGCACGAACGACTCCCAGCGCGGCAACACGATCAACCTGGAGTTCGTCAGCGCGAACCCCACCGGTCCGATGCACATCGGGCACACGCGGTGGGCGGCGCTCGGTGATTCGATGGCGCGCCTGCTGCAGGCCAGCGGTGCGACGCTCGTGCGCGAGTTCTACATCAACGACGCCGGGGCCCAGATGGAGCGGTTCGGTCGCTCCGTGCTGGCGGCCGCGAAGGGGGAGCCCACCCCCGACGACGGCTACGCGGGCGCCTACATCGAGGAGCTGGCCCGTCGCGTTCTCGCGTCGCGGCCCGATCTGCTCGAGCTCGCCGAGGCGGATCAGCTGACGACCGCTCGCGACCTCGCGTACGAGTTCCAGCTCGGGGAACTGCAGCACTCGCTGGAGAAGTTCAACGTCCACTTCGACGTGTGGTTCTCGGAGCGCACACTTCACGCCAAGCCGGCGGACGGCGGGCCGAGTCTCGTCGACGAGGCGGTCGACCGGCTCCGCGCCCAGGGTCACGTGTTCGACGAGGACGGCGCCGTCTGGGTGCGCACCACCGATTTCGGCGACGACCGTGACCGCGTCATCCGCCGCTCCAACGGCGAGTACACGTACTTCGCCGCCGATGCCGCGTACTACCTCAGCAAGAGCGACCGCGGCTTCGCGCACAAGATCTACCTGCTCGGCGCCGACCACCACGGCTACGTCCACCGGCTGAAGGCCCTCGCGGGCGCCGCCGGCGACGACCCCTCCAAGGACATCGAGGTGCTGATCGGCCAGCTGGTGTCGATCAACGGCGCACGGCTGAGCAAGCGGGCCGGCAACATCATCGAGCTCGACGACCTGCGCGAGTGGATCGGCACCGACGCTCTGCGGTACTCGCTCGCGCGGTATCCCGCCGACTCGCCGCTGACGCTCGACCCCGAGATCCTGCGCAAGCGCACCAACGACAATCCGGTCTTCTACGTACAGTACGCGCACGCACGTACCCACAACGTCTCGCGAAATGCCGAGGCATCCGGTGTCGACCGCTCCGGCTTCGCCCCCGAGCTGCTCACGCACGAGACCGAGTCGGCGCTGCTGGGCGCCCTCCAGGAGTTCCCGCGGATCGTCGCCTTCGCCGCCGAGATGCGCGAGCCGCACCGCGTGGCCCGCTACCTCGAAGAGCTCGCCGGCCTCTACCACCGGTGGTACGACAACTGCCGTGTGATCCCGCTGGGCGATGAGCCGGTCGAGCCGGTGCACCACACGCGCCGCTGGCTCAACGACGCCACCGGTCAGGTGCTGCGCAACGGTCTGACCCTGCTGGGCGTCGGCGCCCCCGAGCGGATGTGACCTGGTGAGCGCCGGCGACACGGAGCCGACCCTGCCGCTTCCGGACTGGGAGCACGCCGAGGCTCCCCGACGCCGCCGCTGGCCGTGGCTGGTCGCGCTCGGTGTCGTGATCGTGCTCCTCGTGGTCGCGTGGTTCGCGGCCGATGCCATCGCCCGACAGCTGGTCGTGAGCGTCGTCCGGGATCAGGTGCAGAGGCAGCTGGGCCTTCCTGCCGATCAGCAGATCGATGTCGAAATACCCGGCGCCGTCATCCCGCAGCTCATCGGCGGCACGCTGGGCGAGATCACGATCGCGTCGGACGACGTCGAGGTCGGCGGGCTCGCCGGCGACGTGACGGTGACGGCGCAGGGCGTGCCGATCCGCGGCGGCAGCATGAGCGGTGCGACCGCCACCGTCACACTCGATGAGGAACAGCTGCGCGGGCTGCTGTCCACGATCGAGGGCTTCCCCTCCGGAACCGTCGAGATCGAGCCGCCCGGCGTCTCGATGACGACGGATCTGCAGCTGTTCGGCGTCAGCATCCCGGTGGGCGCGTCACTCACCCCGACCGCCGTCGACGGCGACATCGTGCTCACGCCGACTTCGCTCCGCCTCGGCGGCGCCGAGGTCGACGCGGATGCCCTGCGGGACCAGTTCGGCGCCGTCGCCGACTCGGTGCTGCGGGACTGGACGGTGTGCATCGCGCAGTACCTGCCGGCGGGCGCGACGCTCGCCGACGTCGCCGTCGAGGGCGACACGCTCGTGGCCCGATTCGACATCGACGGGAACATCACCACCGATGCGGCACTGCGCGCCGAAGGCAGCTGCGACTGAGCCGGTCCGTGATGCGTCGGCGGCGGTCGGACGGTCTCGTGGCGTCACACGGACGGGGGCACGGATGCGGTGTGCCCTAGACTTCAAGCACTGCCCGGCGCGTGACCCTTCCGGCCGCGGCATCGCGCCGCACCCGGTATCCGGACGGCGACAGCGTCGAAGCTCCCATCGATTGGTCCCCCGTGTCCGCTGACCCGCATACCCGCTCCGTCGCTCCTGCGTGGCTGAGGCGCCCCGACGACGCGAACGAGCTCGTCTCAGCCGTCTGGCCGACCACTGCCGCCCGAGACGACGCCGGCGTCCTGCTTCTCGGCGGAATCCCCGCGACCGCGCTGCGCGAGCGATTCGGCACGCCGCTCTACGTCGTGGACGAGGACGAAGTGCGCGCAACCGCCCGCCGCACGCTCGATGCGTTCCGCGCCGCTGCAGCCCTTCACGGCGCGCAGGCGCGCGTGTACTACGCCGGCAAGGCGTTCCTGACGACCGAGGTCGTGCGATGGGTGACCGAGGAGGGCCTCGCCGTCGACGTGTGCACGGGTGGTGAGCTCGCGGTCGCGCTTGCCGCGGGCGCCGATCCGTCACGTCTCGGCTTCCACGGCAACAACAAGTCCGTCGCCGAGCTCGAGCGCGCGGTCGAGGTGGGCATCGGCTCGATCGTGATCGACAGCCCCATCGAGATCGAGCGGCTGGCCGCGATCGTCGAGCGGCGCGGCGCGAAGCAGTCGGTGCTCATCCGCGTCAACAGCGGCGTGCACGCCGAGACGCACGACTTCCTCGCGACGGCACACGAAGATCAGAAGTTCGGTTTCACCCTGACGGATGCCCCGGCCGCGGCCGCCCGCATCCGTGAACTGCCGGGACTCGAGCTCGTGGGCCTCCACTGCCACATCGGGTCGCAGATCTTCGGCACCGCCGGGTTCGAAGAGTCCGCCGCCCGCATCGTCGAGCTGCACGCCGAGCTGCTGCAGGGCGGCGAGCTGCCGGTGCTGAACCTCGGTGGCGGGTTCGGGATCGCGTACACGTCCGTCGATGACCCCACGCCGGTCGAGCAGCTGGCGGTGGGCATCGCCGACGCGGTCGCTCGCCAGTGCGAAGTGCGCGGCATCCCGATGCCGAATCTCGCCTTCGAACCAGGTCGCGCCATCGTCGGCCGCGCCGGCGTCACCCTCTACGAGGTGGGCACCACCAAGCCCGTCGCGCTCGACGGCGGCCTGACCCGCCTGTACGTGAGCGTCGACGGCGGCATGAGCGACAACGCGCGGCCCGCCCTGTACGGGGCGCAGTTCTCGGCGCGCATCGCCTCGCGTGCCGGCGAAGGCGACCCGGTGCTCGCGCGCGTGGTCGGCAAGCACTGCGAATCGGGCGACATCGTGGTGGATGCCGAGTACCTGCCGGGCGACGTCGCCCCGGGTGACCTGCTCGCGGTACCTGCGACCGGCGCCTACTGCTTCTCGCTCGCGAGCAACTACAACTTCGTCCCCCGCCCGCCCGTCGTGGCGCTGCGCGGGGGAGAGGCGCGCGTCATCGTGCGCGGCGAGACGGTCGACGACCTGCTCGCGCGTGACGCCGGACTCACCAGGACCCCCACGGAAGGGATCGACATGCCTGTACAGAGCGAGCGGAGCGAGCCGAAGTGACCGACTACCGACGTCTTCGCGTCGCACTGCTGGGAGCCGGCTCGGTCGGCTCGCAGGTCGCGGGGCTGCTGCGCCAGCACGCCGATGAACTCGCCGATCGTGCGGGCGCCCGTCTCGAGCTCGTGGGCATCGCGGTGCGCGACCTGGATGCCCCGCGCGATGTCGAGCTGCCGCGCGAGCTGCTGACGACGGATGCCGAGACGCTCATCGTCGGCGCCGACATCGTCATCGAGCTGATGGGTGGCATCGAGCCTGCTCGCACCTACGTGCTGCAGGCGATCAACTCCGGCGCCGACGTCGTCACGGGCAACAAGGCCCTGCTCGCGACCCACGGTCCCGAGATCTTCGACGCCGCCGATCAGGTGGGCGCCGAGGTCTACTACGAAGCGGCTGCGGCGGGAGCCATCCCGATCATCCGGCCGCTGCGCGACTCGCTCGCGGGCGACCGTGTGCAGCGCATCATGGCGATCGTCAACGGGACGACCAACTACATCCTCGACCGCATGGACACCGAAGGCGCCCAGTTCGCGGACGTCCTGGCCGACGCCCAGCGTCTCGGCTATGCCGAGGCCGACCCCACCGCCGACGTCGAAGGCTTCGACGCGGCGCAGAAGGCTGCCATCCTGGCGAGCCTCGCCTTCCACACGGCGGTGCCGCTGGATGCGGTCCACCGTGAGGGCATCACGTCGATCGACAAGTCCATGATGGACTCGGCACGGCACGCCGGGTACGTCATCAAGCTCCTCGCCGTGTGCGAGCGTCTCACCGGCCCCGAGGGCGAGTCCATCTCGGTGCGCGTGTACCCCACGCTCATCGATCGTGCGCACCCACTGGCGAGCGTCCACGGCGCGAACAACGCGGTCTTCGTGCAGGCAGAGGCAGCAGGCAACCTCATGTTCTACGGCGCCGGAGCCGGCGGCGTGCAGACCGCGTCGGCCGTGCTCGGAGACGTCGTCTCGGCCGCTCGCCGCCACATCGCGGGCGGCGTCGGCGTGGGCGAGTCCACGCTGGCGAACCTGCCGGTGGTGCCGGTCGGGCACGTCACGACGAGGTACCACATCACTCTCGAGGTCGACGACCAGCCGGGCGTGCTGGCGACGGTCGCCGGCATCCTCAGCGAGGGACGCGTCTCGATCGCGACGGTCGAGCAGACCGTCGTCGGCGACGGCGAGGCGGGCAGCGGCATCGCACGGCTCGTCATCGGAACACACAAGGCTTTGGAGCAGGACCTCAGCGAGACGGTCGACCGTCTCGCCGCGAGCGGCGTCGTCGAGCGCGTCGTCTCGGTCCTGCGTGTGGAAGGAGACTGACCGACATGGCAGCACACGTCTGGCGCGGAGTTCTGCGCGAATACGCCGACCGGCTGGGTGTCACCGACACCTCGACGGTGGTCACCCTCGGCGAGGGCGGCACGCCCCTGCTTCCCGCTCCCGCCCTTTCGCGGCGCACCGGCGCCGACGTCTGGGTGAAGTTCGAGGGGATGAACCCCACCGGCTCGTTCAAGGACCGCGGCATGACCGTCGCGGTCTCGCGCGCCATCGAACACGGCGCGAAGGCGGTCATCTGCGCGTCGACGGGCAACACCTCGGCCTCCGCGGCGGCATACGCCGCCCACGCCGGCATCACCGCGGCTGTGCTGGTGCCCGAGGGCAAGATCGCGATGGGCAAGCTCAGCCAGGCCGTCGCGCACAACGGGCGGCTCATCCAGATCCGCGGCAACTTCGACGACTGCCTCGAGATCGCGCGCGAGCTCGCCGACAACTACCCGGTGCACCTGGTCAATTCGGTCAACCCCGACCGCATCGACGGGCAGAAGACCGCGGCGTACGAGGTCGTCGAGCAGCTCGGCGACGCCCCCGACTTCCACTTCATCCCCGTCGGCAACGCGGGCAATTACACCGCGTACACGCGTGGATACCGCGAAGAGGCCGAGTCCGGCGTCTCGACCCGCGTCCCGCGCATGTTCGGCTTCCAGGCCGAGGGCTCCGCACCACTCGTGCGCGGCGAGATCGTGAAGAACCCCGAGACGGTCGCCAGCGCGATCCGCATCGGCAACCCCGCGTCGTGGGAGCTCGCTCTCGAAGCGCGCGAGGCCACTGACGGCTGGTTCGGCGCGATCGACGACGACCGGATCCTCGCCGCCCAGAAGCTTCTCTCGGGCGAGGTGGGCATCTTCGTCGAGCCCGCGTCGGCGATCAGCGTGGCCGGACTGCTCGATCGCGTGGAGCAGGGCGTGGTCCCCGCGGGCGCGCGCGTCGTGCTCACGGTCACCGGCCACGGCCTGAAGGACCCGCAGTGGGCCCTCCGCAACGCCGACGGCACCCAGGTCGCGCCCACCGTGGTCGACGCGTCGACGTCGGACGTGGCATCCGTTCTCGATCTCGCACCCGTCCAGGCCACCACGTGAACGCAGCCGTCTCTCCGGAGCCCGGGCGACGGGTCGTCGTCCGGGTCCCGGCGACGAGCGCGAATCTCGGCCCGGGCTTCGACACCCTGGGTCTGGCCCTGAGCGTCTACGACGAGCTGGACGTGACGGCGCTGCCCGAGGGCGAGCTCGAGATCACCGTGGAGGGCGAGGGCACCGAGGACGTGCCCCGCGACGCGTCCCACCTCGTGGTGCGCGCGATCGCGTTCGCCTACGAATCCGTGGGACGACGGATGCCGGGCCTCCGGCTCGTCGCCAGGAACGTCATCCCGCACGGCCGCGGCCTCGGCTCGTCGGGAGCGGCCGTCGTCTCGGGCCTCCTCGCGGCCAGGGGCCTGCTCGAGGGCGACGTCGAGTTCGGTCCCGATGCGCTGCTGCGCCTGGCCACCGAACTCGAGGGCCACCCCGACAACGTCGCTCCGGCGCTGTTCGGCGGCCTGACGATCGCGTGGGTCGACGACGGCGTGCCGCAGCACAAGAAGCTGCTGGTGCACCGCGGCGTGTCGCCGCTGGTGTTCGTGCCCGAGTTCACGATGTCGACAAAGCTCGCGCGCAGCCTTCAACCGCTGCACGTGCCTCGTGAGGACGCGGTGTTCAACGTCTCGCGCTCGGCCCTGCTCATCGCGGCGCTGACTCAGAGCCCGGAGCTTCTCCAGGCTGCGACTGAGGACAAGCTGCACCAGAACTACCGTGCGAGCGCCATGCCCGAGACCGATGCGCTGGTGCGCGCGCTGCGCGCCGACGGTTTCGCGGCCGTCGTCTCCGGCGCCGGCCCGAGCGTCCTCGTGCTGGCCGACGGACCCGGACGCCGCCTCGAGGCCGCAGCCCTCGCGAAGACCGTCACCGACACCCCGTGGGAGGGCCTCATGCTCGCCGTCGACTTCAAGGGTGGTACAGTGAGGGAGTACGCGGAGGGTTCCACGTAACACGTGAATCTGGCCTCCGTCGCAATTCTGCGAATCCACTGCACGACCCCCGAACCTGCCGAAGGTCTCTGAGCACCATCTCGGTCTCTCATGCCGTCGACAGGTATTCGACGGGCTGATCAGCCCGCCGATCACCGGGGAGAAGCTGCCGAGCAGCATGCGCCGTGCGATCGTGCACCATCGTTCGTTTCACAAGGGAGAACTCGTGGAGTCCATCTCCGAGATCCACACTGACGCCCAGGCCGACGAGCGCGCGGACGCGCCTGACGCCCAGACCGTCGAGACAACCGTCGCGTCGGAAGACGCCGGCGCCACTGCCGAGCAGGCCGCTCCGGCGGCCGAGGCCGAGGCGGCGCCTGCCGAAGACGCCGCGCCGGCCGAGGAGGCCGCGCCCGAGGCTCCGGCCGAGGAGGCCGCGCCCGCTGAGGACGCCGCTCCGGCCGCCGAGGCTCCGGCCGAGCCTGAGGCTCCGGCCGCCGAGGCCGCGCCGGTCGAGGCGCCCGCCCCGGTGAAGGCGCCGCGCAAGCGCGCCCCGCGCCGCGCCAAGAGCACGGATGCCGCGGCTGCCGCCGCACCCGCCGAGACGCCTGCCGAGGCACCTGCTGAGCCGGCCGCGGAGGTGGCCACGCCGGCCGCCGAGACCGCCGACGCGGCTCCCGCCGAGGCTGAGGCATCCGTCGACTCCATCGTCGAGGCGCCCGCCGAGACGGCGGAGAAGGCCGAGACCACCGAAGCGCCCGCTGAAGCCGCCGAAGCGCCCGCCGAGACGGGCGAGCAGCCCGCCGAGGGCGACGGCGCCGAGACGACCGGTCGCGGTCGTGGCCGCAGCCGCAGCCGCAGCCGCAACCGCGGACAGAACGGGGCCGCCCAGGGCGGTCAGGCCGGTCAGGGCGCTCAGAACCAGCAGTCGCAGGCGCCCGCGGTCGATGCGGCCAAGGCCGACGCCGCCGACGACGAGCAGCCGCAGGCCGGCGGCCGCAACCGTCAGCGCAACAAGCGTCGCGGCACCCAGACCGGTGACGAGTTCGACACCGAGATCGGCGAGGACGACGTCCTCATCCCGATCGCCGGCATCCTGGACGTGCTCGACAACTACGCGTTCGTGCGCACGACCGGCTACCTGCCCGGCCCCAGCGACGTCTACGTCTCGCTCGGCCAGGTCAAGAAGTACAACCTGCGCAAGGGCGACGCCGTCGTCGGTGCGATCAAGCAGCCGCGCGAGGGCGAGCAGTCCAGCCGCCAGAAGTACAACGCCCTGGTCAAGGTCGACGCGGTCAACGGCCTGTCGGTCGACGACGCCGCGACGCGTGTCGAGTTCGGCAAGCTGACGCCGCTCTACCCGCAGGAGCGCCTGCGCCTCGAGACCGCGCCCGAGAAGCTGACGCAGCGCATCATCGACCTCGTCGCCCCGATCGGCAAGGGCCAGCGCGGCCTCATCGTCGCGCCGCCCAAGGCCGGTAAGACGATCGTGCTGCAGCAGATCGCCAACGCGATCGCGACGAACAACCCCGAGGTGCACCTCATGGTCGTGCTCGTCGACGAGCGGCCCGAAGAGGTCACCGACATGCAGCGCACGGTCAAGGGCGAGGTCATCGCCTCGACGTTCGACCGTCCTGCCGAAGACCACACCACGGTCGCCGAGCTCGCCATCGAGCGCGCCAAGCGCCTGGTCGAGCTCGGCCGCGACGTCGTCGTGCTGCTCGACTCGATCACCCGCCTGGGCCGCGCCTACAACATCTCGGCTCCGACGTCGGGCCGCGTGCTGACCGGCGGTGTCGACGCCTCGGCGCTGTACCCGCCCAAGCGCTTCTTCGGCGCCGCGCGCAACATCGAGAACGGCGGATCGCTCACGATCCTCGCGACCGCGCTCGTCGAGACCGGCTCCAAGATGGACGACGTCATCTTCGAGGAGTTCAAGGGCACCGGCAACAGCGAGCTGCGGCTGAACCGCCAGCTCGCCGACAAGCGCATCTTCCCGGCGGTCGACGTCAACGCGTCCTCCACCCGCCGCGAAGAGATGCTGCTCTCGGCCGACGAGGTCAAGATCACCTGGAAGCTGCGCCGCGCGCTGGCCGGACTCGACCCCCAGCAGGCGCTCGAGGTCGTGCTCGGCAAGCTCAAGGAGACGCAGTCCAACGTCGAGTTCCTCGTGCAGATGCAGAAGTCGATCCCGGCTCCGACACGCGACGCTCACAGCGGCGGGCACAGCCACGCGCACGACAACAGCATCCGCTGAGCCGCGAGGCCAGTGAGCAGGGGAGCACCGTGTTCGACTCCGTGAAGGGGCTGATCGACGAGCACGCCGCGGTCCAGGCCGAGCTGTCCGACCCGGCGGTCCACGCCGACGCGGCGCGGGCCAAGAGGGTGAACCGGCGCTACGCCGAGCTGTCGCGCATCGTGAAGGCGCACGAGGACTGGGTCGCGGCATCCGCTGATCTCGATGCCGCGCGCGAGCTCGCCCGTGAAGACGACGCCTTCGCCGACGAGGTTCCCGTGCTGGAGCAGAAGCTCGCGGACGCTCAGGAGCGGCTGCGGCGTCTGCTGATCCCGCGCGACCCCGACGATGCCCGCGACGTGATCATGGAGATCAAGCAGGGCGAGGGCGGCGCCGAATCGGCGCTGTTCGCCGCCGACCTGCTTCGCATGTACCTGCAGTACGCCGCCTCGAAGGGGTGGAAGACCGAGCTGCTCGAGCGCAGCGAGTCCGACCTGGGCGGCTACAAAGAGGTCCAGGTGGCGATCAAGGGGTCCTCGTCCGACCCCGCACAGGGGGTGTGGGCGCACCTGAAGTACGAGGGCGGCGTGCACCGCGTGCAGCGCGTGCCCGCGACCGAGTCGCAGGGCCGCATCCACACCTCGACGACCGGCGTGCTGGTCTTCCCCGAGGTCGACGAGCCGGACGAGATCGAGATCAATCCCAGCGACCTCAAGATCGACGTGTTCCGCTCGTCGGGCCCGGGTGGGCAGTCGGTCAACACGACCGACTCGGCCGTGCGCATCACCCATCTCCCGACCGGCATCGTCGTGTCGATGCAGAACGAGAAGTCGCAGCTGCAGAACCGCGAGGCGGGGATGCGGGTGCTCCGCGCCCGGCTGCTCGCGCGCCAGCAGGAGGAGCGTGAGGCGGCGGCATCCGATGCCCGCCGGTCGCAGATCCGCGGCATGGACCGCTCCGAGCGCATCCGCACGTACAACTTCCCCGAGAACCGCATCGCCGACCATCGCACCGGCTACAAGGCGTACAACCTCGACCAGGTCATGGACGGCGCGCTCGGCCCCGTCGTCGACGCGGCGATCCAGGCCGACGAAGAGGCGCGCCTCGCCGCCCTCGGCACCGACGACTGACCCGTCTTCGGCCGGATCTGCACAGAATCGGAGATTCCGGCCGACGCGCCGGGATCGGATGCTGCGACGCGGTGTGTCGCGAGAACTCTCCGATTCTGTACACCGACCACTGACCGCGCGTCGGGGGAACGGGGCGCTAAAGTCGGCACGTGTTCGCGTTTCTGATCCGCGCCCTGACGTTCATCGTCTCGGCCGCGCTCGGCCTCATCCTCGCCGACCTCCTGCTCGAGGGCTTCCACATCGACTGGAGCGATTGGTGGGGCTTCGTGCTCGCGGTGCTGATCTTCGCGCTCATCCAGAGCGTCCTCGCGCCGCTCGTGTCGCGGTTCACGCGCCGCCACGCGCCGGCGCTGCTCGGCGGGATCGGCATCCTCTCGACGTTCGTCTCGATCGTGATCGTGGTGCTCATCCCGGGTGCCGGCATCAGCATCTCGCAGCCGCTGGCATGGATCGTCGCACCGCTCATCGTTTGGCTCGTCACGGCGGTGGCGACGTGGCTCGTGCCGCCGCTGTTCATCAAGGACGACCGGCGCGAAGAGCGCAGGGCATAGCCCAGCGGATGCCGCAGCACCCTCGTCGCATCCGCGTCGTCGGCATCTCGGGCTCGGGCAAGACGACGCTCGCAGCCGAGATCGCCCGGCGCGCAGGCCTGCCGCATCTCGAGCTCGACGCGGTGTTCTGGGACGCCGGCTGGCAGCTCCGCCGTCTCGATGAGGCGCACCGGATCATCGAGGAGTTCATCGCGACGAACCCCGACGGCTGGGTGATCGACGGCAACTGGACCTCGCGACTGGACGGCAGGCTCGATCCCGGGTCACGCGGTGGATCGGACCTGGTCGTGTGGCTGGACTATCCACGATCCATCGTGATGGCGAGGCTGGTGCGGCGCACGCTGCGGCGCGGGCTCCTTCGTGAGGAGCTCTGGCACGGCAATCGCGAGCGTCCCTCCACGTGGTTCGCTCGCGATCCCGAGAGGAACATCCTCCGCTGGGCGTGGGTACAGCACGCGGCGGTGCGTGAGCGGATGAAGGCGCACAGCCACGAGTGGCCTCTCGTGCGCATCCAGCGCCCGCGCGATCTCGACGCATGGCTGGCCGGTCTCGGCCGCGAGTGACCTGCCGACGGCTCACGCACCGAGGCGGGCCGCCACGTCGTGCTGGACCGCGCGTCCGAGCCCGGTGGGATGATGGACCTCATGCAGATCGGACGCGTTCCTCTCGTCGGCCGGCAGGCGGATGTGGGGGCGCTGCGCGACGAGATCGCGGCTGTCGGGCAGACGGGTCGCGCTGTCGTGGTCTCCGGCGACGCAGGAATGGGCAAGACCCGGCTGCTGCGCGACTTCACCGATGGGCTCGACGACGTCGTCGTCGTGCGTGGAGCGTGCGTCGACTCCGGATCCGGTCCTGCGCCCCTCACGGCAGTGACCGACCTGTTGCGCGACCTGGTCGACGCGCTGGGCGTCGAGACCGTCCGGCGCGCGGCGGGCGCGGGCACGGATGCCCTCGGCGTGCTCGTGCCGGCGCTCGGCGATGCGCCCGGCGACGCCGAGCGACTCGCCGACGTGGTGGTCGAGACGATCTCGGAGCTGGCTCGCTCGCATCGGCTCGCCGTCGTCATCGAGGACCTGCATTGGGCCGACGGTACGACGAGCGAGATCGCGTCGCGGCTCGTCCGCCGCGCCGCGGTGGATCCGCTGTTCGTGCTGCTGTCGTATCGCACCGATGACGTGGGGCGTGGCCATCCGCTCCGGCCGATCCTGGCCGAGCTCGACCGCGCACGGCTGCTGACGCATCGCCCGCTCTCGCGACTGAGCCCGGCCGATGTCGCGATTCTCGCCACGGCTGTGCACGACGGCCCCCTCGCCACCGACGTGCTGCTCGACATCGCGACGCGCAGCGACGGGATCCCGTTCTATGTCGAGGAGCTCGCCAGCTTCAGCGGCGAGCGGCTTCCCATGTCTCTGCGCGAGGTGCTGCTGCTTCGGTACGAGCGGCTGGATGCCGACGCTCGCCGTTTCGCACGCATCCTTGCGACGGGCGGGGTCGAGGTGACGCATCCGGTGCTGCGCGGCGTCTTCGACGGCGACGAGGCCGCGCTCGAGGAGGCAGTGCGCACCGCCGTGGACGCGCAGGTCGTGGTGATCCGCGACGACGCGTACGCGTTCCGCCATGCGCTGATGCAGGAGGCGGTGTATGCGGAGTTGCTGCCCACCGAGCGGACGCGGCTTCACACCGCCTATGCCGTCGCGCTCGAGGCATCGCCGCCGACGCCGCGCGTGCTGGCCGATATCGCGCACCACTGGCGCGCTGCTCACGTGCCCGATCGCGCGCTGGCGGCCGCGGTGGCGGCACAGCGGGCGGCAAGCCGTGCCTCCGCGTGGTCGACCGCGGCCGAAGCGGGGGAGCGGGCGCTCGAGCTGTGGAACGCCGTGCCTGATCCTGAGGGCGTGACCGGCATGCGGCGCGTGGACCTGCTGCGCCGCACCTCGGGCGCCCTCGTGTCGGCCAATCGCCAGGAGCGCGCTCTCGCCTTCGCGCAGGAGGCCGTTGCGTTGTGGCCGGAGGAAGACACGGTGGGTCGCGCGGCGATCCTGGCCGACCTCGCGACGAGCGAGCTTCAGGTCGGCGTGTCGGACGGAGTGGCGAGCATCGAGCAGGCCCTGGCCATCCTCGGTGACGACCCTGCCCACGATCTGCAGCGGGCAGGACTGCTGCTGAGCTCCGCGCGCGTGCACATGCTCAACGGCCGTCAGCGCGCCGGGATCGAGGTCGCAGAGCGGGCTCGCGAGACCGCTGAGCTGGCGGCCGCGGCAGGAGACCCGGACGCGGCCGAGATCGTGGTGCAGGCCATGCTCATCACGGCCACATGCCTTGTCACGGGCGGCGATCCCGCGGGCCTCGCGCTGTTCGAGGAGGCGCGCTCGCGCGCGACGGGGTTCGCGCGGCCGCTGATGAGGTATTACATCAACTATTCCAACGCGCTGATGCTGGTCGGTCGCTACGACGAGGCGATCGCGGTGGCGCGAGAGGGCCTGGACTACGGCAAGGCGCAGGTGGTCGACACCGGTCCGCTCGTGATGCTGGAGGCCAACGTGATCGAGGCGCTCATGTACTCGGGGCGGATGCGGCAGGCAGAGGAGCTCGGAAGCCGCATGCTGCCCATGATGGAGCCCGGGCTGTACTCGGCCTTCTTGCGCGAAAGACTGGTGTGCCTCGCGATCTGGCGCGGGCACATCGCGGATGCAGAGGCCGCGCTCGGAACCGCGCGCCGTGAGCTCGACATGTTCGGTGCGTACGAATTCCAGACGCGGTTCGGCATGACCTACGACCTCGGGCAGCTGGCCTTGGCGCGGGATGACCCGCACGCGGCGCTCGAGTGGGCCGGCACCGCGTGCTCGGCCACCAACGGCGGAGTGCTCGTCCTGCCGCTGACCGCCGTCGCGGCTCACGCGATCGCGTTGCTGCGTGAGACGGGGGAGGATGCCGACACCCGGCCGTTCCGCGCGGTGCTCGAGTCGTTCCGTGACTGGCCGGTGACCCGGCTGTGGAACGCCGTCTTCGCGGCCGAGCTCGGCGAGGGTGCGTGGCAGGAGGCGATCGACGCGGACGGCCCCGCCTACATTCGGGCGTACGCCCGAGTACGGCACGCCGAAGCACTGCTGGCGTCGGGCGACCGCTCTGCGGCGCGGGACGCGCTCGCCGCCGCAGCGTCCTTCGCCGATGACATCGGCGCGGACGGCCTCGCGGCCCGCGCGAGAGAGCTGTCGTCGAATGCCGGACTGGAGGGCGCAGCGCCGCAGTCGGTGCTGACCGCGCGCGAGGAGCAGGTGCTCGAACTCGTCGCCGAGGGACTCAGCAACAGCCAGATCGCCGAGCGGCTGTACATCAGCGTCAAGACCGTCTCGGTGCACGTCTCGGCGATCCTGCGCAAGCTCGACGTGCCGTCGCGCACGGCGGCCGCGGCCGTCTACCGCAGCACGGCCGCGTGACGCGGCATCCGTCCTGCCGCCGCGTCAGATGACGTAGTCGGGAGCCGTGAGCAGGGCGCGCGTCTCTTCGCCGATGCGGCGGGCGCGCGGCTTGGCGGGGACTCCGACGAGCACGCTGTCGGCCGGCGCGTCCTTGGTGACGACGGCATTCGCGCCGACGACCGAGCCCGCACCGATGGTGATCGGGCCGAGGATCTTCGCGCCCGCACCGACGGCGACGCCGTCTTCGAGGGTGGGATGCCGCTTTCCGCCTTCGCGCTGACGTCCGCCGAGCGTCACGCCGTGGTAGAGCATGACGTCATCGCCGACCTCGGCGGTCTCGCCGATCACGACGCCCATGCCGTGGTCGATGAAGAACCGGCGGCCGATCGTCGCCCCGGGGTGGATCTCGATGCCGGTGATCCAGCGCGTGATCTGCGAACCGGCCCGTGCGACGAAGCGGGCCCGCCGCGTCCACAGGGCGTGCCACACCCGGTGCGCCCAGATCGCGTGCAGGCCGGGATACAGGAGCGCGATCTCGAGCCCACCGCGGGCGGCGGGGTCGCGCAGCTTGGCGGCCGAGAGATCTTCGCGCACACGCGCGACGAATCCGATGCGTTCGGTCACTTCTTGTCGGCCTCCGGTTCGCGCAGGTGTTCGTACAGGGCCGTCGACAGGTAGCGCTCGCCCGAGTCGGGCACGATCACCACGATCCGCTGCCCGACCGCCTCGGGCCGTGCCGCGATCTGCAGCGCCGCCCATACGGCGGCGCCCGCCGACATTCCGCCGAGGATGCCTTCGCGGGTCGCGAGCTCGCGGGCGACGCGGATCGCGTCGTCGAACTCGACGTCGAAGATCTCGTCGACGACGGATCGGTCGAGCACGTCCGGCACGAAGTTCGGGCCGATGCCCTGGATGCGATGCCCACCGGCCCGGCCCTCGGTCAGCACGGGGGAGTCCTTGGGCTCGACGAGCACGATCCTGGCATCCGGATTCCGCTGCTTCAGCACCTGGCCCACTCCGGTGACGGTGCCGCCGGTGCCTGAACCTGCGACGAACCAGTCGACGCGGCCGTCGGTGTCGCGCCAGATCTCTTCGGCGGTGGTGCGGCGGTGGATCCTCGCGTTCGCCTCGTGCTCGAACTGACGCGCCAGCACGGCGCCCGGCGTCTCGGCGGCGATGCGCTTGGCCGTCTCGACGGCCTCGGTCATACCCTTGTACGGGTCGGTGAGCACGAGCTCGGCCCCGTACGCCTTGAGCAGGGTGCGGCGCTCCTTCGACATCGACGCCGGCATCGTGAGAATCACCTTGTAGCCGCGGGCCGCGCCGATCAGTGCGAGGGCGATGCCGGTGTTGCCGCTGGTCGACTCGACGATGGTGCCGCCCGGAGCGAGCTCGCCCGCCTCTTCGGCAGCTTCCACGAGGGCGTAGCCCAGACGATCCTTGACCGATGAGCCGGGGTTGTAGAACTCGAGCTTGGCCAGCACCTCCGCCCCGAGACCCTCGGTGAGCGCGTTGAGGCGCACCAGCGGGGTCTCACCGAACGCGGTGGTGATGTCGGAATGGATGCCGGGCACGGAGCGCTCCTCGGATCGGTCGGGTGAGACGACGACGGCGCGACGACGCCCGAGCGGGCCCGTCGCGCCGTCGTTGCGTGTCAATCCTCCCGCAGATCCTCGAAGAGCGCGGTCGACAGGTAGCGCTCGCCGGTGTCGGGGGCGACGACGACGATCTTCTTGCCGGCGTTCTCGGGCCGTGCGGCCAGCTGCAGCGCGGCCCACACGGCGGCGCCGCTGGAGATCCCGACGAGGATGCCCTCCTTGGCGGCGAGGTCGCGCGAGGTCGAGATGGCGTCCTCGAACTCGACGGTGACGACCTCGTCGAACACGTCGGTGTCGAGGATGGGCGGTACGAAGTTCGGTCCGATGCCCTGGATCTTCGCGGGGCCGGGGGTGCCGGTGGACAGCAGCGGCGAGGCCGACGGCTCGACGGCGACGACGCGGACGTCGGGCTTGCGCTCCTTGAGCACCTGGCCGACACCGGTGATGGTGCCCCCGGTGCCGACGCCGGCGACGAAGATGTCGACGTCGCCGTCGGTGTCTCGCCAGATCTCCTCGGCGGTGGTCTTGCGGTGGATCTCGCGGTTGGCCTCGTTCTCGAACTGCTTCGCGAGGATCGCGCCGGGCGTCTCGCCGGCGATGCGCTCGGCCTCGGCGACAGCGCCCTTCATGCCGCCGGCGGGGTCGGTCAGATGCAGCGTCGCGCCGAATGCCTTGAGCAAGACTCGACGCTCGACCGACATCGACGAGGGCATCGTCAGGATGACGTTGTAGCCGCGCGCCGCGCCGACGAGCGAGAGGGCGATGCCGGTGTTGCCGCTGGTCGCCTCGACGATGGTGCCACCGGGCTGGAGAGCGCCGGATGCCTCGGCGGCGTCGACGATGGCGATGCCGAGACGGTCCTTAACGCTGGATCCGGGGTTGTAGAACTCGAGCTTGGCGTACACCTCGGCGCCGGCGCCGTCGGTGACCCGATTCAGGCGGACCAGCGGTGTGTTGCCGAAAGCAGCAGTGATGTCGGGATGAATGCCGGGCATGTTCGAGCCTTTCGCGCGGGATCTGCGGATGCGGCACCAGCCTAGAGGGAGCACTTCGCTGTGAGTCGTTGTATGACATGGAGCCGGTGCGCCGCGGGCATAGGCTGGGTGGCCGACATGCCCTCTCCGGATCCCGCCCTCTCGCTTTCCGCTTCGCTCCAGCGCGCCGCCGAACGGCTCGCCGCGGCCGGCATTCCCGATCCCGCCGTCGACGTCGAGCTGCTCGCGGGCTTCGTGCTCGGCACCGGCCGCGGGGGAGTGCAGGCGGCCGCGCTGCGCGGCGCCGACATCACCGCCGATGATGCCCGGCGGCTCGAGGAGCTCGTGACGCGTCGTGCGACACGCGAACCGCTGCAGCACATCACGGGCCTGGCACCCTTCCGCCACCTCGAACTGCGGGTCGGACCGGGCGTCTTCGTGCCGCGGCCCGAGACCGAGATCGTCGCCCAGCTGGCCATCGACGCGCTGCGGGCAGCGGCATCCCCATCTCCCATCGCGGTCGATCTCGGCACCGGAAGCGGCGCGATCGCCCTCGCGATGGCCACCGAGGTTCCCCACGCGCGGGTGTTCGCCGCCGAGAACTCGGTCGACGCGTTCGTGTGGACCAAGGAGAACTTCGAGCGCGTCGGCGCCGGCAACGCGCAGCTCGCCTACATCGACCTCGCTCATGCGTTCCCCGAGCTGGACGGCACGGTCTCGGTCGTCGCGTCCAACCCTCCGTATGTTCCGGATGCCGCGATCCCGCGTGACCCGGAGGTGCGGTTCTACGACCCGCCGGCGGCGCTCTACGGCGGCGCGGACGGGCTGGACGTCGTCCGCGTGCTGAGCGAGGTGGGCCTGCGCCTGGCTCACCCCGGCGGGACGATCGTGATCGAGCACGGGGAGTGGCAGGGCGAAGAGATCCGCGCCATCCTCACCGCCGACGGCTGGCGTGCGGCATCGACGCACCCCGACCTGACGATGCGCGATCGCGCCACCACCGCTCTGCGCCCGTGACGCCCGCGGCCGACCCGGGGGGTCGCGTCGCCGCGCGCCGACGGCGGCGAAGCGGGGGAGCGCCCTGCTCCGGACTAAACTGGCGGCGATATGTCCCCGATCTTCGACTGCCGTGATGAGGCGCAGCTGCTCACCGGCATGCGCCAGGCGCGCCAGGCCATCGGCCGCGGCGAACTGGTCGTGATCCCCACCGACACCGTCTACGGCGTGGCCGCCGATGCCTTCGACGCAAAAGCGGTCGAGCGGCTGCTGGCGGCGAAGGGCCGAGGCCGACAGTCGCCCCCTCCGGTCCTGGTCGCCGGGATCACGACGCTGCGGGCACTCGTGGCCGACGTGCCCGAGCCTGTGGAGCGGCTCGTCGAGGCGTTCTGGCCGGGCGGGCTCACGATCGTCCTTCCCGCGCAGCCGTCGCTGTCATGGGATCTCGGTGACACCAACGGGACGGTGGCCGTGCGGATGCCCGAGCACCGGATCGCCCTCGAGCTCCTCGAAGAGACCGGACCCCTCGCCGTCTCGAGCGCGAACCTCACGGGCATGGCAGCGGGCATCACCGCCGAGGACGCGGAGGGGATGCTGAAGGACAGCGTCGCGGTGTACCTCAGCGACGGTCCGTCCAAGACCGGCGTCGCCTCGACGATCATCGACGCGACGAGCCTGGTGGGCGGCGCCGAGCCCCTCGTCCGCGTACTGAGAGAAGGAGCCGTCGACCGCGCCCGGCTGCGCGAGGTGCTCGGCGACCTGCTCGAGCCCGACCCCGTGCCCGAGTACGGCGACGAGGTCGCCGCCCCCGAGGTGCAGGGGCCTCCGCAACCGGAATCCGACGGCGCGTGAAGCAGTACGTCTTCACGATCCTGCTGACCGCCGCGGTCACCTTCGTCCTGTCGTGGGCGGTGTGGCGGCTGAGCCTGAAGTACAAGCTGTATCCGGGCATCCGCGAGCGCGACGTCCACAAGACCCCGACCCCGCGCCTGGGCGGGATCGCCATGTTCCTCGGTGTGGTGGCGGCGTTCGCGGTGTCGTCGCAGCATCCGTTCTTCGCCATCGTCTGGTCGCAGCCGCACGAGATCTACGCGCTGCTGGGCGCCACCGGCCTCATCGTGCTGGTGGGCGTCTTCGACGATCTGTGGGATCTGGACTGGACCATCAAGCTCGGCGCGCAGTTCCTCGCCGCCGGCGTGATCGCGTGGTTCGGCAAGCTGCAGATCTACACGCTGCCGCTGGGCGGAATGACCATCTTCTCCTCGTGGGCGAGCTTCGCCCTCACGGTGCTCTCGATCGTGGTCGTCATGAATGCCGTCAACTTCATCGACGGCCTCGACGGCCTCGTCGCGGGGGTGTGCCTCATCGCGAACGCGGTGTTCTTCGCGTACTCCTACATGGTGTTCCGCGACACCGGCGCCAGCAGCTACTTCAACCTCGCGTCCTTCATCGCGGCGGTGCTCATCGGCGCGTGCATCGGCTTCCTGCCGCTGAACTGGAGTCCGGCGAGACTGTTCATGGGGGATGCCGGGGCGTTGATGCTGGGCCTGCTCATGGCGTGCTCGGCCATCTCGATCACCGGCAACTTCGACCCGGCCATGATGGGCGACAACGACGAGTTCGGCCGTTCGCAGCTGCTCGGTGCCTTCATCCCGATCCTGCTGCCGGTCGTGGTGGTGCTGCTGCCGCTGCTCGACTTCGGCCTGGCCGTCGTGCGACGGATGAGCCGAGGCAAGTCGCCGTTCTCTCCCGACCGCAAGCACCTGCACCACCGCATGCTGGACATGGGTCACTCCGACCGCGATGCCGTGCTGATCTTCTACGCCTGGACCGCGCTGGTCAGCATCTCGGTGCTGCTGATGTACATCGGCACGACACTGGAGTGGCCCGGCGACTATCTGATCGGCGTCGCCTACGGCGTCGTGGGCGTCGCGGCGTGCCTGGTCGTGACCTTCCTGCCCTCGCGCCGTCCGCCGCAGCCCGCAGAGGCCGCCCCTGTGGCGGCGCCCTCACCCGAACCCTCGACGGAGAACGTCCGATGACCCCCAGCCCCGTCTCCAGCACACCGATCCTGCGCACCGTCCTGGTGTGGTCGGGCACCGTCACGGCGGTCCTCGCCGTCGTCGGGGCGGTCGTCGGCTACCTCGTCGCCGGGCCGACCGGCATGTGGAGCGCCCTGATCGGCGTGCTCGTGGCCGCGGTGTTCCTCGGCATCACCGGCGCCAGCATCCTGATCGCCAACCGCTGGTACGGCGATGCGCTGTACGTGCCGCTGTTCTTCGGGATCGTGCTGGGCGGCTGGATCCTCAAGTTCGTCGTCTTCATCGTCGCGCTGCTGCTGCTGCGCGACCAGCCGTGGATCGAGCCCACCGTCTTCTTCGTGGCCGTCGTGGTGAGCGTCTTGGCCTCGCTCGTGGTCGACGTGGTCGTGCTGCTGCGCATGCGCGTGCCTCACGTGAGCGATGTGGAGCTTCCGACGGATCCGGATGCCGGAGACCGTACCGACGACGGACCCGGCGCGGACCGCCCCGGACCCGCGGCGGATTCAGGGACCTCTCAAGTTTGATAGGCTGACTGAGCGCCCGCCCACTCGCTCTGCGAGTGCTTGCGGAGTGACGCTCACCGACCATCGTCGCAACGGTTCTTGACCGATGCCCCGAAGCTGGAGCCAGCGCTGACTACTCAAGCTGCGACCCTGATCGCCCCCTTTGCCGCCGACGCGCCCCCGGAGTTCCACGGGCCGTCGATCGACGAGTTCTTCCCTGAAGTGCTCTTCACACTGGCAGGGGTTCCCGTCACGCGGATCCACCTGATCCAGTTCCTCGCCACGGCGGCGATCGTCCTGATCTTCTGGCTCGGCACCCGCCGCATGAAGGTCGTCCCGGGCCGCTTCCAGAGCCTGGTCGAGATGGGCCTGGACTTCGTCCGGGTGAACATCGGCGAGGACCTGCTCGGCAAGAAGGACGCCCAGCGCTTCCTGCCGATCCTCACCACGATCTTCTTCATGGTGCTGTTCATGAACATCACGGGCATCATCCCGTTCCTGAACATCGCCGGCACCGCGATCGTCGCGGTTCCGCTGACTCTCGCCCTCGTGAGCTACGTCACGTTCATCTACGCCGGCATCAAGAAGAGCCCCAAGAACTTCTTCAAGAACTCGCTGTTCCCGTCAGGCGTGCCGTGGCCGATCTACATCATCGTCACGCCGATCGAGCTCATCTCGACGTTCATCATCCGGCCGGTCACGCTCACGCTCCGACTCCTGATGAACATGATGGTCGGGCACCTCCTGCTCGTGCTGTTCTTCGCGGCGACGCAGTTCTTCCTCATCGACATGGGCGGCTGGTGGTCGGCGCTGGCCGCCGGCTCGCTCGCGTTCGGCTTCGTCTTCACCCTGTTCGAAATCCTGGTGGCAGTCCTCCAGGCGTACGTCTTCGCTCTCCTCACCGCGGTCTACATCCAGCTCGCGGTCGCGGAAGAGCACTAAGCGGGTCGGCACTGTTCTGAACGGGCAGTGCCGCCCATAACCGAAAGGAAACACCCCCGTGGACGCAACTACGGTTCTCGCCGAGCTCAGTGGCAACGTCGCGACGATGGGCTACGGCCTCGCGGCGATCGGCCCGGCCATCGGCGTGGGCATCGTCGTCGGCAAGACGATCGAGGGCGTGGCCCGTCAGCCCGAACTCGCTGGCCGCCTGCAGGTGCTCATGTGGATCGGTATCGCCTTCACCGAGGCGCTCGCCTTCATCGGCATCGCGACCTACTTCATCTTCACCTCCTGATCGTCGACTTCCAGCCCTAAGGAGACAGGATGCTGAACGCTCTTGTCGCGTACGCGGCGGAGGAAGGGGCGGCCCACAACCCGCTCATCCCCGCCTGGTACGACATCATCTGGTCGTCGGTCTGCTTCATCGTCATCCTCTTCATCTTCTGGAAGGTCGCCCTTCCCCGGATGAAGAAGCTGCTCGACGAGCGCTCCGCCGCGATCGAAGGCAACATCGCCAAGGCCGACGAGGCCCAGCGCAAGGCCGAGGCCGCGCTCGAGGAGTACACCTCCCAGCTGGCCGAGGCCCGCAAGGAGGCCGGCGAGATCCGCGACGCCGCCCGCGAGGACGGCAAGAAGATCGTCGCCGAGGCCAAGGAGACGGCGACGGCCGAGGCCGCGCGCCTGACCGCGACCGCGCACTCGCAGATCGAAGCCGAGCGCCAGACAGCGCTCGTGTCGCTGCGCAGCGAGGTGGGCACGCTCGCCCTCGACCTGGCCGGCGGCGTGATCGGAGAGACCCTGTCGGACGACAAGAAGGCTCAGGCCGTCGTCGACCGGTTCCTCGCCGAGCTCGAGGCATCCGAGGGAGCCAAGGCGTAATGGGCAGCGCGACCACTCAGGCCCTCGCGGCGACGACGGCGGCGCTCGGCGCCGCGTCGGGCGTCGACCTCGACGTGGCCCGCGAGCTCTTCGCGGCGGCACGCGCCGTGGGCGACTCGTCGCAGCTGAGCGGCGCGCTCGCCGACTCCGCCGCGCCGGTTGCGGCGCGGCGCAAGGTCGTGGCCGATGTCTTCGGCCGGGCCGTGAAGCCCACGACGGCGTCGCTGCTGACGACCGCCGTCGAGCAGCGCTGGTCGTCGGCCGACGACCTCGTCGACGCCATCGAGGAGCTCGCGATCCGTGCCGCTGCCGTCGCGACACCGACGGCCGACCTGGATGAGGAGCTCTTCCGCTTCTCGCGCACGATCGCGGGCAATCCCGAGCTCGAGCTGGCGCTCGGCAGTCGCGTGGGCGACACCGCCGCCAAGCGTGCACTCGTCGAGACGCTTCTGTCGGGCCGCGCGAACGACGCCACGACGCTGATCGCGTCGGAGCTCGTCCAGCAGCCGCGCGAGCGTCGAATCCGTCAGCTGCTCTCCCGCGCGACGCGGATCGTCGCCGATCAGCGCGGCCGCAAGGTCGCGACGGTCTACTCGGCCTCGCCGATCAGCGACGCCCAGAGCACGCGGCTCGCTGCCGCGCTGTCGCAGCGCTACGGCGCCGCGGTGTCGCTCAACACCGTCGTCGATCCCACAGTGATCGGCGGCCTGCGCGTGCAGATCGCCGACGACGTCATCGACGCGAGCGTGTCCTCCCGACTGGCGGATGTCCGTCAGCGACTGGCCGGCTAGCACAGACTTCCCGTCCCACGGGCGGAGATTTCGGGGCCGCGGCCCCATGAACGAAGGAAAACAATGGCAGATCTCTCTATCAGCCCCGACGTCATCCGTGACGCGCTGAAGGACTTCGTCGCCGCGTACGAGCCCACCGGGGCAGCGGCGACCGAGGTCGGCACCGTCATCGACGCCGCCGACGGCATCGCCCACGTCGAGGGCCTGCCCGGCGTCATGGCGAACGAGCTCGTGACGTTCGAGGACGGCACGCTGGGCCTCGCGCAGAACCTCGACGAGCACGAGATCGGCGTCGTGGTGCTGGGCGAGTTCTCCGGCATCGAGGCCGGCCAGCCCGTGACCCGCACCGGCGAGGTGCTCTCGGTGCCGGTCGGCGACGGCTACCTCGGCCGCGTGGTCGACCCCCTCGGCAACCCGATCGACGGCCTCGGCCCGGTCGCGAGCGAGAGCCGTCGTGCGCTCGAGCTGCAGGCGCCCGGCGTCATGCAGCGCAAGAGCGTCCACGAGCCGCTGCAGACGGGCATCAAGGCCATCGACGCCATGATCCCGGTCGGCCGCGGCCAGCGCCAGCTGATCATCGGCGACCGCCAGACCGGCAAGACCGCGATCGCGATCGACACGATCATCAACCAGAAGGCGAACTGGGAGTCGGGCGACACCGAGAAGCAGGTCCGCTGCATCTACGTCGCCATCGGCCAGAAGGGCTCCACGATCGCGGCCGTCAAGGGCGCGCTCGAGGACGCCGGCGCGATGGAGTACACGACGATCGTCGCGGCCCCGGCATCCGACCCCGCCGGCTTCAAGTACCTCGCCCCGTACACCGGGTCGGCCATCGGCCAGCATTGGATGTACGGCGGCAAGCACGTCCTCATCATCTTCGACGACCTCACCAAGCAGGCCGAGGCCTACCGTGCGGTGTCGCTGCTGCTGCGCCGCCCGCCGGGCCGCGAGGCGTACCCCGGTGACGTCTTCTACCTGCACTCGCGTCTGCTCGAGCGCTGCGCGAAGCTCTCGGACGAGCTGGGTGCCGGCTCGATGACGGGCCTGCCGATCATCGAGACGAAGGCCAACGACGTCTCGGCGTACATCCCGACCAACGTGATCTCGATCACCGACGGCCAGATCTTCCTGCAGTCAGACCTCTTCAACGCCAACCAGCGCCCCGCCGTGGACGTCGGAATCTCGGTGTCGCGAGTCGGCGGTGACGCACAGGTCAAGTCGATCAAGAAGGTCTCCGGCACGCTCAAGCTCGAGCTGGCGCAGTACCGCTCTCTCGAGGCGTTCGCGATGTTCGCGAGCGACCTCGACCCGGCTTCACGTCGTCAGCTGGCTCGCGGTGCGCGCCTGACCGAGCTGCTCAAGCAGCCGCAGTACTCGCCGTACCCGGTGGAGGAGCAGGTCGTCTCGATCTGGGCCGGCACCAACGGCAAGCTCGATTCGATCGAGGTCGAGGACGTGCTCGCATTCGAGCGCGAGCTGCTGGACTACCTGCGCCGCAACACCACCATCCTCGACACGCTCCGCGACACCAATGTGCTGGACGACGACACCGCGGCGGAGCTGGCGAAGAAGACCGACGAGTTCACCCTCGAGTTCCAGGCCGGCAAGGGCCAGGCCATCGGCAAGCCCGGCCACGAAGAGGTCGCGGCAGCCGGGGTCGAGGACGTCAACCAGGAGAAGATCGTCAAGGGCCGCCGCTAAGGCGACCTCGGACAGGAATCATGGGCGCACAACTCCGGGTCTACAAGCAGAAGATCAGCACTGCTCAGACGACCAAGAAGATCACGAAGGCGATGGAGCTCATCGCGGCTTCGCGCATCCAGAAGGCGATGGCGCGTGTGCGCGCGTCGTCGCCCTTCGCGCGAGCCGTGACGCGAGCCGTCTCCGCCGTGTCGACGCACTCGAACGTCGAGCACCCGCTCACGAAGGAGCGCGAGGTCATCCGCCGCTCGGCGGTCGTGATCTTCGCGTCCGACCGTGGTCTGGCGGGAGCGTTCAACTCGCAGATCCTCCGTGAGGGTCTCGAGCTCGCTGAGCTCCTCCGCCAGCAGGGCAAGGAGCCGGTGTTCTACCTCATCGGCCGCCGCGCGGTCGGCTACTTCCAGTTCCGTCGCATGGCGGCCGCTGCGGAGTGGACCGGAGACACCGACACCCCGCATTTCCACACGGCCGAAGAGATCGCGGCGACCCTGCTCGACGCGTACGACCGCGGCGGGGAGGACGGCGGCGTCGACGAGATCAACCTCGTCTACAACCGCTTCGTCAGCATGATGACGCAGACGCCCGAGACGGTGCGTCTGCTTCCGCTCGAGGTCGTCGAAGCCGAGGAAGCCGCGACGGCCCAGGTGTACCCGCTGTACGAGTTCGAGCCGGATGCCGAGACGGTGCTGGACGCTCTCCTGCCGGTCTACATCCAGAGCCGCGTCTTCAACGCGCTCCTGCAGTCGTCGGCGGCGAAGCACGCGGCGACGCAGAAGGCGATGAAGTCGGCCAGCGACAACGCCGACAAGCTCATCACCGACTACACCCGCCTGCGCAACAACGCGCGCCAGGCCGAGATCACGCAGCAGATCGCCGAGATCGTCGGCGGCGCCGACGCGCTCGCGTCGGGCAAGTAATCGCTGCGTCAACAGACCACACGAAAGAGAAGAAGCCATGAGCCTCACCGCAGAGAAGACCGAGACCGCGGTCGTCGGCCGCGTCGCGCGCGTGACCGGTCCCGTCATCGACATCGAGTTCCCGCACGACTCGCTGCCCGAGATCTACAACGCGCTGAAGACGACCATCGTCATCGGCGGCGAGTCGAACGAGATCACCCTCGAGGTCGCACAGCACCTCGGCGACGACCTCGTCCGCGCGATCGCGCTCAAGCCGACGGACGGCGTCGTGCGGGGCCAGGAGGTGCGCGACACCGGCGGGCCGATCACGGTCCCCGTCGGCGACGTCACCAAGGGTCGCGTGTTCAACGTCACCGGCGACGTGCTCAACGCGGAGCCGGGCGAGACCATCGAGGTCACCGAGCGGTGGGGCATCCACCGTCAGGCGCCCAGCTTCGACCAGCTCGAGTCGAAGACGCAGATGTTCGAGACCGGCATCAAGGTCATCGACCTGCTCACGCCGTACGTGCTCGGCGGCAAGATCGGCCTCTTCGGCGGCGCCGGCGTCGGCAAGACCGTCCTCATCCAGGAGATGATCCAGCGCGTCGCGCAGGACCACGGTGGCGTGTCGGTGTTCGCCGGTGTCGGTGAGCGCACGCGTGAGGGCAACGACCTGATCCACGAGATGGAGGAGGCCGGCGTCTTCGACAAGACCGCCCTGGTCTTCGGCCAGATGGACGAGCCGCCGGGGACGCGTCTGCGCGTCGCCCTCTCGGCGTTGACGATGGCGGAGTACTTCCGCGACGTGCAGAAGCAGGACGTGCTGCTGTTCATCGACAACATCTTCCGCTTCACGCAGGCCGGTTCCGAGGTCTCCACGCTGCTGGGCCGCATGCCCTCCGCCGTGGGATACCAGCCGAACCTGGCCGACGAGATGGGCATCCTCCAGGAGCGCATCACCTCGACGCGCGGCCACTCGATCACCTCGCTGCAGGCGATCTACGTGCCGGCCGACGACTACACCGACCCGGCGCCGGCGACGACGTTCGCCCACCTCGACGCCACGACCGAGCTCTCACGTGAGATCGCGTCGAAGGGCCTGTACCCCGCCGTCGACCCGCTCACCTCGACCAGCCGCATCCTGGACCCGCGCTACATCGGCGAGGACCACTACCGCGTGGCCACCGCCGTGAAGCAGATCCTGCAGAAGAACAAGGAACTGCAGGAGATCATCGCGATCCTCGGTGTCGACGAGCTGTCGGAAGAAGACAAGATCGTCGTCTCGCGCGCGCGCCGCATCCAGCAGTTCCTGTCGCAGAACACCTACATGGCCAAGAAGTTCACCGGCGTCGAGGGCTCCACGGTCCCGATCAAGGAGACCATCGAGTCGTTCGACGCGATCGTCAAGGGCGACTTCGACCACGTCGCCGAGCAGGCCTTCTTCAACGTCGGCGGCATCGCCGACGTGGAGGAGCGCTGGGCGCAGATCCAGAAGGAGAACGGCTGACATGCCGCTCAAGGTGAGCCTCGTCTCCGCTGACGCGGAGGTCTGGTCGGGAGAGGCGTCGCTCGTCGTCGCCAAGACCGTCGAGGGCGAGATCGGCTTCATGACGGGCCATGAGCCCGTGCTGGCGATCCTCGCCGAGGGACAGGTGCGCATCACCGAGACCTCGGGCTCGAAGATCATCGCGAACGCCCAGGACGGCTTCCTCTCGATGGAGGGCGACGACCTCACGATCGTCGCGGGCAACGCAGCGCTGATCTCCTGACGCCGCCACTGCAGTCCGTCTCGGCCGGTCCCCTCGCGGGACCGGCCGAGACGTCTTTCCGGGAGCCGACGTGCTGATTCTCCTTCCCCCGTCCGAGACCAAGCGATCCGGTGGACGCACGAAGCCGCTGCAGACGGCGGCGCTCGCACTGCCTTGGCTCGCTCCGCTGCGCGAGGCGGTCGTCGATGCGCTCGTCGCGCTGTCGGCCGACGAGGACGAGGCCGCGCGCGTGCTCAAGCTCGGGGCCACGCAGCGGGGCGAGATCGCCGTCAACGCGGCGTTGCGTGAGGCGCCGACGATGTCAGCCATCGATCGCTACACCGGTGTGCTGTACGACGCGCTGGATGCGGCATCCCTCGACGCCTCCGCCCGGCGATGGCTCGCAACGCACGTCATGGTCCACTCTGCGCCCTTCGGCCCGGTGGGCGCGCTCGACGCGATTCCGGCCTACCGGCTCGGCGCTGCCGCCTCGCTGCCCGGATTGCCCCCACTGCGACGCGTGTGGGGCGACGCCGTGACGGAGGCGCTCCACGACCTCGCTCCCCGGTTCGTCCTGGATCTGCGCTCGGAGGCCTACGTCGCCCTGGGCGCGGTGCCGCCGTCCGTCGGCACGCGATACGTCCGCGTCGTCAGCGAGACCAGCGACGGCGCAGTGCGCGCGCTCAACCATTTCAACAAGCACGCCAAGGGCGCCCTCGTCCGCCGTCTCGCCGAGGATCGCCCGCGCATCGGGTCTGCGGGTGGATTCCGGCGATGGGCGGATGCTGCGGGCCTGCGTGTCCGCGACGGAGCGCGGGACGAGCTCGAACTCTTCGCCTGACGCGTCAGCGCTTGGTGTGCTGCGCGGTGCGCTCCGTGTTCTCGGCGATCGCGATGAGAGCCACGACTGCTTCGATCACGAACCTCAGCAGGATGATCGCCAGGAATGTCAGGACCGGCACGATCACGACCGTCGCGATGATCGCGGTGACGCCCGCCCCGACGTTGAACCACAGCAGCGAGATGCCGTTGAGGATGCCGCCCACGAAGTAGACGATGAAGCCGATCGCGATCGCGATCAGCCCGACGAAGTAGAAGACGCTGGCCAGCCGCCGCGTGATGAAGGTGCGGAACGACAGATCGAACAGGGCGGCGAAGAAGCCTCGCCCCACGTCGCCGGCATCGCCGCTCACGGTCGGGACGCCGGTGTCGTCGGGGTCGGCGGCAGAGTGGTGAGACGGACGCGACGTCGCCGCGCCCGTTGCGCGGGCGGCCTCCGCCGCGGACTGCTCCGGCAGCGGCGGGGGAGAGGCGGCGGGCGGGTTCTGATCGGACATGGAGGCTCCTTCGTCTGGCCGATGTGCTCAGGCTATCCAGCGGAGCGATGCGGTGGCCATCCCCCCCGACACGGAGCGAATGCTGACAGAAAGCTGTGAGCGTCGATAGCATGTGAGCCGCGGGGCAGGGGTCCCGCGGACGCCTGTGATGCGTTCGAATCGACTCTCTTGGAGGTCGCTCCATGTACAACGACTACGACGGGGTCGGCGGTCTGATCGCCTGGCTCGTCCTCGCCCCCATCATCTTCCTGTTCGCGATCGCCGGGTACGTCATCGGCTCCTGGTTCCTGATGAAGATCTTCGAGAAGGCGGGAGTGCAGGGCAAATGGCGGGCATGGGTTCCCGTCTACAACACCCTCATCTTCGTCAAGCTGGGTGACCTGAACCCGTGGTGGCTGCTGATCCTCTGGGGTGGCACGGCCGTGCTCGGCTGGGTGCCGGTGCTCGGGTGGCTGATCGGCCTCGCGGCCTTCATCTACTCGCTGCTGGCCGCATGGCGCGTCGGCCTGAAACTGCAGAAGGAAGCCGTCTGGCTGATCCTGTACTTCTTCCTCGCGATCGTGTGGCTGGGCATCAACGCCTTCGACCGCTCGCGCTGGAACACGGCCATCCCCGCCGCACCGTGGGCGGGCAACTTCCTGGCCGACAACACCGTGTGGTCGGGCGTTCCGAGCCAGGTTCCCAGCGGCGGCTACCCGGCCAACCCGGCCACCGCTCCCGGCTATCAGCCGCCCGCCGGGTACCAGCCCCCGGCCGGTTACCAGCCCCCGGCCGCACCGCCGTCGGGATATGCCGCACCGCCCGCTGCACCCACGCCGCCCGCCTCGACGCCGCCCGCGGCCGCGGAGCCTCCGGTGACCCGTCGGCCGGCATCGACCGAGCCGCCCGCGGCGCCGCCGGCGACCGACGCGCCGGCCAGCCCGGAGCCGCCGACGACCCCGCCGTCGCCGGACGCACCCGACGCACCCGACGCGCCGCGTCCGTAGCAGCACGAGTCGGCCCCTCACCGAATCCGGTGAGGGGCCGACCCATGCTCCGGACGCCCCACGCCGTCGCCGGCACGCCGTCGCGGCGGCTAACGTGGAACGTGTGACCGCCGCTGCCTCCGCTGACCCCGCCGACGCCGTCCCCTCCCGCCGGGTGGGCTCCTCCGGCCTCCTCGTCTCAGCGGTAGGGCTGGGCTGCAACAACTTCGGCCGTCCCGGCACCCGCACCGAGACCATCGAGGGCACCCGGGACGTCCTGGATGCCGCGATCGACGCGGGAGTGACCTTCCTCGACACCGCCGACATGTACGGCAGGGATCCCGGGCTGTCCGAGACCCTGATGGGCGAGGCGCTCAAGGGCCGCCGTGACCGGGTCACACTCGCCACGAAGTTCGGGCACTCCGGGCGCGACATGGGGTACCCGGTCGCCGGTGCGAAGGCATCCCGCACCTACGCGCGACGCGCGGTCGAGGCATCCCTGAGCCGCCTGCAGACCGACTGGATCGACCTGTACCAACTGCACACGCCCGACCCCCACACCCCGATCGAGGAGACTCTCGACGTGCTGGGAGACCTGGTGCGTGAAGGGAAGGTCCGCTACATCGGCCACTCGAACTTCTCGGGATGGCAGATCGCCGAAGCGCACCTCGTGGCGGCTCGGCGCGCGGGCATCCCCTTCGTGTCCGCGCAGAACCACTACAGCCTGCTCGCCCGAGCGGCCGAGCGCGAAGTGCTGCCGGCCGTCGAGCGGTTCGGCCTCGGATTCCTGCCGTACTTCCCGCTGCACAACGGGCTGCTCACCGGCAAGTTCACACGTGACCACGCGCCCGCCGACACCCGGATCATGCGTCAGCGGCAGCACGTGTGGCAGGAGGCGCCCTGGGATGCCCTGGACGAGTATCGCGCCTTCTGCGACGAGCGCGGCCTGACGATGCTCGAGGCGACGTTCGGCTGGCTGCTGTCTCGCCCCGCGCTCTCCAGCGTCATCGCGGGGGCCACGAGCCCCGAGCAGGTCAGGGCCAATGCGGCCGCCGCGACCGCCTGGTCGCCGACTGCGGACGACATCGCCGCGATCGATGCTCTCTTCCCGCTGCCGGACGATCCCGGCGCGCGCGTCTGACGGCGCGTCGCCCGTCACCGGCTTCGAAGCCGGTGGCGGTGAACCCACTAGTATGTGAGGACGCGGGGCCGACCGGCCCTGGAGCCGGCCGATGGGGAGGACAACGCGTGGTCGACGTCTCCACCCAGTCCCGGACGGTACCGGTCCCCGGCGGAGAGCTCGAGCTGTCATGGGCCGCGGCCACCGACACCGGACGTCGGCGTGAGGTCAACCAGGACGCCGTCTTCGCGGCGTTCCCGCTGTTCGTCGTCGCCGACGGAATGGGCGGCCACGTCGGCGGCGAGATCGCCAGCGCGAGCACCATCGAGCGACTGAGCGCTCTCGCCGACAGCGGCACGGTGACGCCCAAGACCATCGAGAAGGCCCTCGCCCGCGCGGTGAAAGACATCGCCGCCCATCCCGAGGCCACCGACGACGGCACCGGCACGACCGTCACGGGCGTGTTCCTCGACACCAGCGGGGATGCCCCGCACTGGGTCACGCTCAACATCGGCGACTCACGCGTGTACCTCGTGCGAGACGGTGCGATCGTGCAGATCACGACGGATCACTCCGTCGTGCAGGAGCTGGTGGCGGCCGGCCGCCTCAGTCCGGAAGAAGCCGAGAACCACCCGTACGGCAACGTCATCACGCGCGCCGTCGGGCCCAGCGAGGGCGTGACGCCCGACTACGTCCGGCTGGACGTGGCCGACGGCGACCGATTCGTGATCTGCTCGGACGGGTTGACGAAGGAGCTCACGGACTACGGCATCCGTCATTTCCTCGACGAGAACCCCGATCCCGCCGATGCCGTGACCGCGATGCTGGACGCCGCGCTCGAGAACGGCGGCCGCGACAACATCACCGTCATCGTGCTCGACGTCGGACACCCGCAGGGCGCCGGCCGCTCGGACGACTCCGAGCGCGGCCCGGACGACGACGCCGGTTCCTCCCCAGCCGACGACTGAACGTCGTTCTGCACAGATGCCGTGACCGGCGACCTCAGCGGTCAGCCTTCGCGGTGAACTGAGGTGTGCGCTCCTCTCTCGCCTCGCGGCCGTCGCCTCCGACGGCTCCCGCTCCGAGCTCCGACGCCGGCGTCTCCTCCGGCCTGGCTGACCTCGACGACGAGCCGCTGACGCTCCCGCCGGCCTGGACGCCGCCGCCCCGGCCACCGCTTCCTGTCGTCGCCGCGATCGTCCCGCTCGTGGGCGCCGTAGCCCTGTGGCTGGTGACCGGTTCGGTGCTGTCGTTGTGGCTGGCTCTCCTCGGTCCGCTCATCGCGGTGGCCACGATCGCCGATGGCCGCAGAGCGGCCCGCCGCGATCGGCGACGTGCGGCATCGGATGCCGCTGCGGCCCGCGAGCGCGTCTCGGCGGCGGTGGCTCGCCGTCACGAGATCGAGCGCAGAAGACTGTGGGCGCGGCATCCCGACGTGGCTCGCCTCGTGACGCGAGACGAGGCGATCTGGCGTGCGGGACCGGACGGGCTCGGCCTGGTGGCGGGCGCAGGCGAGATCGGGAGCGGGGTGCGTGTGGTCGGCGGTGAGGGAGACCCGGATGCTGCCGGCCTGCGTCGCGGTTCGGTCCGCCTGAGCGACAGCCCTGTCGTGATCCGTGCCGAAGAGGGTGCCGTCGTGGTGGGCACGGGTGCCGCGGCCGTCGCGGTGCATCGCGCCCTCGCTCTCCAGCTGTTTCTTGCCGTCCCGCCGGGCGAGTTGCGCATCGTGGGACCCACGCGGGGTTCGTCGAGCTGGGCCGACGCGCTGCCGCATCGCGCCGCCTCGCAGGGAGTGGCCGTCGCCCTGCCCGGTCCCGGTGAGCACGCTCCGGCGGAGGCGCAGGTGACGATCGCCCGGTGCGCCCCGGGCGACCCGCTCCCGCCGCGGTGCGGCTCTGTGATCACCGTTCGATCGCCGGATGCCGCGGTACTGGAACGCGACGGTGAAGCCGTGCCGCTGCGGGTCGAGGCCGTCAGTGAGCGGCAGGCGGCCGAGATCGCGGCGATGCTCGCGTCTCGCGCCGAGCGGAGCCTCGGGCTCGCTCGAGGAAGCCGGGCGCCTGTGCCGCTGTCGTCGATGCTCGCTGCGACGCCCGCGGGCGGACGCGACCGGCTTCCGGCGGTGGTGGGGATCGCCGGGGGTGAGCCGGTGATCATCGACCTCGTCGCCGACGGTCCGCATGCGGTCGTGATCGGTGTCACCGGCTCGGGCAAGAGCGAACTGCTCATCACGTGGATCCTCGCGCTGTGCGCGACGCGCAGCACCGACGAGGTGACCTTCCTGCTGGCCGACTTCAAGGGCGGCACCGCGTTCGACGAGCTCGCGGGCGTCCCTCATGTGACGGGCGTGATCACCGACCTCGACGGCGCCGGCGCGCGACGTGCGATCGAGAGCCTGCGGGCCGAGCTGCGGCGACGCGAGGCCACGATTGCGAGCGTCGGCGCCCGTGACATCCTCGATCCGCGGGTGGAATTGCCGCGGCTGGTGGTCGTGGTGGACGAGTTCGCGGCGCTGCTCGGCGATCACCCCGAGATGAGCGCCCTCTTCGCCGATGTCGCGGCGCGCGGACGGGCGCTGGGGATCCATCTCGTGATCGGCACGCAGCGCGCGGCCGGCGTGATCCGTGAGAATCTCCTCGCGAACTGTCCGCTGCGCGTGAGCCTTCGGGTGACGGACGCCGCTGACAGCCGCGCACTCCTGGGCAGCGACGATGCGGCCAGGCTGCCCGGCGGCGTGCAAGGCCGCGGCATCGCGCTCGTGCGTCGTGCCGGCGACTCGGCGCCGCAGCGGGTCTCGATCGCTCTGTCGGGTCCCGACGACGTCACGGCGGCGATCGCGCGCGCAGGAGATCGGGCACCGCGACGGCCCTGGCTCCCGGCGCTGCCGAACCTCCTGCATCTCACCGAGCTGTCGGACCGCGTGGAACCGGCGCGCGAGCACCGCGGCGGCCTGGCGGACGACCGCGGTGGGCGCTTGCTGCTAGCGCTGGCTGATGAGCCCGCGCTGCAGCGTCAGCGCGTCGTGTCGGTGAGCCCCGCGGACCGCGGTCTGCTCGTGCTCGGGGGAGCGGGGTCGGGAGTCACGAACGCGCTGGAGCTGTTGGCCGCGCAAGCGCCGCGCGGGGTCGTGCGCCTTCCGCACGACGCCGAGGGACTGTGGGACGCCGTCGCCGGGCTCGCCGAACGAATGCCGGAACCGGGCGGGGTGATCATCGTCGACGATCTGGACGCCCTCGCCACGCGGCTGCCCGCGGAGTACGCGCAGTTCGTCGTGGAACGCCTCGAGAGGATCGTGCGACGCGCAGGCGATGCCGGCGTCCTCGTGGCGGCAGGCGCCCACCGCCTCACCGGCGCAGTGTCGCGGATCGCCGACCTCGTGCCCCGGCGGCTGCTTCTGCCGTATGCGAACCGCACCGATCACGCCGCGGCCGGCGGAGATCCCGGACTCTTCGATCCCGACGCCCCCGCTGGCCGCGGACGGTGGGCGGGACTGACGGTGCAAGTGGCGATCGCAGCCCAGCAGCCGGTTGTCGCGACGAGCCGCCCAGCGCCGTGGCATCCGTCCGGCCCGCTCACCGGGTTCGTCGCCCGCCGCTCTCCCGCCGCGCGAGAGGCGCTCGCCGCCTGGGAGCAGCGGGGCGCCCGGCTGGTCGAGGTGGACCGGTACGCCGCCGACCCCGGAGTCGCCGAGGGGAGGACCGTGCTGGTCGGCGAGCCCGACGAGTGGCAGCGCCACTGGCGCCTGCTCGCCGACCTGCGCGGCGACCACGATCTCGTGGTCGACACGTCGTGCGCCTCGGAGCTGCGGGTGCTCATCGGCGTGCGCGAGCTCCCGCCCTACTGCGAGCCGGGGGCGGGGCGCGCCTGGCTCGTGTCGGCGGGTGCTCCGCCGGCACGCATCATCCTGCCCGCGGCTGAAGCGTGACGCCGTGCGTCAGGCCAGTGCGCGGGCGAGCGGCTCGAGGGTCAGCTCGTGCGCCGTCGCGACGCCGGCGTTCACCACACGGCCACCGACGATGTTCAGCCCGGCGGCGAGGGCCGGATCCGCCTCGAGAGCCGTCTTCCACCCCCGACGTGCGATCTGGCGGACATAGGGGAGCGTCGCGTTGGTCAGTGCCGAGGTCGACGTGTTCGGCACCGCCCCCGGCATGTTCGCGACGCAGTAGAAGATGCTGCCGTGCACCGGGAACGTCGGCTCGGCATGAGTGGTGGCGTGCGTGTCTTCGAAGCACCCGCCCTGATCGACGGCGATGTCGACCAGCACGGATCCGGGCCGCATGCGGCTGACCATCTCGTTGGTGACGAGCTTGGGCGCCTTCGCCCCGGGGATGAGCACCGATCCGATCACGAGGTCCGACGAGACCACCGCGCGGTCCAGGTCCAGCGGGTTCGAGGCCGCGGTCTTCACCCGCCCCTGGAAGTGGTCATCGAGGAAGCGCAGTCGCTGGATGTTGGTGTCGAAGATGGTGACGTCGGCGCCCATGCCCGCGGCGATGTACGCCGAGTTCGCGCCGGCGACACCGCCGCCGATGACAGTGACGGTCGCGGGGCGAGTGCCGGGGACCCCCGACATCAGCAGACCCAGCCCGCCCGCGGAGCGCATCAGCGTCGAGGCACCCACCATCGGCGCGAGACGGCCTGCGACCTCGCTCATCGGCGCAAGCAGAGGCAGCCCTCCGCCGGCGACCTGCACGGTCTCGTACGCGATCGCCGTGACGCCGTCGGCGAGGAGCCGGTCCGTCAGCGGACGGTCCGCGGCCAGGTGAAGGTAGGTGAACAGCACGAGGTCGTCGCGGAAGTAGCCGTACTCGCTGGCGATCGGCTCTTTGACCTTGAGCAGGAGCTCGGCCCGGGCCCACACGTCGGCGGCATCGTCGAGGAGGACGGCTCCGGCTGCCTCGTACTCCGAATCCGGCATCGCGGACCCCTCGCCGGCACCCCGCTGCACGATGACCTCGTGGCCTGCCCCGACCAGGTCATGCACGCCCGCGGGCGTGAGAGCGACCCGATACTCGTTGTTCTTCACCTCGGTGGGGACACTGATCCTCATCGTGTGATCCTTTCCGCTCCGCCGTTGGAGCGTCTCGGCTCCTCGTGGGAGCGCCTTCAGAAGGCGGGGCGGATGGCCCCGACATCCTTCCCGCCACCGGTGACGGCCAGCGGAAGCTTCGACATCGTGTCGGCGACATCGGCGGGTGCGAGTGCGCCATGACGCTCCAGCAGCTTCAGCGCCACCGCGGTCGCAGCGCGTCCGCTGCCGTCGAGCATCTTGAGGGCGACCGTCGTGCCGTCGGGCGCGACCATCAC
This sequence comes from Microbacterium sp. I2, assembly GCF_051364985.1. Taxonomy (NCBI): domain Bacteria; kingdom Bacillati; phylum Actinomycetota; class Actinomycetes; order Micrococcales; family Microbacteriaceae; genus Microbacterium; species Microbacterium sp. I2. Next base: position 249,509 of record NZ_JBLWIH010000019.1, read on the forward strand.
CATGACGCCTTCGGCGCCGCCCTTCGCGAAGACGCCGAGGCGCTCGATCGCGATGGTGTCGGGGCGGCCCGGGCCGTCTATGGCCCACGGGTTCGCGCGCACCGCGTCGACGAGGGCCCCGGCGCTGCGATGCAGGGCGAAGGGCGAGGTGGGCGACGAGTTGCCGATGCGGTGGATCGCCCGCGCGAGGCCGAAGAGGGTGACCGCATAGACCGGCGCGCCGCAGCCGTCCACCGCGGTGGCCGACGCCTTCTCGCCGATCAGGCGCTCGACCACGTCGCGGATGTGCGCCTGAAGCGGATGCTCCGGGTCGAGGTAACCTTCGATGTCCCAGCCGTTGACGACGCACGTCAGCAGCATCGTGGCGTGCTTGCCGGAGCAGTTCATGCGCACGCGCTCGGGCTGTCGCAGCTCCCGTACCAGTTCGTCGCGCGTCGCGGTGTCGCCCGGCCACGCGGGCGGGCATCCGAGCGCGTCCTCGCCGACACGGGCCGCCTCGAGGATCTCGCGCACGACGGCGACGTGGCGGTCGGTACCGGAGTGGCTGGCCGTCGACAGCGCGAGCCGCTCGCCGTCGAGCTGGGCGCCCGCCGAGATGCACGCGAGCGCCTGCAGAGGCTTGAGGCTCGAACGGGGGAGGATCAGCGCCGACGGGTCGCCGCGCTTCTCGGCGATCGTTCCGTCAGGGGCCAGCACGATCGCGATCCCGGCGTGCCGCGACTCGATGAACCCGCTGCGTTCGACGACGGCGAGTTCGACGGCATCGGCTGCGGCGAAGGTGTGCGGCACCCGCCAAGCCTACCGCCGGGGGCGAGGGCATCCCGCATGACAGACTGTGCTCCATGTGGGGTGAGCATCGATACTCCGTCCGGACGACATGGACCGGCGACCGCGGCACCGGCACCTCCGGCCCCCGCGATTACGACCGCGCGGTGACCATCGAGATCGACGGCAAGCCGGCGCTGCTGGCGTCGTCCGACAAGCCCTTCCGCGGCGACCCGGGCCGCTGGAACCCCGAGGACATGCTGGTGGCGGCGCTGAGCGAATGCCACCTGTTGTCGTACCTGCACGCGTGCGTCCAGGCGGGCGTGGTGGTCGTCGGCTACGAGGACGAGGCATCCGGTCTCATGGTCGAGGACGGCCGCGGCGGGGGCGCCTTCCGCGAGGTCGTGCTGCGACCGCGCGTGACCGTGGCGGACGCTTCGATGATCGAAGCCGCGCGCTCTGCTCACGCACAGGCGCACGCGTGGTGCTTCATCGCGAACTCGGTGAACTTTCCCGTGCGGCACGAGCCGACGGTCGTCGTCGCCACGGACGCGGTCAGCGGCGCTCGTGGGGGAGCACCTGCTTGATGCGCTCGATGGGGCTCTGCGCGGGCACCTCGTTGTAGGCGTTCGCGAGCTCCTGGCCTGACAGCGCGTGGATCGCCGACATGATCTCGTCGGTCGCCGCACGACGCGCGCGGCCGGACGTTGCGGGCCCGTGGTGGCCAAGATCGAGCGGCTCGCCGAACTTCACCGTCACTCGGTGGGTGAGCGAGGGCATCTTCGCGCCGACGGGCATGACGTCGTCGGTGCCGATGAGGCCCACCGGCACGACGGGGGCTCCGGTCTGCAATGCCAGGAATGACACGCCGGTACGGCCCTTGTACAGGCGCCCGTCGAGGGACCGGGTCCCCTCGGGGTAGAGCGCGACGGTGCTGCCCTGTTCGAGGAGCGCCCGCTGCTGCTCGAGGGCGTCGAGGGCGGCTTGCCCGGCACCGCGCTGGACCGGCACGGCGCCGATCGCGGTGAAGAACTGCTTCGAGAGCCAGCCGCCGAGACCGGGGCCGTCGAAGTAACTCGACTTGGCGAGGAAGTGCACCGGTCGCGGGGCGGCGACGGGGATCGCGATCGAGTCGATGAACGACAGATGGTTGCTCGCGAAGATCACCGGCCCCGACTTGGGAACGTTGCCGCGACCCTCGACATGTGGACGGTAGACCAGGCGAGCGAGCGGCGCGACGACGAATCGGCCGAGCGCGTACGTCGCTCCGATGCGCCGGACCGGACCCGTCTCGACTTCGGCGGCGGCCGCGTCGTCGGCTGCGTCGGGCACGAGGTCGGAAGTCACCCGTCGAGGGTACTCCCGATTCCATTCCGTCATCGGCATGGCCGGTTCTCAGCGCGGACAAAGGAAAGATGGGACAGGATGGAGATTCCGCATCCCACGACTCGAGGTTCTTCCGTGCGCACTCGCTCGCTTGCCGCCCTGTCCGTCGCCGCTCTGTCGGCTGTTCTGCTGGCAGGGTGCTCGACGCCGGCGGACCCGGATGCCGAGCCCACGCCGTCGGCGAGCGCCGCACTCGACCTGTGCGACGCCCAGGTCGCCTCAGGGGCGGCGACCGAGTCGGTCACCGTGGAGGGCGAGATCGGTCAGAAGTCGAGCGCGACGTTCACCGCACCGCTCGAGGTGACCGAGCTGCAGAGCACCGTCGTCTCCGAAGGCTCGGGCGACCCTGTCGCGTCTGGTGACCTCGTCACGTACGCGCTCAGCGCGTTCAGCGCCGACACCGGCGAAGAGCTCGCCTCGATGGGCTACGCCGACAGCCCGCTCCTGCCGCAGCAGATCTCGGCCGAGAGCCCGCTCGGCCAGATGTTCGGCTGTGCCACCCCCGGCACCCGCGTCGTGGCCGCATTCCCCGCCACCGAGCAGGGCGCGGGCGAGGTCTACATCATCGACCTGATCGATGTCGTGCCCACCGCCGCGACGGGCGAGGAGCAGGAGCCGGTCGACGGGATGCCGACGGTCGAGCTCGCGGACGACGGTCAGCCCAGCGTCACCCTGCCCGACGGAGACATGCCCACCGAATTCCAGAAGGCGACCCTGAAGAAGGGCGACGGCGCGGTCGTCGAGCCCGGGGACCAGGTGCTCGTGCAGTACCACGGCGTCTCGTGGAACACCGGCGAGGTGTTCGACGAGAGCTGGGGCGGCGCTCCGTTCCCGTTCACCGTGGGCAGCGGCGTCGTGCAGGGCTTCAGCGATGCCGTGACCGGCGAGACGGTGGGCTCCCAGATCATCGCCGTGCTGCCGCCGTCGGCGGCCTACGGCGAGGGCGAGATCAACGACGCCGACCTCAAGGGTCAGACGCTCGTGTTCGTCGTGGACATCATCGGCGCCGCTCCTGCCGCGCAGTGACGCCCCGCTAGGCTGAGCCGATGCGGCGCGTCCTGATCCTCGGCTCGACCGGTTCCATCGGAACGCAGGCGCTCGACGTCGTGCGGGCCCACCCCCGCAGGTTCGAGGTGGTGGGGCTCGCCGCCGGCTCGGACCGCGCGACGCTCGAAGAGCAGGCCGCGCAGTTCGGCGTCGAGCACACCGCGCTCGGCGCGGTCGAGGCAGAGCAGCTCGTCCGCGACATCGAGGCCGACGTGGTGCTCAACGGCATCACCGGATCGGTGGGGCTCGGGCCGACCCTCGCGGCGCTCGAGACGGGGCGCACGCTGGCCCTCGCCAACAAGGAGTCGCTCATCGTGGGCGGTGATCTGGTCACGGCGATCGCACGTCCTGGGCAGATCGTTCCCGTCGACTCGGAGCATTCCGCGCTCGCGCAGGCGCTGCGTTCTGGCGAACCCGAAGAGGTCCGCAGACTCGTGCTGACAGCATCCGGCGGTCCTTTCCGCGGCCGCAGCCGCGCGTCGCTCGTCGATGTCACGCCGTCCGAGGCTCTGGCGCACCCGACGTGGGACATGGGCCGGATGGTCACGACGAACTCGGCGACCCTCGTGAACAAGGGCCTGGAGGTCATCGAGGCGCATCTGCTGTTCGGGGTGCCGTACTCCGAGATCGACGTGGTCGTGCATCCGCAGTCGATCGTGCACTCGATGGTGGAGTTCGTCGACGGGTCGACGATCGCCCAGGCCTCGCCCCCCGACATGCGCCTGCCCATCTCACTGGGTCTGGACTGGCCCCACCGGGTGGCCGGTGTCGGCCGCCCCCTCGACTGGACGACGGCGACGTCATGGACGTTCGAGCCGCTGGACGACGACGCATTCCCGTCGGTCCGGCTGGCCAAGCGCGTGGGCCGCGCCGGCGGCACGTTCCCGGCTGTCTTCAACGCCGCGAACGAACAGGCGGTCGATGCGTTCCACGAGGGACGACTGAACTTCCTCGGGATCGTCGACACCGTCGAACGCGTCGTCGACGCGCACGAGGCGCCCGACGCGCTCACCCGCGAGGCGCTCGCCGAGGCGGAGTCCTGGGCGCGCCGCACCGCCGACAAGGCGATCGCCGCGCGCGACTGAGGCCCGGGCGTTTCGTCTCGCTCCTTCATCGAGCGAAGCGGGACGGACCGCCTCAGTCCGGCGGGTAGACCGGGCGGAGAGGGTCGGATGCCGGAGTCTCGTGCTCCGGGTAGGGCACCGGCCAATGCGGCTCGGGCACGGGCCAGCCCGCCGCGCGCAGGGCGCGGCGTGACAGCTCGCGCGCCGAGTACGGCGTGCGGACACCCCGGATGTCTCGGTAGTCCTGGTGGCCCGGGCCTGCCCACAGGATCGCGTCGCCGTCGCCCACGAGCGCAACGGCCTCGATGATCGCGCGCTCGGGCGGCGAGAACTCCAAGATCTCGGCATCCGGCTGCGCGCGCCGCGCACCCTCGATCAGGGTCGCGCGGATCGCGTCCGGATCCTCGAAACGGGGGTGGTGGTCGGTGATCACCAGGATGTCGCTGCCCTCCACGGCGGTCCGGCCCATGTCGTGGCGCTTCGTCGCATCACGGTCGCCGTCGGCGCCGAACAGCATGACGACCTTGCCGGGAGTGACACGGCGGACAGCCGACAGCGTCTTCTCGAAGGCATCGGGGGAGTGGCCGAAGTCGACGTAGACCGCAGGTCCGGACTCTCCCGAGACGAGCTCGGTGCGGCCGGGCAGGTACGCGTCGATCCGCTGCCCGTCGAGCGCACCGGCGATGCGCTCCCACGGGTAGCCGCCCTCGAGGATCATGACGATCGCGAGCCCTGCGTTGGCGGCCATGTGCCGGCCGATGACGGGGACGAGCGTCGTGAGCGTGCGGCCATCGCGTGCGGTGAGGCGGAACTCGGTGCCGGCCTGCCGCTCGTCGAGGATGTCGACGACCCAGTCGGCGCCGGCCGCGGCATCCGGATCCGACGCGAGTGCGGGCGTGCCGACCGTGACGGTCGGCACCTCACTGCGCGAGACGACCTCCCAGCCGGGCGCGGAATCGACGCAGACGACCGCGTGGCGGGCACGATCGGGGCGGAACAGGGGCAGCTTCGCCTCGAAGTACTCGCGCATGTCGGCGTAGTCGTCGAGGTGGTCGTGCGTGAGGTTGGTGAATCCGGCGACGTCGAACACGATGCCGTCCACCCGCCGGCGGCTGAGCGCCTGCGCACTCACCTCCACCGCGACCGCCTCGACGCCGCGCTCTCGCATGAGCGCCAGGAGCGCGTGCATCTCGTACGCCTCGGGGGTGGTCAGGCGCGAGACCACGACCTGGCCGGCGATGTGGCGCTCCGCTGTCGACGACAGCCCCGTCGTGGCGCCGAGCTGCCCGAGGATGCCCTCCAGCAGGTGCGACACACTTGTCTTGCCGTTGGTCCCGGTCGTGCCGAAGAGGATCGGCAGGCGATCGTCGCGGCCGGTGTTGTACACCCACGCCGACAGGTCGCCGAGAGCGCCCCGCGGGTCGTCGACCAGCACCACGGGAAGGCCGCTCGCGGCGGCGAGGTCGGCGCCGGCGGCATCCGTCACGATCGCGACCGCGCCCTTGGCGGCCGCGGCGACGGCGAACTCGGCGCCGTGGCGGTTGACGCCCTTCACCGCGACGAAGACGTCGCCCGGCCGCAGGTCCGCGGTCGCGAGCGTGATGCCCGTCAGGGTGACGCCCGACACATCGCCGCGTGTGCCCGTGGCGAAACGCGCCGCGAGATCAGCGAGGAGATGGGTGGGCGGCGCGTCCGGGCGGAGCACGGGGGGAAGGTTCGAGGGCGCGTCAGTCGGCATGGCGCATCCATCTTCTCATCCGCGCCCGAGCGGACGTGCCCCGTCCACAGGCACCGGCAGCTGTCGCCTCCCGCGATCTCGCAGGGCAGGACGATCGGGAGCCGATCGCCCTGCCCCGGCTTGATCAGCCGTCTCGTGACGTGTCAGCCTCGGCGTGCCCGGCCGCGGACGAGGACGACCACGAGGGCGGCGATGCCGGCGACCAGTCCGCCGGCGGCGAGCCAGCGCGCGACCGGATCGGCATCGTTCGCGGCCGAGTCCGTGGTCCCGGATGCCTGAGCCTCGGCGTCCGAGGCCTCGGCCTCGTCAGCCGCTGAGCCCGTGGTGTCGTGGCCGTGGCCGGCGGCCTCCTCGGCGACGGGGCCGACCTCGACGACGGGCGCCGGGGCATCGAGGTCATGCGGGTCCTGGCCCTCCTCGGCGATCTGCGTCCACGCCGTCTCGCCCGTCACGCAGGTCTGCGTCACCGGGAACGGGATGGCAGTGCCGGCCGCGGACTCGTCGAAGAGCACGTCCATCGAGACGGTCGCCTTGAGATGGTCCTCGACGGGAGTGCCGGCCGTGAAGACGACGCGGGTCGGCACGCCGTCCGCGCCGGCCTCGCGGGCGATCGTCCAGCCGCCCTGGACGATCGGGGTGACGTTGCCGACGCCCTCGGGGATGTCGATCGCCAGGGCAGTCGTGGGCGAGCCGTCGCAGCCGTGCGAGAACGAGAACGTGAGGGTCTCGGCGCCGCCCGCCGAGGCGGCACCGGGATCGACATGGACGTGCGCGGAGGCGGTGAGCGGCACGCCGACGGCGAGGGCGACGCCGGCCACCACGCCGATCACGAGACGACGGCTGCGGGGGCGACGGGCAGGGGAGGAGGTGGTGTTCATGCGGATTCTTTCGTCTTGAGTGCGCGGGGACGATCCGCCGCGCGGCGATGCGGAAACTCCGGGCGCGCATCCGAAGAGCTCGGGAGACGGCGCGGCCGGGTGGGTGCTCGGTGCGTGCGGTGCTCAGCGCACCGCGAAGACCGGCGAGGGCGGGCCGCGCCGCGACAGACCCGAGAGCACGACCCGCAGTCGGCGCTGCGGACGCACGAGGGTCGCGACCAGGCGCGGCACCGCGGGGCGCGGCGCGATCGCGCGGGCGCGGGCGAACAGGGAACGGATGCCGCGGCCCAGGGCTCGCAGCATCCGTTCGCCGAAGTACAGGGCGAGCGCGGTGGCGATCGCGGCGAGCAGGTGGCCGGCGGTCATCGGGCCGTCGGGAACGACGGCCGCCGCGGTGCCCGGCAGAGCGAGGTGGTGCGCGTGCGGGCCTGCCGTCGCGGCGGGATCGGCGCCCGCGGTGACGGCGAAGGCGACGTGGAGAAGCAACTGGCTCACGAGCACGGCGCTCGCGACGCGCCACGCCGACAGGCCACGCCCGATCAGGGCCGTCGCGAAGGGCGAGCCCAGGATCGCCACCGCCGCGACCAGCAGCGGTGCGGGAGCCCCGCCGCCCGCCAGCGTGTGCGCGGTCGCAGCCACCACAGTCGCGACGGCTGCCGCGGCAGTGCCGCGCAGGGCGCGCACATGGCGTGGGCTCACGGTTCCTCCTCGTCCGAGCCTACGGGAGCGCCCACGGGTCTCGATTTCGCGGCGGTTACAGCCGGCGAACCGGCGTCACACCCAACTCAAAGCCACACGCGGGTACCGTGTGCGTGTGGAAGCTCTTGCGTTCGTCATCGGCGTCGTGCTCATGGTCGTGGGCCTCGCCGTGTCGATCGCGCTGCACGAACTGGGCCATCTGTGGCCCGCGAAGAAGTTCGGGGTGCGTGTCGGCCAGTACATGATCGGGTTCGGCCCGACGCTCTGGTCGCGCCGCATCGGCGAGACCGAGTACGGCGTGAAGGCCATTCCCCTCGGCGGCTACATCTCGATGGCCGGCATGTATCCGCCCTCGCCGAAGGAGCGCGCGCGAGCGGCTGCGGCATCCGGATCCGCCGGCGCCGCGCGTTCCGGCCGCGCCGGCGGCGGCTTCTTCGCGACCATGGTGCAGGACGCCCGGGCCGCCAACGACGAGACGCTCCACGGCGACGACGACGAGCGCGTCTTCTATCGGCTGCCGGTGTTCAAGCGCGTGATCGTGATGCTCGGCGGGCCGATCATGAACTTCCTGTTCGCGATCGTGCTGTTCTCGATCCTGGTCACCGGCATCGGCATGCAGACGGCGACGACGACGGTGTCCTCGCTGTCGGAGTGCGTGCCCGCCACGACGACATCCGAGTGCACGGAATCGGACCCCGAAGCCCCCGCGGCCGCTGCGGGCATCGAACCGGGCGACACGATCCTGTCGGTCGACGGGCAGCCGGTGGGCGACTTCGCCGAGGCGACCGCGATCATCCAGGGCTCCTCGGGGAGTCCCATCACCCTCGTGGTCGAGCGTGACGGCGCCGAGCAGACGCTCACCGTGCGGCCCGCCACCACCCAGGCGTCCGTGACCGACGCGGATGGCACGACCACCACGCGCGACGTGGGTTTCGTCGGCATCAGCCCGACCGTCGAGTACGTGCGGCAGCCGATCTGGGGAGGCACGCAGGCGGCCGTCGAGCAGGTCGGCGCGGTCGCCGGCATCCTGTGGCAGCTTCCTGTCAAGGTCTGGGAGACCGGTGTCGACCTGGTGACCGGACAGGAGCGCGACCCGAACGGCCCGCTCAGCGTCGTGGGCGCCGGGCGGCTGTCGGGCGAAGTCGCCGCGGCCGATTCGCCGGTGCTCAACCGGGTCGCCGGCTTCCTGGGGCTGCTGGCATCGCTGAACATCGCGCTGTTCGTCTTCAACCTGATCCCGCTGCTTCCACTCGACGGCGGTCACGTCGCGGTGGCCCTGTGGGAGGGCATCAAGCGCGTGTGGGCGAAGCTGTTCCGCCGCCCGCCGCCGAAGCCCGTCGACGCGACGAAGCTCGTGCCGCTGACATTCGTCGTCGTGGTCGCCTTGATCGGGATGGGCGCCGTGCTGATCCTCGCCGACATCTTCAACCCGGTCTCGCTGTTCTGAGGGAACTTCTCGGCCGCTGTCGAAAACGGGGTTGTCCGTTCGCTGTGGGGATGAAACGGTTCCACTGACGAAAGGACCCCGCCGTGAAGTACGTCATCATGTTCACCTCGACGCCCGAGCTCGATGCCGCTGTTCCGCCCGAGCGCGCCCAGGACGTCTACTCCCGGATCTACGAGTGGTTCGGCGCGAATGCGCAGCAGATCGCCGATTCAGGCGCAGAACTGCAGCCGGTGACGACCGCGACGACAGTGCGGTCCGGCGGTGACGGCCCCGTCGTCGCCGACGGTCCCTTCTCGGAGGCGAAGGAGGTCATCGGCGGGTTCAGCATCATCGACGTGCCCGATCTCGATGCAGCGATCGCGCTCGTCAAGACGTGGCCGTCCCTCGAGCTTCCCGGCGTCGCGGTCGAGATCCGGCCGATGGTCGTGGACTACAGCCAGTTCGAGAAGTGAGTGGCGATGCCGCGGCCTCGGCCGACCGCGGCGGCGGGGCCGCGGCATCCGATCGCCTTCTCGCCACCGTCGTCCGCGAGGAGTCCGCGCGGATCACGGCAGCCCTGACGGCGTCGTTCCGCAGCTTCGACCTCGCGGAGGAGGCAGTCGCGCAGGCGGTCGAAGAGGCGCTGCGCGAGTGGCGGGTGCGCGGCATCCCGCCGAACCCGGCCGCGTGGCTCACGCAGGCGGCGCGCCACAACGCGCTTGACCGCCTTCGCCGTGAGCGGGTGTTCGAAGACAAGGTGCTCGAACGCACCGGCGCGCTGCTGGCGGCCACAGCGGCGGCGTCCGAGCCGGCCGGGGAACCGCCCGTTGCCGATGAACGCTTGGCGCTGTTGTTCGGATGCTGCCACCCCGCGCTCGCGCCCGACGCGCAGCTCGCGCTGACGCTGCGGGCCGTCTGCGGTCTCACGACCGCGCAGATCGCTCGGGCGACGTTCTCGACCCTCCCTGCGACCGGCCAGCGCATCTCACGCGCAAAGAGCAAGATCGCGCGCAGCGGCATCCCGCTGCGTGTGCCGGAGGGACCCGACGCGGCGTCGCGCCTGGACCTGGTCCTCACGATCGTGTCGGTCATGTACAGCGAGGCGCACTTCGTCGCAGGAGCCGATGCCGCGGCGGACCGCGACCTCGCCTACGACGCGCTGTGGCTCGCCCGCGTGATCGCCGCGGCGCTGCCACGCGAGGCGGAGGCGCTCGGTCTGCTCGCACTGCTGGAGTTCCATCGCGCACGCGAGTCGGCGCGCGCGGTGGACGGCGAGCTCGTGCTGCTCGCCGAGCAGGACCGGTCCCGGTGGGATGCGGCGCTCGTAGCCGACGCCAGGATCGTGCTCGAGAAGGCAGCCCGGCTGCGACGCCCCGGCCGCTGGCAGCTGCACGCCGCGATCGCGGCATGCCATGCCGATGCCGTCGATGCCGCGTCGACCGACTGGCTGCAGGTGCTGACGCTCTACGACATGCTGCTCGCCTACGACCGATCGCCGGTGGTGCTGCTCAACCGCGCCGTCGCTCTCGCGCGGATCGAGGGCGCTCAGGCGGCGTTGCGCGAAGCGGACGGACTGGAGCAGGACCTGTCTCGGTCGCACCTGTGGCATGCCGTGCGCGCGTCGCTGCTGCGCGACCTCGGGCGCGAGGACGAGGCGCTCGCCGCCGACCTGCGCGCCCTGGAGCTCACCGCCAATGAGGCCGAGCGGCGGCTGCTGGCGTCCCGCGTCGCGCGGTGATCGCGTCGCTCAGGCGCCGACGGGGGTCAGAGCGTGAGTGACGAGGCGCTCGAGCGTCGTCATGCCGTCGCGCGAGAGGATCGACTCGAGGTGGCCCTGCACCGACGCGTAGCCCGGACCGCGCAGCGCGTAGACGTCGCCCGTCTCGGCGTCGGCCGCGGTCTCGGTCTCACCCGCCCGCGTGTGCCCGGCGGGAACGCGCGCGGTGAAGGTGTTGTAGAAGCCGATGGAGGCCGGCGTCCCGAACAGGTCCACGGTCTTCTGCAGTCCCTGATGGGGGGCCGCGAGCGGTGCGAGGCCCAGTCCGAGGGAATGCGCCAGGATCTGGTGGCTGAGGCAGACCGCGAGCAGCGGCCGCCCGGATGACCGCCGGCGCCGCACCACCTCGCGCATGCGCTGCATGCGCGGGCTCGCAGGATCCCGGGGGTCGCCAGGGCCGGGCCCGCACACCAGCAGCTCGGCGGCGTCGATCTGCTCGTCCGTGACCTCGCTCCACGGGACGATCCGGGCGTCCAGTCCGAGGTGCCGCAGCTGATGGGCGAGCATCGTCGTGAAACGGTCTTCGGCGTCCACGACGATGGCCGAGCGTCCTGCGAACGGACCGGGCGTCCCGGAGCCCTGCGGGTTCAGCCAGAACTCCGCGAGGCGGGCGTTGCGCGAGGCGAGCAGCGCCGCGATCGCCGGATCATCCGCGAGGCGCCGCGGCTCGGGGGCCGGGGCGTCCTCGTCCACGGCGGCGGTGTCGACGACCGACGCGACTGCGGCGGCCTCGGCCGCGGCGTCGCGGGGCACGGCGCCGATCGCGCCGAGCACGCCCGCTGCCTTCCCGTGCGTTTCACCCACTTCGCCGTACGGGTCGGAGTGACGCACCAGGGTCGCTCCGACCGGAACGCGAAGGCGGCCGTTCTCCAGGTACGCCGTCCGGATGAGGATCGGGGCATCGAGGTCGTGCGTCGGCTCGCCGGCCGCATCGGCCGATTCCGGATGCCGCGGCGTGAACAGCGCCGCCACGCCCGAGTAGTAGCCGCGCGGGGTCTTCTCGTGACGCGTGATGACGGTGCACGCGTTCTGCATCGGCGAGCCGGTCACCGTCGGCGCGAACATCGTCTCGCGCAGGATCTCGCGCGGGTCGAGACGGCTGCGCCCGCGCAGCACGTACTCGGTGTGGGTGAGCCGCGACATCTCCTTCAGGTGCGGTCCGGTGATCCGTCCGCCGTCGGAGCACACCGCGCTCATCATCTTGAGCTCTTCGTCGACCACCATGAAGAGCTCTTCGGTCTCTTTGGTGGACTCGAGGAACTCCGACAGGGTCGCTGGGGTCGCACCGCCCTCCGGATGACGGAAGGTGCCCGAGATCGGGTTCATCGTCACGGTTCTGTACCCGGCATCCTCCGATGAGCCGCCGCGTGCGCTCACGTGGGCTTCGGGGCTCGCGCCGACCGCGACATGGCCGGGCGTGACGACCGCGAACGTCCAGTACGCGCCGCGCTCGTGCTCGAGGAGAGCCCGGAACCACGTCAGGGCGGCGGTCGCGGCATCCGTCGGCACCCCCGCCGTGAAGTCACGCCGGATCACGAAGTTCGCGCCCTCGCCGCGGCCGATCTCGTCGGCGATCACGCGACGCACGATGTCGGCGTACTCGTCGTCGGGGATGTCGAAGCCCGGCTCCTCGAGAGGAACGGGCGTCGTGGGCAGCTGAGCGAGAGCCTCGCCGCGGGGGATCCAGAATCGCTCGCCGACGATCAGGCAGCGCAGCGGAGCGCCGTCGTCGTGGCACTCGAACCCGCGTTCGCGCACTTGACGGAAGGGCACGAGCGCGAGGACCTCGCGGGCGGTTCCTTCGGCATCGGTGAGCGGGATATCGGCGAGCAGCTCGACGTCGACCACTTCGCCGGTGAGCACCTCGACGGTGGAACCGTCACGGGCGATGAGGGCGAACGGGATGCCGCTGTCGGCGATCTCGTGGAGCGAGGGGTGGGAGAGCCCGGTCATAGCAGTGGTTCTTTCGTCGTGGGGCGGTGTCCCCTACGAAAAGAAGACCGCCCTCGCGGGGCGGTCGGAGTCGCGCGAAACCCACCGCCTACGCGGTGAGCCACCAGGTGAGGTGTGCGGACATGCGCCGAACCTACCACAGCGCGTTCCGTGCGCGCCCGACCGTGTCGTCAGCGGGTGGCGCGCTCGAGCATCTCGGCGCCGTGGCGCCAGCCGACCGTCTCGTATCCGACCACCACGACGGCCGGGGCGCATGCGATCAGCAGGAGCGCCACGCCCATCGAGGCGCCGAGCGAGACGGCGACCACGCTCGCGGCGAGAGCGGCGACGGACCCGAGGTAGAGCCAGATGTGGAACGGATCGAACTGCATGACCGTGATGGCGTAGATGCCGAACAGGAACGTCTCGTAGACGAGGACGGGGATCGCGATGCTCAGCACCGCGAAAGTGGCGTCCACGTGGGCGTGCTCGGTGATCACGTTGGCCGCGACGTGGAGACCGGCGCCGACCGCGACGAGCGATCCGAACACGACGAGGTGCAGATACCCCCACGGGAATCCCCGCCAGCGATGGCGTTCGAGGACTCTCCCGAACGGGATGGAGAAGTAGTTCCACCACATTCCGAACGCCAGCGCCGTGCCGCCGAACGCGACGAGTGCCGCCTCGAGCGACCACCCGTCTTCCTCGATGACGGCGGAGATCGCGAGGATCGTGCCGAGGATGACCTCGCCCAGGGTGATGATCACGAGCAGGCCGTAGCGCTCCGCGATGTGGTGCGCGTGCCAGGGAGTAGGGCCGTAGCGCTTCTCGGCGAAGAACGGCCCCGCCATCTCGAACAGCGACAGCAGCGTGGTGAAGACGAGGGTGATGCCCAATGGCATGTTGAGGAAGATGAGGGCGATCCAGCCGACTTGGGCGATCGAGACGTTGACCGCGTAGGCGATGCAGGTTCTGCGACGCTTCTCGTCGTGCCGGGCAGCACGGATCCACAGCGCGATCGTGGCGATGCGCATCACGACGTACCCGGCGACCATGACGGTGTTGTCGAAGATGTGGCCTTCGTCGAGCGAGTGGAACACCGGAGGGATGCCGAGGGCGACGATGAGCACGCCGACCATGATCACCAGCGTCGCGATGCGGAAGAACGCGTCATCGGTGTCGTACGCCGACGCGAGCCACGAGTAGTTGATCCACGCCCACGTCACGGCGAATGTCGAGAACGCGATACCGGTCAGCGCCGTCGACACATGCCCCAGCTCCAGGTAGTGCGCGGCCTGCGATCCGATCTGGCTGAACGCGACGACGAACACCAGGTCGAACAGCAGCTCGAGGGGGGTCGCGGCGCGGTGCGCCTGCTGGGGGTCCCGTCCCGTCATCCGACCGAGGCGGTGGCTCAAGCTCATGGCGGGAAGATACACCGTGCGCGAGACCGTCGAGGGCGCGGCATCCGATCAGCCCATCGCCAGCCGGTGCACATGCACCGCGCGTAGGCTGGGGTCGTGCCAGCAGTGAACATCGGGATGCCCAAGGTCCCCGAAACGCTCGCCCCCCGCCGCAAGAGCCGCCAGATCAAGGTCGGAAAAGTGCTCGTCGGCGGGGATGCGCCGGTCAGCGTCCAGTCGATGACGACGACGCCGACGACGAACATCAACGCGACACTGCAGCAGATCGCCGAACTCACCGCCTCGGGCTGCGAGATCGTGCGCGTCGCCGTGCCGTCGCAGGACGACGCCGACGTTCTGCACATCATCGCCAAGAAGAGCCAGATCCCGGTGATCGCCGATATTCACTTCCAGCCGAAGTACGTCTTCCAGGCGATCGACGCCGGCTGCGCGGCCGTGCGGGTGAATCCCGGCAATATCCGACAGTTCGACGACAAGGTGGGCGAGATCGCCGCCGCCGCGAAGGCTGCCGGCGTGTCGCTGCGCATCGGCGTCAACGCCGGCTCGCTCGACCGGCGGCTGCTCGAGAAGTACGGCAAGGCGACCCCCGAAGCGCTCATGGAGAGTGCCGTCTGGGAGGCGTCGCTGTTCGAGGAGCACGACTTCCACGACTTCAAGATCTCGGTCAAGCACAACGACCCCGTCATCATGGTGAAGGCGTACCGACTGCTCGCCGAGCGGGGCGACTGGCCCCTGCACCTCGGGGTGACCGAGGCCGGGCCGGCGTTCCAGGGCACGATCAAGTCGGCGACGGCGTTCGGCATCCTGCTCTCCGAGGGCATCGGCGACACGATCCGCGTCTCGCTGTCGGCGCCGCCGGCCGAAGAGGTCAAGGTGGGGCACCAGATCCTGCAGTCGCTGAACCTGCGGGAGCGCAAGCTCGAGATCGTGTCGTGCCCCTCATGCGGTCGTGCGCAGGTCGACGTGTACTCACTGGCCGACAACGTCACCGAGGGCCTGAAGGACATGACGGTGCCGCTGCGCGTGGCCGTCATGGGCTGCGTCGTGAACGGTCCGGGCGAGGCCCGCGAGGCCGATCTCGGCGTCGCATCGGGCAACGGCAAGGGCCAGATCTTCGTGAAGGGTCAGGTCATCAAGACCGTGCCCGAGTCCGAGATCGTCGCGACCCTCATCGAAGAGGCGAACCGCATCGCCGACGAGATGGGTCCGGAGGCGTCTGTCGGCACCGCGCAGGTGGTCACGAGCTGAGTCCGGCGGGCCTTATATCGGCTCGAAGGACAGCGTTCCCGTGGCGATGGTGCTGGCGACCAGACGTACGCGCACCGGTTCTCCGGGCGTGCCGACGATGCCGTCGACGGATGCCTCCACCGCCGGCTCGGTGAGCTGGATGCGCGTGTGCGACGTGTTCTGCGCGAGAACGACCGCGTCGAACTCGTCGCCGACACGGCCCGCCAGGAGGGCTGCTTCGATCCGGTCGATCGTGGCCGACTCCAGGCGTCCCGCGAGCCCGGCGCTGGCCCCCATCGCCCGCGGCAGCTCTTCGAGCGAGTCGCGCACCCACTCGGGCACGTCCGACCCGCGCGAGGTCGACTCGCAGATGACGAGGCCCCATCGATCGACGAGCCGTCGCAGCGGGGCGGTCACGTGCGCGTACGGTGCGGCCAGCGCCGCCTGCATCGGCTGCTTCGGCGCGGAGCCGTCGAACGCCTCATAGCCCGCGCCGCGGAAGAGGGATGCCGCATCCTGCAGCACCGCGAGCGCCCGGGGGTCGCCGCGGTCGAGGGTGCGGAGGTATTCGCCGTAGTCGACGCCGCTCGGCCACGGCAGGCCGAGGAGCTCGGTCTGCCGGCGGAAGGCCGCCACCGCCTCTGGCGGAGACGGCGGCATGGTGCGGAGGATCCCGACGCCCGCGTCGAGCATGATGCGGGCGGCGGCCATGCCGGTCAGCAGTGACAGCTGGGCGTTCCAGTCCTCGACGGGCAGCGGCATCCGTCGTTCCAGGTCGTATCCGGTGTCGGTGAGCACGACCTCCTGGTCCGGGACGTTCAGCGATGCTCCGCCGCGTGCCGCCTCCTGCGCGAGGAGCGCCCGGCCGATGTCTGGCAGCGGCGCGAGGGCCGCCGGAGCGGTGCCTTCATCGAGCGCGCGCTGGGCCTCGTCGTACGTCCACTGCCGTCGCGACCGGATCAGCGCGCGGGTGAGCGCCGTCTCGCGCAGCGCGCCGTCGGCGTCGAGCATGAACTCCCACACGAAGGCGCGCCTCGTACGGTCGGGAAGGAGCGATCCGGCATCCTCCGAGATGACCGGCGGATGCAGCGGCACGCGGCCGTCGACCGCGTACAGCGTCTGCCCGCGCCGGCGGGCCTCGGTGTCGACAGCTCCGCCCGGCGCGACGAAGAACGGCACGTCGGCGATGGCATAGCGCACGATGAAGCCGCCATCCGTCGCGGTCAGGTGCATCGCCTGGTCGAGATCGGTCGAGCCTTCCGGGTCGATGGTGAGGAATTCGACCCCCGTCAGGTCGGCCAGCTCGCCGATCGGAGCCGCGGCGGCCGTGCGGGCTTCCGCCTCGACGTCGTCGGGGAACGCCGCCGCGATCCCCAACTCCTGACGGAGAGCCGCCAGCGCGACGGCGAGCTCGCTCTGTGCTGCCGAGGGGGAGAGTCGTGCCGTGCGACGCGCCATGCCCCGACCCTACCGAGGCGGGCCGGCGCCCGGATCCGCTACCGTCGGGAATCTCATGACCGACGCTCACACCCGCGCCCCGTTGTCCCGCCCGATCGTCGCGGGAATCGTCACCGCCCTCGTGGGCGTCACGAGTTCGTTCGCCGTCGTGCTCACGGGTCTCGACGCGGTGGGGGCGTCCAGCGCGCAGGCGGCGAGCGGCCTGCTGGTTCTCTGTCTCACGATGGGGGCGGCCGGAATGCTGCTGGCCTGGCGGTACCGGATGCCGATCACGGTCGCCTGGTCGACGCCCGGTGCCGCGGTGCTTGCGACCACGGGCGCGGTCGAGGGCGGCTGGCCCGCCGCCGTCGGCGCCTTCTTCGTGACGGCCGGCCTCATCCTGCTGACGGCTCTGTGGCCGCACCTCGGGCGCCTGATCGCACGGATCCCGCCTTCCATCGCGCAGGCCATGCTCGCGGGGGTTCTTCTGCCCCTGTGTCTTGCACCGGTGACCGGGCTCGTCGCCAACCCATGGGGCGTGGTCCCGGTGATCCTCACGTGGCTGGTGTTCGTCAGGTTCGCGCCGCGTTGGGCGGTGCCGCTGGCGTTCGTCGCGGCATCCGTCGTCGTCGGCGTGCACGTCGTGACCACGGGTGCGGCCATCGATCCTGCGGAACTGGTGCCCCGGCTCGAGTTCACGGCGCCTTCCCTCACCTTCGGCGCCGTCGCCGGCCTGGCGTTGCCGCTATTCCTGGTCACGATGGCGTCGCAGAACGTTCCCGGCGTGGCGATCATGCGCAGCTTCGGCTACGAGGTGCCGTGGCGGCCCGCGATGCTCGTCACCGGCATCGGCACGGCGCTCGGCGCCTCGGCGGGCGGCCACGCCATCAACCTCGCCGCGATCAGCGCGGCGCTCGCCGCAGCCCCGGACGCCGATCCCGACCCGAAGCGGCGATGGGTCGCGGGCGTGTCGACCGGCGCCAGCGGGATCGTGCTGGGCGGTTTGTCGGCCGCGCTCGTGGCGCTGGTCGTCGTGGCGCCGGATGCCGTCATTCCCGCCGTGGCCGGGATCGCGCTGTTCGGAGCCTTCGGGGGTGCGGTGCAGCAGGCCATCGACGACCCGGGCGAGCGTCTGCCGGCCGTGGTCACGTTCCTGGTCGCGGCGTCGGGGATCGCGATCGCCGGCGTGAGTGCCGCGTTCTGGGCTCTCGTGGCGGGCCTCGTCGTGCGCGAGGTGCTGCACGTCGGTCGCCGGTCGCGCTGAGACCTCGCCCGAGCGACTGCGCTCAGTGGAGGGCGCCTGCGGGGCTGCTCGCGTCGACCGTGACGTCGATGCTCGTCCGCACCGTGATCTCGAGGGCGCGGACGATGTCGGCGAGTGGAAGCGCGGCGGCTTCGTGCGACGGTGCGTGCTCGGCGGACCAGGGGACGTGGACGAATCCCGCGCGGGTTCCGGATGCCGCAGCCTCGAGCGCCGTGAAGAACACGTGGTTGCACACGAACGTGCCGGCTGAATGGGACACCTCGGCGGGGATTCCGGCGTCCGCGATTCGACGCGCGATCTCCTTCACGGGGAGCGTCGCGAAACGCGCGGCCGGTGCACCGGGGATGCTCGGCATATCGACCGGCTGCGCGCCGTCGTTGTCGGGGATGCGCGCGTCGAGGAGGTTGACGGCGATCCGCTCGACGCCGATCGCGGCCCTGCCGCCGGCGAGCCCGGTCGCGATGACGATCTCAGGACGATGTTCGGAGAGCAGTTCACGGAGGCAGGTCGCCGAACCCGCGAACGTGACCGGCAGCACGGCGGTCACGAGCGCGTCCGGGCCCGTCCATCGTTCGGCGACCGCGCGCACCGCCTCGCCGGACGGATTGACGTCGTCGTCGCCGAACGGCTCGAAGCCTGTGAGGAGCACGGTGGTCACCGGTCCAGGGTAGGCCGACGCGGTGGATGCGGCCTCTCCACAGAAACTGCGCGGTGGCGGGAACCGTCTGCGCGATCCCGGACACTACAAGGTATGAGCGATGACGACGCGGCCGCCTGGGCCCGTGTGCGCGCGGGCGACGAGTCTGCGCTGGGTGAGCTGTTCGACCGGCACGAGGCACGGCTGTTCCGCCACGCTCTGCGGCTGCTGAGCACGCGCGAGGACGCGAAGGATGCCGTCACCATCGCCTACTTCGAACTCTGGCGCAAGCGCGAGACGGTGCGGCTCGTCGACGGGTCGCCGTTGCCGTGGCTGCTCAACACCGTCTCGCACAGCGCCCGGAATCTGGAGCGCTCGGGCCGTCGCTATCGTGCGCTCCTCGCCCGTACGCCGGCGACGATCGACACGCTCGAGATCCGCGCCGCCGACGAGAGCGGCGTGCTGGCGGCGCTGCGGCGACTCCCCGCTCGTGAGCAGAGCGTCCTCGTGCTGACGGTGCTCGAGGGATACCCCGAACGGGCGGCAGCCGAGACGCTCGGCATTCCCGTCGGGACGGTGAAGTCCAGGCTGGCGCGGGCGAAGGCGAAGCTTCGGGACGAGATGACGGCGATCGAGGGGGCATGGGCATGAACGACCAACTGTCGCCGCGCGAGCACGCGGACATGCGCGACCTGGTGATGGCGGGCGCACAACGGATCCGGCCGGTCGGAAGGCACCGGATGCAGATCGTCGCGGGTGCGGCGGCGTTCGTGCTGATCGCCGGCATCGCCGGGGGAGCGGTCGCCACGGCGACCCTGCTCAGGTCCAACGCGAACCCCGCGCCGGTCGCCACACCGACTCGGAGCGAGTCGCCGGCGCCGTCTCCCTCCGCGACCCCGACGTCGGCGCCAACACCCACGACGGCGCCGCAACCCACCGTGTCAACCGGCGTGATGCCGTTCGGGGGCGACTGCGCCAACGTCCTCACCGATGATGAGGCGGCCGCCACCACCGGGATGCACATGATCCGGTCCGACTATCGGTGGCAGACCGGCGCCGACGCGGTGCTGGGTGGGATCGACTGCGTCTGGGTGACCGACGAGGTCTACCTCGCGGCCACCGTGCATGTCTTCGCCTATCCCGAGGCCGTGGTGCCTGCAGGGCTGGCATCGGGCCTGACGTCGGCGTGCCACGATGTCGACTTCGACACGTCACGGGTCGAGTGCTCGGTAGTCGGGGTCGTCGACGGGACGTGGCTGCTCGTCCGGGCCTCGGGTGCACGCGAGAGCGTGTCGCTCGCAGCCACCGAGGCTCTGCACTCCAGCGCATCGGTCAGGCTGGGCGACTATGCGGCGCCCGCCCCCGCGGAGCGGACGGAGGCATGGTGGACGCCGCCGGATTGCGCGACGATCGCGGCGGCAGTCGATCCTGCCGTCTACGGATACGAGCGCGTCGCGGCCACGACGGATCAGCCGATCGACTGGTACGCGCCCGACCGGCCCGAGGGGATCTCGTACCGAACCGGGGTGGCGTCCCTGTGCGCACTGCACTTCACGTCCGGTGCCGGAGAGAGCACCACCGGTGAAGTGGTCACCGTGAGCGCCGTGCCGGGCGGGGGCGTCTCGTTCCCGACCGCGCTCGCGGCGGAACAGTCGGTGCCCGTGACAGTCGAGGGCGCAGAGGACGCGGTGATCGCCCCGGGACTCGATCGGTACGAGGGTTCGGGGTCGGTGGTCGTGGCCACCGACGGCGTCAACGTGCTGATGGTGACGCCCGACTGGGTGCGCGAGACGGCGGATGCGGCCGGCCTGGCGGCGGCTCTGTTCGCGCTCATGCATCCCTAGCCGGGCCGGGCGCAGCATCCGGCCGCCCTAGACTTGACCCTCGTGGTCACACGTCTGTCGCACTTCTTCCTCCGCACACTCCGCGAAGACCCGGCCGACGCCGAGGTCTCGAGCCATCGGCTGCTCGTGCGCGCCGGCTACATCCGGCGCCAGGCGCCGGGCATCTTCGCGTGGTTGCCGCTGGGGCTGCGCGTCAAGGCGAAGGTCGAGGCCGTCATCCGCGACGAGATGGCCCGTGCCGGCGCCTACGAGGTGCACTTCCCGGCCTTGCTGCCGCGCGAGCCGTACGAGGCCAGCGGCCGCTGGGAGGAGTACGGCGACGCGCTGTTCCGCCTGCAGGACCGCAAGGGCGCCGACTACCTGCTGGCGCCGACCCACGAGGAGGTCTTCACCCTGCTGGTGAAGGACCTGTACTCGTCGTACAAGGACCTGCCGCTGACGATCTATCAGATCCAGGACAAGTACCGCGACGAGGCCCGGCCGCGCGCCGGCCTCCTGCGGGGCCGCGAGTTCACGATGAAGGACGCATACTCGTTCGACGCGTCAGACGCAGGGCTGGACGCCAGCTACCAGCTGCAGCGCGACGCCTACGAGCGCATCTTCGCGCGGCTCGGTCTCGAGTATGTGATCGTGCAGGCGGATGCCGGAGCCATGGGCGGCTCGCGATCCGAGGAGTTCCTGCACCCCACCCCCGTCGGGGAGGACACGTTCGTGCGTTCTGCCGGCGGCTACGCGGCGAACGTCGAGGCGTACACGACGGCTGTGCCCGAACCGCTCTCGTTCGACGGTCTCGGCGCGCCGGTGATCTTCGACTCGCCGAACACGCCGACGATCCAGACGCTCGTCGACCACGCCCAGGCGAACCTCGACGCTCCGGCTTCGGGGATCGCCGGACCGGCGACCGACGGGGCGACGGCATGGACAGCCGCGCACACGCTGAAGAACGTCGTGCTCGCGTTGACGCACCTCGACGGCACGCGCGAACTTGTCATCGTCGGGATTCCGGGAGACCGGGAGATCGACGACAAGCGGGCCGAGGTCGCCTTCGCGCCCGCCGCGGTCGAAGCGGCGACCGATCAGGACTTCGAGCGCCACCCCCTCCTCGTGAAGGGATACATCGGCCCGTGGTCCGAGACCGGGCCTGTCCTCGGCGAAGAGTCTGCGACCGGCATCCGATACCTGCTCGATCCGCGGGTGGTCGACGGCACCGCCTGGGTCACCGGGGCGAACATCGACGAGAAGCACGTCCACACGCTCGTGGCCGGACGTGACTTCACCGGCGACGGGTTCGTCGAGGTCTCGAACGTCCGGGAGGGCGACCCCGCCCCCGACGGTTCCGGCCCGGTGACGCTGGCGCGGGGCATGGAGATAGGCCACGTCTTCCAGCTCGGCCGCAAGTACGCCGACGCGCTCGGTCTGAAGGTCCTCGACGAGAACGGCAAGCTCGTCACCGTCACGATGGGCTCGTACGGCATCGGTGTGACCCGCATCCTCGCGATCATCGCCGAGCTCAACAACGACGACAAGGGCCTCATCTGGCCCGCTTCGGTGGCGCCGTTCGACGTGCACGTGGTCGCCACCGGTCGCGAGCCCGTCGTGTTCGACGTCTCGGAGCGGCTGTCGGCAGAGCTCGAGGCATCCGGCCTCGATGTGCTCTACGACGACCGCCCGAAGGTTTCGCCCGGGGTGAAGTTCGGAGACGCCGAGCTCGTCGGCGTGCCGCAGATCGTGATCGTCGGCCGCGGCGCGGCCGACGGGCAGGTGGAGCTGTGGGATCGCCGCACCGGTGACCGCGAGGTCGTGCCGGTGGCGGAGGTGGCGGCGCGGCTCGCCGCACGCTGACGACCTCCGCCGGGGCGGGATTCGGGCCCGAACGGCTCGTCGGCGTGCGACGCTGGAGGCATGCACGACGACGCCGCTGTGACACCCGAGGTGACCGACGACCTGCGCCGGGTGATCGCGGACGCCGGGATCACCGAGAACGTCGACCTGGTCGCCCGCATCCTCGTGACCGGCGTGGGGCTCGGGCTGGACAAGGCGAACCGGCTCGATCTGAAGATCACCACCGCCGCACTCACCGAGATGCGCGCCGCGTTCCGCCTGTTCGCGCCGTACGAGGACGTGCCCAAGGTCACGATCTTCGGCTCGGCGCGCACGCTGCCGGATCACCACGTGTACCGTGCCGCCGCCGAGGTGGCGCGCGCGCTCGCCGAGAGCGGGTGGATGGTGGTCACGGGCGCCGGGCCCGGCATCATGCAGGCGGCGGCCGAAGGCGCGGGACCGGATCGCTCGCTGGGCGTGTCGATCCGGCTGCCTTTCGAAGAGAAGCCCAACGCCGTCATCGCCGCCAACGCGCGCAACGTCGCGATGAAGTACTTCTTCACGCGCAAGCTGATGCTGGTGAAGGAGTCGCATGGCTTCGTGTGCGTCCCCGGCGGTTTCGGGACGCTGGACGAGCTGTTCGAGCTGCTCACGCTGCAGCAGACCGGTAAGGCGGAGCCCACTCCCATCGTGCTGCTGGACGAGCCCGGAGGCACATTCTGGCGCGGACTGCAGCGCTTCGTCGACGAGCAGCTGGTGGCGGGCCGTGTGATCTCGCCCGGTGACTTCGACCGGGTCCTGATCACGGACTCGGTGGATGCAGCGGCCCGTGAGATCACGGACTTCTGGCGCAACTACGACTCGCTGCGCTGGGTGGGGGACCGTCTGGTGCTGCGCCTGCGCGCAGAGCCGACCGACGCCGAGGTCGAGAGTCTCAACGATCGCTTCGGCGCCCACCTCATGACCGGGCGCATCGAGCGCCGCGGACCCCTGCGCCGTGAGCTCGAAGACGACGACCGCGTCGAGCTGCCGCGGCTGGTGCTGCGCCTGAATCAGGTGCGCGTGGGGGAGTTGCACCGCCTGATCCGCGCGATCAACGACCTCGACTCAGCACCCAAGGGGCCCGCGCGCGCCGCGTGACGCGGCATCCGTCTCCGCCTTCGGCGCCCTGGCGCTCCCGCAGGCGACACATGAGCGCGCTCTCATCGGCTGGTCTCGTGCTGTTCACCCGTGGTTCGCGAGCGCGTTCGCGGCCGCGAGGATGCTGACGGCCATCCGAACGTCAGGGAGGGCGTCCAACGTGAGCATCGTCGAGAATCCCCGCACATCGCTGCCGAGCCCGCGCACGTCGCTGCCCATGGCAGACCACGTCCGCGGCAAGCGCTCCGCGGTCACATGCCAGTACAAGTGCGCCAACGCGTGCCTCGGTCCCGAGTGCAACACGTCGTCCAACGCGCATTTCCGCGATGTCGCCTCGGCTGCCCTGTCGCGCCGCGCCCTGCTCGGCCTCGGTGCCGCCGGTGCCGTCGCGATCGCCGTCGGCGCCTTCCGCACCTCGGCGCCGACCTCGGCGCCCGCCGCGGCCGGCGTGACCGGCCCCGGTTCGGCGCTCGCACGACCCGGCACCGCGGGGCTGGCCTTCGAGCCGATCGCGCCCGTCGCGCGCACGGTGGACGCCTTCACAGTGCCCGCCGGCTACACGTGGAGCCCGCTGATCCGCTGGGGCGACCCGCTGTTCTCGAGCGCGCCGGCCTTCGACATCCTGGCGCAGACGCCCGAGGCGCAGGCGCTGCAGTTCGGCTACAACTGCGACTACCTCGACATCCTCGCCGATCCCAACGGCAAGCGGGGCGTCCTGGTCACGAACCACGAGTACGTGAACCCGGGCATCATGTTCCCGGCCACGAGCGACCCGGCCGAACTGCGTCGTCGCGGTGACATCTACAAGGCCGCACAGGGCCTGTCGGTGGTCGAGCTGGAGCGCCGGCGCACGGGGAAGCCCTGGGGCCACGTCGTCGACGGCCGACGCAACCGTCGCATCACGGTCGAGACCGTCTTCGAGCTGACCGGACCCGCCGCCGGCACCGACCTCGTGAAGACCGCTGACGACCCCGAGGGGCGCTGGGTGCGCGGAACGCTCGGCAACTGCGCGGGCGGCACCACCCCGTGGGGCACGATCCTCTCCGGCGAGGAGAACTTCAACGGCTACTTCGCGTGGGCGGCCGACACACCGGGTCAGAAGCGGTACCAGTCGTCCCCGTCGACGTCGACCTCGACGGGCTGGGAGACGTACGACCCCCGCTTCAACGCCCACGACCCCGCCTTCGTGAACGAGCCGAACCGCTTCGGCTACATCGTCGAGATCGATCCGGACGACCCCACGTCGACGCCGCGCAAGCACACCGCGATGGGCCGCATGAAGCACGAGGGTGCGAACGTCATCGTGGGTCACGACAAGCGCGTCGTGGCGTACATGGGCGACGACGAGCGCAACGACTACCTGTACAAGTTCGTCTCGAAGCACAAGATCTCGGGATCGCGCAAGAAGAACATGCGCCTGCTCGCCGAGGGCGACCTGTACGTGGCGAAGTTCACCGGCGACTCGCCGGCATCGGAGATCACGGGCACCGGCGCGCTTCCGTCGGACGGCCAGTTCGACGGAAGCGGCCAGTGGATCCCGCTGACGCAGAACGGCGTGTCAGTCGTGCCCGGGTTCACGACCGAGCAGGTGCTCGTCTTCACGCGGCTGGCGGCGGATGCCGTCGGCGCGACCAAGATGGACCGCCCCGAGGACGTCGAGCCCAACCCGAAGACCGGCAAGGTGTACGTCGCGCTGACCAACAACACGCAGCGCGGCACCGCCTCGCCGCTGGACGAGGCGAACCCGGTGACCGGCAACCGCTACGGGCACGTGATCGAACTCACCGAGACCGCGGGGCAGTCGGGCACGACCTTCGGCTGGAGCATCCTGTTGCTGTGCGGTGACCCCGCCACGAACGCGAACACGTACTTCGCCGGCTTCCCGTCGGAGCTCGTCTCGCCCATCTCGTGTCCCGACAACGTCGCGTTCGACTCCCAAGGCAACCTCTGGATCTCGACCGACGGTGCGCCGAGCACCATCGGCTACAACGACGCGCTGTACAAGGTGCCCCTCGAGGGCCCCGAGCGCGGCCACGTGCAGCAGTTCCTCGCCGTCCCGCGTGACGCGGAGACCTGCGGGCCTGTGATCCACGACCGCGAAGGCCTGGTCTTCGTCGCGGTGCAGCATCCGGGTGAGGAAGGAACCTTCGACGCGCCGACGTCGCTGTTCCCCGACTACGGATCGACGGCACCCGGAGCGGTGCCGAACGCGCCGCGCCCGTCGGTCGTGCAGGTCCACCGGGCCTGATCGGCCCGTCACACTCGCGGCGCCTGCGATCCTCCGGGGTCGCAGGCGCCGCAGTGGTTTCTCAGAGGCGCCGGAAGCGGGCGGACAGCACGAGGAACACTCCGTACGCGATCAGACCGACACCGATCGCCGCGCACACGGCCGGCCCGTAAGAGAGCGTCGTCAGCCCGTCGAGCGCGGCGTCGAGACCACCCGTGTCGTCCGCCTCGGTCTTCACGGATGCGACGACGAGCAGGACGCCGACGGTGACGAGCGCGACGCCTTTTGCGACGTAGCCCGCGACGGCGAGAGCGGTGACGGCGGTGCCGGCGCGCCCCTCGGGAAGTGCGAACCCCTCGAGGAACTTGCGACGGATGCCGATGATCCCGAACACGATGCCGCTCACGCCGATGCCCGCGCCGATCAGCCCGAGCACCCACGGGCCGCCCGGCACATCGAGAAGCCCGCGACTGGCGTCTTGAACGCTCTCGTCCGGATCGGGACGCGCGCCGATCGCGACAGCAGCCGCGATCGCGGCGAGGGCGAGGAAGACTGCGGCCTTGCCCCATTCGGTGACGCGTGCCCCCCACTTGCGCGGACGGCTGCCGCGCGGCACCAGGACGCCTTCCAGGATCTCCCACAATCCGAGGGCTGCCAGCGCGATCGCGGCGACCCACAGGACGACGAAGCCCAACGGCGCGCCGGCGATCGCGCGGAACGCGCCGGGCTGATCGGTCTCGCCGTCTCCTCCGAAGGCGACCACGACGGTGAAGACGCCGATCAGGATGTGCACGAGTCCGTCCGCGACGTAGCCACCGCGGGCGAGAGCCTCGAAGATCGTGCTTGCCTCGGCGCGGCGCGCCGCCGATCTCACCTCCGCGCGTGCCATGGGGTCAGCCTAGAGAGCGCGCGCAGGCACGCAGGAAGGACTTG
Source organism: Microbacterium sp. I2 (assembly GCF_051364985.1). Lineage (NCBI taxonomy): Bacteria > Bacillati > Actinomycetota > Actinomycetes > Micrococcales > Microbacteriaceae > Microbacterium > Microbacterium sp. I2. The sequence goes on from NZ_JBLWIH010000019.1 coordinate 276,175, forward strand.
CTTCTCAGCGCTCGCCGTGCAGGTGGTCGCGATGCTTCTCGCTCTGCCGTCGCTTGGTGGGCAGGTCGATCGGTCCGGTGACCGAGAGCTCGTCCTCCCACACGGCGATGCCCTCGAGATCCGGCATCCGATCTCGCGTGAAGACCGGGTCGCGCCCCTCGCGTCGTTGCTGCGTGTAGTCCTTGAGCAGCCGGAACGCGATGCCCGACAGCAGCGCGATCGCGATCAGGTTCGTGAGCGCCATGAGGCCCATCACGCCGTCCGCGAAGCTCCACACCAGGTCGGCGCCGACCACGGAGCCGGCAAGCACCGCGAGAACCACCAGGGTCCGGTAGCCGGCGAGGACTCCGCGATGCGGAGTGATGAACTCGATGTTGGACTCGCCGTAGTAGTAGTTGCCGAGGATGGACGAGAACGCCAGCAGGAAGATGATGACGCTGAGCGCGATGTTCGACCATTCGCCGAGCGTTCCGACCAGGGCGCCCTGGGTCAGCCCGATGCCTCGCGTCGCGGTGCTCAGGTCGGGGACGGACACGAGGATGATGAACGCCGTGATCGAGCACACCAGGAACGTGTCGAAGTAGACGCCCAGCGTCTGAACGAGCCCCTGCTTGACCGGGTGCGTGACCGCAGCGCTGGCTCCCGCGTTCGGGGCGGACCCGAGACCGGCCTCGTTCGAGAACATGCCGCGTCGCACGCCGGTCAGGACGATGTAGCCGAAAGCGGCTCCGACGACCTCGTTGAAGCCCCACGCCTGCGTGAAGATCTCGGCGAACACGGCCGGCAGCCGGTCGATGTGCAGGCCGACGACGATGAGGCCCAGCAGGAGGTAGGCCAACGCCATGAGCGGTACGAGCATCTGCGTCACCGAGGCGATGCGCCGCACGCCGCCGAAGACGACGAGCGCTGTGAGGAGCGCCACTGCGACACCGATCACCCACGGCAGCCACGCCGCCGACTCGGCACCCATGCTGGCGGTGACGGTCGCGGTGATCGTGTTGGCCTGCAGCGAGCTGAAGGCGAACGGGAAGCACACGATGAGGATCACTGCGAAGAGGATGCCCATCCATCGCGCTTTCAGGCCGCGCTCCATGTAGTACGCCGGCCCGCCGCGGAAGCCGTCGCTGTCACGCACCTTGAACAGCTGCGCCAGCGAGGACTCGATGAAGCTCGAGGCCCCGCCGACGAACGCCATGAGCCACATCCAGAAGACCGCCCCCGGACCGCCGAGTGCGATCGCCGTGCCGACGCCGGCGATGTTGCCGACACCCACGCGCGACGCGGCTGAGATCGTGAAGGCCTGGAACGCCGACACCGACTGGGGCGCGCCGTCGGCATCGCGCGGGGTCTTGTCGGTGAGGGTGCGGAACATCTCCGGGATCAGGCGGAACTGCACCACACCCGACCGCACGGTGAAGTAGATGCCCAACACCACGACGACCGGCAGGACGATCCACGTCCAGAGGTTGTCGCCCCACGTCACGAGCCATTCGTTCACAGCGTCCATCCGGCCAGTATGTCGGCGCCACCGTGTGGGCGGTAGCGGGCAGGCCGTTGAGGGGCGGGCGAGGGTGAGCGGGCCGGGGCCGCGATCCGAACGGCCCCGGCCGGAGGACTCAGCCGGCAGGGTAGGCCGCGAGCTTGGTCATCGTGACCGTCTCGCCCTCGACGACGCCGGTGGCGGCGACGCTCGCCGTGCCGGCGGGGACGGACGTCAGCCGCGAGTTGATCGACACGTTCGCGGACTTGCCCGGCGCCACCGCGAGGAAGGTCTTCGCGCCGTACGGGGTCTCGATGACGATGTCGACGGGGGCGGACTCGTTGTTCGTCGCGGCGACCGACACGTACTGCTTGCCCGCCAGAGTGCGGGTGGAAGCCGCGACTGCCACGGCGAGACGCTCGACCTCGAACTCGATGGCGACGGGCGTGCCGGCACGAGAGCCCAGGGCCTGAACGAGTTCGAACGAGTTCGCACCGCGCACGACACCGTCGGTGATCTCGAGCTGCCACGTCCCGTCTTCGGCCACGACGGTCGTGGCGTGCCCGGGAGCGGTGCGTACCTCGGCGCCGGGGAGGCCGGTGCCGGCGAAGATCACCGGCACGTCCGGTCCGATGGTGCCCTCGGGTGCCTGCGCGACGGTGAAACCGCTCAGATCGGCGCGCTGGGTCAGCCACTCGTCGGGCGTCGTCGGGCGGTCGATGATCCGCGTCTCGCCTACGCATCCGTGCCATCCGTTGCGGGCAGCGTTGTCGACCCAGTCGGCTCCGATGATCCACGGCATGTCCGCCATGCCCGCCTGGCCGGCGACGTTGTTCGCGTTGCGCAGGACAGGAGCCCCGTCGACGTACATCGTCGTGGTGCCGGCGGCCGCGTCGTTGACGATGGCCACATGTGACCACGTGTCCACCATGATCTCGCCCGACCAGTTCACCCGGTCACCCTGCGCGGCATCGGCGGGAAGGCTCGTGAACTGGAACTCGCGGAGGTTCGAGATGCCGAGAGCGGTCGGCGAGGCCGTCCAGTCCCACTGCGTGCGCGGGGCGCCCATCAGGGAGCGGTTGCCCGTGCGGGTGATGACCTTCGACCAACCGTTGGCCGCGGCATCCCAGTCGGCATCCATCTTGATGAAGGTCTCGATGGTGTAGCCCTGGGTGAGATCGGCGTTGTTGATTGCGGCGTCGGCCGCCGTCGTGAGATAGCTGAAGCGTGAACCCGACGAATTGTCGAAGCAGGCTGCTGCGCCGTCGGATGAGAACCCGTGCACGTCCGTGTTCTCGATGGTGACGTCCTCCCATGTGGCGCCGACGGCAGCCGTGTCCGCCGGATCGACGCGCGTGAGGTCGTTGTCGCCGACGATGTCCTCGATCACGGTGTCGGCGTCGACGGTGCCGTCGTGGCCGTTGAAACGCCAGTGGGCGAGGGTGCCGTCAACCTGCACGAAGTCGAGTTCGTTGCCCGGCAGCTCCGTCGAGATCGGGTCTGGACCCTCGAAGCCGTCGAGGAGGATCGACCGCACAGCGTTGCTCAGCGACGGCTCGTCGGGTGTGCCCGCCGTGAATCCGGGGTGGAAGCCCTGGAAGCGCTCGCTGAAGTCGAAGTCCAATGTGAAGCGCTGGTGCGGACCGTCCAGCAGCGGCTGATCGTAGCTGGTCAGCGTCTCCTGGGGTTTGAAGGTGACCCAGGGCGAGCCCGTCTCGAGCGAGATGGTGTCGTTGGTGAGGTCGAACTCCAGCAGGCCGAGATAGCCGTTCCCGCCCTCGTATGCCATCTGATAGTCCATCAGGATCTGGTGCACCGGGTGACCGAAGTCGTTCGTCTTGACCTGGCGGGTGGCCCCGTGGAAGTGACCGTTGAGCGTCAGGAAGATCTGGTCGTTGCCCTTGATGAGCGTGTCCCACATGCGCGTGCTGTCGCCGGTCTCGACCGGCGTCGTCTGGTCGGCGGCGACGCCGAGGAGGGCATGGTTGCTCAGGATCACCGGGACGGTCGGATGAGCGTCGAGCACGCGCTGTGCCCATTCGAGAGTCGCGTCGGACGGCCGCCACGACAGGGCGAGCGACATGAACTGCTGTCCTTCGGCCTCGAAGATGTGGAACTGGCTGAGGCCGGTGGCGTCGCTGCCCATGTAGGTCGACTGCGCCGCGGCGCGGGTCGCGCCGAACCACCGGTTGAACGGCTCGTTGACGGCGTTGAGCTCGTTGTCCCATTTGCTGCTGTCCAGCACGTCGTGGTTGCCGGGAAGGATCGAATAGGGGAGGGCGGCATCCTCCAGCGTCTTCATCGCGCGGTCTGCTGCCTCCCACTCGCGCTGCGTGCCGGCGCGGTCGACGATGTCGCCCAGGTGTGCGGTGAACGGGATGCGGAGGTCGTCAGCGTGCTCGGCGATCCATCGGGTCTGGACCGCGAAGGGATCGGTGCCATATCGCGGGACGAACTGGTCGGACGAGTATCGGGAGTAGAACTGCGTGTCGGGCAGCACCGCGAGGGTGAACCGCGACGCGAGGTCATCGACGGGTGCAGGATCGGCCGCGGCAGCCGCTGCGGTTGCGGGCATGGCCGCGAACGCGCCGGCCGCAAGGCCCGCGGTAGCGAAGAAGGCGGCGCTGCGACGCGCGAGGCGACGCATCGGACGGGTTGTGGACGAGACCACGGATACTCCGTTCAAGAGGGGAGGGGAGCGCGTCTTGCCGTCGGGATCTGGCGGACGCTCGGTCTCGACATTCGTCGGGGTCGGTAACGGAGAGGTTGCGCGCAGGGCATCGGCAGGTGGACTGCCGATCAACTGAATACGTGCGCCGCGCGGACGGCGGGTGACGCCCGCATCGGCGAGCGACCTATCATGGTGCGGATGATCCGTGAGGCCCGTCACCCCCGCGGGACCGGCTGGAGCATCGCGCCGCGTCTGGTCCATGGCGCGCCGCCGGCCGCGCTGGTGATCGTGGGCGCGCTGGCGCTGCTGGTGGGCCTGCTGATCGTCACGCGACCCCTTACATCACTGTTCCTGCTGACGGTGTACGTCGGCCTCAGCGCGATCTTCACGGGCGTCGCCCGGATGCTCGGCGCTCCGGAGTCGGCCGTGTGGTCCCGCGTCGGATTCGGCGCGCTGTGGATCGCGCTCGGCCTTGCCATCCTCGTAGGACTCGGGCGCACGCTCGAACTGCTGCCGCAGCTCATCGCGGTGCTGCTTCTTCTCGGCGGGCTGGCCTCGCTGTACGACGCGTTCACTCGCGGCCGGGTCAGTCAGCGCGTGCTGGCCGCCGCGTGGGGCGGTGCCCAGCTGGTCTTCGGCATCCTCGCGTTCTCGTGGCCGGATGTGACGGTGCTCGTCGTCGCGATCGTCTTCGGTGTGCGCACGATCGTCTTCGGCGCGACGCTGGTCGTGCGCGCGGTGCGCGCCTTTGTGGCGGGCCGGCGCGACGTGCCCGCGGACGTCGGCGCGCGGTCCGATGAGGACGGGCAGCGAACGGATGCCACGACCGGGGCGGCCGACCGAGGCCGCACACGGAGCGCCTGGGCGGCGGCTGGGCGGTACGGTGTCGCGGGTCTGCTCGTGGCGCTCGCGGCCGGCGGCTGGTGGGCGAGCTCGTGGCTGTCCGAGGGCGCACCCGTCGTGGACGCCTTCTACGATCCGCCGGCGGTGGTGCCCTACGAGCACGGGCGGCTGATCCGTGTCGGGGAGTTCGCGGGGCAGGAGCCGGTGGGTGCCCACGTCCACCGCATCCTGTACACCACGCGCGATGCGGTCGGCCAGCCGGCGGTCGCGAGCGCTCTGGTGATCGTCCCGGACGAGCGGCCGCCGGGGGCCCGCCCGGTGATCGCATGGAACCACGGCACGACCGGGGTGGCGCGTGGCTGCGCACCGAGTCTGCGCGACGCCTCCGCGACGAAGTGGGCGATCCCCGCGCTCGACGATGTCATCCGGCGCGGGTGGATCGTGGTCGCGTCGGACTACTCGGGGCAGGGGGCGCCCGGCGTGTTCCCCTATCTGATCGGCAGAGGGGAGGCCCGCTCGTCGCTGGACGCGGTGCTGGCTGCTCGAGAGCTGGACGATGTGACGCTGTCGACGCGCACCGTCGCGTGGGGTCATTCGCAGGGCGGTCATGCCGCGCTGTGGATGTCGCAGATCGTCGAGGACTACTCTCCTGAGCTCGACATGCTGGGCACCGCTGTGCTCGCACCGGCGGCGGATCCGCTCGCACTGGCGGACGAGCTCACCGAAGGCGATGCCGGCGTGCTGCTGTCGATCCTCATCTCGTGGGTGCTCGTACCGTACGCCGACACGTATGGCGACGTCGACCTCTCGCGCTACATCGCGCCCGGCGCGGAGGCGATCGTGCGTGAGATGACGCAGCGCTGTCCGTCCGAGCCGGGCGTGATGGTCTCCGTCGCCGCGGCGCTCGGGGTGGCAGAGGACCGGCCGCTGTACGTCGGCGATCTCACCGCGGGGCCGCTGGGCAGGCGCCTGGCCGACAACGTGCCGGTAGGGCCGTGGGGTCACCCGCTGTTGGTCGCGTGGGGCACCGAGGACGAGGTCATTCCGCCGCGGCTGCAGCAGGAGTTCGTCGATCGCCTGTGCGCGGAGGGAGAGCAGGTGCGCCGGCTGGCGTACCGCGGATACGACCATCTGGGAACGCTGCTGCCGGGGTCGAGCTTCCTGCCGGTTCTCGTCGACTGGACCGAGGCGAGGTTCACCCGTACCGACAGTCACGTGGACGACTGCGGTCGATGAATCCTGGCGCGCCCGCCCACGCATGCTTACCGGATTCACGCAGCCGGGCATCGGGTAACGTTGTAGGGTTCCGGCGCGCGTCGACGCACCGGTGAGAGCTGAATACGGAGGCCACTGTGGACATCGATCTCGGACTGCTTCGGACGGTCGAGCGTGAGAAGGAGATCCCGTTCGACGAGCTGGTGCGCATCATCGAGCAGGCGATCCTCACCGCGTATGCCAAGCACACGTCGCCGACCGGCGAACTGCCGGAAGGCGCCCGCTCGGAGCTCGATCGCAAGACCGGCCATGTCGCCGTCTTCATCCCGGTGCTCGACGAAGAGGGTGCCGTCATCGGCGAGGAGGAGAGCACTCCCGAGGACTTCGGCCGGATCGCCGCCTTCGCGGCGAAGCAGGTCATCAGCCAGCGCCTGCGCGACATCGCCGACGACGCCGTGCTGGGAGAGTTCCGCGGCAAGGAGGGCGACATCGTCGCCGGGATCGTGCAGCAGGGTCCCAACCCACGCATGGTGCACGTCGACCTCGGCACGGTCGAGGCGATCCTGCCCCCCGAGGAGCAGGTGCCCGGCGAGGACTACGCGCACGGCGCACGCCTGCGGGTGTACGTCACGAGTGTCTCGAAGGGAGCCAAGGGTCCCGCCATCACGGTGTCACGCACGCACCCGGGGCTCGTACGCAAGCTGTTCGCGCTCGAGGTGCCCGAGATCCCGGCCGGACTCGTCGAGATCGTCTCGCTCGCCCGCGAGGCCGGCCATCGCACCAAGATCGCCGTGAAGGCCAACGACCCGTCGATCAACGCCAAGGGCGCCTGCATCGGCGAGCTCGGTCGTCGCGTGCGTGCGGTCACCGAAGAGCTCGGCGGCGAGAAGATCGACATCGTGGACTACGACCCGGAGCTGGCGAAGTTCGTCGCGAACGCGCTGTCGCCGGCGAAGGTGACGTCGAGCTTCGTGCTCGATGTCTCAAGCAAGGCGGTCCGGGCGCTCGTTCCCGACTACCAGCTCTCGCTGGCGATCGGCAAAGAGGGGCAGAACGCCCGCCTGGCCGCCAAGCTCACCGGCGCCAAGATCGACATCCAGCCCGACAGCATTCTGGAATCCTGAGGCGCACGTCGGGCGGAGGGTCAGGGGCGCAGGCCTCGGGGTGTAGAATGGAACCTGTACGAACGTGCGTCGGATGCCGTACGCGTGCTCCCCGGTCCTCCCTTCTCAGGGTGGTCGCCATCGATTCGGTCCTCATTCCCGACGGCCGCGCTTCGATGCCCGGGCGGGGCGCGTGGGTGCACGAGACCAGCGAGTGCGTGGACACCGCCATCCGGCGCCGCGCCTTCGTGCGAGCATTGCGTGTGCCGGGTCCGCTCGACACGCAGACCATCGAACAGTACGTACAGCGAACCAAAGGCTGAATGGCTATGGGAACAAAGTGAACGGCTCGAAATGAGTCCCGTCCGCGACTAACGGTCTGCCCTGTCTGGGTGGACCCCAGACAGGAGAATTGTGGCTGCCAAACCACGCGTGCACGAGATCGCCTCTGAGCTCGGTGTCGACAGCAAAGTCGCACTCGAGAAGCTGAAGGCGCTGGGCGAATACGTCAAGAGCCCCTCGTCGACCATCGAGCCCCCCGTGGCTCGCAAGCTGCGCGCCGCCCTCGAGGCGGACGGCGCAGCGAAGCCGGCTGCCGACGCCAAGCCGGCTGCCGCCGCGGCCAAGCCGGCCGCGCGTCCCGGCCCGTCCAGGCCGTCTGCACCCGCAGCCAAGCCGGCGGCACCGGCGCCCGCAGCGCCCACGCCGGCAGCGCCGGCTCCCGCGGCGGCCCCGGCCGCCGCGGCTGCTGAGGCGCCCGCTCCGGCGACGCCCGCCGAAGCCGCAGCACCGTCTGCGCCCGCAGCACCCAAGCCCGGTGGCGCAGCTCCCGGGTCGCAGGCGCCGCGTCCGGGCGGCACGCCGCGTCCGGGTAACAACCCGTTCGCTTCGTCGCAGGGCATGGGCCAGCGTCCCGCCGGCCCCCGTCCGGGGAACAACCCCTTCGCCTCGGCGCAGGGCATGGGCCAGCGGCCGAGCCCTGGCAACATCCCGCGGCCCCAGGCTCCTCGCCCGGGTGCTCCTCGCCCCGGCGCTCCGCGCCAGGGCGGCGCGGGTCGTCCCGGTGGTGGCGGTCGCCCCGGCGCTCCGTTCCAGCAGCGTCCCGGCGGTCCCGGTCGTCCCGGCGGCGCCGGCGGTGCCGGTGGCTTCCAGCGTCCCGGTGGCGGACCGCCCGCGGGCGGCTTCGCAGGTCGTCCCGGTGGCGGCGGTGGTCGCGGTCGCGGCCCCGGCGGCGGTACCGCGGGTGCCTTCGGCAAGGGCGGCGGCAAGTCCAAGCAGCGCAAGTCGCGTCGTGCGAAGCGGCAGGAATTCGAGATGCGGTCGGCGCCCGTCGTCGGCGGCGTCAACGTCTCCAAGGGCAACGGCGAGATCATCCGCCTGCGTCGCGGCGCGTCCATCGCCGACTTCGCCGACAAGCTCGAGGCGCTGCGCGGCTACACCGTGCAGCCCGGCACGCTCGTGACCATCCTGTTCAACCTGGGCGAGATGGCGACCGCGACCGAGTCGCTGGACGAGGCCACCTTCGAGGTGCTCGGCGCAGAGCTCGGCTACAAGATCCAGATGGTCTCGCCCGAGGACGAGGACAAGGAGCTCCTCGAGGGCTTCGGTCTCGACCTCGAGGCCGAGTTGGAGGCGGAGAACGAGGAAGACCTCGAGATCCGTCCTCCCGTGGTCACCGTCATGGGCCACGTCGACCACGGCAAGACGCGACTGCTCGACGCCATCCGTCAGACCAACGTGGTCGCGGGCGAGGCCGGCGGCATCACGCAGCACATCGGTGCGTACCAGGTCTGGACCGAGCACGAGGGCATCGAGCGCGCGATCACCTTCATCGACACCCCGGGTCACGAGGCGTTCACCGCCATGCGTGCCCGTGGTGCGCAGGTGACCGACCTCGCCATCCTCGTGGTCGCCGCCGACGACGGCATCATGCCCCAGACGGTGGAGGCCCTCAATCACGCGCAGGCGGCCAACGTGCCGATCGTGGTCGCGGTGAACAAGGTCGACAAGCCGGACGCCAACCCGGCCAAGGTGCGCCAGCAGCTCACCGAATACGGGCTGGTCGCCGAGGAGTACGGCGGCGACGTCATGTTCGTCGATGTCTCGGCTCGTCAGGGCACCGGCATCCAGGAGCTCCTCGATGCCGTGCTGCTGACCGCGGACGCGGGGCTCGACCTCACGGCGAACCCGAACAAGGCCGCCCGTGGTGTCGCGATCGAAGCGAAGCTCGACAAGGGTCGCGGTTCGGTCGCCACGGTGCTCATCCAGTCCGGAACGCTGCGCGTCGGCGACGCGATCGTCGCAGGCACGGCATACGGCCGTGTGCGTGCGATGGCCGACGAGAACGGCGACGCGGTCGAAGAGGCCTACCCCTCGCGGCCCGTGCAGGTGCAGGGTCTCAACTCTGTGCCGCGCGCCGGCGACACGTTCATCGTGACCGAAGAGGACCGCACCGCCCGTCAGATCGCCGAGAAGCGCGAGGCCGCCGAGCGCAACGCCCAGCTGGCCAAGGCCCGCAAGCGCATCTCGCTCGAGGACTTCACCCGTGCTCTCGAAGAGGGCAAGGTCGAGTCGCTCAACCTCATCATCAAGGGTGACGTCTCCGGTGCCGTCGAGGCGCTCGAGGAATCGCTGCTCAAGATCGAGGTCGACGATTCCGTGCAGTTGCGGATCATCCACCGCGGCGTCGGCGCGATCACCGAGTCCGACATCAACCTCGCAACGATCGACAACGCGATCGTCATCGGCTTCAACGTCCGCCCCGACACGAAGGCGCGCGAGCGCGCCTCCCGCGAGGGCGTGGACGTCCGGTTCTACTCGGTCATCTACAACGCGATCGACGACGTGGAGCAGTCGCTGAAGGGCCTGCTCAAGCCGGAGTACGAAGAGGTCCAGTCGGGTGTGGCCGAGATCCGCGAGGTGTTCCGCTCCTCCAAGTTCGGAAACATCGCCGGTGTCATCGTCCGCTCGGGCACGATCACGCGCAACGCCAAGGCGCGCGTCATCCGCGACGGCGTGGTCCTCGCCGATGGTCTGGCCATCGAGTCGCTGCGCCGCTTCAAGGACGACGTCACCGAGGTGCGCACGGACTTCGAAGCCGGTATCGGCCTCGGCAAGTTCAACGACATCCAGGTCGGCGACGAGATCGAGACCACTGAGCTGGTCGAGAAGCCGCGAGGCTGATCGCATCCGGTGAGGGGTGCCGTGGGCTCGATCGGGCCGCGGTGCCCCTCACCCGTTGAAAGGAAGTGTCATGGCAGGCGAACGTCAGGCCCGCCTCGGCGACCGCATCCGCGTGGTCCTCGCCGAGCGCCTCGAGAAGGGGCTGCGCGATCCGCGCCTCGGATTCGTGACGATCACCGATGTACGGGTGACCGGCGACCTGCAGCACGCGTCGGTGTTCTACACCGTGCTCGGTTCGGACGAGGAGCGTGAAGCGTCGGCGCAAGCGCTGAAGTCGGCGACCGGGATGCTGCGCTCCGAGCTGGGCAAGCACCTGAACGTGCGGCTCACGCCGTCGCTGGAGTTCATTCCCGACGCGCTCCCCGATACGGCGGGGCACATCGCGGACTTGCTGCGCGAGGCGCGCGAGCGGGATGAGGCCGTGGCGGGAATCGCCGCCGCAGCGTCCTACGCGGGTGAAGCCGACCCCTACGTCAAGCCGCGAGAGGCCGACGAGGACGACGCCTGATCCGTCAGCGGACGCGCCCTGGTCGTTCGGCAGTGGCGACAGTCAGCCGGGCAGACGGAGCAGTCCGTCGGATGCCTCGGCCAGCCCGTCCGCGATGAGGGAGTCGATCGCTCGGTCGCGCTGACCGGCGTCAGGCCAGTCCGGCACGACCTCGGCCAACGGCACCGCGTGCGCGGCGGCATCCCTCAGGATCTTGAGGACCGCACCGCGCGCCTGCCGGTCGCTGCCTTCGTACCGTGCCTGCCGGCGGCGCGTGTCGCCCGTGTCGGGGTACCCGGCGGCGCGCCACGCGCACTGCGCGGCGACCGGACAGGCTTCGCATCGCGGGACGCGCGCGACGCACACCGTGGCGCCGAGCTCCATGGCGGCTGCGTTCACCACGGCGGCGGAACGGATGTCGTCGGGAAGAAGGGCCTCCATCGCGGCGAGGTCGTGCCGGGACGGCGGACCGGGCTGCGATCGGCCGTCGATCGCGCGTGCGAGCACGCGCCGGGTGTTCGTGTCGACCACGGGATGCCGGTCGCCGTACGCGAACGCTGCCACAGCCCTCGCGGTGTAGTCGCCGATGCCGGTGAGCGCCAGCAGGTGGTCGACGTCTCGGGGGACGACACCGTCGTGACGATCGCGGATCTCGACGGCCGCGCGATGCAGCCAGAGCGCCCGCCGCGGGTAGCCGAGGTTCGCCCATTGCCGCACCGCCTCGGCGGGGGCGTCCGCCGCCAGCGCCGTCGGCGTGGGCCAGCGGGTGAGCCAGCGCTCGAGATGGGGGATGACGCGGTTCACCGGCGTCTGCTGCAGCATGAACTCGCTGACGAGCACTCCCCACGCACCGAAGCCGGGCCGGCGCCACGGCAGGTCACGGGCATTGTCGCGGTACCACTCCGCGAGCGGGGTCGCGAGGTCGGGCATGCCTTCGAGCCTAAGCCGGTCGCCGTAGGCTGGAGGCATGCGCCTTCCCGTCACGCCCACGACCACGCTGTGGCGTGACCTCCGGGACGACGTGCGCCGCCACTACCCGGCCGGGCGCGTGATCGTCGCCGTCGACGGGATCGACGGCGCCGGAAAGACGGTCTTCGCCGACGGGCTCGCCGAGACCTTCGCCGAGACCGGCGCCGCGGTGTTCCGGGCGTCCATCGACGACTTCCACCGCCCTCGCTCGGAGAGATATGCACGAGGCCGCATGAGTCCCGAGGGCTTCTACCGTGACTCATTCGACTACCCGACGTTCCGGCGTGTGCTCGTGGATCCGTTCCGCGACGGTGCGCAGGCGGGCGCCGGCACGGGGTTCCAACTGACGGCATTCGACCTCGTCCGAGACGCGCGAGTCGAGTCGCAGTGGGTGACGGCGCCACGCGACGCGGTGCTCGTGGTCGACGGTGTGTTCCTGCACCGTGCCGAGCTGCGCGACCTGTGGGACTGGTCGGTGTGGCTGGAGGTGCCGTGGCCGGTGGCGTACGCCCGCATGGCACTGCGCGACGGCAGCGACCCTGATCCGGACGCGCCGTCGAATTCGCGCTACCGCCAGGGGCAGGAGATCTATCTCCGCGAAGCGCGTCCCTCCGAGGTGGCGTCGGCGATCGTCGACAACGCCGATCTGGCCCACCCTCGCCGTGTCTTCCGCGGGGTTCGCTGATGGTCGCACCCGGCATCCTGCTCGTCGACAAGCCCGGCGGCATGACCTCGCACGACGTGGTCGCACGAACCCGACGCGCCCTCGGCACACGCAAGATCGGGCACGCCGGCACGCTCGACCCGATGGCCACCGGCCTGCTCGTGCTGGGCGTCGAGGCCGCCACCCGGCTGCTGACGTTCGTGGTGGGCCTCGACAAGACCTATGAGGCGACCATCCGGCTCGGCGTCGCGACCGACACCGACGACGCCGAGGGCGAGATCGTCTCGACGACGGATGCCTCGTCGTTGACGTCCGTGGCGATCGCCGGCGGCATCTCCGCGCTGACCGGGCGCATCGCCCAGGTGCCGAGCACCTTCTCGGCGATCAAGGTCGACGGGCGCCGCGCGTATGACCTGGCGCGCTCCGGGCAGGCGGTGCAGCTGAAAGCTCGCGAGGTCACGGTGTCGCGATTCGACGTCGTGGCGCAGCGGGAGGTCAGCGGGGCGGCGTCGGGATACGTGGACCTCGATGTCGTCGTGGACTGCTCCAGCGGCACCTACATCCGATCGCTCGCGCGCGACCTCGGTGCAGGCCTGGGCGTCGGGGGTCACCTCACCGCCCTGCGCCGCACGCGCATCGGCCCGTTCGCCGTCGGCGACGCCGGTACGCTGGACGCCGTCGCCGACGCACCGATGATCTCGCCCGCGGACGCCGCGGCGTCGGTTCTCGGGCGCTTCGACGTCACGGCCGACGAGGCGCGGGATCTGCGGCATGGCAAGCGCCTGCCGGGTGCGGCCGCACGACTCCCGACGACGCCGATGGCGGCAGTGGGCCCCGACGGCGCACTGGTCGGGATCGTCGAGCGCAGGGGCGGCGATGTGAAGAGCGCGATGAACATGCCCGAGGAGGCATCCGCATGATCCTGTGGTTCACGATCGCACAGGTCGCCATCGCCGTCGCGGCCGGGCTGTTCTGCGTCATCGCCGGTCTCGCCGGTCGACGGCCGAGCGACTGGACCGTCGGCGCGCTCGCCCTCGTCGAGCTGCTCCTCGTCGCCCAGATCGTGGTCGCGATCATCGCGCCCCTGGCCGGAAACCCTCCCACGGGGAGCCCGCTGGAGTTCTGGGTGTACCTCGTGTCGGCCGCACTGCTGCCGCTGGCGGGCGTCGCGTGGGCGCTGCTCGAGCGCAGCCGCTGGAGCACGGTGATCATGGGCATCGCGGCGCTGTCGGTCGCCGTGATGGTGTGGCGCATGCAGGTCATCTGGACCGTGCAGGTCGCGTGAGCGCCGCCCAGCGGGACCGCCCATCCGCGCGGCGCCGGGGGAGCGGCATCCGAACTAAAATCGAGGGGATATGTCGACGCCGCCCCGCCCTCGCATGACCGGAATCGGCCGCGTGCTCGTGATCGTGTACGCGATCATGGCGCTCGCCGCCACCGGCCGGTCCTTCGTCCAGATCGTCCAGCGGTTCGACGAGGCTCCGCTGGCCTACACGCTGTCTGCGGTGTCGGCAGCCGTCTACATCGTTGCGACGCTCGCCCTGGTGTTCGCAGGCCGGCGCGGCTGGTACCTGGTCGCCTGGGTGGCGATCGTGTTCGAGCTCGTCGGGGTGCTGGTCGTCGGCACGCTGAGCCTCGCCGTCCCCGAGCTGTTCGCCCACGACTCAGTCTGGTCGTGGTTCGGGCGCGGCTACGTCTTCGTTCCGCTCGTGCTGCCGTTCCTCGGCCTGTGGTGGCTGGTGACGCATCGGCCCGCGGCATCCGTGCCCGTCACCGCGGCGGCGGAGGTGGGGTCGTGATCGTCTTCCGCGCCCCGGGCGACGTCCCGGCCGGGTTCGGCCCGTCAGTGGTCGCGATCGGCAAGTTCGACGGCGTGCACTCGGGTCATCGCGCGGTGATCGACCGCGCCCGCGTGGATGCTGCTGCCGCGGGAGCACGCGTGGTCGCGGTGACGTTCGACCGCAACCCGCTCGCCCTGCTGCGTCCCGAGATCTGCCCCGCCAGCCTGGTGGGGGCGGGCCAGAAGCTGCAGCTGCTGGCCGACACCGGCGTCGACGCGACCCTCATGCTCACGTTCGACCGCCAGCTGGCAGACCTCGGCGCCCGCGAGTTCGTCGAGCATGTGCTCGTCGGAGCGCTCGGGGTGCGGATCGTGCTCGTCGGCGCCGACTTCCGCTTCGGCCGCGGGGGAGCGGGCAATCCCGAACTGCTGCGCGAGCTCGGCGCCGAGTTCGGATTCGAGGTCGACGTGATCGAGGACGTGCGAGCGATCGACGAGGGACGCCGCGTGTCGTCCACATGGGTGCGCGAGCTGCTGACCGAGGGCGACGTCGCCGGTGCCGCGCGGCTCCTCGGCCGTCCCCACGCGGTGCGGGGCGAGGTCGTCCACGGTCTCAAGCGAGGGCGCGAGCTGGGCTTCCCCACCGCGAACCTCGCCGCCGACCTCGAGGGATTCGTCCCTGCGGAGGGCGTGTACGCCGGCTGGCTGATCGACGCCGGCACCGCGGGCGACGGCGCCCTGCAGCCCCGCAGCAGCGTGCGCTACCCGGCGGCGATCAGCGTGGGCACGAACCCCACCTTCGACGACATCGACGTGCCGCAGGTCGAGGCGTACGTGCTGGACGAGACGGATCTCGACCTGTACGGTCACGTCGTCGACGTCGAGTTCGTCGAGCGGATCCGTGGCATGGTCGCCTTCGAGGGTGTCGAGCCTCTCATCGCGCAGATGACCGACGACGTCGCACAGGTGCGGCGCGAGCTGTCCTGACCGGCCGCGCCGTAGACCCGCGCGCCCTTCGACGCCTACGATCGAGGCGTGAATCCGCTGGAACTCCTCGCCGCCGACGCCGCCGCCGCGAATCCCGTCAACCTCTGGGGCGCGCTCGGCTGTGCCGTCGCGTACTCGGCCTCGCTGCTGGCCACGCTCGATGCGTTCGCCGACCTTATCCTCTCGCGGGGTGACTCGCCTGCCGGGCGTCTCACTCCCGGGGTAGGCTTGAAGTTCGCATCCAAGCTGGCGGCCGCGGCGATCGCGGTCATCTCGGCGGCGATCGTCCTGGCCCTGGACGACAACTGGTTCGCCTTCTCGACACTGTCGATCGCGTTCGCGGTCGTCGTCGGGATCGGTGTCATCGTCCTGCTGCGGCACTCGAGGACGAGCGTCCCGCAACCCGCGCCGGCCAATACCACCGGGTGAGGCGTCCTCGCCCTCGCACGAGCCACACGACTGAGGGAGAACAATGAGCCGGACCGATCTGCAGACGCTGCCCGAGCGGGCCGTCGAGCTGCTCGGCGGCGAGCCCGACGACACCACCCTGCGGCGTTATCTGCACGGGCTGGCAGGCGTGGACGCCGTCGGCCTCGAGCAGCGGGCGGCGGGACTGGGCACCCGCTCGATCAAGACGACGTCCAAGGCGTGGGCGCTCGACAAGATCATCGAGCTCATCGACCTCACGACGCTCGAGGGCGCCGACACACCGGGCAAGGTGCGCTCGCTCGTCGCGAAGGCTTTGAATCCGGATGCCTCCGACCCGACGTGCCCGCGGGTCGCGGCCGTCTGCGTGTACGGCGACATGGTGCCGCACGCCGTGGCCGCGCTCGGTGCCGCCCACGGCGACCCCGACGAGGGCGGCGTCTCGGTCGCGGCCGTCGCCACGGCGTTCCCGAGCGGACGCGCGTCGCTGGACATCAAGCTCGCAGACACCGCGGAGGCCGTCGCGCACGGCGCGGACGAGATCGACATGGTGATCGACCGCGGGGCGTTCCTCGCGGGCCGCTACGGGCTGGTGTTCGACCAGATCGCCCGCGTGAAGCAGGCGTGCCGTCGTGAGGACGGCACGTACGCGTCGCTCAAGGTGATCATCGAGACCGGCGAGCTCAACACGTACGACAACGTCAAGCGCGCTTCGTGGCTGTCGATCCTCGCCGGGGGCGATTTCATCAAGACCTCCACCGGCAAGGTGTCGCCGGCGGCGACGCTCCCCGTCACGCTGCTGATGCTCGAGGTGGTGCGCGACTGGCATCGCGCGACGGGCGAGAGGGTCGGCGTCAAGCCTGCGGGCGGCATCCGCACCTCCAAGGACGCCATCAAGTACCTCGTGACCGTCGCCGAGACCGTGGGGGAGGAATGGCTGCAGCCGCACCTCTTCCGGTACGGGGCATCCAGTCTCCTCAACGACGTGCTGCTGCAGCGTCAGAAGTTGAAGACCGGGCACTACTCCGGCGCCGACTACGTCACGATTGATTGAGCCGCGTGCAGGCGACTGAGACAGACAAGGCAACTAGGACTGACATGAGTTTCCTCGAATACGCCCCGGCTCCCGAATCCCGGGCGATCCTCTCGCTCAAGCCCGAGTACGGCCTCTTCATCGACGGCGAGTTCCGGCCGGGAACGGGCGAGTCCTTCGCCACCATCTCGCCTGCCGACGAGAAGCATATCGCCACGATCGCTTCGGCGAGCGAGGCGGATGTCGATGTCGCCGTCGCCGCGGCGCGCCGTGCGTTCGACAAGACCTGGTCGAAGATGAGCGGGCGCGACCGGGGCAAGTACCTCTTCCGCATCGCGCGTCTGGTGCAAGAGCGAGCCCGTGAGCTGGCGGTGGCGGAGAGCCTCGACAACGGCAAGCCGATCAAGGAGAGTCGCGACGTCGACGTGCCGCTGGTCGCCGCGTGGTTCTTCTACTACGCAGGCTGGGCCGACAAGCTCGACTACGCGGGCCTCGGCGCCGACCCGAAGCCGCTCGGCGTCGCCGGGCAGGTGATCCCCTGGAACTTCCCGCTGCTCATGCTCGCGTGGAAGATCGCGCCGGCGCTCGCGGCGGGAAACACCGTCGTCATCAAGCCGGCTGAGACGACGCCCCTGTCGGCGCTCATCTTCGCCGAGATCCTGCAGCAGGCCGACCTGCCTCCGGGTGTCGTCAACATCGTCACCGGTGCCGGGTCGACGGGGGCGGCCATCGTGCGGCATCCCGATGTCGACAAGGTCGCCTTCACCGGCTCGACGGGCGTCGGTCGCGAGATCGCGAAATCCGTCGCCGGCACCGACAAGAAGCTGACGCTGGAGCTCGGCGGCAAGGCCGCGAACATCGTGTTCGAGGACGCTCCAATCGATCAGGCGATCGAAGGCATCGTCAACGGCATCTTCTTCAACCAGGGCCACGTGTGCTGCGCGGGCAGCCGACTGCTCGTGCAGGAGTCGATCCACGATGAGGTCGTCGACCGGCTCAAGAGCCGTCTGTCGACGTTGCGCCTGGGCGATCCCCTCGACAAGAACACCGACATCGGCGCCATCAATTCGCGTGAGCAGCTGGATCGCATCCGGGAGCTCAGCCGCATCGGCGAGGAAGAGGGCGCGGAGCGCTGGACCGCGGACTGCGTCATCCCCGACAACGGGTTCTGGTTCGCGCCGACGATCTTCACGAACGTGCAGGCCAGCCACCGTATCGCGCGCGACGAGATCTTCGGCCCGGTGCTGTCGGTGCTCACCTTCCGGACGCCGTCCGAGGCGATCGACAAGGCGAACAACACGCCGTACGGGCTTTCGGCGGGCATCTGGTCCGACAAGGGCTCCCGCATCCTAGCGGTCGCCGATCGGCTGCGCGCGGGCGTGGTCTGGGCGAACACGTTCAACCGCTTCGACCCGTCCTCGCCGTTCGGCGGGTACAAGGAATCCGGGTACGGCCGTGAGGGCGGCCGCCACGGACTGGCCGCCTACCTGAAGGGAGCGCGCGCATGAGCAAGCGACTCAGCGTTCCGAAGACGTACAAGCTCTTCATCGGCGGCGCCTTCCCGCGCAGCGAGTCCGGCCGCACCTACGAGGTCGTCTCGAACAAGGGCGTGTTCCTGGCCAATGCGGCGCTGGCCTCCCGCAAGGACGCGCGGGATGCCGTCGTCGCAGCTCGTGGCGCCGTCAAGGGCTGGTCGGGCGCCACCGCATACAACCGCGGTCAGGTGCTGTACCGGGTGGCCGAGCTGCTCGAGGGCCGCCGCGCGCAGTTCGTCGACGAGATCGTGCAGCAGACCGGAGCGTCGGCGTCGGCCGCGACGGCCGAGGTCGACGAGGCCATCGACCGCTGGGTCTGGTACGCCGGCTGGTGTGACAAGTTCGGGCAGGTGGCCGGCAACGGCAACCCCGTCGCGGGCCCGTACTTCAACATCTCGGTGCCCGAGCCGACCGGAGTCGTCGGTGTCATCGCCCCGCAGGACACGGCCCTCGTCGGGCTGGTCTCGGCCATCGCCCCGGCACTCGTGACGGGTAACTCGGTGGTCGTCGTCGCCGCGCAGCGTTACCCGCTGTCGGCGATCTCGCTCGCCGAAGTGCTGGCCACTTCGGACGTCCCCGGCGGTGTCGTCAACATGCTGACCGGTTCGCCCGCCGAGCTCGCGCCATGGCTGGCGTCGCACCCCGACGTGCACGCGCTCGACCTCGTCGGCGCCGGCGACCTCGACTGGGTCGATCTGCAGATCGCTGCCGCCGAGACGCTCACGCGCGTCCTTCCCCCTGAGAACGGGACGGATGCCGCGGCCCCGAGCCTGCAGCGCATCGCCGCCTTCACCGAGACCAAGACCGTCTGGCACACCAAGAGCCTGGTGTAGCCCCGGTCGTCGAGCGGGGCGTTCGCTTGTTCGCTATGCGAACATCTGGCGCAAGACGTCGAGGTCGCCCAAGTCGAGCGCCTGCGCGATCAGGTCTGCGTCGGCCTGGCGGGGGAACATCTCGCGCAGACCGTCGGCGAAGATCGTGCGCATGGCATCGACGTCGCCGGCGTGAGCGGCCCGGCTCATGGCCTGCAGCGCGAGCTGGTACGGGACCTGTTCGAACCCTCCCGGCGCGTCGGCTGGGGCGTAGTAGTCGACCCACGGGATCGAGCTGTCAGGAGCGAGCAGCAGCAGCTCGCCGGGTGCGATCATGTGCGTGTGGTTGAGGCCGCTGATGGCCAGCGGGTTCTCGATGCAGAACCGGTCGCCGATCGCATAGAGCGCGTCACCGGGCGCGACGGTGTACGTCTTGATCCGACCCTCGTCGTCGAGGCCTACGGTGCCAGCGGCGAGGTCCCGAGCGCCCATGTCGACGAGATCGCCGCTCAGACTCGCGCGCATGCTGCCCGCGTGGATCCATGCGCGCTCCGAACACGGGTCGGCGTCGACGACCGCCGCCGGTTCAGTGACCGCGAGTTCGGGCGTGGGGACGGCGGTCGGCTCCAGCGTCTCGGCGACGCCGCCCGCCCCCTGCGCCGCGCTGCGCACGGCCTGGCCGATGGAGGCGAACGCGGGGACGGCGAGGGCCACAAGGCCCGCCACGACCAGCCCTGACGTGGCGATGGTGATCTTGGCCGACAGTTTCATCAGGGCGAATGTACCGGGTGCGGGGTCGCCGGGACCAGCGCTTCTCGCTCGCCTGCTGAGAGTCGGATCCGCAGGTGCGGACCGGGCCCGTGACTCGCCGCGGCATCCGGCGACCGGGGTGCCGCGGCGAACACCCGCTGCGGCGGATCCGATTCCGTGTCCGAGAGTGGGAAGATGCCGGACCAGGAGGCGGCGGATGCCGGAGGTGGGCGGGCGGGTCAGGCCAGCTCGAGGCCGGCACCCCAATGGCCGGGCTCGGTCAGCTCGCCGTAGTGCACGTCGATGTCGCGCGGCGACACCGACGCGACGCACGCGAGGAGAGACAGCGTCGGGTAGCCGTGCGGGCGGTTGTCGCGGATGATCGCGCGGTCATCGGTGCTGCCCAGTCGGGCCGACCTCTCCAGGACGGCGACCCACGGCATCCACCATCGTTCGCCCTCGATCGGTTCGGCAGCGCGGAACTCGTCCAGCCACCGCGCGATCCGCGGCGTCGCGGGGTCATCGACGTCGTCGTGCGCGATCATGTGCGTGCCGGGCGCCAGGTCCACCGAGCGCAGGGCGGAGCCGTCCCAGGTGAGCACGCGCGCCCGCGGGCCGGCGACCTCGACGAGATTGAACCCGTGGGTCGCGGGCTCCCCGACGGGGGAGCGGCCGGCGACCGATTCGAGCACGATGCCGCCGCGGGATACCAGTTCGGACTCCGGGCCGGTCGACACGTCGGCGCGGTTGAGCAGCACGGCGAGTCGTCCGGTCTCGGGCTCCGCCGCCAGCCACGCGCCTCCGGCACGCACGTCTCGCACGCCGACGATCCCCGCGTGCGGCTCGGGCCACCACCGTCCGAGCGGGTTCCAGGGGCGGGCCGGGTCTTCGTCGCGGATCGCCAGCACGCACGTCGGCTGGTCGGCCGACGCCGGAACGCGGATGATGACGGTGCACATCTTTCAGCTCCTGCCTGTCGCGATCCGGTGTCGTGCCAAGATCGGAGGGTGTTCGTCGTTGTCGGAGTCACGGGCGGGATCGCCGCCTACAAGACGGTGCACCTCGTGCGCCTCCTGGTGAAGGAGGGTCATGAGGTCCACGTCGTCCCGACCGACGACGCCCTGCGGTTCGTCGGGCTTCCGACCTGGGAGTCGATCAGCCGCCACCCGGTGACCACCTCCGTCCACGACGACGTCGCACGCGTGCGGCACGTCGCGCTCGGCCAGTCGGCCGATCTCGTGATCGTGGCGCCAGCGACGGCGAACACCCTGGCGAAGATGACCGCGGGACTCGCCGACGACCTTCTCGGAACGACCCTACTCGCCACCACGGCACCGGTCGTCGTCGCGCCCGCGATGCATACCGAGATGTGGCGGCATCCCGCGACGGTGCACAACATCGCGACGCTGCGGGAGCGTGGTGTGATCCTGGTCGGCCCCGACGACGGCGAGCTGACCGGCGGAGACAGCGGACCGGGACGGATGTCGGAGCCTGAGGCGATCTTCGACGCGGCCCTGGCCGCATTGGGCGCCGGGCCGCGAGACCTCGAAGGTCTGCGGGTCGTCGTGACCGCGGGGGGCACGCGCGAGCCGATCGACCCGGTGCGATTCATCGGCAATCGGTCCAGCGGAAGGCAGGGCATCGCCGTGGCGCTCGCCGCGGCCGACCGGGGTGCCGACGTGCGCCTGATCGCCGCGCACGTCGACGACGGCGTGCTCGCCGAGGCCTCCGCTCGCGCCGGCATCTCCGTCGAGCGAGCCGGGACCGCCGTCGAGCTCGGGGAGCGGGTGGCCGGCGCCGCCGAGGCCGCGGACGTCGTCGTGATGGCGGCGGCGGTGGCGGACTATCGCGTGGCCGAGGTGTCGCCGCGCAAGCGCACGAAGGAGACGGCACCGGAGGGCGGCATCACGCTCGACCTCATCGAGAACGACGACCTGCTCGCGGGCCTGGTCGGCCGGCGGCGCGACGGGCAGACGGTCGTCGGGTTCGCGGCCGAGACCCCCGGCGACGGCGAGACGCTGCTCGAGCGCGGACGCCGCAAGGCGGCGCGCAAGCGGGCGGATCTTCTCGCGGTCAACGAGGTCGGCTGGTCGAGGGGGTTCGAATCCGACGACAACGCCCTGACGATCCTGGATGCCGCGGGCGACGTCGTCGCCACGCCGAACGGCACCAAACGGCACGTGGCGGACGCCCTGTGGGACGCCATCGTCGCGCTCCGGCAGAAAGAGTAACGAAAAGGTAACGGCGCATGTAGAGTGGTCGGCACCACGTCGACGAGGACGTGGTGCACGACCCGGAGGACATGCCCGATGCCCCACTCCGCGGTGTCCGATCGCGCCCGCGACAGGATCCACGCTCTGTTCATCGTCTGCGTTCTCGCGGCGGTCAGCATGGTGATCGCCGTGCTCGCTGCGGCGCCGTCTCGCGTCAGTGCGCGCGAGCTGCTGGGCGACCCACGGACTCCGGGCGAGGCCGCGTTCATCGCCAGCCACCGCGGCGGTGCCGCGACGGCGCCCGAGAACACGCTGCCCGCCATCGCCGCGGCTCTCGCGGGAGGGTTCGACTACGTCGAGGTCGATGTCGCGCTCACGTTCGACCGGCACCCCGTGCTCATGCACGACGCCACGGTCGATCGCACGACCGATGGCCACGGCCGCATCGCCGAGCTCACGCTCGCCGAAGTACGCGCCCTGGACGCAGGATCCTGGTTCGACTCGCGGTACGCGGGAACGCGCGTGCCCACGCTCGAGGAGTTCCTCGATGCGCTCGCTCCGTCCGGCGGACGCGCGATCGTCGAGTTGAAAGGGGAGTGGGATGCCGCGGCGGTCGGCTCCGCCGTGGCGGGCGTGACCGCGCGCGATCTCGAAGACCGCGTCGCGCTCGCCAGCTTCGATGCACGAACCCTGGCCCTCGCCGCCACCGCGTCGGATGTCGTGTCGCGCCTGCTGATCCTCAAGCACGTGCCCACCGATGTCGTCAGCGCGGTCGCGGAGGCCGGCGCGCGTGGCGTGGTCGTCAGCCGCAAAGCCGTGCTCGCGCGGCCCGAGATCGTCGACCAGTTGCACGCGGCCGATGCGCGCGTCGTCGTCTACACCCTCAACCGGGATGCCCACTGGGATGCCGTGACCGCGCTCGGCGTGGACGGCATCGTCACCGACGATCCGCACACGCTCTCGGAGTGGCAGCGGGCGTACGCCGGTTCGGACTGAGCCGCTCACCGGCCGCGTCGCCCGGGCCGTCATGACCTGGCACCGTAGGCTCGGAGCAAGTGTTGACGGAGGTGACATGCTTCGACGTGGCGAGGGGCTCGATGCTCGGGGTGCGGTGCGGCGCATCGTGGTGGCGGTCGTCGCCGCGACGGCGGTGACGATCGTGGCGACGGGATGTCAGCCGGAACCAGGTCAGACGCCGAAGCCCAGTTCCACCACGTCGCTCGAGGCTCCGACCCCCGGCCCGTCGGTGAGCCCGGTCGAGACCGAGCTGCCCGACGCAGGGCTCGCACTGCCGTCGTCGTGCGAGGAGATCTACTCCGCCGAGATGCTCGCCGAGCTGCAAGCCGCCAACCCGCCGCTGAACGACCCCGGCGTCACGATGCTGTCGAGCGAGAACGCGGAGCTGCTCGAGATCATCCACGGCGGCGCTCCCACGATCCGCTGCTCGTGGGGCGAGCCCAGCGAGTTCGGGCTGGCGACCAACGTGACCGTGATCGATCAGGCCCAGAGCGCCGCACTTGCCGAGGCGCTGCCGGCGGCCGGGTTCGGGTGCGAACCGCTCGGCGACGGCACGATCTGCCGTATCGAGCAGCGGGGCATCACGCTCGACGATGAGGAGTACACGCGCGGCGAGACCCACTACCTGGGCGATGGCGCGGTGGTCACCACCGCATGGATCAATTTCTCGCCCGACGGCTACACCGAGGACGTCGTCTCGACCCTCTGGGGCTGAGGCTCGTTCACTTGTTCGGCCTCGGTTTCTCCCGATCGAGGGTCATTCCCCTTAGAATGGGGCGAGGAAGACCGCTGACGACGTCGCAGCTCGCAGAAGCGAGTGCCCGCGGCCGTCGACGATCACTTCCGATCCCGCGTTCGTGACGGCGTGCGCGCCGCCCGCGGGAGCACGCACAACCATCGGTGTCATCATCCGATCATCGCCGGTCCCGATCCGGCACTCACGCTCAGGAGGAGCATGCCGACCACGGCACCCCAGACGGCGCAGCGTCGCCGCAAGACCTCGTCCGCGCGTCGCGACGACGAGGCTCCGGTCATCCCGATCCTCGCCCGCAAGGTGCGCGAGGTCGAGGCCAAGGCTCAGCGCGGCAAGCTCGGACCCACGAACCGCGTCAAGTTCCAGGTGATCGCCTTCCTGGTGCGCGAGGAGCGGGCCCGCGTGAAGGCGGACACCGAGCTGACCGATGCCGTGCGCGCGGAGCTGCTGAAGCGACTCGACGGCGTCGCCACGATCCTCGCCAAGACGGCAGCTCGCGACACGTCGCTGATCCAGCTGCTAGAGGTCGACCAGGCCGCGTCGCCCGTCGCGCGACGCATGCGGCGCGACTGGCTGCTGGAGTCCGGTGCGGAACTGCCGCCGGACGAGCTCATCATCACCGACGTCGCCCCGGTGTCGGTGCCCGTCGTTCCGGCGGCGCTCGCCGAACGGCAGGTCATTCCGCCGCAGGTCGAAGCGCGCCAGATGGCGCACCCGTTCCTCGCACCCGATCTGTCCGTCCGTGCGCCGAAGGAGACCCCGCGCCGGCGCCTGGACAGCTGGGAGCTCATGGGCCCCCTGTACAAGGCCTTCGAGACCGGCGCCGGCGGCGCCGCGGCTTCGATGGATCTCCCGGAGGTGCCCGAATTCGACCGGCTGTCGCCCAAGGGTCTCGAGGTCATGCCGCACCAGTCCCGCTTCCTCGAAGCGGTCCGCATGGGGCACCGGTCGTTCTTGCTGGCCGACGAACCGGGCCTGGGCAAGACCGCGGAGTCGGTGCTCGCGGCATCCGTCGCGAACGCGTACCCCCTGCTGGCCGTCGTCCCGAACGTCGTCAAGATGAACTGGGCGCGCGAGGTCGAGCGCTGGACGCCGCAGCGACGTGCGACCGTCATCCACGGGGACGGCGAGAACATCGACGCCTTCGCAGACGTGTTCATCGTCAATTACGAGATCCTCGATCGCCACCTCTCGTGGCTCAGCTCGCTCGGGCTGAAGGGCATGGTGGTCGACGAGGCGCACTTCATCAAGAACCTCACGTCGCAGCGCTCGCAGAACGTGCTGGCTCTGGCCACCCGCATCCGGGAACAGGTCAGCAACCCGCTCATGCTCGCCCTCACCGGCACGCCGCTCATCAACGACGTCGAGGACTTCGACGCGATCTGGCGCTTCCTGGGCTGGACCACCGGCGAGAAGCCCGGTCCGGTGCTGATGGAGAAGCTGGACGAGACCGGGCTCACGCCTGCCGACAAGGCGTTCTACCCCGAGGCGCGCAATGCCGTGATCTCGATGGGCATCGTGCGGCGCAAGAAGAAGGATGTCGCTGCCGACCTGCCCGACAAGCTCGTCGCCGACCTGCCCGTCGAACTGGACGACGAGTTCGGCCGTTCGATCCGCCAGGCCGAGCGCGAGCTCGGCGACCGCCTCGCCGCTCGCTACCGCCGCATCATCGAGGCGCGCGGCGACCGCGGGCTGGCCCCGGGCGAGGTGGATGCCGACATCGTGCGTCTCGTGGCACAGAACGAGCTCGAGGAGTCCAAGGCCGCCGGGACGGGCTCGGAGAACGTGTTCACCATGGTCCGCAAGATCGGTCAGGCCAAGGCCCTGCTCGCCGCGGACTACGCCGCCCAGCTGCAGCGTTCGGTCGGCAAGGTCGTGTTCTTCGCGAAGCACATCGACGTCATGGATGCTGCCGAGGCCCACTTCGCGGGTGTCGGGCTGAAGACCGTGTCGCTGCGCGGCGATCAGACCACGACCGCGCGGCAGCAGGCGATCGATGCGTTCAACAACGACCCCGATGTCGGGATCGCGGTGTGCTCGCTGACGGCGGCCGGCGTCGGCGTCAACATGCAGGCATCCTCCAACGTCGTGCTCGCCGAGCTGTCGTGGACGGCCGCCGAGCAGACGCAGGCGATCGACCGCGTGCACCGCATCGGCCAGGACGAGCCGGTCACAGCGTGGCGCATCATCGCGGCGCACACGATCGACACCAAGATCGCCGAGCTCATCGACTCCAAGCAGGGGCTCGCGCAGCGGGCGCTCGACGGCGAAGCCGTCGACCCGCAGTCGAGCGACTCGGTGCAGCTGTCCGCACTGATGCACCTCACACGGCAGGCGCTCGGCGCCGAGTAGACGCATCGCCTCGAGGGAGGACGCGCGCCGGCCCGGCGTGCGTCCTCCTCTCGGTTGCGGTGTGTGGCAGGCGGCGGCATCCGGCACTAATGTCGGGTGAGGCAGCGTCGCCGACTCTCTTCACCCGACAGCGAGGAACTTGAGCTATGAAGATCGGCATCCTGACGAGTGGCGGCGACTGCCCCGGACTGAACGCGGTCATCCGCGGCGTCGTGCTCAAGGGCACGACGACGTACGACCTCGAGTTCGTCGGCATCCGCGACGGCTGGCGGGGTGTCGTCGACGGCGACTTCTTTCCGCTGACCCGCCACGAGGTCAAGGGCCTGTCGAAGGTAGGCGGAACGATCCTCGGCACCAGTCGCACGAACCCGTACGAGGGCCCGCGCGGAGGTGCCGAGAACATCGCCAAGACGATGTACGGCCACCGGATCGACGGGATCATCGCGATCGGCGGAGAGGGCACCCTGGCGGCGGCCAACCGTCTCGCCAATGACGGCATCAACGTGCTGGGCGTGCCGAAGACGATCGACAACGACCTGCGCGCCACCGACTACTCGTTCGGCTTCGACACCGCCGTCAACATCGCGACCGACGCGATGGACCGCCTGCGCACCACCGGCGACTCGCATCAGCGCTGCATGGTCGCCGAGGTCATGGGCCGCCACGTCGGCTGGATCGCGCTGCACGCGGGCATGGCCGCCGGCGCCCACGCGATCTGCATCCCCGAGGTGCCGATGTCGATCGACGAGATCTGCGCGCAGGTCACCAAGGCGCACGACCGTGGCCGCGCCCCGCTCGTCGTGGTGTCGGAGGGCTTCACCCTCACGGGCATGGACGAGGCCTTCAGCGACAAGGGGCTCGACGCGTTCAACCGCCCGCGCCTGGGTGGCATCAGCGAGGTCCTCGCGCCCGAGATCGAGCGCATCACCGGCATCGAGACGCGCTCGACCGTGCTGGGTCACATCCAGCGCGGCGGCTCGCCGTCCGGCTTCGACCGCGTCCTCGCGACGCGGCTCGGACTGCATGCGGCCGACGCAGTCGTCGACGGCGCGTGGGGCCAGATGGTCGCGATGCGCGGCACCGACATCGTGCGCGTGCCTTTCGCCGAGGCGCTCGGCGAGCTCAACACCGTCCCCCTCTACCGCTACGAAGAAGCCGCCGCCCTCTTCGGCTGACACAGCCCGGCCGCGCATGCTCGCGCGGTCGGAACCGGCATTCGCGCCCGCGTGCGACGACCGCGGGTGCCGATTCCGGCAGCGCGAGTGAATCCGCTCCCGCGAGAACGACCGCGGATGCCGATTCCGGCAGCGCGAGTGAATCCGCTCCCGCGAGAACGACCGCGGGTGCCGATTCCGGCAGCGCGAGTGAATCCGCTCCCGCGAGAACGACCGCGGGTGCCGATTCCCGCAGCGCGAGCGAATCCGCTCCCGCGAGAACGACCGCGGGTGCCGATTCCCGCAGCGCGAGTGAATCCGCTCCCGCGAGAACGACCGCGGGTGCCGATTCCGGCAGCGCGAGTGAATCCGCTCCCGCGAGAACGACCGCGGGTGCCGATTCCGGCAGCGCGAGTGAATCCGCTCCCGCGAGAACGACCGCGGGTGCCGATTCCGGCAGCGCGAGTGAATCCGCTCCCGCGAGAACGACCGCGGGTGCCGATTCCGGCAGCGCGAGTGAATCCGCTCCCGCGAGAACGACCGCGGGTGCCGATTCCGGCAGCGCGAGTGAATCCGCTCCCGCGAGAACGACCGCGGGTGCCGATTCCGGCAGCGCGAGTGAATCCGCTCCCGCGAGAACGACCGCGGGTGCCGATTCCGGCAGCGCGAGTGAATCCGCTCCCGCGAGAACGACCGCGGGTGCCGATTCCGGCAGCGCGAGTGAATCCGCTCCCGCGAGAACGACCGCGGGTGCCGATTCCGGCAGCGCGAGTGAATCCGCTCCCGCGAGAACGACCGCGGGTGCCGATTCCGGCAGCGCGAGTGAATCCGCTCCCGCGAGAACGACCGCGGGTGCCGATTCCCGCAGCGCGAGTGAATCCGCTCCCGCGAGAACGACCGCGGGTGCCGATTCCCGCAGCGCGAGTGAATCCGCTCCCGCGAGAACGACCGCGGGTGCCGATTCCCGCAGCGCGAGTGAATCCGCTCCCGCGAGAACGACCGCGGGTGCCGATTCCCGCAGCGCGAGTGAGCGGATGCCGCGGCCCGCGGCATCCGCAGCGCCCAGAGCCCGCGCCGCTCCCGAGGAACAGGCAGGGGTCAGGCGTCGGCGACGCCGAGCACGTCGAGCAGCCACGCGAGCTCGAACGCGCGCTCGCGCCACGCGTTGTAGCGGCCGCTGACGCCACCGTGGCCGGCGACCATCTCGCACTTCAGCAGGGCGTCGGCGCCGACCTCGCGCAGCCGCGCGACCCACTTCGCCGGCTCGACGTAGAGCACGCGGGTGTCGTTGAGCGAGGTCACCGCGAGGATCTTCGGGTAGGCGGCATCCGTCCGCACGTTCTCGTACGGCGAGTACGACTTCATGTAGGCGTAGACGTCGGCGTTGTGCAGCGGGTCGCCCCACTCGTCCCACTCGATCACGGTGAGCGGCAGCGACGGGTCGAGGATCGTCGTGAGGGCGTCGACGAACGGCACGTCCGCCAGGACGCCGGCGAACAGCTCGGGGGCGAGGTTGGCGACGGCCCCCATCAGGAGCCCGCCGGCCGAGCCGCCTTCGGCGACCAGCTGCGACGGCGTGGTGTAACCGCCGTCGACCAGGTGCCGCGCGCTGTCGACGAAGTCGGTGAAGGTGTTGCGCTTGTTCAGCAACTTGCCGTCCTCGTACCACTGGCGCCCCATCTCGCCGCCGCCCCGGACGTGAGCGACGGCGAAGACGACGCCGCGGTCGAGCTCCGAGAGGCGGGCGACCGAGAACCCGGGTTCGATCGAGTGCTCGTACGACCCGTAGCCGTACAGGTGCAGCGGACGCGGCGCGTCCCCGATCTCGCCGAACGACCGCTTGTAGACGAGCGAGATCGGGATCTGCGTGCCGTCCTGCGCGGTCGCCCATACGCGTGATTGCGCGTAGTCCTCGGGCTCGTAGCCGCCGAGCACGGGCTGACGCTTGCGCAGGTGCAGCTCGCGCGTGTCCACATCCAGGTCGTACACCGTCCCAGGCGTCACGAACGAGCCGTAGCCCAGGCGCAGCAGCGGGGGAGCCCACTCGGGGTTGCCGCCCGACCCGACCGAGTACAGCGGCTCGTCGAACTCGATCTCGCTCACCTCGCCGGAGGCGTAGTCGAGCATGCCCAGACGCGCGAGACCGCCGCGGCGGTAGCCGAGCACGCCCCAATCGCGGAAGGTCGACACGCCGAGCAACCGCTCGCCGGCACGATGGGGGATCACGACGGCGCGTTCGCCGGCCGGATCGGATGCTGCGACCCGCACGAGCTCGAAGTCCAGGGCGCCGTCGTTGTGCAGGACGAAGAGCACGTCCTCGCCGTCCACGACGGCGTGGGCGCTCTCGTACTCGACGCCCTCGACGCGCGGCCACACCACGCGCGGCTCGGAGCGCAGATCCGAGGCATCCACGAGCCACTCCTCGGAGGTGATCGACGAACCCAGTCCGATCACGAGATAGCGGTCGCTGCGCGTGAATCCGGCGCCGACCCAGTAGCGCTCGTCGGGTTCGTGGAAGAGCTTGGCGTCGTCGCCGACCGAGGTGCCCAGCTCATGCCGCCAGACGGTGTCGGGGCGCCATGCGTCGTCGACGGTGGTGTAGACGATGAACCGGCCGTCGGGCGAGAACGTGGCGCCTGCGAAGGTCTCGGGGATCTCGTCGGGCAGCTGCTCGCCGGTGACGAGGTTGCGCACGCGCACCGTGTAGCGCTCGTCGCCCGCGACATCGACACCGTAGAGCATCAGCGTGCCGTCGCCCGTCACCTCGAAGCTGCCGAGCGAGAAGAACTCGTGCCCCTCCGCCTCGACGTTGCCGTCGAGCAGGACCTGCTCCCCGGGCACCTCGGCGTCGGGCGACAGCTCGGGAGGGGTCCAGTCGTCGGGCGACGCGAGCGGCGCGCGGCACTGGATGCCGTACTGCTTGCCTTCGACGGTGCGCCCGTAGTACCACCACTGGCCGCGTCGCGTGGGCACCGACAGGTCGGTCTCGAGCGTGCGGCCCTTGATCTCCTCGAAGATGCGCTCGCGCAGTTCAGAGAGGTGCGCGGTGCGCTCCTCGGTGTAGGCGTTCTCGGCCTCGAGGTGCGCGATGACGTCGGCGTCCTCCTTGGCGCGGAACCACTCGTAGCGGTCCTCGACCTCATCACCGTGGTGGGTGCGCGCGATCGGCCGGGCTTCGGCGATCGGTGCGGATGTACGGGCGGATGCTGCGGCAAGCGTGTCGTCGACGGTCACATGTCCACGCTAGTCGAGCCCCTCGCGCCCCGGCTCAGCGGACGGTGATGAGCAGACGCTGCCAGCCGGTCGAGCCGTCGGGCGCGATGGGCGCGCGCTCCTGGATCTGGACCGCCCCGTCGTTGTCGACCGCGCGCGCCGTGATGTAGTGCGTTCCCGGTGTCGCCTCCCACTTCAGCCGCCACTGCACCCACGTGTCGTCGTTGAGCGGCGCCGACAGCTCCGCCGGCTGCCACCCGCCGTCGTCGATCGAGACCTCGACCCGCTCGATGCCGATCGTCTGCGCCCACGCCATGCCGGCGATCGCGATCGCGCCGGCGTCGATGGGCGTGCCGGCCCGCGGGGTGTCGATGCGTGACGACATCTTGATGGGGGCCTCGGCGCTGTAGCCGCGAGGCGTCCAGTACGCCTCGTCCTGCTCGAACGTCGTCACCGTCAGCTGCGTGAGCCATTTGGTCGCCGACACGTAGCCGTAGAGGCCGGGCACCACCATGCGCACCGGGAATCCGTGGTCGAACGGGAGCGACTCGCCATTCATCGAGACGGCGAGGATGGCGTCGCGGCCGTCCTCGATGAGTGTCTCGAGCGGCGTACTGGCGGTGAAGCCGTCGACGCTGCGCGAGAGCACCATGTCGGCGCCGCGGGTCGGCTTCGCCGCTCGCAGCAGGTCGCGCACCGGCACGCCCGTCCAGATGGCGTTTCCGACGAGCCCGCCGCCCACCTCGTTCGACACGCACGTGAGGGTGATCGCGTACTCGTCGAGCCCACGGTCCAGCAACTCCTGAAAGGTGATCTCGAGCGGCTGCTCCACCATGCCGTCGATCGACAGCCGCCATGTCTGCGGGTCTATCGAGGGGACGCTCAGGGCGGTGTCGACGCGGTAGAAGTCGCGGTTCGGCGTGATGAGCGGCGCGAGACCGGGCACGTCGAGCTCCGCGCCCGCGGGAATCGACACCTTGGAGCGCGGGGCCGGCAGACGAAGCGCTTCACGGATGCCGGCGATCGAGCTCGTGGCGACCGACACCGCGCGTGATCCGACACCGACCACGACCGCCGCGGCGGCCGAGATCAGGGCGAGCGTGAGGAAGGCGCGACGGTTCGGCGCGACGGCGGATCCGGTGGCCACCGCGCCGGGGTCGGGGGAGGGCGCGGACGCGGCGTCACGCCAGGCGCGCAGTCGCCGTGCCAGGAGCCACAGCATCGCACCGCCGGCGGCAGCGCCGGCGAGAGGCGGAAGGAAGGCGAACGTGGTCGCTCCGGCCCGGGTGAGGATCGCGGCTGTCGCCAGCCCGGCGCCGACGGTCAGCAGCGCGACGCCCCACACAGGCTTGACCAGCTCGGCCACGCCCGCGATCGACGACGCCACCACGACGGCGAGGCCGAGGCCGGCCAGCAGCGCGATCTTGTCGTACTCGCCGAAGGTGCTGATGGCCAGCTCCTTGAGCGGCTGGGGCACGATGTCGATGACGAACGAGCCGACGGCCAGCAGCGGGCTGGCCTCGCGGGCGGTGAGGAGAGCCACGAGTTCGGCGGCGGCGAGGAGCACGGCCGCCGAGACCACGCCCGCACCTGCGGCGTACGACCAGAAGCGTGCCCCTGCTGTCCGCGTTCCCATGTGCCGCCCCTCCGTCGCCGACGCCGTTGCGCCCGATCGTTGTTCGCAGCCGTTCCGGAAGCGGATTGGAAGCTGTGACCATGCCGGTCGGACGGGGTTCACGCCGCAGCAGAGCGAGTTGAACCGCGGGACCGCCGATGTAGGATTCTTCTGGCCGGTTGCCGGTTCCTGAATCCTTGGTGAACTCTTCGTTCGTCGCGCCGATCCCGTCGGCACCCCCCTCCGCACCCTCACCGAAAGCGAACGGTGGAAACCGCAACCCTCATCACCGTCGTGCTGGTGATCGCACTGGCGCTGTTCTTCGACTTCACGAACGGCTTCCACGACACCGCCAACGCCATGGCGACGCCCATCGCCACCGGTGCACTCAAGCCCAAGACCGCGGTGCTGCTCGCGGCACTGCTCAACCTCGTCGGTGCATTCCTGTCGACGGAGGTGGCGAAGACCATCTCGGGCGGCATCATCTACGAGGATCAGATCTCGCAGTCGGTGTTCCCCGCGGTGATCCTCGCCGGCCTCATCGGCGCCATCACGTGGAACATGCTCACGTGGCTGCTCGGCCTGCCCTCGTCCTCGTCCCACGCTCTGTTCGGCGGACTGATCGGCGCGACCATCGTGGGCGTCAGCGTCACCGCGATCGACTTCGGCGTGGTCATGTCGAAGGTGATCCTGCCCGCGCTCATCGCGCCGTTGACGGCGGGGATCATCGCGTTCACGGTGACCAAGATCGCGTATGCCCTGACTCGCCGTTACGACGGCAAGCCCGACGGGCGCGACGGCTTCCGCGTCGGTCAGATCTTCACGTCGTCGCTCGTGGCGCTGGCGCACGGCACCAACGACGCGCAGAAGACGATGGGCATCATCACGCTCCTGCTGATCACGGTCGGCCTGCAGGACCACCCCGAGCCCGAATGGTGGGTCATCTTCGCGTGCGCGGTCACGATCGCGCTGGGCACCTACATGGGCGGCTGGCGCATCATCCGCACGCTCGGCAAGGGCCTGACCGACGTCAAGCCCGCACAGGGCTTCGCCGCCGAGAGCTCGACCGCCGCGACGATCCTCGCATCGAGTGCGCTGGGTTTCGCGCTGTCGACCACGCAGGTCGCGTCGGGCTCGGTCATCGGATCGGGCCTCGGACGACGTGGCTCGCAGGTGCGTTGGCGCACCGCGGGGCGCATCATGGTGGGCTGGGTCCTCACTCTGCCCGCTGCGGGAGCGGTCGGGGCTCTGGCCGCGTTCATCGTGACCTGGCTCGGCTTCTGGGGCATCATCATCGACGCGGTGCTCGCCGCGGCCGTGATCCTCGCGATCTTCCTGCGCTCGCGTCGCAACGAGGTCACCGCGTCCAATGCGATGAGCGAGGTGGCCGAATCCGGTCGCGCGGTGAAGGTCAAGCGCAATCCGCCGCCCACGCGCCGCCAGCGGGCCATCGCCCGCGAGGAGGCGCGCACGCGCGCGGCGGAGCAGACCGCCGCGAAGAAGGCGGCCAAGGCCGCCAAGGCTGCGGAGCGATCGTCGCGGCCGCCGAAGGACGGAGGCGCGCGATGATCGCCATCGACTGGTTCGCGTTCGTCCAGGTGTTCGTCGCCGCCCTCACCGCGGCCGTGCTGGTGGTCGGGTTCTACGCCCTGGGACTGCGCCTCCTCGTCCGCGCCGGACGACCGCCGGTGGTGGCCCCCGCGGAGTTCACCGACGCCATCACCGTCATCTCCGAGAAAGAGGCGCGCCGGGCCGAGAAGGCCGCGGCGAAGGCGGCCAAGCGCAACCCGCTCACCGACGGCCAGAAGCGTCTTGCCCTCGTGGGCGCGTACGGCTCGTTCAGCGTGTGCGCAGCCGCCGTCGTCGGCGGCATCCTGCTGATCGTCTTCAACCACTGAGAGAACGGATGCCGCGACCAGGCCCGCACCGCCGGCGCGAGCGTCGCGACCACGCCATAGGCTGTGCGCATGACCCCTGCGACGACAGTCCAACTCGGTCAGTATCCGCCCGCACGGCGGACCCTCCTGCACCTCAGTGACACGCACCTGCTCGCGGGCAATCGCCCGCTCGGCGGGCGCTTCGACACCGCGGCCAACCTCGCCCGCACGCTCGAGGCGGCCGAAGCCACCGGCATCCGTCCCCACGCCGTCGTCTTCACCGGCGACCTGACGGATCTCGGCGAGCCGGAGGCGTATGCAGCCCTGAGGGCGGTCGTCGAGCCGTTCGCCGACCGGCTCGGCGCGCCGATCGTGTGGATCGCCGGCAACCACGACGAGCGACCCGAGCTGCGGCGGAGCCTGCTCGATCTGGAGCCGACGCAGGAGCCCGTGACCGGTGTGTGGGACCTAGACGGACTGCGCCTGATCGCGCTCGACTCGACCGTCCCCGGATGGCATCACGGCGACCTGGACACGCGGCAGCTGGAGTGGCTGAGCGAGGTTCTGGCGATACCGGCTCCGCTGGGCACGATTCTGGCGCTTCACCACCCGCCGCTGCCCTCGCACGTGCCCCTGTTCGACATCCTCGAGCTGCGGGACCAGGGTCGCTTCGCCGAGACGATCGCCGGCACCGATGTGCGCGCGATCCTCGCGGGACACCTGCACTACTCGACGAGCGGGACCTTCGCGGGCGTGCCCGTGAGCGTCGCCGCCGCGAGCTGCTACACGATGAATCTCGCGCGGCCTGCCGTGGACGTCAACGGCATGGACGCCGGTCAGTCGTTCCACCTCGTGCACGTCTACGACGACACGATCACGCACGCGGTCGTGCCCGTGGTGGACGCTCCGACCGGCGACTACTTCTCGGCGGAATGGCTCGAGCGGATGTCGCGGCTGACGCCGGAAGAGAGGCTCGAGGCGTTCTCGCGCAAGCGACCCTGACGCGGCGCGCGGTTTCGCCGTGGCGTATGGCCGGGTGACCGGGTTGTACGCCGTGGACAACGGCGCCCCGGCCGTCCGCGGGTAGTCTCGAGGCATCCCTGCACACCGCTGTGATCGACCCACGAGGACTGCACACATGGCTCTGGACGCAATGATGCGAACCCGCACCGAGACCGACTCCCTGGGGTCGCTGGAGATCCCCGGCGAAGCGTACTGGGGCATCCACACCGCCCGCGCACTGGAGAACTTCCCGATCTCGAAGCGGCCGATCTCGGTCTACAAAGACCTCGTCAAGGCGCTCGCGATGGTCAAGCAGGCATCCGCACGGGCCAACAAGGAGATCGGCGTCCTCGACGCCGAAAAGGCCGACCTCATCGACCGCGCCGCGCAGTTGGTCATCGAGGGTCAGTACCACGACCAGTTCGTCGTGGGAGTGATCCAGGGCGGCGCCGGCACGTCGACCAACATGAACGCGAACGAGGTCATCACCAACATCGCGCTCGAGCTCGCCGGCCGCGAGAAGGGCGACTACGCCTTCCTCTCACCGATCGACGACACCAATCGCAGCCAGTCGACCAACGACGTCTACCCGACAGCGATCAAGGTCGGGCTGGGACTGGACCTGCTCACACTGCTGGATGAGCTCGACCTGCTGCGCAAGGCCTTCCTCGCCAAGGCCGTGGAGTTCCACGACGTGCTGAAGGTGGGCCGCACGCAGCTCCAGGATGCGGTGCCGATGACACTCGGCCAGGAGTTCCACGGCTTCGCCACGACGCTCGGCGAGGATCACAGCCGGCTCAAGGAGAACGCCTACCTGCTCTACGAGATCAACATGGGCGCCACGGCGATCGGCACCGGCATCACGACGCATCCCGGCTACGGTCAGGCGGTGCTCCGGCATCTGCGCGAGATCAGCGGGCTCGACCTGGACCTGGCCACCGACCTCGTGGAGTCCACGAGCGACACCGGCGCCTTCATGTCGTTCTCGTCGTCGCTCAAGCGCAACGCGATCAAGCTCTCGAAGATCTGCAACGACCTGCGACTGCTCTCGTCCGGTCCGCAGGCCGGCTTCGGCGAGATCAACCTGCCGGCACGCCAGGCCGGTTCCAGCATCATGCCCGGCAAGGTGAACCCGGTGATCCCCGAGGTCGTGAACCAGGTCGCCTTCGCGGTGGCAGGCGCCGATCTGACGGTGACCATGGCGGTCGAGGGCGGTCAGCTGCAGCTCAACGCGTTCGAGCCCGTCATCGCGCACTCGATCTTCCAGTCGATCACCTGGATGCGCCGCGGCATGCACACCCTGCGCGTCAACTGCGTCGAGGGCATCACCGCGAACCGCGAGCGGCTGGGCGGCATGGTGGGCTCGTCCGTCGGCGTGATCACCGCACTGACGCCGTTCATCGGCTATTCGGCCGCAGCAGCACTTGCCAAGACCGCGCTGCTGACGGGTCGGAGCGTCGCCGACCTCGTCGTCGAGGCCGGTCTGATGTCGCGCGAGGACGTCATGAAGCAGCTCTCGCCGGCGCGTCTGTCGGGGCTCGAGGCGATCACGGCGGCGATCCCGGTGATCCCGCCGGTCGCCGATCCGGCCGGCGAGGTCGGCGCCGATCCGCAGATCCCGTAGACCGGATCACGGCGCGGACGATTGCCCGCGGTCGCCGGTGCCGATACGGTCGTGCTCAGCCCCGCCATCGAGAGGAACCGACATGACCGATCCGCAGAACCCCGCTGAGCCCGCGCCTCCCGCGTCGGGCAGCGTCCCGCCGGCACCTCCGGCCTACGACGCCCAGCCCGCCTACGACGCCCCGCCGGCGGCAGCCCCGGCGGCGGCTCCCGCCGAATCGGGTTATCCCACCGCACCGCCGCCCGCGTACGGCGCTCCGGAGAACGCGCCCGTCCCGGGCAAGACGCTCGGCATCGTCGCGTTCATCGTGTCGTTCTTCGCGTCGCTCATCGGCCTGATCCTCGGCATCGTCGCGCTCGTGCAGAGCAAGAAGGCGGGGCACAAGAACGGCTGGGCGCTGGCCGCGATCATTCTCGGCTCGGTCTTCCTGGTGATCACGATCATCGTGGTGATCGCGCTGGTGAGCATCGCCGCCGCCGGCGCCGCGCAGATCGCCGAGTTCTGCGCGCAGGTCGGCACGGGAACGCACGAGACGACGTCCGGGCTCACGATCACGTGCCCGTGAGCTGAGCGTCACAACCCTTCGACGAGGGCGGATCCGCGACGCGGGTCCGCCCTCGTCGCGTTCAGTCCAGGATGCGGCAGTGGGTCGTGAGCGAGCCGATGCCGTCGATCCCGACAGTGACGGTGGACCGGTCTCGCAGGAACACCTGAGGGTCGCGTGAATAGCCCGCTCCACCGGGGCTCCCTGTCGAGATGAGCGTTCCCGGCAGAAGCGTCGCGGACTTCGAGAGGTGCGCGATCAGGGTCGAGACCGGACGCACCATCTGGGCCGTCGTGGCATCCTGCATCGTTCGCCCGTCGAGCACGGTCCAGATGTGGAGGTCCTGCGGGTCGGGGATCTCGTCCGCGGTGACCACGAAGGGACCCGTCGGCGTGAACCCGTCGAATGATTTGCAGCGCGACCACTGCGCCTCGGAGTACTGGATGTCGCGTGCCGTGATGTCGTTGACGACGGTGTAGCCCCACACGTGGTCCAGAGCGGTCTCGGGCGGGACGTCCTTCGCGGGGCTTCCGATGATCACTCCGAGCTCGGCCTCGTAATCGACGGACTCGCTGAGCGAGCGCGGCCAGATCGTGGTGTCGTCGTGGGCGGCCAGCGAGTTGGGCCACAGCACGAAGACGGTCGGGGTCGAGTCGGTCTTCAGCCCCAGCTCGCTGGAGTGGGCCGCGTAGTTCAATCCGATCGCGAGGATCACGGGAGGGGAGAGCACTGCGGACGCGTACCGCTGACCGGAGAGCGGATGCCTCGTCCCCGTCGCCGCGGTCTCTCGCACGCGCTCCAGCAAGTCGTCGCCGCCGGCGATCAGCTGTTCGAGCACCCGCGGCGCGCCGTCGAACAACTCGTCGACGAACACGGCCTCATCGCCGTCGACCAGGATGAGCCGCGTGGCGTCGGATCCGGGCGGGACGACGTGGGCGAAGCGCATCCTTCCAACCTACCTGGCCGCTTCCGGAGAGGCGGCGCGTCGGTTCTAGGCTGGGCGCATGACGCACGATCAGGGCCCCGCTCAGCCCCGGCCCTCGCTCACCCCGCCCGAATTCGCATCGGCGCTGTCGCAACCCCGGCACGCGGCTCCCGCCGTGATCGCGCCGCCGGCCACCTCACCCGCGCCGGTCCCGGTCGCCGGCGCCGCGCCGCGCCGCGGACGGACGGCCACGATCTGGATCGTCGGGCTGCTCGTGCTGGTGCTGGTCGCGCTCGTGGGGTACTTCCTGAACGCGATCGGGCCCGGAGCGTCCCTCGTGGGCATGCTGCTGGCGTTGCTGCCACTGGCGGGTGTGCTCTTCGCGGTGCGCCTGGTCGATCGGTGGGAACCCGAACCGCGCGGCCTGCTCGTCCTCGCCGTCGCGTGGGGAGCAGTCGCCGCGGTCGGGATCGCCCTTGGTGTCGACCTGCTCATCACGCTCGCGATCGGAGTCGACGCGTCGCCGCTGCGCGAGGCCTTCTCCGTCGTCGTGCAGGCGCCGATCGTCGAGGAGGTCGCCAAGGGGATCGGCGTCTTCCTCATCTTCGCCACCGCACGGCGGGCGTTCGACGGTCCTGTCGACGGCATCGTGTACGGCGCGCTCGTCGGTGCCGGCTTCGCGTTCACCGAGAACATCCAGTACTTCGCGCTGGCGTTCATCGAGGGCGGCGCTGCCGAGACGTCGGCGACCTTCTTCGTGCGCGGCATCCTGTCTCCGTTCGCGCACGTCATGTTCACGAGCGTGACCGGCTTCGCCCTCGGGCTCGCCGCACGTCGGGGGGTGTCGGCGGGTCAGGCTGTGGGTCCCTGGCTGCTGGGGCTGGCAGGGGCGATCGGGCTGCACGCCCTGTGGAACGGGTCCGCCCTGTTCGGCGACTTCTTCGTGCTGTACCTCACCCTGCAGATCCCGCTGTTCGCCGGCTTCATCCTCGGGGTGATCGCCCTGCGCCGCGAGGAATCGCGGCTGACCCGGCGGCGCCTCGGCGAATACGCCGCGGCCGGCTGGTTCACGCCGCAGGAGGTCGACATGCTGGCCACGTCGGCCGGACGCCGGACTGCGATGGCGTGGGCGCGCACCCTCCGCGGCGACCGCACGCCGCTCATGAAGGGGTTCATCGCCGACGCGACAGCGCTCGCGGCGACGCGGCAGCGGGCCCTCACCGGGCGGGATCCGCATGCCGCGTCGGAGGAGCGCGAACTGCTCTCGCGCACCGCCGCGACGCGCGCCGCGATGTTCGCTCCGTAGCCCTTGACACCGCTGAGGTGCCTCGGCATCCTGAAGTCAGACCAACTCAGCGCTCGGTTGACACGCAGGCATCGCCGCGGCACCGAGCGCTGAGTTCTGAAGCACGACGTCTCCGGTTTCCCTCTCGGCGAACTCGCCCCGTGCACTCGCGGCGAGCGTGCTTGGATGGTTCCATGACTGACGACCGAACCAAGCCCGAGATCGACGCACCCGCGGGCCCGGCGCCCGCCGACCTCGTCGTCCGCGACATCATCGTGGGCGAGGGCGCCGAGGCGAAGCCCGGCGACACCGTGACCGTTCACTACGTGGGCGTCGAGTACGAGACCGGCGAGGAGTTCGACTCGTCGTGGAACCGCGGCGAGAGCATCCAGTTCCCGCTCCGCGGCCTCATCCAGGGCTGGCAGGACGGCATCCCGGGCATGAAGGTCGGCGGACGCCGCGAGCTCGTGATCCCGCCGCACCTCGCCTACGGCCCCGCCGGCGGGCACTTCCTCGGCGGCAAGACCCTGATCTTCATCATCGACCTCATCGCGGTCGGCTGACCAGCGCCCACGTGAAAGGGACGGATGCCGTGAGTCACGGCATCCGTCCCTTCCGTCTTGTGTCGGTCGTCGACTCAGCCCGACACCGACACGGTTTCGCCGATCATGCTGTGCTGCTCGACCAGGTCGGCGTGGACATCGGCGACCGCACGCCGCGTGACCTTGCGGTTGCGGGTGCGCCCGTCGGTCGATGTGAACCGCTCGGCCGCCTCGTGGTCGGTGAGGTGGACCGGCTGGACGATCGTCCAGTCCAGCTCCGATCCGCGTAGCAGGCTCTCCTGCAGTTCGGAGTCGAAGATCTGCGGCTTGATCATGAGCGCGAACAGGGCGCGGTCGATGAGGCCGAGCAGGTCTCTGGTCGGGCCGACGCCGTAGGACGACTGCACGATGATGCGCCGCACGCCGGCGGCGCGGGCGGCACGGATGAGTTGGGCGGTGCCGCGGGAGCGCACGTCGTCCGGGGTTCCCTGCGCTCCGCGCAGCCGGACGCGGAGTGCCGGCTCGGAGATGCCCAGCGTGACAACCACCGCGTCGTGGCCGGGCAGGAGCCGGTCGAGGACGGCGCGGTCGGTGGCATCGCCGTCGACGCGCTCCAGGCCGGCGCGAGGCGAGAGCCGCGAGGCTCGCCGGGCCAGCGCGGTCACGCGGTGGCCGCGCTCGAGCAGGGCGTCGCACACGGCGCGGCCGGAGCCGCCGGTTGCTCCGATCACGAGGATGTTCATGGTGTCTCCATTCGTCGGGGAGGGGATGCCTCCGACTCTGGCATCGCCGTCTTGGATGTTCTATCGTCAGAGGTACGCATTT
This sequence comes from Microbacterium sp. I2, assembly GCF_051364985.1. NCBI lineage: Bacteria > Bacillati > Actinomycetota > Actinomycetes > Micrococcales > Microbacteriaceae > Microbacterium > Microbacterium sp. I2. The sequence continues at coordinate 317,055 of NZ_JBLWIH010000019.1, forward strand.
CTTGATCAATCGTCCAAGGAGCCCGAATGGCGACGCCGATGCCCTGGGACCGTGAGGATCCGCTCACCGAGGCGCTGTACCAGCTTCGGATGCGAGGAGCCTTCTACTCGTGGACGGAGGCCGCCGGCGAGGCGGCCGTGTCGATGCCGGAGTTCCCCGACACGCTGAGTTTCCATATCGTGGCGCGCGGCACCGCGTTCCTCGAGGTGGATGGCCAGGAGTCGCGGCGGCTCGACGCCGGCATGCTGGCTCTCGTGCCGCGGGGGATCGGGCATCGCGTCGCGACGCGCCCGGGCGCGCGAGTCCTCGGTCGCGCAGACCTGCTGCCCCAGACACTGCTGGGCGACGCGTTCTCGGTGCTGCGGCTCGGCGCTCCCGACGAGGAGGCGCAACTGGCGATGCTGTGCGGCGTCGTCGCCTTCGACTCGCCGGCGGTCAACGACATGCTCGCCGTGCTGCCCGCGGTCGTCCAGGTGGATTCGGCGCGGCATCCCGTGATGACTGCTCTCGTCCCATTGCTGGCGGGCGAGCTGCGCGACCCGCGGCCGGGGGGCGAGGCGGTCGCGACGCGCCTCGCCGACGTGCTCGTGGTCGAGACCGTCCGGGCGTGGCTCGCGGATGAGCCGGACGCCGCGACAGGCTGGCTCGCCGCCCTGCGCGATGCGCTCCTCGGCGCACCCCTGGCCGCCATCCATCGCGAACCGGGACGCGCCTGGACCCTCGCCGAGCTCGCACGTCGCGCCACGATGTCGCGGTCGGCGTTCGCGGCCCGGTTCACGGCGATGGTGGGGATGCCGCCGATGGCCTACGTCGTGGCAGCGCGCATGCGCGCGGCGCGGGCGATGCTCGCGAGCGGCGAGAGCGTCGCGACGGTCGCCGCCGTGCACGGGTACGGCTCGGAGGCGGCGTTCAGCCGCGCGTTCTCGCGCACCACCGGCGAGACCCCGGGTCGGGTCCGTCGCGCCGCGGCGGCTTGACGCGAGGTAGCCATCGTCTGAATTTTGCATTCACGGGAATAGATACCTCAAGCATCCGCGTTGGACCGGGGTAACGCTCGCCGCACACCGCGACGGACCCCGAGACGAAGGATGAGCATGACCGACACCGCCACCACGATCGACGTTCCCGGCTACAAGACGGGCACCTGGGTGCTCGACCCCGCGCACAGCGAGGTCTCGTTCAGCGTGCGCCACATGATGATCTCGAAGGTGCGCGGCACCTTCGGTCTCAAGAGCGCCACCCTGATCGCACCGGCGAACCCGCTCGAGGCGAAGGTCGAGGCCAGCGTCGATGTCACATCCGTCGACACGAAGGACGAGGGCCGCGACAACCACCTGCGCTCGGCCGACTTCTTCGACGCCGAGAACCACCCCACCATGGAGTTCCGCTCGACCGGCGTACGCGTGCAGGACGGCGACTTCCTGGTCGACGGCGACCTGACCATCCGCGGCGTGACCAAGCCCGTGACGTTCGACTTCGAGTTCGGCGGCTTCGGCGTCGACCCGTGGGGCAACTACAAGGCCGGCGCGACGGCGAAGGCGATCGTCAACCGCGAGGACTTCGGCCTGACGTGGAACGCTGCGCTCGAGACCGGCGGCGTGCTGGTCGGCAAGGACATCACGATCACGCTCGACCTGCAGGGTGCCCTGCAGCAGGACTGATCACCGGGGAGGGGACGGATGCCGTGGGCTCACGGCATCCGTCCCTTCATCGTTTCGGCCCCGGCGACCCGGACGCAGCCGGTCCTGTGCCAGCAGGATCCCGAGGAACACGACCAGCGCACCGGCCGGCTCGTTCCAGCTGATCGTCTCGCCGAGGATCAGCACCCCGAGGATCACCCCGACCACCGGCGTGATGTACGTCACGGTCGATGCGCGGGTCGGTCCCCACGCGCGCACAGTGTTCTGATTCCAGACGTACGCGATGCCCGTGCCGAGGCAGCCGAGCAGCACCAGACTGACGACGATCGGCGCGTCGAGCCGTACCGGCGTCAGCACGAGGAACGGGGTGAGCACCGCCATCACCGCGGCCGCCATCGCGATGTAGCCGAACGTGAACGCGATCGCCGACATCCCCGTGCTCGACACGAAGCGTCGCATGTACGCGAAGCTGAACCCGTAGCTGGCGGTCGCGCCGAGGATGGCGAGTTCCGCGACGAAGCTGCCGTCCAGTGCCACGCCCTGCCACGGCGCGATGATCACGACGACCCCGAGGATGCCGACGCCGATGCCGAGCACCTGCAGCGCCTTGAGCCGCTCGACCCGGAAGACGAGCCACGCCATGATCGCCGTCATGATCGGCGTCGTCGCGTTGAAGATGCTCGCGACGCCCGAGCTGACGTGCTGCTGAGCCCAGGAGAACAGCAGGAACGGGATGACGCAGAACGTCAGGCCGAGCACCAGCAGATGCGCCCACACGCGCACGCTGCGCGACAGGCGCTCGCGCCGCAGCAGCACCAGGGCGCCCAGCGTGAGCGCACCCAGGAGGATGCGCGTCCACGCGACCTGCGCGGGCGAGATTCCGGTGAGCGACACCTTCATGAACAGGAAGCTCGCGCCCCACACGACGCCGGCGAGCACGAACTGGATCGTGACCCAGCGCGCCGAGGGTGCGCGCGCGGCGCGGATCGCAGGTGGTGTCTCGGTCGTGGTCACGGGCCCACGGTACGCTCGCGGTCGGCAGCGCAGGCGGCTGGGCCGGTGCGACGTCCGAAATCCGCCGATGCGCGACCGTTCCGCTATGGCACCGGGTTCTCAGCGTCGTACGCGCGGAACCGCGGGCTGAACCGCACGAGCGTCGCCACGAGCGCGATGATGATGAAGCCGCCGAGGAGCGGCGGGAACCACAGCGCGGTCAGGGTCGCGAGCGTGCCGGCGTAGAGTGCGCCCAGACGCGGGCCCCCCGTGACCACCACGATGAAGATGCCCTGCAGCCTGCCGCGGATCGTATCGGGCACCGCAGCCTGCACCATCGTGTTGCGGAAGATGGAGCTGACGTTGTCGGCGGCGCCCGACACTGCCAGTGCGACGCAGGCGAGGCCGATGAGCACGACGTTCGGGGTGTCTGCGTCCACCTCGCCGGGGGAGAACCACCCGAGCATGGCCGACCCCAGAACGAGACCGAGGGCGGCGATCGCGCCGCCATAGACGAGGATCGCCCGCTCGATGCCCAGGCCCTGCCGCCGCACGGCCCCGACGCGACCCGAGAACAGGCTCGACGCGAACGCGCCCGCGGCCACCGACGCCGTGAGCAATCCCGTCGTGATGGGTCCGCCACCGAGCAGGACCGCGCCGATCGCCGGGAAGAGCGACAACGGCTGGCCGAACGTCATCGCGATGATGTCGAGGACGAACTGCAGCCGGATGTTGGAGGCGCGGCGCAGGAACCGCCACCCGTCGCGCAGCGACTCGAGGCCGGGCCGGACGATCTCGCCTTCGGGACGGAGCGTCGGGAGGGTCCACAGTCCGAGGAAGAGCGAGGTCATCAGCACCACGTCGAGCGTGTACGTCCACGCGTAGCCGGTGAGTGCCACCAGCACGCCGGCGAGCGCGGGCCCGGCCATCACCATGATGCCGAAGGTGATGCCGCCCAGCGCCGATGCCGCCGGCAGCAGCTCGCGGGGGAGCAGCCGTGGCACGATCGCCTGCCGTGTCGCGAGCACGATGGAGTTCGCCGCGGAGTTGACGATGCTGAGCGCGTACAGCCACCACACCGTCTCGAGCTGTGTCCAGGCCAGGACCGCCAGCAGCGCCGTCGAGCCGAACGTCACCGTCGCGGCGATGAGCGCCACCGTACGCCGGTCGAACGCGTCGGCGAGCATGCCGCCGTAGATGCCGGCGACGATCATGGGCACGAGCCCCGCGACCGCGATCATCGCCACCGCGAACGTCGAGCCGGTGAGGTCGTACATCTGCAGCATGATCGCGACGATCGTCAGCTGCCCGCCGAGCCCCGCGAGGGTGGAGCCGATCCACATGCGCGCGAACGCGGGGCTGGTGCGGAACGGCCGCAGGTCGATGAAGTGGCTGCGATGCTCGCCGGCCGCGCTCACCGGGCCGCCTCGGAAGTCTCCGTCAGCGGTCCGCGTCGGCTTCCGAGGGCGACGCGGACGGTGTACTGCACGGGTTCGAGCGTACCGGCGGCCGCGTGCCCGTACGCCGCGGGAGTCTGGTGGTCGAGCCGGGCGATGGGCTGGTAGACTCTTGAGGTTGCCGTTTGATCGGCCGCGGATAAAGAGAGCTCACGCATCAGGCGTCGGGCACCGCGCAACGACGAGAAAGGGGATCACTTTATGGCACTGGAAGCAGACGTCAAGAAGGCGATCATCGAAGAGTACGCGACGCACCCCGGTGACACCGGATCCCCCGAGGTGCAGGTCGCGATGCTGACGCAGCGCATCAAGGACCTGACCGAGCACCTCAAGGAGCACAAGCACGACCACCACTCGCGTCGTGGGCTGTTCCTGCTCGTGGGTCAGCGCCGTCGTCTGCTCGGCTACCTCCAGGACATCGACATCAACCGTTACCGGTCGCTGATCGAGCGTCTCGGACTGCGCCGCTAAGGCACATCGCGACTAGCGTTCAATCGCGCAAAACTTTCTTGGAGAGCCGCCCCACGGTGTGGGGCGGCTCTCGTCGTTTCCGTCATCCTCATCTCCGATGCCAAAACACCAGTCGGTGATGGGGACTCGCCGATGGGGATGCCTCGTCCCCGGCGTGTCGCGCGACGGACGAGTGTTTTCGCGCGATGTCGTCGCCGAGCACGAGCCGGGGCCGGGTCAGCGCGTGGCGAAACCGAGCGGCACGTGCGACACCGGGTCGAGACCCTTGAGCACATCGACTCCGCCCTCCACGGCGCCCTGGCCGCCGGCGTGCACATGGATGTCGGGCTCGCCGCCGTGCTCCTCGACCGTCACCGTGAGCGTCGGGGACGGCGCGAAGATCGTCACGTCGCTCATGTCGCCCACGCTATGCCGCAGGCCGCGCCGCGGGCACCCCCTTGCAACGGGCGGGAAGGCCGTGCAAGGAAGGGAACGGGATCAGGATGCCGCGGCCCGCGCGGCGACGAGATCGGCGTGGTGGATCGCCGCCACATCAGGGTGCGCGCGCAGCCGGGACTTGAGCGCGTTCTCGCCGTACAAGGCGTGGATGGGATTCGCGGGATCCTGCGTGACGCCGCGGGCATGGGCTGCGAGGTCGGCGGGCAGCTCGATGAGAGGCAGCCGCTTGTCAAGGGCGGGATTGAAGAAGAACGGCACAGAGATGCGGTCGTCGGGGTAGCGCGGCGAGATCACGCGGTGCTTCGTCGCGATGAGGTAGCCCCGCGTCGCGTACTCGAGAAGTTCGCCGATGTTCACGACGAATGCGCCGGGAACCGGCGGTGCATCCACCCATTCTCCGTCGCGCTCCACCTGCAGGCCGCCCTTCCCGGGCTCCACCCAGAGCAGCGTGAGAACGCCGGAATCCTTGTGCGCTCCGACACCTTGCTGCGGCGTGGGGTCCTCTTTGCCGGGATAGCGGACGATCTTGATGAGGGTCGACGGCTCGCCGAAGTGCTCGTCGAAGTACGTCTCGGGCGCGCCCAGCGAGAGCGCCCACGCGCGCAGCAGCCTGCGGGCGACACCCGAGAGATGGTCGTGCCATTCCGACACGACGTCGCGCAGCTCGGGCTGCGCCGCGGGCCACAGGTTGGGCCCGATCAGCCGCGCGAAGTCGGGTGCCGCAGGGTCGTCGACCGCCTCGCGCTCGGGCCCGACGTCGATCTGCTCACGCCAGTCCACCTTGCCCTGCGTGCGCTCGCCGCCGACGCGGGTGTAGCCGCGGAAGTGCGGGCTCTTGACGTTCTCGATGGCGAGCTTGTCGGCCTCGGGAAGAGCGAAGAAGTCCCGGGCCGCTCCGAGGAGGCGGGATTCGAGCGCCGGCGTGACCCCCGTGCCGGTGAGGTAGAAGAATCCGACGTCGTGGGTGGCCGCTCGCAGCTCGTCGCGGAAGCGCGCGGCGGCGTCGGGCCCCTGATCGAGCTGCGACAGGTCGAGGATCGGCAGGTTGAGGTCGGTCATGAGGTGAGAGTAGGCGGATGCCGCGGCATCCGCTCCTTTGTTGCACAGGGTTAAGCGGCTGTGCCCGGGACGAGATCCCGGGCACTGCCGCTGCGGCCGTCACGCGTCGGCGAAGAAGGCCCGGATGTCGCCGGCGAGGACCTCGGGGACTTCGAGCGCGGCGTAGTGACCGCCCCGCTCGAAGCGGCTCCAGTGCACGATGTGGGAGTTGTCGCGCTCGGCGAAGACCTTGATCGTCTGGAAGTCGTCGGCGAACACCGCGACGCCGGTGCGTGCCGTGCTCACGCGCGGTTCGGCTTCGGCGAGGGCGTTCTCGCGATACGCCCTCGACATCCCGGCCGACGCGTTGGCGAACCACGCGACGCTCACCTCGGTGAGGATGGCGTCCAGTGGCACCAGGCTGGTGCCGTTGCCGAACGAGTTGAACAGTTCGGAGTAGGCGAGCAGCCCGACGGGGGAGTCCGACAGGCCGGCCGCGATGGTCTGCGGCCGGGAGGCGTTCATCGTGTTGTAGCCGCCGACGGACTGGAACCACTGCATGTGCTCGAGCCCCGCGTAGTCCTGCGGCTCGAGCTTCTCGAACTCGGCGGGGTCGCCCGACGGGAACGAGAACAGCTGCAGCACGTGCAGTCCGAGGAAGCCGTCGGGGTCGAGCAGTCCGAGCTCGCGCGCGACCATGGCGCCGTTGTCGCTGCCGTGGATCCCGTAGGACTCGTAGCCGAGACGGCGCATGAGGGTGTCGTACGCGGCGGCGACGCGGGCCGTGGTCCAGCCGGCTTCGGTGACCGGCTGGCTGAAGCCGAAGCCGGGAGCGTCGGGGATGACCACGTCGAACGCGTCCTCTGCGCGGCCGCCGTGCGCGACCGGGTCCACGAGCGGGCCGATCACATCCAGGTAGTCCGCGAACGAGCCCGGATAGGTGTGGGCCAGCAGCAGCGGGGTGGCGTTCTGGTGAGGCGAGGTGACGTGGACGAAGTGGATCGTCTGTCCGTCGATCTCGGTGGTGAAGTGCGGGTGCTCGTTCATGCGGGCTTCGGCGGCGCGCCAGTCGAACCCGTCGCGCCACCGCGCGACGGCGTCGCGGAGGTAGGACGTCGGGGTGCCGGCCTCCCAGTCGTCGACGGGTGCCGGCTGGGGCAGGCGGGTACGAGCGAGGCGGGCTTGGAGGTCGTCCAGATCGGCCTGTGCGATCTCGACGCGGAAGGGGCGGATGGCGGTGGAGGCGGTTGCGTTGCTCATGACACTGACGTTACGGTCTATATAGGCACGTTTCCTTCCTGATATCGATCCGTGAGAGGTCTCACATGGCTGACACGTCGGCGCGAATGCTGGCGCTCCTGGGTCTGCTCCAGACGCGCGCGGACTGGACCGGCCCGGAGCTCGCCGGACGGCTCGGCGTCTCGGCGCGCACGATCCGCAACGACGTCGAGCGCCTCCGCTCCCTGGGGTATCCGGTCGATGCGACGCGGGGCCGCGCGGGCTCGTACCGGCTGGGCGCCGGCGGAAAGATGCCGCCGCTCCTGCTCGAGGACGATGAGGCGGTGGCGGTCGCGATCGGACTGCGTGTCGCGCCGGGGGTGATGGGGATCGCGGATGCCGGAGCCCGCGCACTCACGAAGCTGCTGCAGGTGCTGCCCGCGCGGCTTCGGGCGACCGTCGACGCCGTCGCCGCAACCGTGGACCGCGCGCCCGAGAACGTGGGCACCGACGCGCCGGATCCCGAAGTGGACTCCCGCACACTGGGGGCCGTCGCGCAGGCGGTGCGCGACGCCGAGTGGCTGCGCTTCGACTATCGCGGACAGCCGCGGCGCGTGGAGCCCTATCGTGTGCTCAGCTGGCAGCGCCGCTGGTATCTGGTCGCTCGCGACCCCGACGACGGGGAGTGGGAGACCTTCCGCCTCGACTGGGTCGAACCGCGCATGCCGACCCGGCGGTCCTTCGCGCCGGTGCCCGTCCCGGGCGGCGACTACACCGCCTTCGCGTTGCGCTCGATCGCCGCCAGCGGCTGGAAGGTGCACGCACGGCTGCGCATCGACGCGCCCGCCGATCGCGTGGTGGCCCGGATCAACCCCACGGTCGGGGTGGTGGAGGCCGTCGACGACCGGACCTCGGTCCTCGTCACCGGCGCCGACAGCCTCGAGACCATCGCGGCCTACATCGGCATGCTCGGCATGGACTTCACCGTCGACTCGCCGTCCGAGCTCGTGCCGCACCTGCTGCACCTGGCCGACGTGTACACGCGCGCGGCCGGAGGGTCGCGGACTCAGCCGTTCTGACGCGGGTCTGGCCGCGGCATCCGGTCTGGCTCGCGCGGTCGCCGCGAGCCCGTGGGATCGCTGCGACGACCCTCACGAGAGGCCAGCGTGCGATCGGCGAAGAGCCACGTCGGCCGTGGCTCGATGAGAGGCCGGAAGATGCGGCGCACCGGCTTGGTCGCAAGGCCCAGCGCGATGAGCACCGACAGCACGATCACCAGCGGCAGCCAGATCCAGGTGGGCTCGGCATGGCGCAGCAGCCCGTTCTCCCGGAACGGGTATAGGACGAACGAGTGCAGCAGGTAGACGTACATCGTGTACCGCCCGAAGTGCGTCCACCAGTGGCCGCCGCGCGGAATGAGGGCGAAGAAGGCCGCCGAGAGGACGAGCGCGACCGCCATCAGGGCAAGCCGCACGCCGCCGGCCCACCACTGCGTGCCGCCGATCGCGGCGTAGTTGTCGTCGTAGAAGAGCCATTCGCGCAGGTTCATCTCGCGCCATCCGTCGACGAAGAACCAGGCTGCCCACCCTGCGACCAGGAACAGGCCGAGACCGGCGGGGATCGCCCACCAGGGGCGCTGGTCGAGCAGCCTCAGGCGGTCGACGATGCGGTGCTCTCGCAGCCACCAGCCCAGCGCGAAGAAGGGCAGCAGACCGAGGGTGCGAGACAGCGAGAACGTCGAGTCGATGTTCGGCACGTAGCCGGCCCCGATCGAGATCGCGAGCGTCCAGACCAGCGGCCAGCGCAAGAGCGCGAGGTAGGGAAGCACGAGCCGGAAGATGCCCAGCGCCAGCAGGAACCACAGCGTCCACGACGGCTCGGTGAGATTCGCGGTCGCGCGGCCCTCGACGAGCCACTTCGTGAGGGTCCACAGGCCCTCGAAGATCACATAGGGCACCAGGATGTCGGTGATGACGCGAGCCATCTGCGTCTTCGTCGGCGACTCGGACTTGGAGAAGTACCCCGAGATGATCGCGAACGCCGGCATGTGGAACGCGTAGACGAGCAGATACAGGCCCAGCGCCACATCGGAGTCGTACGTCAGGCGCTGCACGGCGTGACCGAGTACGACCAGGACGATGCAGGCGAAGCGGGCGTTGTCCCAGAACGGCGTGCGTCGCCGCGCTCGCGGAACGGAACCGGTCGGTGGCGCCGCCGCTGGCGGAGCGCTGCTGGTCATCGTCACCCCCTCGCTCGGCGCAGACCAGACTAACCCGTCGCCCGAATCCGGCGATTCCGACTCCTGCTGCGCTCGGGGGCGCGCGCGGGACGATAGTCTCTTCGGCGCGATGACGACGATCGACGACGCGCTGGAGCGCGACCAGGCCATTCCCGACATCGACTGGCACGTCTTCCCGGCGGGCACCGAGCGGGACGCGTTCGCCGCACCCAGCGGCGCCCTGGCGCGCGTGCGCCTGGGCGATCCCGAAGCGCCGCGGGTCGTGCTGATGCCCGGTGTCGCCGGCTCGAAGGAGGACTTCGTGCTCCTCATGCCGGTGCTCGCGGCGGCGGGCTACCGCGTGGAGTCGTTCGACCTGGCCGGGCACTGGGAATCGGTCCAGGCCGGGCCGGCTCAGCTGGACCCGCCGCGGGAACGGTACGACTACCGGCTCTTCGTCGACGACCTCGTCGCGATCCTCGAGGACGGCACGCCGGCGCACGTGCTGGGCTACAGCTTCGCCGGGCTCGTGACCGAACTCGCGGTCGTGGAGCGCCCCGAGCTGTTCCGCAGCCTGACGCTGATGTCGGCACCCCCCGCCACGGGTCAGGTGTTCCGCGGCGTCAAGCACATCGGGCCCATTTCCGACATGTCGCCGCACCGGGCCGCGGGACTGATCCTGTGGGGCATCCGCTACAACCTCAACCGCACGCCACCGGGGCGCATCGCGTTCGTGCGCGAACGACTGGCAGTGACCGAGCGGGCATGCATCGACGACGTCGTCGGGCTCATGATGTCGATGCCCGACATCGCAGACGAGGTGGCGGCCGTCGATGTTCCGAAGCTCATCGCGGTCGGCGAGCAGGATCTGTGGCCGCAGGCGCAGCACGACGAGTACGCGGCGCGCATCGGGGCGCGCGTCGCGACGTATCCGACAGGTCACGCGCCGTGCGAGACCGCCCCGCACCAGCTGGCACGCGACATGCTGCGCCTTTTCGCCGACGCAAGCTAGCCCGGGCGCGTGCGGCGGCCGCGGAGTAGGGTGTCGGGATGCGATCGGCCATGAGTCCGAACGAGCCGCCGGCATGGTGGACCGGCGCGGTCGTCTATCAGATCTATCCGCGTTCGTTCCAGGATTCGGACGGCGACGGTGTGGGCGACCTGCGGGGCGTGCTGCAGCGCATCGACCATCTGGTCGAGCTCGGAGTGGACGTGGTGTGGTTCTCGCCCCTCTACCGCAGCCCGCAGGACGACAACGGCTACGACATCAGCGACTACCGCGACGTCGACCCGATCTTCGGCACCCTCGCCGACCTCGACCAGGTCGTCTCGGCGCTCCACGCGCGCGGCATCAAGGTCGTGATGGATCTCGTCGTCAACCACACCAGCGACGAGCACCCCTGGTTCATCGAGTCGCGGTCGTCGAAGGACAACCCCAAGCGCGACTGGTACTGGTGGCGGCCCCCACGCGAAGGCATGGTGCCCGGATCTCCCGGGGCCGAGTCGACCAACTGGGGGTCGTACTTCTCGGGGCCGGCCTGGGAGTTCGACCGCACCACCGGCGAGTATTACCTGCACCTCTTCAGTCGCAAGCAGCCGGACCTGAACTGGGAGAACCCCGAGGTGCGGACGGCGATCTACGACATGATGCGCTGGTGGCTCGACCGGGGCATCGACGGCTTCCGCATGGACGTCATCAACCTCATCTCGAAGACGGTCGGCGACGACGGGTCGCTCGCCGACGGGGTCGGGGACGGCCTCTACGGCGACAACCGCGCCCACACCGTGAACGGGCCGCGCCTGCACGAGTTCCTCCACGAGATGCATCGCGAGGTGTTCGAGGGAAGGCGGGATTCGCTGCTGCTCGTCGGCGAGACTCCGGGCGCGACGGTCGAGGACGGGCGGCTGTTCACCGATCCCGCACGCGGAGAGCTCGACATGGTGTTCACGTTCGAGCACATGCACCTCGATCACGGGCCCGGCGGCCGATTCGATCTGCGCCCGCTCGATCTGCGGGCGCTGAAGGCCACGATGGCGCGGTGGCAGGCGGGACTCTTCGACGCGGGGTGGAACGCGCTCTACTGGTGCAACCACGATCAGCCTCGCATCGTGTCGCGGTTCGGCGACGACGGCGCCTATCGCCGGGAGTCCGCCACCATGCTCGCCACCGTCCTGCATCTTCACCGCGGCACGCCGTACGTCTATCAGGGCGAAGAGCTCGGCATGACCGACGCGCATTTCGGCGAACTGACCGACTATCGCGACATCGAGTCGATCCGGTATGCGGCCGAGTCCCGCGCCCACGGGCGATTGACCGACGAACAGCTCGTCGAGGCGCTCGCAGCAGGGAGTCGCGACAACGCCCGCACGCCGGTGCAATGGGATGCCGGGCCCTCAGCCGGTTTCACGTCCGGTGAGCCCTGGATCGGGGTGAACCCCAACCACACGAGCGTCAACGCCGAGGCGGAGCGTGCGGATCCGGCATCCGTCTTCCACCACTACCGACGGCTCATCCAGCTCCGTCACGAGGACCGGGTGGTGCGCTTGGGCGACTTCGCCCTCGTGGAGCCCGACCATTCGCACGTGTACGCCTTCACACGCTCCGGCGACGGGCCGTCGCTCTTCGTCGCGGGCAACTTCTCTGGCGAGCCCCAGCAGGTGGGCGTCACGGGAATGGACGCCGCGCGAGCCGAGCTCGTGCTGGGAAACTACGCCGATCCGCCGGAGGTCGAGGACAGCACGGTCTGGCTGCGACCGTGGGAGGCCGTTGTGCTGCGCGCGGGGACCGACGGATGAAGGTGTAGCGTCAGGGGCCCGGGGACGCTCCTGCCCTGCGCACGGAACGAGGCCACCATGACCGCTGCTGCACCAACCCTCGGCGTCATCGGCACGTCGCGCAAACCCGATGAACGGCGCGTTCCGATCCACCCCGGCCACTTCGAGCGCCTCCCGCCTGACCTTCGTGACCGGATCATCGTGGAAGAGGCGTACGGCGCGCGGTTCGGCGTCTCCGACGACCAGATCCGCCCGCTCGTCGGACGCATCGCGTCGCGTGAAGACGTCATCGCGGCTTCCGACATCGTGCTGCTGCCCAAGCCACAGCTGGAGGATCTCCGCGATCTCCACGACGGCCAGGTGCTGTGGGGTTGGCCGCACCTCGTCCAGGACGAGCGGATGACCCAGCTGGCGATCGACAAGCGGCTGACGGTCATCGCCTTCGAGGCCATGAACCATTGGGGCGGCGACGGCACGTTCGGGCTGCATGTGTTCCACATCAACAACGAGCTCGCGGGCTACTGCTCGGTCCTGCACGCGCTGCAGCTGTGCGGTGCGACGGGCGACTACGGCCGACGTCTCACCGCGGTCGTCATCGGCTTCGGAGCGACCGCTCGCGGTGCCGTCACCGCACTCCGCGCGCACGGCGTCCACGATGTCCGCGTCCTCACCAATCGGCGGACGGCGTCGGTGGCCTCGCCCATCCACGCCGCGCACATCATCCAGTTCGACCACGACGACGAGCCGTACCTCAGCGAAGTGATCACCGACGAGGGCCGCGTGCCTCTCGCGCCCTTCCTCGCCGAAAGCGACATCGTCGTCAACTGCACCCTGCAGGACCCGAACCGCCCGCTCCTCTATCTGCGCGAAACCGATCTGGGCGCGTTCCGCCCCGGGAGCCTGATCGTCGACGTCTCGTGCGACGAGGGGATGGGGTTCGAGTGGGCACGGCCGACGTCGTTCGCAGACCCGATGTTCACCGTCGGCGGGACCATCGACTACTACGGCGTGGACCACAGTCCCTCCTACCTGTGGAATTCGGCCAGTTGGGAGATCAGTGAGGCCCTGCACTCCTTCATCCCGATCGTGATGGGCGGGCCCGCCGCGTGGGCCGGCAACGAGACGATCCGCCGCGCGACGGAGGTCTCCGACGGTCGCGTGCTCAACCCGGCGATCCTCGAGTTCCAGGGCCGCGATTCGGTCTTTCCGCACGAGATCGGAATATCCTGACCACAGCCGCGTTGCATGAGATACATTCACATGCATAGAAAACGCGAGGAGCGATCGTGAACGACAGCACACCTCAGATGCAGTTCGGCATCTTCTCGGTGAGCGACATCACCGAGGACCCGACAACCGGCACCACACCCAGCGAGGCGGACAAGATCCGTGCCGCCGTCACCGTGGCCAAGCACGCCGAGGAGGTCGGGCTCGACGTCTTCGCGCTGGGCGAGCACCACAACCCACCGTTCTGGTCGTCGTCGCCCACCACCACCCTCGCGTACATCGCCGCGCAGACAGAACGTCTGATCCTCTCGACGGCGACCACGCTCATCACCACGAACGACCCGGTGAAGATCGCCGAGGACTACGCGATGCTGCAGCACCTGTCGGACGGCCGCGTAGACCTGATGCTGGGGCGCGGCAACACCGGCCCGGTCTACCCGTGGTTCGGCAAGGACATCCGCCAGGGTCTGCCGCTCGCGATCGAGAGCTACAACCTGCTGCACCGGCTGTGGCGTGAGGACGTCGTGGACTGGGAGGGCAAGTTCCGCACGCCGCTGCAGGGCTTCACCTCGACTCCGCGTCCGCTCGACGGCGTCGCGCCCTTCGTGTGGCACGGCTCGATCCGAACCCCCGAGATCGCCGAGCAGGCCGCCTACTACGGTGACGGATTCTTCGCGAACAACATCTTCTGGCCCAAGGAGCACTACCAGCGGCTGATCACCCTCTACCGGCAGCGCTTCGCGCACTACGGGCACGGCACGCCCGAGCAGGCGATCGTCGGCCTCGGCGGCCAGGTGTTCATGCGCGCCAACTCGCAGGACGCCGTGCGCGAGTTCCGCCCGTACTTCGACAACGCGCCCGTCTACGGCCACGGCCCCTCGCTCGAGGACTTCAGCGAGATGACGCCGCTCACGGTCGGCTCGCCGCAGCAGGTCATCGACCGCTACGCCGGGATGCGCGAGACCTACGGCGACTACCAGCGTCAGCTGTTCCTCCTCGACCACGCGGGTCTGCCGCTGAAGACGGTGCTCGAGCAGCTCGACATCCTGGGTGGCGAAGTGGTGCCGGTGCTGCGCCGCGAGCTGCAGAAGAACCGCCCCGCGGAGGTTCCGGATGCCCCGACCCACGCGAGCCTCGTGAAGGCGGCGTACGGCGACCAGGCCCCGCGCCAGGCCGTTCCCGGCGCGAACCGCGGCGACAACCTCGTCGGCGAGAGTCCGTACCAGGACACTCCGGCCAAGGCCGGCGCCGCATTCGGCCTCGGAACCTCCGGCCGCTGAGCCGGCGAAACGAGACGAAGCCATGACATCTGTACCACGCCGCATCGCCGTGATCTCCGCCGGCCTGTCGAACCCGTCCTCGACGCGCATGCTCGCGGACCGGCTGGCCGCCGCGACCGCGAAGCATCTCGCAGAGCACGACGTCCAGACCGAGGTGGATGTGTTCGAGCTGCGCGACTACGCGCACGACATCACGAACAACCTCCTCACCGGGTTCGCTCCGCCCGCGCTCGAGTCGATGATCAACGCCGTGGTGTCGGCAGACGCCGTCATCGCGGTCACGCCGATCTTCTCGACGAGCTACTCCGGCCTGTTCAAGTCCTTCATCGACGTGCTCGACCCGGACGCCCTGACCGGCAAGCCCGTGCTGATCGGAGCGAACGCCGGCACCGCGCGACACTCGCTCGCCATCGACTACGCCATCCGCCCGCTGTTCGCCTATCTGCACGCTGAGCCGGTCGCCACGGGCGTCTTCGCCGCATCGAGCGACTGGGGCGCCACCGCCGACCAGGTCGCCCCGCTCGGCGAGCGGATCGAGCGGGGAGCCCGCGAACTCGCCGAGGCGATCGTGCGGCGGCAGCCGGTCGAGGACGCCGATCCCTACGATCCGGCGAACTACCTCGGCGAGGGCCGGTCGTTCGGTCACCTGCTCGGCGGTCTCGCGGGGGAGTAGGCCGGATCCGGCGGCTCAGCCCAACTGCACGTCCTCCGGGCTGCGGAGCGGCCGCCAGCCGCCCTCGCCGCGCACGGCGGGGGCGGTGAGCACATCGGCGGCCGTGAGCGGGCCGAGTTCGAGGCCTGCGAGGTCGGCGACCTCGGCGACCGGCACCTGGAACGTGCGGAAGGCGCCCAGTCGCGGCACGGCCAGCGCCCCCTGCCGAAGGTCGAGGAGCTCGGACTGATCCAGCATGAATCCGGCGGCCTCCAGCCGCGGCATCCGGTCGCCGGCGGCAGCCGTCCACGCGGCGACCTTGAAGAAGCGCCGCGGGATGGCCACGCCGCGATAGACCGGATCCTCGCTCGCGAGGATCGGCGCCGTGAAGACGCTGACCCGCTGCGCGGTCGCGTCGGCGTACTGGAGCACGTGGTCCTCGAGGCCGAGCCACAGCTCCTTGGACTGATTGAACGCAGCCGCCTGCGGCGCCGCGTTCGTGTAGAAGAAGGTGGCCTCGGTGGCTTCCCGCGCCTCGGCAGCGCCACCCCAGCCCGGGTCGCGCCGTCGCACGAGGTGCCCGCGATCGAGGTCGTTCGCGGCATAGAGCTCGGGCCCGGCCTGCTCTCCCACGGGCAGTCTGGTGTCGAGCCGCCATTCGCCGGTGCGTGGCACATCCCGCAGCGCAGCACCGTCGATGTTCACACCGGTGACGGCGGCGAGCGTGCGCGCCGGGTCGAGCAGCACGGTGAAGCGCGGGTAGGGCAGTTCGCGCACCGGACGATCCGCGACGGGCCGGGGGAGCGGAACCCGGATGCCGAGAAAGTCGTCGTCGTATCCCGCCGAGGTCATGTCCGCCACCACTCCATCCTGGCCGCCGCCGGTCATTCGGTCCGCCGTGTGCGCATGCGGCGCGCCAGCACCGCGTCCACGGTGAGCCCGATCCCGACCGCGAGAGCGACCGAGACGACGACGGCCACGACCGGTCCGCCGGGCACGATCGCCGCCACGGCCGCGCCGATGAATGCCTGGTAGAGCGCCCACGCGAGCGCCGCGAGTCCCGCCACCGCGAGGTACCGCGGCGCACGGATCCGGGTCGCGCCCGCGGTGAGGTTCACTGCGAGGCGCGCGAAGGGGATGAACCGCGCGGTGAAGAGCACCAGAGCCGAGCGACGCTCGAGCCGGGCCTGCGCCCACGCGAACGCCGACTGCACGCGGGCCGCCCGCATCCATCGCCAACGCTGCAGGCCGACGGTGCGTCCCACGAGATAGCAGGCGGCGTCGCCCAGCACCGCGGCCACCGTCGCGACCGCCACCACCCAGCCCAGCGGCGGTTCACCGCCCGACACGGCAAGAGCACCGAACGCGGTCACCGCGGCTTCGCCCGGCACCACCACGAGGAACGCGTCGCCGAGGACGAGCGCGAACAGCAGCGGGAGCGCCCACGGGCTCTGCGCCGTCTGTGTCAGCAGCTCGTCGATCACGCCTCCTTCCTAGCGGGCCAGGGTGAACGGCGACGGAACGGAGCCTCTCCGGTGACGCGGAGCGGTGCATCCGGTGAACTCTCGTCACCAGGGTCGTTTCGTGGCATCCGCTCGCCTGTCGGGCCGTCACGCTGGTCGCGTGAGAGTCGCACTGCTCGCCGAATCGTTCCTGCCCCACATGAACGGGGTGACAGGGTCGGTGCTCCACGTCCTGCGCCACCTCGCCGCCCAGGGCCACGAGACCCTGGTGATCGCGCCCCGCGCGGGCGAGTTCACCGCCGACCTGCACGGGGCGCGCACCGAACTGCTGCGCTCGGTGCCGCTGCCCTCGTATCCCGACGTGCGCGTCGTGTTCGCGCGGGCCGCTCGGCTCGCCGCGATCCTGCGCGAGTTCCGGCCCGACGTGGTCCACCTCGCCTCGCCGTTCGTGCTCGGCTGGCAGGGACTGGCCGCGGCCGACGCACTCCGGGTCCCCGCGGTCGCCGTCTACCAGACCGACGTCATCGCGTACGCGCAGAAGTACGGGATGCCGCAGGCATCCGCCCTCGTCGGGCGCCATGTATCGCGCCTGCACCGCCGCGCGACGCTCACGCTGGCGCCCTCGACGGCGTCGCTCCAGCAGCTGGAGGGGCTCGGCGTCGACCGGCTGCGCCGCTGGGGGCGTGGAGTCGACACCGAGCGCTTCGGCCCCGAGCGCCGCAGCGACGCGTGGCGGGCGCGTGTCGCACCGGGGCAGACCCTCGTCGGATACGTGGGACGCCTCGCGCCCGAGAAGCAGGTCGCGGATCTGGCTGCGCTGGCGGGCATCGAGGGCACGCGCCTCGTGGTCGTCGGGGACGGGCCCGCGCGGCCCGGGCTCGAAGCGGCTCTTCCCGAGGCGGTCTTCACCGGCCACCTGTCGGGCTCGGCGCTCGCCGAAGCCCTCGCGAGCTTCGATGTGTTCGTCCACCCGGGTGAGAGCGAGACCTTCGGTCAGACCATCCAGGAAGCTCTCGCCAGCGGGGTGCCGGTGGTCGCGACGGGCACCGGCGGCCCGCTCGACCTGGTGCGCTCCAGCGTCGACGGCTGGCTGTACCGTCCGGGCGACCTCCGTGACCTGCGCGCGCGGGTCGCCGACCTGGCCGGCGACGCCGGCAAGCGCCGGGCGTTCGGCGCCGCTGCCCGGGAATCGGTTCGCGACCGCACGTGGGACGCGGTCTGCCGTCGGCTGGTCGAGCACTACGAAGAGGCGCGGATGCTGCGGCCCATCGACGACGCCCTGGTGCAGCGCGGAGCGACCCGGCCCGCGATGCCTGCGACGGCCACCGGGCAGCCGCGACCCTGGAGCCGGTACGTGGCGCTCGGGGACTCGCTCACCGAGGGGCTCTGCGACGCCTCGCGTATGCCTTCCGGACAGTACCGGGGCTGGGCCGACCGCCTGGCGCAACTGCTCGCACACGCCCGCGACGAGCGGGAGCCGTTCCGGTATGCGAACCTCGCGGTCCGCAGCCGCCGGGTGGAGCACGTGCTGCACGAGCAGCTGCCTCGCGCACTCGCGCTGCGACCGGACCTCGTCTCGGTGCTGATCGGCGCGAACGACCTCGTGGGCCGGCGGGCCGACCCCATTCGACTGGCGGCGGCTCTCGAGGAGGGGGTTGGGGCGCTGCGCGCCGCCGGCATCGACGTGCTGCTCGTGACGCCGTTCCTTCCGCGGCGGCGCGCGGCCCGGATCTTCGCGCGCCGGTTCGCCGTCTACGCGTCCGAGCTGCGTCGCATCGCCGGCGCGACCGGAGCGATCCTGCTCGACCTCGATGCGCTGCCGGCGATCGGCGATCTCGAGCTGTGGGCCGACGACAAGGTGCACCTGCGTTCGCGAGGCCACCGGTTCCTGGCGTATCGCGCCGCCGAGGCACTCGGCGTGCCCGACGCCGAGGCGCTGGCGGGGCTGGACGCGGCACTGCACGCCGACGACGACCCGATGGCGGCGGGGTCGTGGCTGAGCCGTGACGCCTTGCCCTGGGTCTGGCGCCGCCTGCGCGGTCGCACGGCCGGCGACGGGCTGCTTCCCAAGCACGACGACTACGCCGAGATCGGCGGACGAGGCGACGTGCGGGAACGGTCCAGAGTCACCTGAGGTCGAACCGTCGGGCGGCGCAAGAGGCGCGGCTCATTCCGCCTTCCACCGATACTCCGACTCGGGCCGGCCACCGGTGCCGTACCGAGGCGAGCGGATGACGCGACCCGCCGTGGTCAGGTGCTCCAGGTACCGGCGCACCGCGACTCGCGACATCCCGAGTCGCTGCGCCGTCTCACCCGCCGAAACGGGGCCGTTGCTGCGAACGTCGTCCGAGACGAGGACGAGGGTCTCGGGCGCGAGGCCCTTGGGCAGCCGGACCGGCGTCGCCGGGCGCAATGCGCCGAGCAACGCGTCGATCTCGGCCTGCGTGGGCGCGCCCGCGGACTCGTCCGCCCTGCGGCGGAACTCGCGGTACTGCTCCAGCCGCTCGCGGAACACCGCGAAGGTGAACGGCTTGACCAGGTACTGGGCGACTCCGAGCGCGACCATGCCGCGCACCACCTCGGCATCGCGGACCCCGGTGATCGCGATCACATCGACCGTCGCGCCCCGGGCGCGCACGTGCCGCAGTACGTCCACCCCGGTGCCGTCGGGCATCGTGACGTCCAGCAGGACGAGGTCGATCCGGTCGGCGCCAGCGAGGAGTGCCTCGATCGCGGCCCGGGCCCCCGTGCATTCGCCCGCCAGCTCGAATCCCTCCAGCCGCGCGAGGTAATCACGGTGCAGCTCGAGCGTGAGCGCGTCGTCGTCGACCAGCAGGACGCGGATCACGGATGCCTCGCCGGCAGGGTCACGACGAAGGCGGTCGGATCCTGGCGCACATCGACGGTGCCGCCGGCGTCCGTCACGATCGACCGCACCAGCGCCAGCCCCACGCCACGGCCCTCCGTGCCCGCCGGCTTGGTCGAGAAGCCGTGGTCCCAGATCCGGTCCCGGATGTCGTCGGCGATGCCTGCGCCGCTGTCGGACACCTCGACGCGCAGCGCGGGGGAGCCGGGCACCCGAGCGAACACGACGCGCACCCAGCGTGGCGTTCCGCCGACGGCTGCGGCATCCATCGCATTGTCGATCAGGTTGCCGACCACCGAGACGGCGTCCATCGGCGGGAGCGAGCTGCGCGGTGCGGCCGGATCGATCTCGGCCGACCACTGGATCCCGCGCTCCCGCGCCTGTGCGGCCTTGCCGAGCAGCAGCGCGCCGACGGTCGGGTCGCCGTCGCGGCGAGCGGCGACCTGATCGACCAGCTCCTGGCTCTGCCGCGATGTCTCGGTGAGGATCTCGATCGCCTCACCCGTCCTGCCGAGCTCGAGGAGAGACACCGCCGTGTGCATGCGATTGCCGTGCTCATGCGTCTGGGCGCGCAGCGCCTCGCCGAGCGTGCGAACCGACTCGTACGAGGCGACGGCGTCGCGGATCGAGCCTGCGGGCAGATCGCCCGCGACCCGGCGGGTGGTGCGCCGGGCGAGCAGAGCACCAACGACGCCGGCGCCGAGCAAGGCCAGCGCGATCGACACGACGAACGGCAGTCGTGGCAGCAGCTGCGAAGAGATGCTGCCGAGGGTGAGCCCGACCGACACCCAGCCGACGAGGCGACCGTCGTCGTGCACCGGCGCGATGGTGCGCACCGAAGGGCCGAGAGTGCCGGTGAACTCCTCCGTGAGCACCGCCGGAGCCTCGGGGATCGTGCCGAGGTACTGCTTGCCGATCTCGGACGGCGACCGGTGCGTGACGCGGATGCCATCGGGGGTCATGATCGTCACGAAGTCGAGCGCGGTGACCTCCATCACGTCCGCCGCGACCGGCTGCAGTCGCTGCGAAGCATCCGGATCGCCGAGCGCTCCGGCGACCTCCGGCAGCGCTGCCAGCGATGTCGCGACGGAACGCGTGACCTCCTCGGCCTCGGAGCGCTCCGAACGCTGGGCATCAAGAACGAGGACGGTCGAAAGCACGGCCACCAGCAGCACCACCGATCCGGCGACCACGAGGAACACGCGCGAGGCCGCACTGCCCGGGCTCGTCCGCATCGACATGGCACTCCTCGTTGATGGCCGTGGCTCCATCCTCGACCCTCGAGCCGTCATCGGCGCCCTGAACGGCGGGACCAATACGACCACAAGTCGACCGCCCTGCGGCGGCGACGGACGCTGTCTTCACGTCGCACCCGCTCGTGCGACCCGGACAACGACTGTTCACCCCCTAGGAGGCGATGATGGCTCTCTCGACCCGGACGACTTCGTTCACACTTCCCGGCTTCAACTTCCGTCGCGGCAAGCGAGCATGGGACAAGCACACCTGGCTCTACCTCTCCGTGATCGCCGCCGTGGTTCTCGGTGCGGCCGTCGGCCTGATCTGGCCCGACGTCGGCGTCGCCCTCAAGCCGCTGGGCGAGGGCTTCGTCGCCCTGATCAAGATGATGATCGCCCCGATCATCTTCTGCACGATCGTGGTGGGTGTCGGGTCGATCGCCAAGGCCGCCACCGTCGGCAAGATCGGCGGTCTCGCGCTGCTGTACTTCATGGTCATGTCGACGTTCGCGCTGGCCATCGGTCTGTTCGTCGGCAACATGCTCCACCCGGGCGAGGGACTGGACATGGCCGGCTCGAGCTACGAGTCGACCGCGGAGGCCAAGACGACCCAGGAGTTCCTCCTCGGGATCATCCCGACGACCTTCTTCTCCGCCTTCACGGGCGAGAGCGTGCTGCAGGTGCTCTTCATCGCGCTGCTCGTGGGGTTCGCGCTCCAGCAGATGGGCGATCGCGGTGCGCCCGTCATGAACGCCGTCAAGCACCTGCAGGCGCTGGTGTTCCGCATCCTCGGCATGATCCTGTGGCTGGCACCGCTCGGCGCCTTCGGTGCCATTGCGGCCGTCGTGGGCAACACCGGGATCGCCGCGATCTGGGCGCTGGGCACCCTGATGGTCGCGTTCTATCTGACGTGCCTGATCTTCATCATCGGCGTCCTGGGCACCCTGCTGTGGGCGGTGACGCGGATCAACATCTTCGCTCTCGTGAAGTACCTCGCACGCGAGTACCTGCTGATCGTGGGCACCTCGTCGTCGGAGTCGGCTCTGCCTCGCCTCATCGCCAAGATGGAGCACCTCGGCGTCTCCAAGCCCGTCGTGGGCATCACCGTCCCGACCGGCTACTCGTTCAACCTCGACGGCACTGCGATCTACCTCACGATGGCCTCGCTGTTCATCGCGAGCGGCATGGGTGCCCCGATGTCGCTGGGCGAGCAGATCGGCCTGCTGGTGTTCATGATCGTCGCCTCCAAGGGTGCCGCGGGGGTCACCGGGGCGGGTCTTGCCACGCTCGCCGGAGGCTTGCAGGCCTACCGGCCCGACCTCGTCAACGGCGTCGGCGTCATCGTCGGCATCGACCGGTTCATGTCGGAGGGGAGAGCCGTCACCAACTTCACCGGCAATGCCGTCGCGACCGTGCTGATCGGCTCGTGGACGAAGGAGTTCGACGCGGCCCGGGCACGCAGCGTGCTGGCCGGGGACCTGCCGTTCGACGAGACGACGCTGGCCGGTGACGACCATGACGGCATGTCGCATGCGCCGGATGCCGTCGGGGTGCAGGGCCTCGAAGAGGCTGCGGTCGCCGAAGCAGGAGAGAAGGAGCGACGGGCACGCGAGCGTGCAGCGCTGCTCAGCCGCTGAGTCGCTCAGCCGCTGAGGACAGCTCGGGGCCCCGCCGCGCGGCGGGGCCCCGAGCTGCATGGGCGGTAGCGGGCCGTCAGCCCTCGGGGTCGATCTCGCCGGCCTCGATCGCGGCGTCCCGTTCATGCTCGATGACATCGTCGGCCTCGGCCTCGGCCTCGATGGACTCCATCGGGTCGAGCGTCGGAGGCGGAGTCTCGAACTCCACGTCGTCATCGAGCGGGACGTCGCGTTCGTCGTCCGGGATCCGCTCCCTGAAGTCGCTCATCGTGTCGCCCCGTCCCTACCCGCTCTTGCGCCGGAACTCGCGCTTGGTGACGGCCCCGTGGGTGCCGTGGATCCCCGAGTCCGCATCCAGGTGGGCCTCGCCCTCGCGGCGCTGGGCATTCTTCTTGTCGAGGGCTTCCTTGAACTTGCGCTTCATCTCGTCGGATGCCGCGCTCGCCGGCTTGTCGTCGGTGCTCATGCTCCAACCCTAGGTGCGGCATCCGACCGCCGCCAGGGATGCCGGGATTCAGGCTCCCGCTGATAAGCTGACTCGGGTTGCCCTCTGGGCATCCGCTCAATTCCATATGAGCAACGGAGCAGGCCGGCAGCTAGCTGGTCCCCTGTGGTGGATTCCTCGACGCGATGCGGCGGGTGGTCTTCTACTGGTGACCAGCGCTGGCGAATCCCGCGGACATGCCGCGCGCCGACATCTGCCTGTTCCTGCTCCTTCGCACAAGCTCGTGCGCGATACGCGCGTGCGAGCCTAAACAAAGAAGGAGAGACCTCTTGGAAGGTCCTGAAATCACCGCCGCCGAAGCCGTCCTCGACAACGGACGCTTCGGCACCCGCACCGTCCGGTTCGAAACCGGGCGACTCGCGCAGCAGGCACAGGGTGCCGTCGCCGCGTACCTCGACGAGGAGACGATGCTCCTCTCGGCCACCAGCGCGGGCAAGCACCCGCGCGAGGGCTTCGACTTCTTCCCGCTGACCGTCGACGTCGAAGAGCGCTCGTACGCCGCGGGCAAGATCCCCGGCTCGTTCTTCCGCCGCGAGGGCCGCCCCTCCACCGAGGCGATCCTGGTCTGCCGTCTCATCGACCGCCCGCTGCGCCCGTCGTTCGTCGAGGGCCTCCGCAACGAGGTGCAGATCGTCGTCACGGTGCTCTCGATCGCACCCGGCGAGTTCTACGACGCGCTCGCGATCAACGCGGCATCCCTGTCGACCCAGATCTCGGGGCTGCCCTTCTCGGGTCCGATCGCGGGCGTCCGTCTCGCGCTCATCCCGGGCCACGGCGAGAACGCCGACCAGTGGATCGCGTTCCCGACCGTCACCCAGCTCGAGGAGGCCGTCTTCGACCTCATCGTCGCCGGCCGCGTCATCACCGACGCCGACGGCAACGAGGATGTCGCGATCATGATGGTCGAGGCCGAAGCCACCGAGGGTTCGTGGAACCTCATCAAGGGCGGCGCCACCAAGCCGAACGAGCAGGTCGTGGCCGAGGGCCTCGAGGCCTCGAAGCCCTTCATCAAGCAGCTCGTCGCGGCGCAGAACGTCGTGGCGAACACCGCTGCGAAGGAGATCAAGGAGTTCCCGGTCTTCCTGCCCTACAGCCAGGAGACCTACGACTTCGTCGCGCACCGCGCCTACGACAAGCTCGTCCCGATCTACCAGATCGCCGACAAGCTGGCCCGCCAGAACGCCGACGACGAGCTGAAGGACGCCGTCAAGGCCGAGCTTCTCGCCGCCGTCGAGTCCGGTGAGCTGCCGGCCGTCGCGACGCTCGAGTTCTCCGCCGCCTACAAGTCGGTGACGAAGAAGATCGTGCGCGGTCGCATCCTCGCCGAGGGCGTTCGCATGGACGGTCGTGGCCTTGCCGACATCCGTCCGCTCGACGCCGAGGTGCAGGTCATCCCGCGCGTCCACGGATCGGCGATCTTCCAGCGCGGCGAGACCCAGATCCTGGGCGTCACCACGCTGAACATGCTCAAGATGGAGCAGCAGATCGACTCGCTGTCGCCTGTCACGCACAAGCGCTACATGCACCACTACAACTTCCCGCCCTACTCGACCGGTGAGACCGGCCGTGTGGGCAGCCCCAAGCGTCGCGAGATCGGGCACGGCTTCCTGGCCGAGCGCGCGCTCGTGCCGGTGCTGCCCAGCCGCGAGGAGTTCCCCTACGCGATCCGTCAGGTGTCCGAGGCTCTCGGCTCCAACGGCTCGACGTCGATGGGCTCGGTCTGCGC
The DNA here is from genome assembly GCF_051364985.1 of Microbacterium sp. I2. Taxonomy (NCBI): domain Bacteria; kingdom Bacillati; phylum Actinomycetota; class Actinomycetes; order Micrococcales; family Microbacteriaceae; genus Microbacterium; species Microbacterium sp. I2. The sequence continues at coordinate 341,894 of NZ_JBLWIH010000019.1, forward strand.
GTCCACGCTCTCGCTCCTCAACGCCGGCGTGCCGCTGCGCGCGCCGGTCGCGGGTATCGCGATGGGCCTGGTGTCGGACGAGGTCGACGGTCAGACGCGCTACGCCGCGCTGACCGACATCCTCGGCGCCGAGGACGCGCTCGGCGACATGGACTTCAAGGTCGCCGGCACGAGCGAGTTCGTCACCGCCATCCAGCTCGACACCAAGCTCGACGGCATCCCGTCGTCGGTGCTCACCGCCGCACTGCAGCAGGCACACGAGGCGCGTCTGACGATCCTCGGCGTGCTGAACGCCGCGATCGACGGTCCCGACGAGATGGCGCCGACCGCTCCGCGCGTGATCAGCGTCCAGATCCCGGTCGACAAGATCGGCGAGCTGATCGGACCCAAGGGCAAGACGATCAACGCCATCCAGGACGAGACCGGCGCGCAGATCTCCATCGAGGAGGACGGCACCGTCTACATCGGCGCGACCGATGGTCCCTCGGCGGAGGCCGCGCGCGCCCAGGTGAACGCGATCGCCAACCCGACGAACCCGGAGGTCGGCGAGCAGTTCCTCGGCACCGTCGTGAAGATCGCGACCTTCGGCGCGTTCGTGTCGCTGCTGCCGGGCAAGGACGGGCTCCTGCACGTGACCGAGGTCCGCAAGCTCGCGGGCGGCAAGCGCGTCGAGAATGTCGACGACGTCCTGTCGGTCGGTCAGAAGCTCCTCGTCAAGATCACCAAGATCGATGACCGCGGCAAGCTGTCTCTCGAGCCGGTGCTCGAAGAGCCCGCCGACCAGGAGGGTCGCGACGCGGCCAACCCGGGTCCGGAGGCTCCCGCAGAGGGCTGAGTCACATCGCGGCCTGATCGCCTGTCCGGATGCCCGTCCTGCTCCCTCGCGGAGTGGGGCGGGCATCCGCCGTCTGGGCAGAGGGCCTGCTGTCGTCCGCCGAACGGAGGACAACCCGCTGCGCGACTCCCTGTCGTGATGAAACCGTTATGTAATGTTTATCGACAGTTCGCCCCGGTGCGCGGCCGGGTGTCCGGACTGCCCTACCCTCGAAGTACGCGCCGGGGGGTGCGGACACAGTGACCACGAAGACTCCCACCGGGCTTCGTGAGGGGGTGGCACATGGCGTACTTCGGCGTTGACTCGACGCTCCCGCCGACGAGCCCGGATGCCATCGGCCCGGCCGCACCCGGGGTGCACCCCTCGGCACCCATCCCCGTGCAGGGTCCGTCCGTCGGCAGCAATGTGCGCGTGCCGCTCGGCGAGAGCGGCGTCGAGGTCTTCCCGCTGATCCTCGGCGGAGCGGAATTCGGCTGGAACGTCGACCTCGAGTCGAGCCATGCGATCCTCGACGCGTACGCCGAGCTGGGCGGGAACGCCGTCCACACCTCCGACAGCTTCTCGGGCGGCCGCAGCGAGCACATCATCGGTCAATGGCTGCACTCACGTGGCCTGCGTGACGATGTGGTGCTCGCGGTGCGGGTCGGCGGGCATGCCGACAACCCCGGACTCGGCCCGGTCAACCTGATCCGCTCGGTCGAGGCCTCGCTCGCACGGCTGCGCACCGATCGCATCGACGTCCTGTCGCTGGACGCGTCGACCGACTCGACGACCGCGCTCGAGGACACCCTGGCGACCGCGGAGTGGCTGGTCGAGTCGGGAAAGGTCGCCGCCATCGGCGCAATGGGCTACACGGCCGCGCAGCTGGTCGAGGCCCGCATCCTCGCCTCCGCGGGGTATCCGCGCATCACGGTCCTGGATGTCCCGTTCAACGTGCTGCGGCGTCACGAGTTCGACGCTGACCTGCGCCTGGTCGCCGGAGCGCAGGGCATGGCAGTGACGCCCTCTCACGCGCTCGAGCACGGATTCCTCGCCGGCAGGCAGCGCACGCGCCTCCGCGGATCGCTGTCGGTGCGGGGTGCCCAGCTGGCCGCGAATCTCAACCGTCGCGGCAGCCGGACGCTGCGCGCTCTCGACACCGTGGGCACCGAGCTGGGTGTGCCCGACGCAGCCGTCGCCGTCGCGTGGCTGCTGTCGCAGAAGCTCGTGACGGCCCCGATCGTCAACGCCTATGCCCCCCAGCACGTCGAGGAGCTCGTGCAGGGGGTGGGGGTCCGGCTCAGCCGCGCCCAGCTGTCGGACATCGCCCGCGCGTCGGAATAGGCTGCGACGCGCCGACCTCTCCACAAGCCCCGGGAGCGGCATCCGTCGGTGACGTAGGGTGGAAAGCGGTGCCCCGTCCGGGCACGCGACCCCGACGGAGTGAGCTGCGTGACGCACTACATCTACCTCGTGCGACATGGCGAGCATCAGAACGCCGAGCATGGACTGGTCGACGGACCACTCTCGCCGCGTGGCCGTCGTCAGGCCGCACTCCTGGCGGACCGACTGTCCGGGGTGCCGTTCGATGCGGTGTGGCACTCTCCCCTCGAGAGGGCGAGCGAGACGGCGCGAGCGGTGTCGGAGCGGATGCCGTCGCTTGCGCCGGAACCGTCAGCCCTGCTGTTCGACTGCGTGCCGACGGGGATGACCGACGAGACTCCGTCGGTGTTCGAGCCGTTCTTCGGGTCAGTGACCGAGGCCGAGGTCGAGGCCGGGCGGGCGCAGATGTCCGATGCGGTGAGCGAGTTCCTGGTGCGCAAGCGCGGCGAGGTGCACGAGCTGGTCATCACGCACAACTTCGTGATCGCATGGTTCGTGCGCGAGGTGCTGCAGGCCCCCGAATGGCGCTGGATGACCCTCAACCAGGCGCACTGCGGCCTGACGGTGATCGCGCAGAAGCAAGGACGCCCGTGGACGATGCTGTCCCACAACGACATGTCTCACCTGCCCGTCGAGATGCGCACCGGGCTTCCCGAGGTCTATCCCGTCTGACGCGGCCCGCCGGCCGGATGTAACGGTTGTGCAACGGTCGCCTCGGGCGCTGTCAGGACGTCGGGAGGTTCCGACATAAACGAGTGACGGGGCTGCGCCGCCGCACCCCACTCAGCAGCTCGACCTCCCCCTATGGAGCCGCCATGCGCACACGCACGCCCCTCGCCCTCGTCCTCGCCACCGGCCTGGTGGTGACGCTAGCCGCCTGTTCCGGCCCGTCGGGCTCCGGCGCCCCGAAGCCCGAGGACTCGCCGCTGAACGAGTACATGTCGGCGGTGTGGGGCGGTGATCTCTCCGAGGACGAGCAGCGCGAGCGCTTCGAGAAGGAGAACGCGGAGCGCGAGGAGCTCGTGGCGGAGTGCATGTCGGACGAGGGCTTCGAGTACATCCCCAACACCGGGGGCTCGTCGATGTCGTTCGGTACCGACGACGCGTGGAAGCCCGACGACCGCGAGTGGGTGGCCCAGTACGGCTACGGGATGATCAATTCGCCGATGAGCGAGGAGCCGCCGACCGACCAGGAGGAGTGGGTGGATCCCAACCAGGACTACGTCATGAGCCTTCCTGAGTCCGAGCAGACGGCGTTCTACGAGACTCTCCACGGCCCGCCCATGCCCGAGGACCAGATGAACGAGGACGGCTCGTACGAATACGACTGGGAGCAGGCCGGATGCTACGGCTGGGCCCAGCACGAGGTCGAGCAGAAGAATCCCGCCATGGCCGACGAGTTCGAGCCCCTCATGAAGGCGATGGAGGAGTTCTGGACCAAGACCCAGGAATCCAACGCGTTCGACGAGATCAACGCCGCGTGGAGCTCCTGCATGGCCGATGCCGGCCATCCCGGCTATGACGCGCAGGTGGATGCGCAGATGGAGTTCAACGAGGAGCTGAACGCCTATTACGAGAACCAGACCGAGTGGGTCGAGGACGATCCGGAGCTCGCCGAGATCGGGGAGCGCGAGATCGAGGTCGCGCTCGCCGATCTCGACTGCCGCGAGGAGACGGACTACCGCAAGGTGCAGCTCGACATCCAGTTCGCGCTCGAGGAGGAGTTCATCGCCGACCACAAGGCCGACCTCGACGCCCTGAAAGCCGCGGCGGAGCAGGGCCGCTAGCGTGGCGGGATCGCAAGAGCAGCACGACGCGAGCTTCGACGAGATCCTCGGGACGGCGACGACCACTGCTGAGGGCGAGGCCGGCGGCGAAGCCGCCCCTGCGCCGCCGCGTGCAGGCCTGCTCACGCGCTGGCGTCGCGTGTTCGACGGGAACCGCGCACTGTGGATCGTGGCGACGGTGGCCGTGGCCAGCCTCGTGGTCGGGCTTCTGGTCGGACGCTTCGTGGTCTCGCCCGCCGAGGCATCGGCGCGGGCGGAGCCGCCCGAGCCCGGCCTGATCACGGTGCCGGTCGAGTTCGGCGAGCTGAGCAACGACGTCACCATCCGCGGTGAGGTGGGCTACGCCGACGCCGCCGAGATCACCCTCGACACCTCCTCGCTCACGGGGCCGGCGATCGTGACCGGCCGGGTTCCCGAGGCCGGCGCCGAGTTCGGCCCTCTGGCGGTGGCCCTCGAGATCGCCGGCAGGCCGGTCATCGTTCTGCCGGGAGACCTTCCCGCGTACCGCACGCTGCGGTTCGGGATGTCGGGGCCGGACGTGGTGCAGTTCAAGCAGGCGATGGCCGCGGTCGGCATCAACGCCGGGGATCCGGCATCCGACGTCTTCGACGCCGCGGCCGCCGCCGCGGTGCCCGCGCTCTACGACCTCGTGGGGTACGCCCCGCCGCCTCCGCCAGAGGGCGGCGAGGAGGCTGTCCGGGCAGCCTCGGAAGGAGTCACCGCCGCGCAGCAGTCCCTGGCCGCGGCCAATGACGAGCTGAACCGTGCGGGCAGCGGCGCGTCTGCGGTGGCCCTGCGCGAGGCCGACAACCAGGTGGCCAGCGCGCAGCGGCAGCTCGACGCCGCACGGATGGCGGTGCCGCTGGACCCGCTCGTGGTCGCGGATCTCGAGGACGCCCTCGCTCTGGCGAAGCTCCGCCGGGACGAAGTCGCCGCCGCGCCGGACACGCGGGCACAGCGTGCCGCCGTCGATGCCGCGCGCTCGCAGGTAGCTCAGGCGCAGGAGGCGCTCACGCGTGCGCGTGAAGAGGCGCTGCCCTTCCTGCCCTCGAGCGAGGTGCTCTACCTCGCTGCGTTGCCGCGACGCGTGGATGCGGTGACCGCGGCCCGTGGCTCGGTCCTGCAGGGCGTCGCGATGACGGTGTCGGGTGCCACCCTCGAGTTGACCGGCTCGGCCGCCGAAGCGGACGCGACGCTGCTGCAGGTCGGCGGCGAGGCGTCGTTCGAGCTGCCGGACGGCTCGAGCCACCGCGCCGTGGTCGCCGAGGTGACCCCGGGCGAGGAGTCCAGCGGGCGCTGGACGATCGGCTTCACCCCTGACCCGCTCACACCCGAGCAGATCCAGCAGCTGCAGGGCGCGAACGTGCGGGTGTCGATCCCTGTCGGCGCGACCGAGGGCGATGTGCTGTTCGTGCCCCTCGCCGCGGTCACCGCCGGCCCCGGCGGAGAGAGCCGAGTCGAAGTGGTCGACGGCGATCCGCGCGACGGAGACCAGGCGGAGACACGACTGGTCGACGTCGAGACCGGGCTCGCCGCGGACGGCTCGGTCGAGGTGCGCCCGGTCGAGTCGGGCGAGCTCGAGGAGGGTGACCTCGTCGTGGTGGGCCGATGACTTCGCCGCTGATCGAACTGCGCGACGTCACACGGTCGTTTCCCGGACCGCCCGAGGTGCAGGCGCTCAAGGGCGCGTCTCTGCGTGTGGACGCCGGGGAATACGTCTCGATCGTGGGGCCGAGCGGATCGGGCAAATCCACGATGTTGAACATCCTCGGGCTGCTCGACCGGCCGAGTGTCGGCGAGTACCGGATCGAGGGGCATCTGACCGGCGCGCTCGGAGAGGACGAGCGCGCCGCCGTCCGTGCTCGCAGGATCGGATTCGTGTTCCAGTCCTTCCACCTGCTGGCGCGCCGGAGCGTGCTGGACAACGTGATGATGCCGATGCTCTACAGCGGCGTGGCGCGCGCCGAGCGCGAGCCCCGCGCGCGCGAGGTGCTCGAGCGCGTGGGCCTCGGGCACCGGATCGACTTCCTTCCCGGCACGCTGTCGGGCGGTGAGCGGCAGCGTGTCGCGGTCGCCCGTGCGGTGGTGAGCCGTCCGAGCCTGGTGCTCGCAGACGAGCCGACCGGCAACCTCGACGGTGACACGACGGGAGGAGTCCTCGACCTGTTCGAGGAGCTGAACGCCAATGGACTGACGCTCGTCGTGATCACGCACGACCCTGCCGTCGCCGCCCGCGCGGGCCGCAGCATCCGGATCGCCGACGGCCGTCTGCAGGAGGTCGCATGACCACCGCGATCGGCGAGGAGAACGCGACCGTCCCCACGGACTCCCCGGATGCCGCAGACCCTGTGCCCGGCGAAGCTGCCCCGGGGTCACCGCTGGTGACGAAGGTGCCGCGCGCCGATCGCTTCACGATGGGCGATCTCCTGGCAGAGGCGACCGCCGATATCGGGACGCGACCGGCGCGACTGGTGATGACGGTGCTCGGAACTGTCCTGGGCATCGGCGCGCTCGTGGCGACCCTCGGATTCGCCCAGACGACGGCCGGACAGATCGCCCGCCAGTTCGACGCGGTCGCCGCGACGCAGGTCGTGATCGAGCCGTCGTCTGCGCAGACGGCGAGCGGCGCGAGCGTCGCGACCTCGCGCCTGCCGTGGGACGCGGCAGACCGTGTGGCGCTCCTGGTCGGTGTCGAGTCGGCCGCGCTGATCGGCGAGGCCGACCTCGGCACCGAGACGATCACCGCCGTCCCGGTCAACGACCCGTCGGCGCCGGCGGTGGCGCCGCCGCCGCTGTTCGGATCGACGGCCGACCTGCTGGAGGTCACCGGTGCGCGGCTGGCGACCGGCCGCATGTTCGACACTGGGCACGACGCGCGCGCCGACCGGGTGGCCGTGCTCGGCGAGCGAGCGGCCGAACGGCTCGGCATCAACCGCGTCGACAGTCAGCCCTCGATCTTCATCGCGGGGCTGGCGTATGCCGTCATCGGAATCTTCGATGAGGCCGAGCGACGGGCCGAACTGCTGGACGCCGTGGTCGTGCCGATGTCGACCGCCCGCGCGGACATCGCGCTGGGTGCGGCCGAAGAGCTGCTCATCCGGATCACCCCGGGCGCCGGGCAGCAGGTGGCAGAGCAGGCCGTCGTGGCCCTCGCTCCCGACGCGCCGGACTCATTCGACGTGTCGGCCCCGTCGTCGCGTTCGGAACTCGGCGACAGCGTGCAGGCCGACGTGAACGTCGTGTTCCTGATCCTCGGGGGCATCGTCCTGCTCGCCGGCGGTCTGGGCATCGCGAACGTCACGATGCTCACCGTGATGGAGCGCACGCCCGAGATCGGCCTGCGCCGCGCCCTGGGCTCGACCGGTCGCCAGATCGCCGGGCAGTTCGTCGTCGAATCCGTCGTGATCGGACTCCTCGGCGGACTGATCGGGGCATCCATCGGCGTCATCGCCGTGGTGGGCGTCTCGCTCGCGCAGCAATGGACGCCGATCGTCGATCCGCTGGTCGCGATCGGCGGCGCGCTCCTGGGCGCCGTCGTCGGCCTGGTCGCCGGTGGGATCCCGGCGCGGCGGGCAGCCCGCATCGAGCCGGTCAGCGCCCTTCGGGCCGGCTGACCACGGTTACGGCAGAGCCGGCTCCACTCCGCCCTCGCCGAGCACCTTGCTGTACCAGCGCGACGCGTTGGGGTTGTCGTTGTAGCGGGGGATCGTCACGAACCCCGTTCGGGCGTACAGGGCGGCGGCCGCCTCGAGGGAGTGGTGTGTGTCGAGCACGAGTTCGCGCGCGCCGAGCTCCCGCGCGCGGGACTCGAGTTCGTCCATGACCAGCCGTCCCCAGCCCCGCCCGCGTGTCTGCGGGCGCAGATAGAGGTGCTTGACCTCATAGCGCGTTCCGTGCGGTCCGGGTGGCAGTCGACGGATGCCTCCGCAGCCGACCGCCGTGCCTTCGTCGTCGTCCAGCACGATGAACACGCCGCGCGGCGGCTCGAACGCGCTGGGATCGGGGAACGTCGTCGTGTATGAGACGTCGATCTCGGCGAAGCCCTGGGTCCTCGAGCGGAAGTACTCCGCGAGGAGCTCGTGGGCATCGGCGGCGTCGACGGGGGAGGGGCGCAGGGTCACCACACGACCAGCGTAGACGCGGCCGCCCTCCGGGCCGGTCGTCGGTGCCCGCCTAGGATGGAGGCCATGACGACGCGCGTGGCCATCGTGGGCGGCACCGGCAAGCTCGGCGGTATCATCCGCGACGTGGTGGAGGCCGAGCCAGGGTACGAGATCGGGGCCGTGCTGTCGTCCCGTTCCGAGCTGTCCGAGCTGGCGGGGGCGGACCTGGTGGTCGACGCTTCGACTCCGGCGGTCTCGATCGACGTCGTGCGCGCCGCCATCGAGCGGGGGATCAATGTGCTGGTGGGCACTTCCGGTTGGTCCTCCGAGCGCATCGCGCTCATCCGGCCGCTCGTCGAGGCCGCCGGCACCGGCGCCGTCTTCATCCCGAACTTCTCGCTGGGCTCGGTGCTCGGCTCGGCGCTCGCGGCCGCGGCCGCGCCCTTCTTCCCGTCGATCGAGATCGTCGAAGCGCATCGCGAGACGAAGATCGACTCGCCCAGCGGCACGGCCGTCCGCACCGCGGAGCTGATCGCCGCGGCGCGCGAAGCCGTCGGTCCGGTCGAGTCTCCCCACGTGGATCAGCGTGCCCGGGGCCAGCAGGTGGCCAGTGTGCCCGTCCACTCGCTGCGCAGACCGGGTGTCGTGGCGCGGCAGGAGACGATCCTGTCCGGTGCGGGGGAGTCGCTCACGATCGTCCACGACACCGTGGAGCCCGCACTCGCCTATGCCCCCGGCATCCGTCTCGCCCTCGGCGCCGCCCGCGGTGCGCGCGGGGTCGTCGTCGGCCTCGACAGCCTGATCGACATCGGCATCGGCCGCGGTGCGCGGACGCCGGCCCCTCAGCCGCCGGTCGATGAGGGAGGCGTGCCGGGTCAGGTCGCCCGGACCACGAGCGCATGAGCGCACGCATCGGCGTCGCCGTCATGGCGGTGCTGCTCGCGCTGTACATCGCACTGGTCGGTCAGCGGGCGTGGCTGCTGCTGGTGAGCGGCGATCCGGTGGGCGTCGGCCTCGGTATCGCGCTGGTGGTGCTGCCGGTCATCGCCGTGTGGGCACTGGGGCGCGAACTGTGGTTCGGCGTGAGGGCGCAGCAGCTGGGCCGCCGGCTGGAGGCGGACGGTGCGCTGCCGCAGGACGAGGTGACGCTGCTGCCGAGCGGCCGTGTCGCGCGCGCCGACGGGGATGCGGTGTTCCCGGCATACCGGGCCGATGTCGAATCGCATCCGGACGACTGGCGTGCCTGGTATCGACTGGGTCTCGCGTACGACGCGGCAGGCGACCGGCGACGTGCCCGCGAGGCCGTGCGCACCGCGATCCGGCTCGAACGCGCCGACCCCGAACGCTGACGCGGGCGAGGATCAGGATGCCGCGGGCACCGCGGCGGCGACGGCAGCCTCGATCGTGGCATGGTGGAAGGCGAAGCCGCTGCCTTCGAGCACGTCGGGCGCGACGTGCATGTCGGCGGTGAGGATCGCCTCGGTCGCGTCGCGGCCGAGCACCAGCCTCATGCCCCACTCCGGCGCCCTCACGAGGAACGGCCGGTTCATCCGCACCGCGAGAGCGAACCCGAGGTCGTTCGCCGTGGCGCGCGTGGGTCCGCTGAGATTGACCGGGCCGTCCAGCCCTGCGTCGATGACGTGGCGGATCGCACGCACCTCGTCCTCGAGCGAGATCCATGGCCACGCCTGCGTGCCTCGGCCGATGGGGCCGCTGAGCCCCGTCTTCGTCAGGAGGAGCAGGGGAGCCAGCACGCCGTCGCGATGGACCACCGGCGCCGTGCGCAGCAGTGCGACGCGCGCGTGATCGCCGGCGGCTCGCGCCGCCCCTTCCCACTCACCGCACAGATCGGCGAGGAAGGTCTCGCCGCGCTCCGACCGTTCGGTGAGCCGTATGCCCGGCGCCGACCCGTAGTAGCCCACAGCCGACGCGGACAGGAAGGCCGGGGCATCCGTCGCCATCTGCCGGACGGCGCGCGCGAGAGCCTGCGTCGGTGTGATGCGCGACCACAGCAGGGTGTTCTTGTAGGCGGGCGTCCACGGGAAGCGCCCGATGCTCGCCCCGCTCAGCCCCACGACGGCCTCGGCCCCGGCGAGAACGCCCGGGTCCAGCGGACGGTCGTCGGTGAGCCACTCGACCTCGTCCGGGGATTCCGCGGGACGGCGCACGAGCCTCGTGACCTGCACGCCGTCCGCGCGGAGGCTGTCGACCAGGGCGCGCCCGATCAGACCGGATGCCCCCGCCACGACGATGCGGCGGACGGCATCCGCTCCGGGTTCAGGCAAGCGTCGCCTCGAGCGTGATCTCGATGCCCGCGAGGGCCTGCGAGACGGGGCATCCGGTCTTGGCGCCCTGGGCGATGCGCTCGAAGTCCTCGGGCTCGAGTCCCGGCACGACGGCGTTGACGTTGAGGTGGCTGCCGGTGATGCCGGTGCCGGGCTTGAAGGTCACCGACGCGGTCGTGTCGATGGACTCCGGGGGCGTGCCGTTCTCGGCGAGCGCGAGCGAAAGCGCCATGCTGAAGCACGACGAGTGCGCGGCGGCGATGAGCTCTTCGGGCGTCGTGACCGTGGTCGACCCCTCGCTGCGAGCCTTCCAGTTGACGTCGAAGGTGCCCAGCCCCGACGACACGAACGTCACCTCGCCCGATCCGTCGACAAGGCCGCCCTTCCAGGCGGTAGTGGCTTCGCTCGTGACGGTCATGGGGGCCTCCTCGATCGTGGTGCGCCCGACCACCGGGCGCTTCGCGGTCAGCCTAACGGCGACGGATGCCGCGGCGCGACGGGTTGACAGTGCTCGAGACGTCGATCACGCCGAGCGCGGGCGCGCCCGGCCGACGGTGCCGGCTCGCTGCAGGAGCAGATAGAGCTGGCACCCCAGGCACAATCCGAAGACGGCGTTGAGGAAGGCCGCCACGAACGCGGCGGCCGCGGCGATGGTCAGCGCCCAGGGGACCCCTGCCAGGTGGAGGACAAGGCCCACGACGGCGACGAAGAGGCCCACGCCCTGGGCGAAGCGGGGCGGACGCGGATCCTCGAGCTCGGTCGGAGGAGCCAGGCGTGGTGCGACGGCCTTGCGGTACAGCACGCCCCACGGCGCGGTGCGCGGGGAGAGGACGCCCCACAGGAACAGCAGCGCAGCCACGAGCAGGAGCAGGAATGCGGGGTCGAGGAAGCGCTGGAGCGGGCTGGCGAACGTGATCAGCCAGGGCGTCCCGCCCGCGACGAACGCGAAATCGACCTCACCGAACCACCCGAATGGCACGGTGTAGAGGTGCGCCGTCGAGAGCCCGGTGAGTCCGAGGAACACCACGATCAGCAGCAGCACCGACGTGATGGCCGCGGCGAAGCGGGGTCCGCGCGGGTCGATGCCGCGCCGCGCGGATCCGGCGGAGTCAGACATTCGCGTTCTCGGCGGTGAGGCGATTGAGCTCCAGCTCCAGCACATCGCGGCTCGGGATCCCCCCGAATCGGGTCTGGACGACACCGTGGCGATCGAGCACGAGGGTGGTCGGCGTCTGCAGCACATGGAAGTGCTTCGCGATGTCGGGGCGGTGCGTCAGGTCGATGTCGAGGTGGCGCACACCCGGGTGGTCGTCGGCGATCGCCGACAGCGTGCGGTGCACCCCCGGGCAGCGGGCGCACATCTCGGTGCTGAACTGCAGGAGCGTCGCGGACTCGCCCAGTGCGTCCGCACCGAGCCGGTGCGGTTCGACCACTTCGTGCGCGATGTCGCGGCGCGGCCGGGACTGGCTCCAGTTGAGCAGGACGCCGAGGGCCACCGTCGCCGCGAGCAGCGCGGCGAGGGCGATCAGAGCACCGACCAGGGTCACAGCAGATCAGGCTAACCCCTTTCGGACGCGAGCTGGGCGCAATGGCGGAAGATGACATCCCGTCACGGCTGACCCGCACCTGCTCCGGCGCGGGTATCGTGGCAGCCGTGACGACGCCGATCCCGACCCCGTACGAGGACCTTTTGCGCGATGTGCTCGAGCACGGCACGCACAAATCGGACCGCACGGGAACCGGCACCACGAGCTCGTTCGGGCGTCAGATCCGCTTCGACCTGTCACAGGGCTTCCCCCTCATCACGACCAAGCGCGTGCACTTCAAGTCGATCGCCTACGAGCTGCTGTGGTTCCTCCGCGGCGAGTCGAACGTCCGGTGGCTGCAGGAGAACGGCGTCACCATCTGGGACGAGTGGGCGGATGCCGAGGGAGAGCTGGGGCCCGTCTACGGAGTGCAGTGGCGCTCGTGGCCGACCCCGTCGGGCGAGCAGATCGACCAGATCTCGCAGGTGCTCGACCAGATCCGCTCGAACCCCGACTCCCGCCGCCTGATCGTGTCGGCGTGGAACCCCGCCGACATCCCCGATATGGCGCTGGCACCCTGCCATGCGCTGTTCCAGTTCTACGTCGCCGACGGCAAGCTCTCGTGCCAGCTGTATCAGCGCAGCGCCGACCTCTTCCTCGGGGTGCCCTTCAACATCGCCTCGTACGCGCTGCTCACGCTCATGATCGCGCAGCAGGCAGGTCTCGAGCCCGGTGACTTCGTGTGGACGGGCGGCGACTGCCACATCTACGACAACCACCTCGACCAGGTTCGCGAGCAGCTCACCCGCGAGCCGTACCCGTATCCTGCACTGCGCATCACCCGCAAGCCCGAGTCGATCTTCGACTACACGTACGAGGACTTCGTCCTCGAGGACTATCAGCACCATCCCGCGATCCGCGGCGCCGTCGCGGTATGACCGCACCGGTCGGGATGATCTGGGCCGAGGCGGCCGACGGCGTGATCGGCGCCGACGGCGGCATGCCGTGGCACGTGCCCGAAGACATGGCCCACTTCAAGGCCGTCACGATGGGCGCCCCCGTCGTGATGGGACGCCGCACGTGGGAGTCGTTCCCGGACCGCTTCCGTCCGCTGCCCGGGCGACGCAACATCGTCGTGACCCGCCAGGAGGACTGGACGGATGCCGGAGCCGAGCGCGCCGGCTCGCTCGAGGCGGCGCTCGCCGCTGCCGGCTCCGACGATCCGGAGCGCATCTGGATCATCGGCGGAGGGCAGCTCTACCGCGAGGCGATCTCGGCGGCGGATCGCCTGGAGGTGACCGAACTCGACGTCGAGGTGGACGGCGACACCCGTGCGCCGGACCGCGCCGGATGGCAGGCGGTGCGAGAGGACCCGGCGAAGGGCTGGCACACCTCGCGCTCCGGCATCCGGTATCGCTTCCTGACCCTGGAACGCCCCGCCTAGGCTGACGCTCATGGCGAAGACGGCACTCATCACCGGCGCGAGTTCGGGACTCGGAGCCGAGTACGCGCGGCAGCTCGCGGCCAAGGGCGCCCATCTCGTGCTGGTCGCACGCGACCGGGATGCGTTGGACCGCCTGGCCAAGGGGCTGCGGGCGACCTACGGCGTCGAGGTCGAGGTGCTGGCGGCCGACCTGCTCAACGCGCGGCAGCGGGTGCGGGTCGAGGAGCGCCTTGCGGATGGGGCGCGACCGATCGAGGTGCTGGTCAACAACGCCGGCTTCGGCCTGCCCCTGTCGTTCGAGGCCAACGACATCGACGACGAGGTGGCCCACCTTCGCCTGCACGTCGAGGTGCCGATGCGGCTGACGCATGCGGCACTCGGTGCGATGCTCGCCCGCGGGCACGGCCGCATCCTCAACGTCGCCTCGGTCGCGGCGTTCATCCCACGCTCGACATACGGCGCAAGCAAGGGCTGGCTCGTGAGCTTCAGCCGCTGGGCGCACGGCCGCTACGCCCCGCGAGGGGTCACCGTGACCGCTGTCTGTCCCGGCTATACCCACACCCGCTTCCACGAGCGGATGGGCCTGCCGCCCGGCAAGGAGGGCATCCCCGACTCGCTCTGGCTCGACGCGCGAGACGTCGTCGCCGCCTCCCTGCGCGACGCCGCTCGTGGCGTCGCGGTGTCGGTCCCGTCGCTGCGCTACAAGATCCTCGTCGCCCTCGCGCGGTTCGCGCCGCCGTCGGTCGCCGCCCGCGTGGGCGAGCGCGGCCGCTGAGCAGCGGGCGGCGAGGGGCGCGGCATCCCGATACCCTGAAGGCATGACGCACACGGGCAATCCCTTCGGACAGGTGCTCGTCGCCCTCATCACCCCGATGACGGCCGACGGCGAGGTCGACTGGCCCGCCGTCGAGAAGCACATCGACGATGTCGTGACCGCGGGCGCGGACGGCATCGTCGTCACCGGCACCACCGGCGAGACCTCGACCCTGACGGATGCCGAGAAGATCCGCCTCGTGGAAGTCGGCAAGGACGCCGCCGCCGGCCGCGCGAAGATCATCACGGGGGGCGGCTCGAACGAGACCGCGCACGCGATCGAGCTTTACAAGGCCAGTGAGAAGGTCGGCGCCGACGGCATCATGATCGTCACGCCGTACTACAACAAGCCGACGCAGGCCGGCATCCTCACCCACTTCCGTCTCGTGGCGGACGCCACGGATCTGCCGGTGATCCTCTACGACATCCCCGGCCGCACCGGCGTGCCGATCCAATACGAGACGATCCTGCGCCTGGCCAAGCACCCCAACATCCTCGCGATCAAGGACGCCAAGGGCGACTTCAGCGAGGTGAGCCGCGTGCTCAATCAGACCGATCTGATGTACTTCTCCGGCGACGACGCCAACGTCCTGCCGCACCTCGCGATCGGCGCCACCGGCCTCATCGGCGTCACGGCGAACATCGCCGCGCAGCCGTACCGGGTGATCATCGACGCCGTCAACCGCGGCGACCTGAAGGCGGCCACGGCCGCGCACATGCAGCTCGAGCCGCTCGTGCGCGCCGTGATGACCCACGTGCCCGGCACGGTGTCGGCGAAGTACATCCTGCACGGCCTGGGGCGGATCTCCAGTCCTCGCGTGCGCCTGCCGCTGGTCGGGCCGGAGGAGTGGGAAGCCGCCAAGATCGAGGACGAGATCGCCCTGGTCAGCGATGTGCCGGGGGCAGACTTCTCGAACTTCCGCCCCGACCGCAACGCCGCCGCCGGCGGAGCGCTGCCGAAGGTGTCGGGCACCACCAGATGACACAGCGCGTCGCCCTCCCCGACCGGGAGGACGGCGCGGATGAATGAAGACGGATGCTTCGGCGTCCGAGGGAGGCTGACAATGCCCACGACCCCATACGACCCGCCCGAGCTCGAAGCGGGGACCCTTCGGGTCGTCCCGCTCGGCGGCCTCGGCGAAGTCGGTCGCAACATGACCGTGTTCGAGTACGGAGGCAAGCTGCTGGTCGTCGACTGCGGCGTGCTGTTCCCCGAGGAGCACCAGCCCGGCGTCGACCTCATCCTGCCCGACTTCGAGCCCATCAAGGGCCGCCTCGACGACATCGTCGGGGTGGTGCTGACCCACGGCCACGAAGACCACATCGGCGCCGTGCCCTACCTGCTCAAGCTCAAGAGCGACATCCCGATCATCGGCTCCGGGCTGACGCTCGCGCTCACCGAGGCCAAGCTCAAAGAGCACCGCATCAAGCCGTACAGCCTGACCGTGGCCGAAGGCCAGCGCGAGAACCTCGGCCCGTTCGAGCTCGAGTTCGTCGCCGTCAACCACTCGATCCCCGACGCGCTCGCCGTCGCGATCCGCACGCCCGCGGGCCTCGTGCTCGCCACCGGCGACTTCAAGATGGACCAGCTGCCCCTCGACGGCCGGCTGACGGATCTGCGCGCCTTCTCCCGCCTCGGCGAGGAGGGCGTGGACCTGTTCCTCGTCGACTCGACGAACGCTGACGTGCCCGGCTTCACGCCGCTCGAGCGCTCGATCGGACCGGTGCTCGACCAGGTGATCGGCAAGGCTCCGCGCCGCGTGATCGTCGCGAGCTTCTCGAGCCACGTGCACCGCGTCCAGCAGGTGCTGGACGCCGCGGCCGCGCACGGCCGCCGCGTCGCCCTTCTCGGTCGCAGCATGCTGCGCAACATGACCATCGCGGAGGATCTGGGGTATCTGCACGTGCCCGAGGGCGTGCTGATCGACTACAAGAAGGCGCGAGACCTGCCCGACGACCGGATCGTCTACATGTCGACCGGTTCCCAGGGTGAGCCGATGGCCGTGCTCAGCCGCATGGCAAACCTCGACCACGCCATCGAACCTGGTCCCGGCGACACCGTGATCCTCGCCTCGAGCCTCATCCCGGGCAACGAGAACGCGGTGTACCGCGTGATCGACGGGCTCACCAAGCTCGGTGCGAACGTCGTGCACAAGGGCAACGCGAAGGTGCACGTGTCGGGTCACGCGGCCGCCGGCGAACTGCTGTACTGCTACAACATCCTGAAACCTCGCAACGTCCTGCCGGTGCACGGCGAGTACCGCCACCTCATGGCGAACGCGCGCCTCGCGCAGGACACGGGCATCGACGCGGAACGCACCATCCTCGCCGACAACGGCACCGTCATCGACCTGCGTGACGGCGATGCGCGTGTGGTGGGTCAGCTCGACCTGGGATTCGTGTACGTGGACGGCTCGACCGTCGGAGAGATCACGGATGCCGACCTCAAGGACCGCCGGATCCTCGGCGAGGAGGGCTTCATCTCGGTCATCGTGGTGGTCGATGCCTCGACCGGCAAGATCATCTCGGGACCCGAGATCCACGCGCGCGGATTCGCCGAGGACGATGCGGTGTTCGAAGCCGTCAAGCCCAAGATCGCCGCGGCCCTCACGGAAGCCGCCCAGTCCGGCGTGCGCGACGCGCACGCTCTCTCACAGGTCGTGCGCCGCACGATCGGCCGCTGGGTGAACCAGTCGCTGAGGCGCCGGCCGATGATCGTCCCGCTCGTGATCGAGGCGTAGCCGAGATCCATCGGCGGAGTATCGAGGCGTAGCGCCCGAAGCGCCGCGCGCTTGCGGGCGAATGTCGCCTCCGCGGCATAACGTGGAGGAATGGCCAGGAGCACCAGCCCGACCAAGGGATCGCGCGCGTCTTCGGGCGCGTCCTCCGCCGCGTCGAAAACTCCGTCGTCGCGGGCCCGCAAGCCCGCCCCCGCGCCCAAGCGCTACGTCGGCGATACCGACAAGCCGCCCGTCGCCGCACGGGCATGGCTCGGGCTTGCGCACGCGACCGGCGGGCTCTTCCGCGCCTTCGGCCCCGAGACGCTCGAGAAGGAGCAGCGTCGCGACGGCTTCCCGTTCCTCCTGGTCCTGCTCGCGATCGCGGGTGCCGTCAACGAGTGGTTCTTCATCGGCAACGAGGTCGCGAAGACGATCAGCGCGTATTCGGTCGGGATGCTGCTGGGCCGCGAGGCGTTCGTGCTTCCGGTGCTGCTGCTCCTTCTCGCCGGGTGGATGTTCCGTCATCCGTCATCGGTGCACGACAACGGGCGGGTCGGCATCGGCTTCGGCCTGCTGATCATCACGATCGCGGGCTTCTGCCATGTGGCGGGCGGGCGGCCCCAGCCGAACGACGGGTTGCCGGCGCTGAGCGAGGCGGGCGGACTGTTCGGCTGGATGCTGGGCGAGCCGCTCGCGATGCTGCTCACCGATGTGGGCGCATACATCGTGCTCTCGCTGCTGGCCGTGCTCAGCATCCTGATCCTCACCAAGACTCCGCCCAACCGCATCGGCAGCCGTCTCGGCGACCTGTATGCCTGGATGTTCGACGCCGAGCCGCGCGACGAGAAGTCGACGGCCGACAAGGCGGATGCCTCCGGCTCTGACGACGACGAGGACTCCGATCCGTCGCTGCCGTGGTGGCGTCGCAACAAGACCGGGCGTGAGAAGGACCCCGAGGACGGCATCGGGTCCCAGGACCTGACCACTCTGCTTCCTCCCGGCCCGCCGCAGGGCGGCTTCGATCAGGCGATCGCACCGGTCGTGCCGCCGCCGGCCGATGCGATGACCGAGGTCATCGATCCGTCCGTCCTGTCCGCGGCGAAGGCGGCGACCTCCTCGTCCCGCACGTCGCTGCGCGACGACTCCGACACCGGGCCGGTCGACGACGGCGTCCTGCCCGGGCTCGACGGCATCGGGTCGCAGGAGTCGTACGACTCGCCGTCCGCCCCGTACCGCCTCCCCTCCGTGAACGCGCTGGCAGCCGGCACGCCTCACGTCGCGCGCTCCCAGGCGAACGACGACACCGTCCGCGCCATCACGAGCGTGCTCGACCAGTTCTCGGTCGACGCGCGTGTCACCGGCTTCTCGCGTGGTCCGACTGTGACGCAGTACGAGATCTCTCTCGGGCCCGGGGTGAAGGTCGAGCGCATCACCGCGCTGACCAACAACATCGCCTACGCCGTCGCGTCGAACGAAGTGCGCATCCTCGCGCCCATCCCCGGCAAGAGCGCGATCGGTGTCGAGATCCCCAACGCCGACCGCGAGATCGTGACGCTCGGCGACGTGCTGCGTTCGGCGAACGCGACGAACTCCACGCACCCGATGACGATCGGCGTCGGCAAGGACGTCGGCGGCGGATATGTCGTGGCCAACCTCGCGAAGATGCCCCACCTTCTCGTGGCCGGCTCGACCGGCTCCGGAAAGTCCAGCTTCGTCAATTCGATGATCACGAGCCTGCTGATGAAGGCGAAGCCGGCCGACGTGCGCATGGTGCTCATCGACCCCAAGCGCGTCGAGCTGACGTCGTACGCGGGCGTGCCGCACCTGATCACCCCCATCATCACGAATCCCAAGAAGGCGGCAGAGGCGCTGCAGTGGGTCGTGAAGGAGATGGACATGAGGTACGACGACCTCGCGTCCTTCGGCTTCCGCCACATCGATGACTTCAACAAGGCGGTCGTCGCCGGCGAGATCACCCTTCCGCCCGGCAGTGAGCGGGTGCTCAAGCCGTATCCGTATCTCCTCGTCGTCGTCGACGAGCTCGCCGACCTCATGATGGTCGCCCCGCGCGACGTCGAGGACTCGATCGTGCGCATCACGCAGCTCGCCCGGGCCAGTGGCATCCATCTGGTCCTTGCGACGCAGCGTCCGTCTGTCGACGTGGTCACGGGCCTCATCAAGGCGAATGTGCCGTCGCGGCTCGCGTTCGCCGTGACCAGCGTCACCGATTCCCGCGTCATCCTGGATCAGCCCGGCGCCGACCGCCTGATCGGGCAGGGTGACGGACTGTTCCTGCCGATGGGCGCGTCCAAGGCGATCCGCGTGCAGGGCGCATGGGTGAGCGAGCAGGAGATCGAGACCGTCGTCAAGCACGTCACCGCGCAGGCGCGGCCGGAGTACCGCTCCGACGTGCAGGCGGCCGTGGAGAAGAAGGAGGTCGACGCCGACATCGGAGACGACCTCGAACTGCTCCTGGCCGCGGCGGAGCAGATCGTCTCGACGCAGTTCGGCTCGACCTCGATGCTCCAGCGCAAGCTGCGTGTCGGGTTCGCCAAGGCGGGCCGCCTCATGGATCTGCTCGAGTCGCGCGAGATCGTCGGACCGTCCGAGGGCTCTAAGGCCCGTGACGTGATGGTGCGCCCCGATCAGCTTCCCGAGGTGCTGGCACGGCTGCGCGGCGAGGACCCGCCTGCCGCTGCCCCGGCGGCCGCAGGCGCCGACGGGGATCGGTACGGGGCCGATGCCGTCGCGTCGCAGTTCGACGGCATCCCGACGGTCGAGGGCGACGAGGGCTCGGAGGATGCGTGGGGCCTGACCGGCCGGGACTGACTCCGCTGCGCCGGTAGGGTCGACGCATGGCGATTCCGCGGCAGCTCCCGAACGCGATCACGATCGTGCGCATCCTGTGCGCGCCGGTCTTCCTGTGGATGCTGCTGGCGGACGGCGGCGCAGACGGCGCGCTGCGCTGGTGGGCGGCGGTGCTTTTCATCGTCGCGATCGCCACGGACGGGCTGGACGGCTACCTGGCCCGCCGCCACGACATCGTCACGGATCTCGGCAAGCTCCTCGATCCGATCGCCGACAAGGTGCTGACGGGGTTCGCATTCGTCGGGCTGTCGATCCTCGCCGAACTGCCCTGGTGGGTCACGATCATCGTGCTCGTGCGCGAGATCGGGATCACGGTCTACCGCTTCGCCGTGGTCAGTGACCATGTTCTCGCGGCCGCGTGGATGGGCAAGCTCAAGACGGTCGCGCAGGCCGTCGCGCTCTCACTCGCTCTTCTGCCGCTGTGGACGATCGTCGGCGAGTGGATCTGGTGGCTCAACGGCGTGACCATGACGATCGCAGTCGTGCTGACCGTGGCGAGCGGCATCGACTACATCGTCAGCGAGGTGCGCGGCGCCCGGAGGAAGGCCTCGGAGTGACGGCCGACGCGGGGGAGCGGCATCCGTCTGCGACATATGAGGTGGCCGCCCAGGTCCTCGGTGCGCTCGCTCGCCGGGACTGGACGATCGCCGTGGCGGAGTCGCTCACCGGAGGACTGGCGACGTCCGCGCTCGTGGATGTGCCCGGCGCATCCGCGGTGGTGCGCGGGGGAGTCGTGGCGTACTCGACCGAGATCAAGCGCGACGTGCTCGGCGTGGATGCGGGGCTGCTCGATGCGGTGGGTGCCGTCGACGCGGCCGTGGCACGGCAGATGGCCGGCGGCGTGCGCCGCGTGCTCGGAGCCGATGTCGGCGTGTCGACGACCGGCGTCGCGGGCCCGGAGGCGCAGGACGGCCAGCCGGTGGGCACCGTCTGGATCGCGGTCGTGACGCCCTTGGGCGAGTCGACGACGCGGCACGCCTTCGCGGGTGATCGCCCCGCGATCCGCCGTCAGGCTGTGGCCGCAGCTCTGGCCGAGACGATCCGGCAGTTGTGACCGACACATTCGCTCGGGCGGAATACGCCGTGTTGCGTGTCGGTTACATTCGGCGATTCCCACCCATCGCACAGCCGGCAGGGTTAGATTGGCTTCATCCGGTGCGGTACTGTTGTCCACCCGGACAGCGGCGGAATCAGAAGTGAGGAGGGGGCCCCGATGATCCTGGTACGTCAAGAGATCGGCGAAGTTCTTCGTGATTTCCGCCAGCAGAAGGGTCGTACCCTCCGCCAGGTGGCGAGCCGCGCGAGTGTCGCGCTGGGCTACCTGAGCGAGGTGGAACGCGGTCAGAAAGAAGCCTCGAGCGAGATTCTCGCGTCGGTGGCCGAGGCACTGGACGTGCCCATCTCGACGATCATGCGAGAGGTCGGCGACCGCATCTCCGTCATGGAGGGTCTGCAGCCGTTCCCCGACGTCGTTCCCGACGATCTGGTCGCGTCGGTCGACGCCGAGCTGTCGCTGCGCTGAGCACACGAGCACCCTTCGGCAGAAGTCAGGAGACGGGCACCGCATTGCGTCGCAGTGAGTTCGACCGAGCCGTCGCAGATGAGTTCCACGGCCGCGCGACCGCGGTCGTGACGGACCTCGTGCTCACGCAGGTCGGCGGCCGCACCGCCGCCGAGGCGATCGACGCCGGCGTCCCCCCGCGCGAAGTCTGGCTTGCCCTGTGCGACGAGCTGGACGTGCCGGCCGAACGCCGATACGGCGTCGGTCGGATCGAACCGCGCCGTCGCTGACACGCATCCCCCGACGTGCCGCTTCGCGGCGTGTCGAGTCGAACGGGTGTTCGAGTTCCGCATAGGCTCCTCCACAGCAGGAGTCGAGGACGTGTCTGTCCACGGATGGAGAGGAACACCGCCGGATGTCGGAGCCCTTCCCTAACGTGAACAGCGTCGAACGACACCTCACGCCTTGTCGCAGCATCCGTCCCGTCCGGGGTGGAGCGCGACAGCCTACAGGCGACGGAACACGAGTAGAAGGAGCACGTCATGCCCTCAGCAGTTGACCGCGAGAAGGCCCTCGAATCGGCCCTCGCCCAGATCGACCGGCAGTTCGGAAAGGGCTCGGTCATGCGGCTGGGCAGCGACGACCGCGCTCCGGTCGAGGTCGTCCCGACCGGGTCCATCGCCCTCGACGTCGCCCTCGGCATCGGCGGGCTGCCCCGCGGACGCATCATCGAGATCTACGGTCCGGAATCGTCGGGTAAGACCACACTCACGCTGCACGCGATCGCGAACGCGCAGCGCGCCGGCGGCATCGCCGCCTTCATCGATGCCGAGCATGCTCTCGACCCCGACTACGCGCAGAAGCTCGGCGTCGACATCGACGCTCTGCTGGTCTCGCAGCCCGACACCGGTGAGCAGGCGCTCGAGATCGCCGACATGCTCGTGCGGTCCGGGGCGATCGACCTCGTCGTGATCGACTCCGTCGCCGCCCTCGTGCCGAAGGCTGAGATCGAGGGAGAGATGGGCGACTCGCACGTGGGTCTGCAGGCGCGCCTGATGTCGCAGGCGCTGCGCAAGCTCACGGGTGGGCTCAACCAGACCAACACCACCATGATCTTCATCAACCAGCTGCGCGAGAAGATCGGCGTGTTCTTCGGATCGCCCGAGACCACCGCGGGCGGCAAGGCGCTCAAGTTCTACGCGTCGGTCCGCCTCGACATCCGTCGTATCGAGACGCTCAAGGACGGCACCGACGCGGTCGGCAACCGGACGCGCGTCAAGGTTGTCAAGAACAAGATGGCCCCGCCGTTCAAGCAGGCCGAGTTCGACATCCTCTACGGCGTCGGCATCTCCCGCGAGGGCAGTCTCATCGACTTCGGTGTCGAGCACGGCATCGTGAAGAAGTCGGGCGCGTGGTACACCTACGACGGCGAGCAGCTCGGTCAGGGCAAGGAGAACGCGCGCAACTTCCTGATCAAGAACACGGATGTCGCGGCCGACATCGAGTCGAAGATCAAGGTGAAGCTGGGCATCGGCGTGCCGAAGGGCGAGGTCGCGGCTCCCGTCGACGACGAGCTCGCAGCGCGTCGCCCGGCGTGACGACGCGACTGACCCGGACATTGTGGACAGCATGAACGGGGGCGGGTCTGACGACGGACTCGCCCCCGTCATCCCGCTCTTCGGCGACCGCACGGCGACTGCCGCGGCCGCGCCCGATCGGCGCGACGAGAACACCGGACCTGAGGGGAGTCGTCGGGTCGACCCCGCGCCCACCGGATCCGAAGCCTCGCCCGTCTGGCACCCCAGCTGGATCGGTGGCGACGACGCGGCGGGCGCGGCGGATGAGAAGGACGCGTACGACGAGGGCGCCGTGATCGAACGCGACATCGCCGAGAAGAACCTGCTGAAAAAGCTCCGCGTCCGATCGCTGTCGGTGCGCGAAGCGCGCGCGGTCGTCGCGGAGCGCGACCTCGACGACGAAGCGGTCGAGACGGTGCTCGACGGCTTCCTCCGTCGGGGCTATCTCGACGATGCGGCGCTGGCCGAGCAGCTCATCCACGCGGGCGTCGACCGCAAGGGGCAAGGGCGGCAGGTGATCGCGCGGACGCTCGCCAAGCGCGGCATCCCGCGAGACGTCGCGGATGCCGCCCTCGCGGCGCTCCCCGACGACGATCTCGACCGGGCCCTCGAATTCGCGCGCGCCAAGGCCCGCTCACTGCGTGACGTCGACCGTGACACCGCGCTGCGCCGGCTCACCGGTCAGCTCGCCCGCCGCGGCTATCCCGGTTCGGTGGCGATGACCGCCGCCCGTCAGGCTCTGGACGAGCAGGGCGGCTCGGGCCGCAGTGGCGTGCGATTCCGCTGACCACCGACCGCAGGCACAGCGCCGGCCCGGCTCGACCGGCTCGTACAATGGCTGACATCATGACTTCGCCCTCTGCCACCCCGACTCTCATCGCACCATCCGCGGCTGCACTCGGAGTCGACGGCCGCGCGCGCACCTACGAAGTGCGCACGTTCGGCTGCCAGATGAATGTGCACGACTCCGAGCGGCTGTCCGGCTCTCTCGAGAGCGCCGGCTACCTGCGCGCCGAGGCCGGCGAAGAGGCCGACGTCGTCGTGATCAACACGTGTGCGGTGCGCGACAACGCCGCGGGCAAGCTCTATGGCACGCTCGGGCACCTCAAGTCGCGCAAAGACAAGCGCGAAGGCATGCAGATCGCCGTCGGCGGCTGTCTCGCCCAGATGGACAAGCAGGCCGTGCTCGAGAAGGCGCCGTGGGTGGATGTCGTGTTCGGCACGCACAACATGGGGTCGCTTCCGAGCCTGCTCGAGCGGGCACGGCACAACGGCGAGGCCGAGCTCGAGATCCTCGAGTCACTCGAGATCTTCCCCTCGACGCTGCCGACCAAGCGCGACAGCATCTACAGCGGCTGGGTTTCGATCTCGGTCGGCTGTAACAACACGTGCACCTTCTGCATCGTGCCGAGCCTGCGGGGCAAGGAGAAGGACCGCCGTCCCGGCGACATCCTGAACGAGATCCGCCTGCTCGTCGACGACGGCGCGATGGAGGTCACGCTGCTCGGTCAGAACGTGAACTCGTACGGCGTCGAGTTCGGCGACGGGCAGGCCTTCGGCAAGCTCTTGCGCGCAGCCGGCGAGATACCCGGCCTCGAGCGGATCCGCTTCACCAGCCCTCACCCCGCGGCCTTCACCGACGACGTGATCGACGCGATGGCCGAGACGCCCGCCGTCATGCCCCAGCTGCACATGCCGCTGCAGTCGGGAAGCGACCGCATCCTCAAGGCGATGCGCCGTTCGTACCGCAGTGAGAAGTTCCTCGGCATCCTGGACCGCGTCCGTGCGAAGATGCCGAACGCCGCGATCTCGACCGACATCATCGTCGGATTCCCCGGAGAGACCGACGAGGACTTCGAAGACACCATGCGTGTGGTGGAGCAGGCTCGCTTCGCGACGGCCTTCACGTTCCAGTACTCGATCCGTGAAGGCACGCCGGCGGCCACGATGCCCGACCAGGTGCCGAAAGAAGTCGTGCAGCGTCGCTACGAGCGGCTGATCGCCCTTCAGGAGCGCATCTCACTCGAAGAGAACCAGAAGCAGGTGGGTCGCGAGCTCCAGGTGCTGGTCTCGACGGGCGAGGGAAAGAAGGATGCCGCGACGCATCGCCTCACCGGACGCGCCGAAGACAACCGGCTCGTGCATTTCGAGGTGCCGGAGGGATCGCCCATCCCGCGCCCAGGTGATGTCGTGTCGGTCGTCGTCACTCACGCCGCTCCCTTCCACCTCCTCGCCGACGCTCCCGATGCGGCGCCACTGCGCATCCGTCGCACCCGCTCGGGCGACGCCTGGGATCGCTCGCAGGCGGAGTCGTGCGCGGTGCCGGCACCGCCGGAGCCGGGCGCGCCCCGCGCGGTCTCGCTGGGACTGCCCACGCTGCGCGTCGGCGTGTGAAGGCAATCGGTCGTTGAGCGAGGAGCACAGCGACGAGACGGGACGGCTCGAGCCGCGCGAGGAGCCGCCCCTCGTCTCACCTCACCCGGGCAGCAGCCTGGGAGGATCCGGCACGCAGTCGCGGCTGTGGGCCATCGTCGGTGCCACCGGCACAGGCAAGACCGGATTGTCGCTCGATCTCGCCGAAGCCCTCGCTCGGCGCGGCCGTGCCGCCGAGATCGTCAACGCCGATGCGATGCAGCTGTACCGCGGCATGGACATCGGCACGGCCAAGCTTCCCGAGGCCGAGCGCCGCGGCATCCGTCATCATCTTCTCGACGTGCTCGAGGTCACCGAAGAGGCGGCGGTTGCGTGGTACCAGAGTGCCGCGCGCACCGCGATCGCACAGATCCATGCTCGCGGCGCCGACGCGATCCTCGTGGGAGGCTCGGGCCTGTACATCTCGAGCGTGCTGTTCGATTTCCGCTTCCCGCCGCGCGACGAAGAAGTGCGTGCGCGCCTGGAGGCCGAGCTGGACGGCGACGGGCCGGGCGCTTTGTTCGCCCGGCTGCGGGAACTCGATCCGGCGACGGCGAGCAGGATCGATCCGCGCAACGGGCGGCGGATCGTGCGCGCGCTCGAGGTGCTGGAGCTGGGGGAAGCCACGCACGGGGCGACTCTGCCCGCGCAGCCGACCCTGTGGCGAGAGCCGACGACGATCGTGGGCGTCGGAGTTCCTCGTGACCAGCTCGTCGTCCGGCTGGACCAGCGTGTCGAGAGGATGTGGCGCGAAGGGCTCGTCGATGAGGTCCGAGCGCTGCGCGAGCGAGGTCTCGAACGCGGTGTGACGGCTCGCCGGGCGATCGGCTATGCGCAGGCGCTGGCTCAGCTGGACGGCGATCTGACCGAGGCCGACGCGATCGCCGAGACGCAGGCCCTGACTCGCCGCTATGCCCGGCGGCAGGTGTCGTGGTTCAAGCGGTATGACGCTGTCCACTGGATCGAGCCGGGAGAGGACGCGGCGACCCTGGCAGACTCGAGGGCATGACCGTCGACATCCGTTCCTTCGCCGTGTCCGACACCGACGCCGTCGTCTCGCTCTGGCAGGAGACCGGCCTGACCCGTCCGTGGAACAACCCGTACCAGGACATCAACCGCAAGCTGTCCGTGCAGCCCGAGCTGTTCCTCGTCGCCGTCGCCGGCGAGACCGTGGTCGGCTCCGTGATGGCGGGCTACGACGGTCACCGGGGGTGGCTCTACTATCTCGCGAGTGACCCCGCCCGCCGCGGCGAGGGGATCGGGCGCCGGCTCGTCGAGGCCGCGGAGGAGCGACTGCTGGCGATGGGATGCCCCAAGGTCCAGCTCATGGTGCGACCCGAGAACAACGTGGCACAGGGGTTCTACGACGCGCTGGGCTACGACACGTTCGAGACCTGGGCCACCGGCAAGCGCCTGATCGCGGACTGATCGGCTCCTCCGTCGCGGCATCACGGCGCCGTCAGCCGACGTCTCCCTGCGGGTCGGGCACCGCGCGTGCCTCGACCTCGTCCGTCAGGCCGAGCTCCAGAAGGAGCGCGCGCAGGACCAGCGTGGTCTCGTCGACCGCTGCCCGTCCCGCACGGGCGATCAGCGCATCGAGAAGCTGACGACGGGCGTTGCGCGCGGTGGCGATCGCGGCGTGCGCGCGATGGGTGAGCGCCAGCGTGCGACGGCGCCCGTCGTCCGCGTCGGCGGTGATGTCGAGGTATCCGTTCCCTGTAAGCTCGGCCACCGTCTTCGACATCGCCTGCTGACTGACGCCGAGCGAGCGTGCCAGCGCGGTCACGCTCTGTGGCGAGGTGAGGAGGCGCTGGAAGACGTAGCCGTGGCGGGTCGTCAGCCCCTCGAAGCCGGACGCGCGCAGTGCTGCAAGAACGTGCTGATCGAGGGCGCCGCCGGTGATCGAGAGGAGGTCGATGATGGTCGGCGCGGGGAGGGACTCGTTCACACAACCATGGTTGTGTAATATCTCGCGCATGGCAACCATCACCCGTGACGACACGGAACGACTCGTCCGTCGCTACTTCGGCATCGTGGCCGACCTGGGCTCGTCTGTCGCCGATCTCGATTCCGTGGTCGCGCTGGACGCCGTGTTCCAGGAGCTGCCCAACCCGATCACGCCCGGCGGGGCCACACGCGACGTCGAGGCGACGCGTGCCGGGTTCGCCGCCGGAAAGAAGCGGCTGACGGCACAGCGGATCGACATCGAAGAGATCCTCGTGATGGATGATCGCGCAGTGGTGCGATCGCGGTGGGAGGGGGAGATCGGAACCACTCGCATCGTGGCTCACATGGCCGGCTTCGTGCGCGTGCGCGACGGCCTCATCGTCGAGCACATCACGTACGACTGCTACGAGCCCTTCTCGCTCTGAGGCCCACGTGCCGTCGGCGCCGTGACCGCGCGAGCGGCACCCCCCGCCACTCCCGGATGCGTCCTCGCGATCCCGCGAGCGCGGCGAGGAGTCCGGTCAGGCAACGCCAGACGGGCCCGCTGCGTCTCGTCGAGCGGCTGGTGGACCTCGACGTACTCGCCGCCGGGAAGGCGGACGATGCGGCCGGTCTCGAAGCCGTGCTCGAGCAGGTCGCGGTCTTTGCGCTGGAGCCCCAGGCACACCCGCTGGGCGATCGTGAATCCGATCAGCGGGCCGATGGCGAGCGCCGCCTGCAGCGTTCCGATGACGCCCTCGATGCTGAGCGAGAAGGCGGTGGCGATGACGTCGGCCCCGCCCGCGGCCCACAGCACGCCGGCGAAGGTCAGACCAGCCACGCCGATGCCGGTGCGCGTCGCCGCGGTGCGTGGCCGGTCGAGAAGGTGGTGGTCCCGGCGGTCACCGGTCG
This sequence comes from Microbacterium sp. I2, assembly GCF_051364985.1. Lineage (NCBI taxonomy): Bacteria > Bacillati > Actinomycetota > Actinomycetes > Micrococcales > Microbacteriaceae > Microbacterium > Microbacterium sp. I2. Next base: position 369,965 of record NZ_JBLWIH010000019.1, read on the forward strand.
CCCATTCCTCGAGGAACGGGTAGGTCGCCACGACGGCGAAGAACAGTCCGATCACCGCCAAGGGCGCCAGGATCGCCAGCGTCCACGTGCGACCGAGCCACTCGATCTCCCATCCCGGCGGCACGAGGCGCAGCGCGCCGTCGAGGAATCCGGTGTACCAGTCCGGCTGGCTGCCCGCGCCGGCGTTGCCGGGATCGCCGGGTCCGTACAGCCACACCGGACTGACCACGACGGTCGCCGAGATGAGCACGAGCAGCGCGGTGACGAGGAGGAACAGCCCGCCGCCGCGGACCGCTGCGGTCGGCAGGAGCGGGATCCCCACGATGTTCTGCTCCGTGCGTCCGCGCCCCGGGAACTGTGGCGGCCCGTGGCGCCACGCCATGGCGGCCCGCACGGCGACGAGGACGAGCAGCGCGCCCGTGAAGACCACGATATGCAGGGGGTACAGGTTCTCGATGATCCGTCCGGGGAACGAGCCTCCGAAGAGCAGAGAGGCCATCCACGTTCCGACGACGGGGATGCCGAGCACGATGCCCTCGACGATGCGCAGCCCCGTTCCCGAGAGCATGTCGTCGGGGAGCGCGTAGCCGCTCCACCCGCCGGCGAGGGCCGCGAAGAACACCAGGACCAGAAGCATCCACATCCCGCGCCGCGGACGGCGGAACGCTCCCGTGAAGAACGTCGTCACCAGTTGCAGGACGATCGCGGCGGGAAGGAGCAATGCCGCCCAGTGGTGCGCCTGACGGATGAGCCGGCCGCCCGGGACGTCGAACGTGATCAGCATCGTCGAGGCGTACGCCTTGGAGACCGTGGCGCCGTGGAGCGGCACATAGGATCCGGTGTAGGTCGTGGGCTCGCTCGACGGTACGTAGAAGACCATGAGCCAGATCCCGGTCACCACGATCACCGCGATGCAGGCGACGGTGACGACGCCGAACAGGTTGGTCCAGTGACTCGGCACCCGCCGCTGCCGCAGTCGGTCCCAGGCGTCGGCGACCCGATGACCGAAGAACCGCGCATTGCCGATCCGTTCGGCAAGGCGATCGGTGATCGAGCGGCGACGTTCGTCAGCCGTCGGTCTGGCGGGGTGTGCGATGCTGCGCATGACAGCCTCCTCGTGAGGGTTCACACATACGACACCGCTACCAGGCCGAATGTGACAGACGTCGCATCGCGGGCGCGCTTCGCGGCCCGCCTCTAGACTGGAGGCATGCCGCAGACCGTCTCGTTCACGAAAGGTCACGGCACGGGCAACGACTTCGTGATCGTGCCCGACCCCGACGGCTCGCTCGAGCTCTCCGACGATCAGGTCGCCGTGCTGTGCGACCGTCGATTCGGCATCGGGGCGGACGGCATCCTGCGCGTGGTGCGCACGAACGCGATCGACGAAGGCGTCGAGCTGACGGCATCCGAGTCTTCATCAGGCCCCGCGGAATGGTTCATGGACTATCGCAACGCCGACGGTTCGGCGGCCGAGATGTGCGGCAACGGGATCCGCGTGTTCGCGCGCTATCTCGCCGAGGTCGGCTGGGCTTCGCTCGACGACGGGCCGCTCGCGATCGGCACCCGCGCGGGAGTGAAGACGGTCACCCGCAGCGAGCTCGGACTCGAGGTCGACCTCGGACCGTGGCGCGTGGAAGACGCCGACGTGCTCGTGCGGGCGCGGGGGATCGGTGCGCCGCGTCCGGGCCTGGGGATCGACGTCGGCAATCCGCACGTCGTCGTCGCGCTGCCCGACACGCGAGAGCTCGACGGCCTCGACCTGACGGCGCAGCCGCAGCTGCATCCTGAGCCGGCGCAGGGCGCCAACGTGGAGTTCGTCGTACCTGCCGATCCGCTGGTGCGAGACGGCGTCGGCGCGATCCGCATGCGGGTCTTCGAGCGGGGCGTCGGCGAGACGCTCAGCTGTGGCACCGGTGTCGCCGCGGCCGCGCTGGCGGTGCGGCACTGGGCCGGCCCGGCCGCTCCCGATCACTGGACGGTCGACGTTCCCGGCGGGACGCTGGGCGTGCGGATGCCGGAGGTCGACGGTGAGCGCCACGTGCTGCTGTCGGGACCAGCGACGCTGGTCTACTCGGGCGAGGTCACGCTCGCCTGAGCGCATCGGCGCGAAGGCGGCGCCGATCTGAAGCGGCGCGAGCCGGTCAGACCTCGGGCAGAGCGATCGGCTCGCTCGGAGGAGACCCGTGACGCCGCACCCGCAGCACCCGGAACCCCCTGCCGGTCGCGGCACGATGCACGCTGTACCCCCGGTCGAACGTCGCCGCCAGCCAGCGCTGCAGCGAGTCGGAGCCGAGATTGCGCTGCACCACGAGCCACGCGTCCGAGCGCTCGTCGAGGCGGGGAATCCAGCGCTCCAGCAGGCCGTGCAGTTCGTGCTTGCCGACGCGGATCGGCGGGTTCGAGCGGATCGTGCGGAACCGCACGCCCTCGGGAACATCGTCGGGCAGCGACGCGTTGACATTGTGGAGTCCGAGTGCCTCGGCGTTGCGACGCACGAGGTCGAGGGCACGCTCGTTGACATCGACCGCCCAGACCGTGGCGTGCGGGGAATCGAGCGCGAGGCTGAGGGCGATCGGGCCCCAGCCGCAACCCAGATCGAGCAGATCGCCGCCCGGCGGAGGCGGGGGTGTGTTCGAGAGCAGCACCTGGGTGCCCGTGTCGAGGTGGTCTGGACTGAACACCCCGCCGGCAGTCGTCAGTTCGAGTTCGCGACCGGCGAGCGTGACCCGGATGCGTCGCAGATTCTCGGGACTGGCGGGGGAAGCACTGAAGTAGTGTTCGCTCCCCATGGCTGACGAGCCTAGCGGAGGACGTTGCCGAGGGGGAGCGTGTCTCTCCGCTCTGAGGCCGGCTCCACCCAGCAGGACTAGAATTCACGGATGCTCCACCGGCCGATCGGGCGGACGGAGCATCCCGGAAGGAACACATGACGGATACGACGACACCTCGAAGCACGGAAGAGACGCTGGAGGACCCGGTGGATCGAGTGCTGGCGCGTGCTGAGGCGCGCTCGGGGGTCCATGTCTTCGGCGCCGCGCAGGCGCTGCAGGACGAGGAGACCATCGGTCGCACCGACACGGACGGTGAGCAGTGGGACCGCGAGGAGCGGGCCGCGCTGCGCCGGGTGCCTGGGCTGTCGACCGAACTCGAGGACGTCACCGAGGTCGAGTACCGGCAGCTGCGGCTCGAAAACGTCGTGCTCGTCGGCGTGCACGCCCAGGGCGAGACCGAGGACGCCGAGAACTCCCTTCGTGAGCTCGCGGCACTCGCAGAGACGGCAGGCGCCGTCGTGCTGGACGGCGTGCTGCAGCGGCGTCCGCACCCGGATCCGGCGACGTACGTCGGGCGCGGCAAGGCCGAAGAGCTGCGCGACATCGTCGCCGCCGTCGGCGCCGACACCGTGATCGCCGACACCGAGCTCGCGCCCAGTCAGCGGCGCGCGCTCGAGGACGTCGTGAAGGTGAAGGTCATCGACCGCACCACCGTCATCCTCGACATCTTCAGCCAGCACGCCAAGAGCCGCGAGGGCAAGGCCCAGGTCGAGCTCGCGCAGCTCGAGTACCTCCTCCCTCGCCTGCGCGGCTGGGGCGAGTCGATGAGCCGCCAGGCCGGTGGCCAGGTCGGCGCGGGCGGCGCCGGTATGGGCTCGCGTGGTCCCGGTGAGACCAAGATCGAGCTCGATCGTCGCCGGATCCGCACGAAGATGGCGCAGCTGCGTCGTCAGATCCGTGACTATGCACCCGCGCGCGAGGCCAAGCGGGCCGAGCGCAAGCGCAACACGATCCCCTCGGTCGCGATCGCCGGATATACCAACGCGGGTAAGTCCAGTCTGCTCAACCGGCTCACCAGTGCCGGCGTGCTCGTCGAGAACGCGCTGTTCGCGACGCTGGATGCCACGGTACGGCGCTCTGAGACGACCGACGGTCGCGTGTACACGCTGACCGACACGGTGGGATTCGTGCGCAACCTTCCTCACCAGCTCGTCGAGGCATTCCGCTCGACGCTCGAGGAAGTTGCCGACTCGGACGTCATCCTGCACGTCGTGGACGCCTCGCACCCGGATCCGGCCGCCCAGCTGGCGACGGTGCGCGACGTGATCGGCGACGTGGGCGCGCGCGACATCCCCGAGCTGGTGGTCTTCAACAAGGCCGATCTCGTCGACGACGACACGCGGATGGTGCTGCGGGGACTCGAGCCCAAGGCCGTCTTCGCCTCGTCGCGCTCCGGTGAGGGCATCGACGAGCTGCGTGCGGCCGTCGAGGCGGCGCTGCCGCTGCCGGCTGTCGAGATCGAAGCGCTCGTGCCCTACGACCGCGGCGACCTCGTGTCGGCGATCCATGAGCAGGGCATCATCCTGTCTCAGCAGCACGAGGAGGGCGGCACCGCGGTCCATGCGCGCGTGGGGGAGCACCTCGCGTCGCGTCTGGCCCCGTTCGTTCGCTGACGCGCCGCTATTTGAGCTCGAGCGCCGGAACCCCCGGCGTCTCGAACCCGAAGATCTGGCCCAGGAACGCCAGTTCCGCCTCGAGCGTGCGGATCACGGTCTCGGCACGCCGGAAGCCGTGCCCCTCGCCTTCGAACGCGAGGTAGGCGTGGGGCACGCCGTTGGCGGCGAGGGCGTCGCGCACGGCCTCGGACTGCGAAGGCGGGACGACGCGGTCGTCGAGCCCCTGCTCGATGAGCAGCGGCGTGCGCAGCCGATCCAGGTGTGACAGCGGCGACCGCTCGATGTACACCGCTTCGGCCTCGGGCAGCGGTCCGACCAGACGGTCGAGGTAGTTCGCCTCGAAGTCGTGGGTGTCGGCTGCCAGGCGCCGCAGGTCGGCGACGCCGTAGCGGCTGATGCCCGCCGCGAAGGCTCCCGGCCGGGTGACCGCGCACAGCACTGTCCAGCCGCCTGCGGACCCCCCGGCGATCGCGAGCCGCGAGGCGTCGGCGAGCCCGGCGTCGGCCAGCCCGTCGGCTGCGGCGATCACGTCGTCGACGTCGACGATGCCCCACTGCGCGAGGAGGCGCTCGCGGTAGGCACGGCCGTAACCGCTGGAACCGCCGTAGTTCACATCGAGCACACCGATCCCTCGGCTCGTGAAGTAGGCGATGCGCCCGGATGCCGCGCCCCCGACATGGTCGGTGGGCCCGCCGTGCACGAACACCACATACGGAGGCCGTTCGCCCTCCGGCGGCTGCGTGAGCGGATTGGTCGGCGGGTAGTCGAATGCGTGCACGGGACCGTGCGGCCCTGTGACCGTGATGGGCCGGGCACGCGGCATCCATTCCACACCCCATGGGAACGAGCCGCCCACGTGCATCCGCGCGTCGCCGGGGGAATCGACGTCGACTTCCCACAGACCGGCGCCGGTGCGGCCGGCCCCCGAGAGCAGGATCCGCGAACCCCGCACATCCTCGATCGACATGCGCGTCACCGGATCGACCGCGACGATCCGCTCGGAGCCGTCCGGATCGATCACGACCAGTTCGTCGGCACCGTCGGTGCGGACGGCGACGATGCGTCCGTCATCGAGAACGCCGAACCATCGCGTGCCGAGCACCCACAACGGCCCGCCGGTGTCGGCATCGGCGCGGGCTATCGGCTGCGCATGCCCGCTCGAAGTCCGGCGCCACAGGTTCCAGCGGCCGGTGGGGTCGTCGCTGTAGAGGAGTTCGTCATCGTCGAGCCACTCCGGCTGCAGGGGAGAGCTCGCGCCGCCTGCCACCGTCGACCACTCGGTGACGATGCCGTCGGCAAGCTGCCCGACGCGCAGCTCGGCGCGGTCCCACGCCATATCGGGGTGATCCCACGCGATCCACGCCAGCCGCGTGCCGTCCGGTGAGAGCGCGGGGTGGGCGACGAAGTCGCTGCCGGACACGACCGAGCGCAGGGCTGCGGCATCCGTCGACCCTCGTCCGTCCGTGGGGATCTCGACGATGTCCCGGCTCGGGGCGCCGGCGAGCGGGTGGGCTTCGCGCACGGCGAGCAGGCGCCCCCGCTGCCACGTCAGCCCGCCGAATCGTACGTCGCCGTCCGCAGCCGTCAGCGGCTGCGGACGACCGGATGGATCGAGCCGCCAGACCCGCTGGTCGGTCTTCTCCACGAAGAACAGCACGCCCTCCGCCGTCGCGGTCCACGAGCCGCCGCCGTATTCGTGGACGCGGGAACGGGCACTCCACGGTGCATCGATGACGTCTTCGACGATTCCGGATGCCGTCCTCCGGCGCACCGCGGTGCGCCCTGCGTCTTCGGGCACCGTCTCGCCCCACCACACCTCATCGCCCACGAAGCGCGCGCCCTCGAGACGCGGCGAGGCGGCTGCGACGTCGGCGGCGGTGATCGGAGACGGCCAGGAGCCGTACGGGAGCGGATGGCCGGAAGGCGTCGTCATGCCTCCACGCTACGGCGGAATGCCGGCGCCATCGAGCAGTCGTGGTGCCCCGTCGCGCACGACGTCGCGAAACAGTACGACACAGGAGCGGAGCCGGCGGTGGCGCGCCGCTACCGTGGACCAATCGTCGCCCGGCCGTCCGCAAGGACGCCCCGTTCATCGGGAACCGGGCAGGAGCGACAGCCGAGCCCGGCACCCGCCCGTGTGACACCGATCCGCCGATCCGCCGACCCGACGGATGCCCGGTGCCACGGCCGCCCGGCCGCCGTCCGCCCCCGATCCCGAGAAGCACGATATGCCGATCGATCTGCGCACTCCGCCCGTGCCGGTCTCGTTCGAGGTGTACCCGCCCCGATCCGAGGCCGGCTTCCCCGCACTGCACGAGACCATCCGCCATCTGGCGGCCGTGGACCCCCGGTTCATCTCGGTGACGTACGGCGCCGGCGGTTCGACCGGCGGGCGATCGCTCGCCCTGCTCACGCACATCCTTCGCGAGACCCACGTCGAGCCGCTCGCCCACCTGACCTGCGTCGGCAACACCTACGCCGGCGCCGGAGCGCTGATCAGGGAGTTCCTGGATGCCGGCATCACGAGCTTCCTCGCGCTCCGAGGCGATCCGCCGGCCGGCCTCTCGGAAGACGACGCGTTCCTAGGGGATCTCGAGAGCGCGGCGCAGCTGGTGCAGCTCATCGACCGGGTACAGGCCGAGCGCGCGCCGTACACCGAGGCGCCCATCCCCGGCGTCCCCGGCGCGGCACGCGTCGAGCGGCGCCGCCGCGTCGACATCGCCGTCGCCGCCTTCCCCAACGGGCATCCTCGTTCGCGCCACGCGTCCGAGCACCTCGACGCCCTCCTCGCGAAACAGGCCGCCGGAGCGACGCTGGCCGTCTCGCAGCTCTTCTTCCACGCCGACGACTACCTGTCGTTCGTGCAGCGTGCGCGCGACGCGGGCGTGACCATCCCGATCCTGCCCGGCATCATGCCGGTCACCGCGCCGGGCCGGCTGCGCAGAGTGCTCGAGCTCACCGGCGAGCCGTTCCCCGCGCAGCTCGCGATCGGGCTCGAGGTCGAGCCGACGGCCGAGGGTCAGCGCGAGGTCGGCATCTCCTATGCCGCACAGCTCGCCCGCGAGGTCGTCGCCGGCGGCGCGCCCGGCGTGCACCTCTACGCCTTCAACAACCACGACACGGTGCTCGCGGTGCTGCGCGACGCCGGGATCCTCTCCCACCCCCGCCAGAAGGAGGCTGCACGATGACCGACACCCGCCCGAACCCCGAGCCCCGACCCTCGTTCCCGCAGGGCACCATCCTCGGCTACCCGCGCATCGGCCGGCGTCGCGAGCTCAAGCGCGCCCTCGAAGCGCACTGGTCGGGAGCGCTCGAGGCGGACTCCCTCGAGCAGGCCGCGGCCGCGCTGCGCCAAGCCACCCGGGCGCGCCTGGGGGAGCTCGGGCTCGGGCGACGCGACTCGTCGATCCCCGAGTCGTTCTCGTTCTACGACCAGGTGCTCGACGCCGCTGTCACGGTCGGGGCTCTCCCGGAGCGCTTCGCCGGATTGCGCGCCGCGGACGGCACGATCGGGCTGGAGGCGTACTTCGCGGCGGCGCGCGGCACCGGCGCGCACGCTCCGCTCGAGATGACGAAGTGGTTCGACACGAACTACCACTACCTCGTCCCCGAGATCGGACCCGAGACACGGTTCGCGCTGTCGAGCGACCGTCTCGTCCGTCAGGTCGTCGAAGCACGTGCCGACGGCTACACGGTCCGTCCTGTCGTGGTCGGCCCCGTCACGCTGCTCGCCCTCGCGAAGCCCACGGATGCTGCCGGTGAGCGCTTCGATCCGCTCGCCCGCCTCGATGACGTGCTGCCGGTATACGCCGAGCTGCTCGCGTCGCTGCGGGCAGCGGGGGCGGACTGGGTCCAGCTCGACGAGCCTGCATTGGTCAGTGAGAGTTTGCCCGCGACCCCGAGCGCGCTGGCCGCGGCCGCGGAGCGCGCGTACGCGGTGCTGGGCGCGGCAGTGGACCGCCCGTCCATCCTCGTGGCCGCGCCCTACGCTCAGCTGTCAGAGCAGGCGTGGGCGGCGCTCGCCGCGGCCCCCGTCGAAGCGCTCGCGCTCGACCTCGTGCGCGGGCCGGTTCCCGTGGCCGCAGCCGGCCTGCAGTCCAAGACGCTCGTCGGAGGCGTGATCGACGGACGCAACGTGTGGCGCGGCGACCTGGCATCCGCGTGGGACGCGCTGGCATCATTGCAGACGCTCGGTGCCGCGGCGGTCGCGGCGGGCACGTCGGCATCGCTCCAGCACGTCCCGCACGACGTCGACGACGAGCCCGACCTGGATCCGAGGCTGGCGTCGTGGCTCGCGTTCGCCGACCAGAAGACCGCCCAGATCGCAACGCTCGCCACGGGCCTGACCGAGGGTCGCCCGGCCATCGAGCAGCCGCTGGCGGAGGCATCCGCCGCCCTCGCCGACCGGCGGAGCGCGCCGGGGGTGCGTGACGGGCTCGTTCGGGGACGGATCGAGCGCCTGACGCCGGCCGACGCGCAACGGGGCGACCACGAGGCGCGCGTCGCGGCGCAGGAGTCGGCACTCGGGCTGCCCGTCCTGCCGACGACGACGATCGGGTCGTTCCCGCAGACCGACGAGATCCGCCGTGCGCGGGCGCGTCACGTCGCGGGTCAGTCCTCGACCGAGGACTACGAGCAGTTCCTGCGGGACGAGATCGCCCGCGTCGTGGCGCTGCAGGAGGACCTCGGCCTCGACGTGCTCGTGCACGGCGAACCGGAGCGCAACGACATGGTGCAGTACTTCGCGGAGCATCTCGAGGGGTTCGCCGTCACGCGCAACGGCTGGGTGCAGTCGTACGGCTCACGCGCGACGCGACCGTCGATCCTGTGGGGCGACGTCTCCCGGCCCGCGCCGATCACCGTCGGCTGGTCGACGTTCGCGCAGTCGCTCACCGACAAGCCGATGAAGGGGATGCTCACCGGACCGGTGACGATCCTGGCCTGGTCGTACGTGCGCGACGACCAGCCCCTGGGCGAGACGGCTGACCAGGTCGCCCTCGCCCTGCGTGACGAGATCTCCGATCTGGAGGGCGCCGGCATCCGCGTGATCCAGGTCGATGAGCCCGCGCTGCGCGAGCTGCTGCCGCTCAAGCGCGGCGATCAGGCCGGCTACCTGGAGTGGTCGGTGCGTTCCTTCCGTCTCGCGACGGCCGGAGCGGCGACGGCCACGCAGGTGCACACGCACCTGTGCTACTCCGAGTTCGACGTCGTCATCGACGCGATCGCCGCCCTCGACGCCGACGTCACCTCGATCGAGGCCGCCCGCAGTCGTGGCGAGGTCATCGACGACATCGCGGCGTCCCGCTTCGCGCTGGCCGTCGGACCCGGCGTGTGGGACATCCACTCGCCGCGCGTGCCGTCCGTCCAAGAGGTGACCGAGCTGCTCGAACGCGCCGTCGCCGAACTGCCCGTTCGTCGCGTGTGGGTCAACCCGGACTGCGGTCTGAAGACTCGCGACTACCCCGAGACGGTCGCGTCGCTGCGGCACCTCGTCGAGGCGACGCAGGCCGCGCGCGTCGCGGTCGCGGCGCGCGCCTAGGCCTGCGCTCCGGGCGACGGAGCGGGGGAGGATGCCGCGGCCACATCGGCCACGGCATCCTCCGCCCGTGAGTCGGCGGTCTGCGGGGCGACCTGCTCGCCGTCGCGGCGCTGGAGGAGCTCCAGGAGCCAGGCCACCAGGAAGGCGACGACGAGCACCAGGACGATGTCGCCGACCGACAGTGGCCGCAGAGCGAAGAGCCACAGCACGGCCAGCACGGCGATGAGGGTGCGTACGAGGATCTTCTGGCGGGCGAGCCAGCTTCCGAAGCCGCCGGTGTCGAGGCCCCGGGCGGCGAGTTGCCGGCGCGCCGACGAGTTGAGCCCGCTGACGGCGCGGCGCAGGCCGCGCGCGGCGCCCCAGCCTCCCATCACCCAGCCCAGCACGGCGACGAAGACTCCCAACAGCGCCAGGACCAGCGCGGTCTGCGTCATCCCGTCCACGAGGCGCCCATAGATCACGTCGAGCGCGGACGGCGACAGGCCGAGATCGCCGGCGACGATCCCCATCGTCGTCGACCCGATCCCGAGGCTCGCCGCCAGGGCGCCGCCGCCGATCGCCAGTCCCAGGCCTGTGCCGAGGATCGCGGTGCTGCGGCGTCGCGCGATGAGGATGCCGAGCGCGAACAGCCCGAGGGTGAGGAAGGGGAGCCACCAGCCGAGGGTCGCCGCGATCGCATAGCCGGCGCGGACCATCGCGAGGTTGTTCCCTTCGCCGATGATCACGACACGGTCGATCTCGGGGATGAGCTGGGCCACCCCGAGCCCTCGGTCCACGAGGTTCTGCTTGACGCGCTCGACGATCGCGCCGAGCTGGATGCCCACGCCGTCGTCCGTGCGCACGACCAGGCCGCCGCCGTCGGATGTGGCAGCGAGGGTCAGCGCGCGATGCGCGGCGCGTGTCGTGGTGGCCCACACGTCGGCGAAGGCCTCTGATTCCACGACCCGGGTGACCGTCGTGGCGACGAGGCTCTCGAGACCGCTCGCGGCCGGAGCCTGCAGCAGCTCGAGTGCGTCGGCCGCACGCGGCGGCAGACCGAGCTCGGCGATGCCGTCGAAGACGCGGGCGGTGACCTCGTCGAAGTCGACCTGGGCGCTGATCGCCTCCATCGCCTCGTCGATGATCATCGCCTGAACGGCCGGGTCGTCGACGAGCGGCGCGAGGGTCGCGACGAACGCCTCTTCTTCGACCAGCTGCACCCGTGCCCACGCTCCGACGATGGACACCGGAACCAGGATCGCCGCGACGACGATGCAGATCGCCGACACCACGGATCGCCACCGGCCACCGGCCGGCCGCTCACGGGCAGCGGATGCCGTCGCCAAGCGGGCGTTCTCGGCTTCGAGCGCGCGTACGCGCTCGGCGAGGATCTGCGTGGCTGACGTGGCGGTGCCGCTGTCGGTCATGGCGTCATTCTGTCGGAAAGGCGCCTCCCACGACATCACCCGACATAGATGACCGCGATCAGCGGCCCGTGTCAGACGGCGCGCAGGACCGCGACGACCTTGCCCAGCACGGTGGCCTGATCGCCGAGGATCGGCTCGAACGCCGAGTTGCGCGGGAGCAGCCACGTGTGGCCGTCGCGCTGGCGGAACGTCTTCACCGTGGCTTCGCCGTCGAGCATCGCCGCGACGATGTCGCCGTTCTCGGCGGTGGCCTGGGCACGAGCCACCACCCAGTCACCGTCGCAGATCGCGGCGTCGATCATCGACTCGCCCGACACGCGCAGCATGAACAGGTCGCCCTTGCCGACGAGCTGACGGGGGAGGGGGAAGATCTCCTCGACCTGCTGCTCGGCGGTGATCGGCACGCCCGCGGCGATGCGCCCCACCAGGGGCACCAGCGCTGCGTCGCCGACGGCGGGGCCGCTGTCGGCGGGGTTCTCGGTCGCGGTCCCCGGGAGATCGATGAGGACCTCCATGGCGCGGGTCTTGCCGGCGTCGCGTCGGAGGTAGCCGCTCAGCTCGAGTTGATTCAGCTGGTGCGTGACGCTGGAGAGCGACTTGAGCCCGACCGCATCGCCGATCTCTCGCATGCTCGGCGGGTAGCCGTGCCGCGCGATCGAGCGCTGGATGACCTCGAGGATCGCCATCTGCTTCTCGCTGAGGCTCTTGCGCCGCCGCGTCTGAGGTTTGTCGCGTCCGGTCGCGTCGCTCATGTTCCGGCTCCCGTCTCGCGCTCGCCGCCGAGCGCAGTTTCTTCGAATGTCGGAGGCCCGTGGTGGGGTTCTCGTATCGAAACCGTATCCGCAATCCGCCCGCTGCCGCAGCACCTGTGCCGCGTGTCGCGTTCGAGAGAGCATGGACGATTTCGTCACTTGACATCGTACAACCTCGAAGATAGGTTCGGAAGAGAGCTTCGCATCCGCCGCCCCCGGCCGGGTGGCGGATGCGAATCTCTCGCCACAGGAGGAGCAGACATGACCGCGATCGGCATCTCGTCGCCCGTTCTCCCGTCGCCGGCTCGTGCGGCGGACCAGGCCGTGCGCCACGCCACCCGTATGCGGCTGACCGTGCGCGGACGGCGCGTGCTGGCCGTGCTGGCCGCCCTTCCCGCGGTCGTGGCGCTGAGCTTCGCCGTCATCGGCGGCGGCGCCGCTCTGGCCACCCGTGACTCCGGCGCCCCCGCCGGGTCGTTCACCACGGTGACCGTCGGCTCCGGCGAATCGCTCTGGTCGATCGCCGAGGAAGTCGCGCCCGGCCACGACCCCCGCGACGTCGTGGACGGCATCGTCCGCCTGAACGCGCTGGACGATGTCACGGTCGCCGTGGGGCAGAGTCTGTCGATCCCTGCGGAGTACGCGCCTTCGCGGTAAGTCCGCACCGTCGTCACGCGGGCGCCGTCCTCCAAGCGGCGGCCGTAGGATGGGAGGGGTGAGTGCACGTCTCGAAGACCTCCCTCTGCGCGCCGATCTCGTCGGACAGACGCCCTACGGCGCTCCGCAGGCGCCCCTCCCCGTGGCCCTGAACGTCAACGAGAACACGCATCCGGTGCCGCCGGAAGTCGCAGACGACATCCTCGACTCGATCGCACTCGCGCTTCGTGACGTCAACCGGTATCCCGACCGTGAGTTCACCGCCCTGCGTGAAGGCTTCGCCGACTACCTCGGTCACGGGCTCACTCGTGATCAGATCTGGGCCGCCAACGGTTCGAACGAAGTGCTGCAGCACCTGCTGCAGGCGTTCGCGGGCCCGGGCCGGACCGCTTTCGGATTCGGTCCCACCTACTCGATGTACCCGTTGCTCACCCGCGGCACGGGGGCGAGCTGGGTCGCGGGCACTCGCGCCGCTGACTTCTCTCTCACTCCTGAGGACGCGGCCTCCCAGGTGAACGATGTGGCGCCGGATGTCGTCTTCCTGTGCTCCCCGAACAACCCCACGGGCACGCCGCTCGGACTCGACGTCGTCGAAGCGGTGTACGAGGCCTCGCACGGCATCGTCATCGTCGACGAGGCCTACCACGAGTTCGCTCCGCACGATGAGCGCTCCGCGCTGACGCTGCTGCCGGGGCGAGAGCGCCTGGTCGTCTCGCGCACCATGAGCAAGGCTTTCGCCTTCGCGGGGGCCCGCGTGGGCTACCTCGCCGCGGACCCCGCGCTGATCGACGCCTTGCGCCTCGTGCGACTGCCGTATCACCTGAGCGCCCTCACGCAGGCGGCGGCGACGGCTGCCCTTCGCCACGCACCGATCATGCTGCGGATGGTCGACGAGATCGTGGCGCAACGCGACCGCATCTCGGCGACCATCGAGGCGCTGGGCTACACGCCGCACGAGTCCTGGTCCAACTTCGTCCTGTTCGGCGGGGTCACCGATCCTGCGCAGACGTGGCGTGCGCTGTACGACGCCGGCGTCCTCATCCGGGACGTGGGAATCCCTCACCACCTCCGCGTGACCGCGGGCACCGAGGACGAGACGACAGCGTTCCTCGACGCCCTCGCCTCGGTAGGATCGGCCCCATGAGCGCAGCACACCGGACGGCGTCCCTGCGGCGTGCCACGAGCGAGTCCACGGTCGAGCTCGAACTCGACCTCGACGGCACCGGCCGCAGTCGCATCGACACGACCGTGCCGTTCTTCGACCACATGCTCACGGCGTTCGCGAAGCACTCGCTCACCGATCTGACGGTGCGGGCGTCGGGCGACACCGACATCGACGCGCACCACACGGTCGAAGACATCTCCATCGTGCTCGGGCAGGCCATCCGCGAGGCTCTCGGCGACAAGGCGGGCATCGGGCGCTACGGCGATGCGCTCGTGCCGCTGGACGAGGCGCTCGCTCAGGCGGTCGTCGACATCAGCGGGCGCCCGTACCTGGTGCACGAGGGCGAGCCCGCCGGTTTCGAGCACCACCTCATCGGCGGGCACTTCACTGGATCACTGGTGCGCCACACCTTCGAGGCCATCTCGTTCAACGCCGCACTCACGGTGCACGTCCGCGTGCTGTCCGGTCGCGATCCCCACCACATCGCCGAGGCGGAGTACAAGGCCTTCGCGCGGGCATTCCGCCAGGCCAAGGCACTGGACCCCCTCGTGGAGGGTATTCCGAGCACGAAGGGCGCATTGTGACCGGTGAGGCCGGACGGCCGCTGGTCGCGGTTCTCGACTACGGCTCGGGCAACGTTCATTCCGCGGTCAAGGCGCTCGTTGCGGCGGGCGCCGACGCGCGCCTCACCAGCGATCGGGTTCTCGTCCAGGAGGCCGACGGCCTCGTGGTCCCGGGCGTCGGGGCGTTCCGCGCTGTCGCCGAGGCATTGCGCGCGAGCCGCGGAGGCGAGCTCATCGAGCGGCGCCTGGCAGGCGGTCGCCCCGTCCTCGGCATCTGCGTCGGCATGCAGGTGTTCTTCGAGCGCGGTGTCGAGCGCGGCGTCGACAGCGAGGGGCTCGGTGAGTGGCCGGGCGTCGTGACCGAACTCGATGCACCCGTGCTGCCGCACATGGGCTGGAACACCGTGGAGGCCGGCGAGGGCTCCCGGCTCTTCCGCGGCCTGGAGCAGGAGCGGTTCTACTTCGTGCACTCCTTCGCGGCGCAGAAGTGGCTGCTCGAGGTGCAGCCGCCCTTCCCACAGCCCGTGCTGACGTGGTGCACCTACGGTGCCCCATTCCTCGCCGCCGTCGAGAACGGGCCGTTGTCGGCCACGCAGTTCCACCCCGAGAAATCAGGGGCTGCCGGCATCCGTCTGCTCTCCAATTGGATCGAAGGGCTCGGCGGGGCTACTCTCTGAGATCGTGCCGTCCGCGGGAGCGCATGCTCTCGTGACTGTCCCGCACGAGGAGCCATGAACGATTTCGCGTCCACCCCCAAGCTCGTCCTCCTGCCCGCCGTCGACGTCGCCGACGGCAAGGCAGTACGCCTGACCCAGGGGGAGGCCGGCACCGAGACGAACTACGGCGACCCCGTCGACGCCGCGCTCGACTTCGCGCGCCAGGGTGCCGAGTGGATCCACCTCGTCGACCTCGACGCCGCCTTCGGCCGGGGCAGCAACGCCGGCACGCTCCGCAAGGTGATCAAGCAGGTGCGCGGCGTCCAGGTCGAGCTGTCGGGCGGAATCCGCGACGACCGCACGCTCGAGGCGGCGCTCGAGAGTGGTGCGGCCCGCATCAATCTCGGTACCGCGGCCCTGGAGAACCCGGAGTGGGCTGCCGACGTGATCGGCCGCTACGGCGACGTCATCGCCGTCGGGCTCGATGTGCGGGGGACGACTCTGGCCGCCCGGGGCTGGACTCGCGAAGGCGGAGACCTGTGGACGGTCCTCGACCGCCTCGAAGAGGCCGGCTGCAGCCGGTACGTCGTGACCGACGTCACGAAGGACGGCACGCTCAAGGGTCCGAACCTCGATCTGCTGCGCGAACTGACCACACGCACGCCGAAGCCGATCGTGGCGTCGGGCGGTGTGTCGAACCTCGACGACATCATCGCACTGCGGGACCTCGTGCCGCTGGGCGTGGAGGGGGCGATCGTGGGCAAGGCCCTCTACGCCGGCGCGTTCACGCTCGCCGAGGCGCTGGATGTCGCCGGATACTGACCCCCACGCCGACCATTCCGCCGATTCGGCAGGAGTGCCCTGGGCGGGGCGCAGCTTCCACGCCAACCCGCACACCGCGGACGACGGCTCGGCCGATCCTGCGCTGCTCGCGGCGCTGACGGCGTTCCGGGACGGTGCGGGGAGTCAGCAGCAGGTCGTCGACGCCTACCGCGCAGCGCGCCTGCTCATCCCGCTCATGGCGGCGAAGGGCGACGAGGGCACCGGCGCGCACGGGCTCACGGTCGACAAGACCCAGGAGCTGTCGATCGTCACCGTTGCCGCTCCCGACGGCCGTCGCGTGCTGCCGGTGTTCACCTCCGTCGAGGCGATGGGACGGTGGGATGCCGCCGCCCGGCCGGTCCCCGCGGACGGCGTCCGCACGGCGCTGGCCGCGGCCGCGGACGACACCGACTTGATCGTGGTCGACCCGGGCTCACCCACGGAGTTCGTCATCCGCCGCCCGGCCCTGTGGGCGATCGGCCAGCAGCTGCCGTGGGGGCCCAGCTACGTCTCGGCGGAGGTCGTCGCGGCGCTTCATGAGAGCATCGGGGGCGAGCTGGCCGTCATCGACCTGGCGGTCGAGGCAGGGGACCCCGACGCGCGTCTGCGCGGTCCGGAGCTCGTCGTCCGGCTGCACCTCATGCAGGGGCTCGATCAGTCCGAACTCGACGCAGTCCTCTCGCGGCTGGCCAAGCGCTGGTCTGCCGATGACCGCATCGCCGTGCTGGTGGACTCGCTGACGGTCAAGCTCGTCCGCGCCTGATGCAGCCGCACGGCGGCTGAGCCCCGCGGATCGTTGCAGATGCGGCATCGCTCGGTGTTGCTGGGCGGCAGATGGCACATTTTTGGAAAGGTGCAGTGATGGGCCGGAGCTTCGAGGCGGCGCGCGAAGCAGCCGACATTCCCATCAGCCCTCCGGGACGCTTCGGCGCCTGACGCCACTGAGCACGGCGTAACCCGGCGCGGCGGCCTGGGCACTGACGCCGCCGGTGTGAGCCGGCCTAGGAGATCCTCTTGCGGCGGCAGGGCCCCCGGTGGATGATCGGCACGGCGGAGAGGGGGCCTCATGGACGACGGCTCGACGACAGACCAGTACCGGCGGGCCCTGGAGGTCGCGCATCGACGAGCGATGAGCTGGCTCGATTCGCTCGAGGATCGTCCGATCCGTCCTGACATCGACGTCGACGGCGTGCTCGACCGGCTGGATCGCACGCTCCCCGCGCGGGGGACGGATGCCGCGGCCGTCGTCGAAGAGCTCGCCGAGGCATCCGAGCCGGGACTCATGGCGATGGGGTCGCCGCGCTTCTACGGGTTCGTGATCGGCGCGGCGTATCCGGCCGCCCTGGCTGCGGACTGGCTCGTCTCCGCGTGGGATCAGAACACCGGCTCGCGCCAGCCGACGCCGGCCACCGCGGCCGTGGAGGAAGTCGCCGCCGACTGGCTCGTCGATTTGCTGGGGCTGCCTGCCGGGAGCGGTGTGGGGTTCACGACGGGTGCGACGAGCGCCAATCTGTCATGCCTCGTCGTGGGCCGCGATGCGGTGCTGCGGAGACGTGGCTTCGACCCGGCCGCGGGCTTGTCGCGAGCTTCCGGCGTACGATTCCTCGCGGGCGACTCGGTGCACACCTCCGTGATGCTCGCCGGGCGGATCTGCGGTCTCGGCGTCCCGCGGACGGTCGGAGCCGACGAGGAGGGACGCATCGACGTCGACGGCCTTGCGCGAACGCTCGCGGAGGAAGACGTCCCGACCGTCGTCGCGCTGCAGGCGGGCGATGTGCACTCGGGCACGTTCGATGACTTCGTCGCGGCGATCGACGTGGCGCACACGGCGGGGGCGTGGGTGCATGTCGACGGCGCGTTCGGGCTGTGGGCGACTGTGAGCCCTCGGCTGCAGCACCTCGTCGCCGGGCTCGCCGACGCCGATTCGTGGGCTACCGATGCCCACAAGACGCTCAACGTGCCGTACGACTGCGGTGTCGCGATCGTGCGTGACGAGGCCGCGATGACGGCATCGCTCGCCGCGCACGCCGCCTACCTGCCGACCGTCGCGAGCATCGCCGAGCCGTACGATCACGTGCCCGAGCTGTCACGTCGCGCGCGCGGCGTGACGGTGTGGGCGGCGCTGCGCTCGCTGGGCCGCGAGGGAGTCGTCGCGCTGGTGGACGGTCTGGTGGATGCCGCTGCCGGGCTCGCAGCGGGATTCCGCGAGATCCCTGGGCTCGAGGTGCTCAACGACGTCGTGTTCACGCAGGTGTGTCTCGCCGCTCGGGACGACGCCGAGACCGCGGCGCTGGGGGACTGGCTGCGTCAGGAGGGCACCGTGTGGGCCTCCTCGTCGACGTGGCGGGGGCGCACGGTGGTCCGCTTCGCGGTGAGCAACTTCCGCACCGACGACGATGCGGTGCGGCGCACGGTCGACGCCGTGGCGCGCGGTGCGTCCGCCGTCGGCATCACGTCACGGCGCTGAAGAGTCGACAGCTGATCAGCGGACGCTCGTGATCAGCTGACGGTCCTGATCAGTTGACCGGGCCGGTCCACTTCTCGCCGGGGCCCTTGCCGATCGGGTCGGGGATGACGGATGCCTCGCGGAACGCCAGCTGCACCGACCGCAGGCCGTCGCGCAGCGAGCGGGCGTGCATGTCGCTGATCTCCGGGGCTCCCGCGGCGATGAGCCCGGCGAGGGCGTTGATGAGCTTGCGGGCCTCATCGAGATCCGTCTGCGTCGCGGGGTCGTCGGCGAGGCCGACCTTCACGGCGGCGGCGCTGAGCAGGTGGACGGCGGTGGTCGTGATCACCTCCACGGCGGGCACGTCGGCGATGTCGCGAGAAGCGGATGCCGCAGCCTCCTCCTGCTCCTCCCAACGGGCCTGACGCGCGGCATCCGCACCCGTCGTCGCGCTCGTCCCGGTGCCGTCCTGGTCTCGAATCGTGTCCACGCCGTACTCTCTGCTAAACTTCTCTGGTCTCCGGTGCGTCATGCGCCGGATCGGAAAGTGGATCACATCCCACCCGCGCTTGCCGTTCCAGGCTACCGGGTCATGCACTCCGCCCCGACCGCTTGCGGCCGGGGTAGTCGCCTGAGTCTCGGGCGGGAACCAGGGTGCCAGAAGTCGGGTCTCGAAGCGTCCTGACGGGTGGAGTGGATCTTCCTCCGCCCGCGACGCAAAACGTGTCGCGGTGTCATCACCCGCACGAAGGAGTTCCGCATCAGCGATCCCCGCACCAACGACCGCATCCGGGTGCCCGAGGTACGCCTCGTCGGCCCGAACGGAGAGCAGGTCGGCGTCGTCCGCATCGAGGTGGCGCTGCGCCTGGCTCAGGAAGCCGACCTCGATCTCGTCGAGGTGGCCCCGAACTCGAAGCCCCCCGTGGTCAAGATCATGGACTACGGCAAGTTCAAGTACGAGGCTGCGCAGAAGGCCAAGGAAGCGCGTCGCAATCAGGCGAACACCGTCCTCAAGGAGGTCCGGTTCCGTCTGAAGATCGAAGCCCACGATTACATCACCAAGCTCAAGCGCGCCGAAGGCTTCCTGCAGTCGGGCGACAAGGTCAAGGCGATGATCCTGTTCCGCGGTCGCGAGCAGTCGCGTCCGGAGCAGGGTGTGCGCCTGCTCCGCAAGTTCGCCGAGGACGTCGCAGAGTTCGGCACCGTCGAATCGAATCCCACGATCGATGGCCGCAACATGGTGATGGTCGTCGCCCCGCACAAGAACAAGTCCGAGGTGAAGACCGAGCAGAACGCCCAGCGCGCCGCCAACAAGGAAGCAGCGCGCTCGGCTCGCACCGGCGCACCGGCCAACGAGGCCGAATCGGCTCCGGCCGAATCGGCTCCCGCCGAATCGACTCCCGCCGAATAACGCCCCCACAGACTCCCGCGCCGCGGGATCCGACTCCCGCCCGCGCGGGATGTGAAACGAAGGAATGAACAGATGCCGAAGCAGAAGACCCACTCGGGCGCCAAGAAGCGCTTCAAGGTCACGGGCAGCGGAAAGCTCATGAAGCAGCAGGCGAACCTTCGCCACAACTTCGAGGGCAAGTCGTCGCGCCGCACCCGCCGCCTCTCCCAGGAGCAGGTCCTCGCCCCGGGCGACGCCAAGGTCGCCAAGAAGCTCCTCGGTCGCTGAGCGCCCGACGCACGAATAGGAATCACACGAAATGGCTAGAGTCAAGCGGGCCGTCAACGCCCACAAGAAGCGTCGCGTCATCCTCGAGCGCGCCTCCGGTTACCGGGGTCAGCGTTCGCGCCTCTACCGCAAGGCGAAGGAGCAGGTCACCCACTCGCTCGTCTACGCGTACCGCGACCGTCGCAAGCGCAAGGGCGATTTCCGTCGCCTGTGGATCCAGCGCATCAACGCCGCTGCCCGTCAGAACGGCATCACATACAACCGCTTCATCCAGGGCCTCGGCCTCGCGGGTGTGCAGGTCGACCGCCGCATGCTCGCCGAGCTCGCGGTGAACGAGCCCGCCACGTTCGCGTCGCTGGTCCAGACGGCGAAGAACGCGCTGCCCGAGAACGTCAACGCTCCCAAGAGCGCCTGATCTCGGCATCCGTCATCGAAAGGGCGCCCTCCACACGGAGGGCGCCCTTTCTGTCCCTAGACTGAGTGCCGTGCTCGAGAACCCTCGCTCTCCGCGCGTTCGCGCCGTCGCGAAGCTGACCAAGCGCAGCGCCCGTCAGGAGACGGGGCTGTTCCTGCTGGAAGGTCCGCAGGCCGCACGCGAGGCGCTGGCCTACCGCCCAGACACCCTCGTCGAGCTGTTCGCGACACCCAGTGCCCTCGAGAAGCACGCCGATGTGAGGGACGCGGCGAAGGATGCCGGCATCGAGGTCGTCTTCACGACCGAGGCCGTGCTGGATTCGATGGCCGACACCGTCACCCCGCAGGGCATCGTCGCCGTCGCCCGGCAGTCGCCCACATCGGTGCGCGACGTCTTCGCGGCATCGCCCCGGCTGGTCGCCATCTGCGAAGAGGTCCGCGATCCGGGCAATCTCGGCACGATCATCCGCGCGGCGGACGCCGCAGGGGCCGATGCCGTCGTGCTCACCGGACGCACCGTCGATCCGTACAACCCCAAGGTCGTGCGTGCCACGACGGGGTCGCTGTTCCACCTGCCGATCGCGGTCGGCGTCGAGCTGACCACCGCTGTGGAGCGAGCGCACGCGGCGGGCGTGCGCGTCATCGCGGCCGATGTCGGGGGAGGGGACTTCCTCGCGTCGCGGCCGATTCTCGCCGAGCCGACCGCGTGGCTGTTCGGCAACGAGGCCCGCGGGCTCGACGACGAGGCCCTCGCCATGGCGGACCTGTCGCTGCGCCTGCCCATCTTCGGCGCGGCAGAGTCGCTCAATCTCGCGACGGCGGCGAGCGTCTGCCTGTACGAGACCGCGTTCGCGCAGCGCGCCGCCAGCTGACACGTCGCATTCCGGCGCTGTTACAGATCGGTAAAGGGTCGCGCGCCCACTGGCCCCACGTCGGAGCGCGCCCCTAGGGTGAAGACATGGCGACACCTGAAGCCCCGGCGCCGGCGCCGCGGACCTCGAACATCTCGGTGCGACGGGGCGAACCCCTGGTCATCATCGATCACGTCGACAAGCACTTCGGTGATCTGCACGTGCTGAAAGACATCAACACGGTGGTCAACCGGGGCGAGGTCGTCGTGGTGATCGGCCCCTCCGGCTCCGGCAAATCGACGCTCTGCCGCGCGATCAACCGGCTGGAGACGATCGACTCGGGCACGATCTCGATCGACGGCGCGAAGCTGCCCGAAGAGGGCAAGGCGCTGGCGCACCTCCGCGCCGACGTCGGCATGGTCTTCCAGTCGTTCAACCTCTTCGCCCACAAGACCGTGCTCGAGAACGTCACGCTGGGCCCGATCCAGGTGCGCGGCATGAAGAAGAAGGATGCCGAAGAGAAGGCGATGCAACTGCTCGACCGGGTCGGCGTGGCCAACCAGGCCACCAAGATGCCCAACCAACTGTCAGGCGGTCAGCAGCAGCGCGTCGCGATCGCGCGCTCCCTCGCGATGAACCCGAAGCTGATCCTGATGGACGAGCCGACCAGCGCGCTCGACCCGGAGATGATCAACGAGGTGCTCGACGTCATGATCGGGCTCGCCGCCGACGGCATGACGATGATCGTCGTCACCCACGAGATGGGGTTCGCGCGCAAGGCCGCTGACCGTGTGCTCTTCATGGCAGACGGCGCGATCGTCGAAGAGGCGACCCCCGACCAGTTCTTCACCAACCCGCAGAGCGACAGGGCGAAGGACTTCCTGTCCAAGATCCTCGAGCACTGAACCGCTCCGGCCGCCTTCCAGCGGCCGGGAACCGAGAGGACCGTCACGAACGGTCCGACACAGCAAAGGACGAAGACAATGAAGCGAATGCGACTTCCGTTGATCGCGCTGGCCGCAGCCGGCGCGCTCGCGCTGTCGGCGTGCGCCTCCGGCGGCACGCCGGGTGGCGAGGAGACGACCGCCCCCGAGCCCGAAGAGGTGACCTTCGAAGAGGGCACCACCATGGCCGCGCTGAACGAGGCCGGATCCATCACGATCGGCACGAAGTTCGACCAGCCGCTGTTCGGCCTGAACGGACCGAACGGCCCTGAGGGCTTCGATGTCGAGATCGGCAAGATCATCGCGTCCGAGCTCGGCATCGCCGAAGAAGACATCGAGTGGAAGGAAGCGGTCTCGGCCAACCGCGAGCCGTTCATCCAGAACGGCGAGGTCGACATCGTGATCGCCACGTACACGATCAACGACAAGCGCAAAGAGGTCGTCTCCTTCGCGGGCCCGTACTACATGGCAGGTCAGTCGATCCTGACGCTCGCCGACAACGACGACATCGAGAGCGAAGACGACCTCGTCGGGCAGCCGGTCTGCTCGGTCACCGGCTCCACGCCCGCCGCCAAGCTGGCGGAGATCGGCGCCGAGCCGGTTCTCACCGACACGTACTCCAACTGCCTCGAGCCGCTGCGCAGCGGCGCGGTGGTGGCTGTGTCGACCGACAACGTCATCCTCGCCGGCCTCGCGGCGCAAAACGAGGGCGAGTTCAAGGTGGTCGGCGAGCCGTTCACTGAGGAGCCGTACGGCATCGGCCTCGCGCTCGAAGACACCGAGTTCCGCATGTGGATCAACGACGTGCTCGAGAAGGCGTACGAGGACGGTCGCTACGAGGAGGCATGGAACGCCACCGCGGGCACCGTGCTCCCGTTCGTCGAGCCGCCGACTCCCGACCGCTACTGATCGACACGGATGCCCCGGGTCCGCCTGATTCGGCGGCCCGGGGCATCCGTCCCCACACACTCACGAAAGGAGGCCCATGGAGCAGCTCTGGTCGCTGATGCCGACCTTCTTCGAAGGCTTCCGTGTGACGCTCCTCCTGCTGGTGGTATCCGGCGTGTGCGCGCTGGTGCTCGGCACGCTCATCGCCGCCATGCGGATCTCGCCCGTCGCGGCGCTCCGCGGGTTCGCGGCGTTCTGGACCGAGATCGCACGCAACACCCCGCTGACCCTCGTCTTCATCTTCACGGCCTTCGTCATGCCCATGCTCGGCGTGCGGATGCCGTACATCCTGCTGGCGTTCATCGCGCTGACGTACTACACCTCGCCGTTCGTCGCCGAGGCGCTGCGGTCGGGCATCAACGGCGTGCCGGTCGGTCAGGCCGAGGCAGCACGCAGCATCGGGCTCGGTTTCGGTCAGACCGTCTCGCTCGTCGTGCTGCCGCAGGCGTTCCGCATGACGATCCCGCCCCTCATCAACGTCTTCATCGCCCTCACGAAGAACACGTCGGTCGCCGGCGGATTCTTCGTGGTCGAGCTGTTCGCGACGACGCGACAGCTCGCCAACGACAACGGGAACATCGTGATCCAGATCCTCGTGACCGCGGCGGTGCTGTACCTGGTCATCACCGTGCCGCTCGGCCTGATCGCCGGGCAGCTCGAGAAGCGCTGGGTGGTGCGGCGATGAGCGGCGCGAGCGTCCTGTTCGACGCACCGGGACCCCGGGCCCGCCGCCTCTCGCTCATCCTGTCGATCGTGGCGGCCGCCCTCATCGTCGCCGGCGCGGTCTGGGTGATCCTCACACTCGCTGCTCCTCGCGACTCGGGCGGCATCACCCTGCCGGGCATGTTCGACCTCACTCGGTGGAACATCTTCACGGACCCCGCCGTGTGGGGGTTCATCGGGGAGGGCGTGATCGCCACTCTGCAGGCGGCCGCCGTCGCCGCCGTCGGCGCGATCGCGGTGGGCGTCGTGCTCTCGCTGCTGCGCAGTTCGCTCATCCCATGGGTGCGCGTCCCCACCGCGTGGGTGATCGAGTTCTTCCGTGGCATGCCGGTGCTGCTGATGATGCTGTTCATCCTGCTCGTCGCCTCCACGGGCGCGTTCTGGGCCGTCGTGATCGCGCTCATCGTCTACAACGGCACGCTCATCGGCGAGATTCTGCGGGCGGGCCTGGGGGGGGGGGGGGGGGGGGGGGGGGGGGGGGGGGGGGGGGGGGGGGGGGGGGGGGGGGGGGGGGGGGGGGGGGGGGGG
>NZ_JBLWIH010000020.1:0-8291 GCF_051364985.1 Microbacterium sp. I2
TGGCCGCGCTGCCGCGCGGCCAGCGCGAGGCGGCGCTCAGCGTGGGCATGCGCGAGTTCCAGTCGAAGATGCTCGTGGAGTTCCCGCAGGCGTTCCGGCAGATGCTGCCGATCATCGTCGCGCAGCTGGTCGTGCTGCTCAAGGACACGTCGCTCGGATACATCGTCGGCTACAACGAGATCATCCGGAACAACATCAACAACCTCGGCAGCTTCTACGGCAACCGATACCTGTTCTCGCTGTTCGTCGTGACGCTCGCGATCTACCTGACGATCAACCTGCTGCTGTCCTGGTTCGCCCGCTGGCTCGCGCGTCGTACGGCGAGCGGCGGGGGCAAGGTCCGTCGCGGAAAGGGCGAGGATCCGACGAATCCGGCGACACTGCTGCGAATCGAGGCGACCGCGTCCGCGGCCGGCTCTCACCGCATGTAGTCGGACCGAGCGACGGCCGGTACCCCGGCCGTCGGTAGACTCGTCTCTCGTGTCCGACGCTCCCCAGAACACCGAGATCGCGCCCGAGGCGGTGACCGCCGCCGTCGACGATGCGCTCGCCGCCATCGCCGTTGCCGACGACACCGCGGCGCTCAAGGCCGCACGCTCCGCACACGCCGGGGAGGGCTCGCCGCTGGCGAAGCTCAACTCCCGCCTGCGCGACGTGCCGAACGAGAAGAAGGCCGAGTTCGGCAAGCTCGTGGGCCAGGCCCGCGCCCGTGTGAACCAGGCGTTCTCGGCCCGTGAGGAGCAGCTCGCCGCCGCCGAGACCGCCGCCCGGCTCGAATCGGAGCGTGTGGACGTCACGGCGCTCGCCTCTCGTGCGCGCGTCGGGGCGCGGCATCCGATCTCTCTCTTGCAGGAGCAGATCGGCGACATCTTCGTCGGCATGGGGTGGGAAATCGCGGAGGGTCCCGAGCTCGAGCACGAGTGGTTCAACTTCGACGCCCTCAACTTCGACGTCGACCACCCGGCGCGCCAGATGCAGGACACGTTCTTCGTCGATCCCGTCGAACGTCACCTCGTGATGCGCACGCACACCAGCCCCGTGCAGGTGCGCTCGATGCTCGAGCGCGATCTGCCGCTGTACGTCCTGTGCCCCGGCCGCGTGTACCGCACCGACGAGTTCGACGCGACGCATCTGCCGGTCTTCACGCAGTTCGAGGGCATCGTCGTCGACAAGGGCATCACGATGGCCCACCTCAAGGGCACGCTCGACCACGCTGCCAAGGTGCTGTTCGGAGCCGAGGCCAAGACGCGGTTCCGCGCGAACTTCTTCCCGTTCACCGAGCCGTCGGCCGAGCTCGACCTCTGGCACCCGACCTTCAAGGGCGGTGCGCGCTGGATCGAGTGGGGCGGCTGCGGCATGATCAACCCCAACGTGCTGCGCGCGGCGGGGATCGACCCGGAGGAGTACTCGGGCTTCGCATTCGGCATGGGCATCGAGCGCACGCTCATGTTCCGCAGCGACGTCCAGGACATGCGCGACATGGCCGAGGGCGATGTCCGCTTCAGCGAGCAGTTCGGAATGGTGGTCTGATGCGCGTCCCGCTCTCTTGGTTGCGTGAGTACGTCGACCTCCCGGCCGAAGCCACGCCCGAGGACGTCCTCGCGGCGCTCGTGCGCGTCGGCTTCGAAGAAGAGGACGTCCACCGCTTCGAACTGCAGGGTCCGATCGTCGTCGGCGAGGTCGTCGAGTTCGTCGAGGAGCCGCAGTCCAATGGCAAGACGATCCGCTGGTGCCAGGTCGACGTCGGCGAGGAGCACGGGGGAGTGCGCGGCATCGTGTGCGGCGCGCGCAACTTCTTCGTCGGCGACAAGGTGCCGGTGACCCTGCCGGGCGCTGTGCTTCCCGGGCCCTTCCCCATCGCCGCGCGCAAGACCTACGGGCACGTCTCGGACGGCATGATCGCCTCGGCGCGCGAGCTCGGCCTCGGCGAGGAGCACGACGGCATCCTCCGCCTGGTCGAGCTCGGCATCGACGCCCCCGTCGGCACCGATGCGATCGCGCTGCTCGGCCTCGACGACGCAGCGGTCGAGATCAACGTCACGCCCGACCGCGGCTACGCCCTGTCGATCCGCGGCGTGGCGCGCGAGTACTCGCACTCGACCGGCGCGGCGTTCCGCGATCCCGCCGACCGTCCGTGGGACGAGGTCGCGCCCGGATCGGGGTTCCCGATCTCGATCGATGACCACGCTCCGATCCGCGGGCGTGCCGGGGCGACGGAGTTCGTCGCCCGCGTCGTGCGCGACGTCGACCCGACCAAGCCGACGCCGGCCTGGATGATCGCGCGCCTGACGCTGGCCGGCATCCGCTCGCTGGGCATCCTGATCGACATCACCAACTACGTCATGCTCGAGCTCGGCCAGCCGATCCACGGGTACGACCTCGACAAGCTCCAGGGCGGCATCACCGTCCGCCGTGCGCGCGTGGGCGAGAAGCTCGAGACGCTCGACGGCAAGGAGCGCGCACTCGACCCCGAGGACCTGCTCATCACCGACGACTCCGGCCCGATCGGCCTGGCCGGCGTCATGGGCGGTGGCGCCACCGAGATGAGCGGCACCACCCGCAACGTGCTGATCGAGGCGGCGACCTTCGACACCGTCTCGATCGCGCGCACCGCGCGCCGGCACAAGCTGCCGTCCGAGGCATCTCGCCGCTTCGAGCGCGGCGTGGACCCGCTCGTGCCGTTCGTCGCCGCACGCCGCGTCGCAGATCTCATGGTCGAGTACGCCGGCGCAACCAGCGACGAAGAGTACGGCGGTGCGGTCTTCGCCGAGGTGTTCGTCGCGGGGATCGAGCTGCCGCCGCTGTTCGTGCCGCACCTCATCGGGGTCGATTACACGCCGGGGCAGATCGAGAGCGCGCTCCGCCTCATCGGCTGCGAGGTCGTCGAAGCCGAGGACGACGCCGCCGGCTGGCACGTCATCCCGCCGTCGTGGCGACCCGACCTGACCGATAAGTGGACGCTCGCCGAGGAGGTCGCCCGCATCGAGGGCTATGACCGGATCCCGTCCGTGCTGCCGCTTCCGCCGTCGGGCCGCGGGTTGACGGCCGCCCAGCAGGGCCGTCGTCGCGTCGCGAACGCGCTCGCTGCCGCCGGCTACATCGAGACGCCCTCGTTCGGGTTCACCACCGAGGAGCAGAACGACCTGCACGGATCCCCTTCGGGCGCGCGCCTGCCGAGCGTCAAGCTCGCCAATCCGCTCGACGGCCAAGCGCCGTTCCTGCGCCGGTCGCTGATCCCCGGATTGCTGCAGGTGGCGCACCGCAACGTGTCGCGCGGCTTCACCGACCTTGCGCTGTTCGAGACCGGCGTGGTGTTCCTGCCCAAGCCCGGCGTGGCGTACGGCACGCCACACGTGCCGCCGCTCGCGGTGAGGCCGGATGCCGCAACGCTGGCCGAGCTCGACGGGTCGATCCCGCCGCAGCACCGCCACGTCGCGGTTCTGCTGGCAGGCAATCTCGTCGCCAAGCAGCCGGGCGTCGCGCCGGTCGCCGCCGAGCTCTCGGACGCGCTCGACGCCGTGCGCACGATCGCGGGTGCCGCCGGTGTCGCGATCGACGTGGCACAAGGGCAGCGCGCCGCGCTGCACCCCGGCCGGACGGGCGTGCTGTCGGTCGCCGGCACCGAGGTCGGCTATGTCGGAGAGCTGCTGCCTGCTGTCGCCGAGGCATCCGATCTTCCCGGCCGCGTCGTCGTTGCCGAAGTCGACCTCGACCTCGTGCTCTCGCTCGCGGGCGAGAAGGTCGTCGCGGCGTCGCTGTCGGGCTTCCCGGCCGCCACGCAGGACGTCTCGCTCGTGGTGCCTGCCGACGTGCCGGCCGCGGACGTGCGGGCGGCGCTCGTGGACGGCGCGGGCGAACTCCTCGAGTCGCTGCGACTCGTCGACGACTACCGCGGCCAGGGCGTGCCTGAGGGTGCCAAGAGCCTGACGTTCGCGCTGCGCTTCCGCGCATCCGACCGCACGCTCACCGCCGCCGAGGCGACCGAGGCGAAGCTCGCGGGCGTGGCAGCGGCCGCCGACCGCTTCGGCGCCGCGCTGCGCGAGTAGGCGCGCGGCGCCTTCCGCCGAGGGCGGATCCGGATGCCGTGGGCCCGCCTGTCTGGTTGGCTGATGCCATGACCGACGTGCTGGTGCTGGGTGGTACGGGCTGGGTGAGCGGGCGCATCGCTGAGCGGTGGGCCGACGCCGGAGCATCCGTCACGTGCCTCGCCCGTGGTGGGAGGCCCGCTCCCTACGGGACGACGCTCGTGGTCGGCGACCGCGACGTGGTCGGCGCGTACGACGGAGTCGCGGGACGCGAGTGGGACGAGGTCGTGGACATCTCGTCGAATCCGGTGCACGTGGCCGGGGCGCTCGAGGCGCTCGGGGGCCGTGCGAAGCACTGGACCTACATCTCGACCGTGTCGGTGTACGCCGACCACGATGAGCCCGGCGCCGGCGAGTCGGCCGCCGTGCTGACGCCTGCAGGCCCGGGGGAGGACGAGGACTATGGCCGAGCAAAGGCGAAGGCCGAGGCATCCGTCCGCTCCGCTCTCGGGGGGCGCGCGGCGATCGTGCGTCCGGGGCTCATCGTGGGCCCGGGGGATCCCACCGATCGCTTCGGCTACTGGGTGGGGCGCTTCGCGCTCGCCGCGGTCGGCGACGTGCTCGTGCCGGACGTCGCGGGCCGGGGAGCGCAGGTGATCGACGTCGACGACCTCGCGGACTTCGCGCAGGCCCTCGGCCGGGAACGATGGACCGGCGTGGTCAATGCCGTCGGCGATCCGGTGGCGCTCGACGCATTGCTCGGCGAGGCGCGGAGCGTGGCAGGGCATGCGGGCGCGACCGTCGTGGCTACCGACGCATGGCTCGAGGAGCGCGAGGTGGCCCACTGGGCGGGTCCTCGATCGCTGCCGCTCTGGCTGCCTCCCGACATGCCCGGGTTCTGGACGCGGTCCAACGCGGTGTACCGGCTCCTCGGCGGGAGGCTTCGTCCCCTCGCCGAGACCCTGCGGCGCACGCTCGACGACGAACGGGCGCGCGGACTCGACCGCGACCGGCGGGCCGGGCTGTCGCGCGCCGACGAGCTCGCGCTGCTGGCGGAACTCGCCGGCTGAACCCGCGTCCGCCGCTCTCGGCTTTCGAATCGCTCACTTGCACGCCGCGTGGCCGCGGAGGTGCAAAGTGCGCGATTCGAAACGGGATGGCGGCGCGAGGAGGATTTGCGGATGCCTCGACCGGGCCGCTAGGGTCGGCGCATGCCTTCGGCGGCCCAGGTTCTCGCAGCGCTCGTTCCGAGCGCCGCTCCCGCGCGCCGACCGCGACTCCGCCTTTCCCGGCACCTGGGCGAGCGCCGACTCTAGGCGACCCCGTACGCCGTCCTGTCATGGACGTCTGCGAGCGGGCGTCGCCGTCTCCGGCCCCCGCACCCAGACTCTAAGGTGGAATCCATGACATATTCGGTCGCCGTCTCCGGCGCATCCGGCTATGCGGGCGGCGAGATCCTGCGGATCCTCGCCGCGCATCCCGACGTCGAGATCCGCACCGTGACCGCGCACTCCAACGCGGGACAGCCGCTCATCCAGCACCAGCCGCACCTGCGGTCGCTGGCTCATCTGACTCTGCAAGACACCACGCCCGAGATCCTCGCGGGGCATGACATCGTCTTCCTCGCCCTCCCGCACGGCCAGTCCGGGCAGTACACCGACGCGCTCGGCGACACACCACTGGTCATCGACGCCGGTGCCGATCACCGGCTCGAGTCCGTGGCCGACTGGGATCGGTTCTACGGTGGCGACTTCCACGAGCCATGGGTGTACGGGGTTCCGGAGCTGCCGGTCGCGGGTGCGAAGCAGCGCGAACGACTCGTGGGCGCCGCCCGCATCGCAGCCCCCGGCTGCAACGCCTCGACAGTGAGCCTGAGCCTCGCACCGGGTGTCGCAGCGGGCGTGATCGACCCGGGCGACATCGTCACCGTTCTGGCGGTCGGTCCGTCGGGCGCCGGTAAGAGCCTCAAAGCCAATCTGCTGGCCAGCGAGATCCTCGGCAGCGCGAATCCCTACGCGGTCGGCGGCACGCATCGGCACATTCCCGAGATCCGGCAGGCGCTCGTCGCGGCCCGACCGTCGGGCGAGGCGAAGACGGATGCCCCGGACCGCGGCATCCGGATCTCGTTCACTCCCGTCCTGGTCCCGATGGCGCGCGGCATCCTCGCGACGTCGTCGGCTCCGATCGCGCCGGGCGTCACGGACGACCAGATCCGCGGCGCGTGGGAAGCGGCATACGGCGACGAGACGTTCGTGCAGCTGCTTCCGGCGGGACAATTCCCGCGGACGGCCGACGTGCTCGGCGCCAACACCGCCCTCATGGGGCTCGCGATCGACCGCGCCGCCAACCGCGTCGTCGTGGTGACGGCGGTCGACAACCTGACCAAGGGCACCGCCGGCGCTGCCGTGCAGTCCATGAACATCGCGCTGGGCCTCGACGAGGGCACGGC
Source organism: Microbacterium sp. I2 (assembly GCF_051364985.1). Classification (NCBI taxonomy): domain Bacteria; kingdom Bacillati; phylum Actinomycetota; class Actinomycetes; order Micrococcales; family Microbacteriaceae; genus Microbacterium; species Microbacterium sp. I2. The sequence continues at coordinate 6,475 of NZ_JBLWIH010000020.1, forward strand.
TTTGACTGTGAACGGAGTAGCCCCGTGAGCGTCACCGCGCCCCAGGGTTTCGAAGCGGCCGGAGTGGCCGTCGGCCTCAAATCGACCGGCAAGCCCGACGTCGCCGTCGTCGTGAACCGCGGACCGCTCAAGGTCGGCGCTGCGGTGTTCACGAGCAACCGCGCGAAGGCGAATCCCATCATCTGGTCGGAGCGGGCCATCCAGGACGGAGTGGTCGAGGCGATCGTCCTCAACTCGGGCGGGGCGAACTGCTTCACCGGATCGTTCGGCTTCCAGACCACGCACCAGACCGCCGAGAAGGCGGCCGAGCTGCTGGGGGTCAGCGCCGGCGATGTGCTGGTGTGCTCGACCGGACTCATCGGCACCGGCGACGAGGAGTTCCGGGCCAAGGTGCTCGCCGGGACGGCGCAAGGCATCGCCGAGCTGTCGGCGGACGGCGGGGAAGCAGCATCCCTCGCCATCATGACCACGGACTCTCGACCCAAGCGCGCCGCGCACACGCAGGACGGCTGGACGATCGGCGGCATGGCCAAGGGCGCCGGGATGCTGGCGCCGGGCCTTGCCACCATGCTCGTGGTGATCACGACCGACGCGGTGCTCACCGCCGAGGAGGCCGACGCTCACCTCCGGCACGCCACCCGCCTCAGCTTCGACCGGCTCGACTCGGACGGCTGCATGTCGACCAACGACCAGGTCACGCTCATGGCCAGCGGCGCGTCGGGCATCACGCCCGACCCCGACGCCTTCCGCGAGGCGCTCGCCGAGATCTGCACGATCCTCGCGGAGCAGCTGCAGGGCGACGCCGAGGGCGCGAGCCACGACATCACGATCTTCGTGCAGAACGCGGCGTCCGAGGAGGACGCCCTCGAGGTGGGCCGCTCGGTCGCCCGCAACAACCTCTTCAAAGCGGCGATCTTCGGCAACGACCCCAACTGGGGCCGGGTGCTCGCTGCGATCGGCACGACGCAGGCGGCATTCGATCCGTACGACGTGGACGTCTGGATGAACGGCGTGCGCGTGTGCGCCGCCGGCGGGCCCGATCGGCCGCGTGAAGAGGTCGACCTGACTCCTCGCGCCACCGCGGTGATGATCGACCTCAAGGTGGGGACCGCGTCCGCCCGGATCCTCACCAACGACCTCACCCACGACTACGTCCACGAGAACAGCGCGTACTCCTCATGACAGACCTGCAAGACACGGATCCCGGCGAGGCCAGCGCCCGCGCGGTCACGCTCATCGAGTCGCTGCCGTGGCTCAAGCGCTTCCGCGAGCAGATCGTGGTGGTGAAGTACGGCGGCAACGCGATGGTCTCGGAAGAGCTGCAGGATGCCTTCGCCGCCGACATCGCATACCTGCGCTACGTCGGGGTCAAGCCCGTGGTGGTTCACGGCGGCGGCCCGCAGATCTCGTCGATGCTCGACCGCCTCGAGATACCGAGCGAGTTCAAGGGCGGCTACCGCGTCACCTCGACGGAGGCGATCTCCGTCGTCCGGATGGTGCTGACCGGCCAGATCAATCCGCAGCTGGTGTCGAAGATCAACGCGCACGGCCCGGTCGCGACCGGGCTCAGCGGCGAAGACGCAGGCCTGTTCGGCGGCCGCCGCCGAGGCGTGGTGATCGAGGGCGTCGAGCACGACCTCGGCCGCGTCGGCGACGTCGTCGAGGTCGACCCGCAGCCCGTGCTCGACCAGCTCGCGGCGGGCCGCATCCCGGTCGTCTCGAGCATCGCGCCCGACCTCGACCACCCAGGTCACTCGCTCAACGTGAATGCGGATGCCGCGGCATCCGCTCTTGCGGTGGCGCTCGGCGCGGCCAAG
>NZ_JBLWIH010000021.1:0-10897 GCF_051364985.1 Microbacterium sp. I2
GCCCGTGCTCGACCAGCTCGCGGCGGGCCGCATCCCGGTCGTCTCGAGCATCGCGCCCGACCTCGACCACCCAGGTCACTCGCTCAACGTGAATGCGGATGCCGCGGCATCCGCTCTTGCGGTGGCGCTCGGCGCGGCCAAGCTGGTCGTGCTCACCGACGTGCCGGGGCTGTACGCCGACTGGCCGAACCGCGACTCACTCGTGTCGCACTTGACCTCGACGGACCTGCGCGCGATGATGCCGCGGCTCGAATCGGGGATGATCCCGAAGATGTCGGCGTGCCTCGAGGCCGTCGAGGGCGGCGTCGAGACCGCGGCGATCATCGACGGGCGGGTGCCGCATTCGGTGCTCGTGGAGATCTTCACCAGCAAGGGAATCGGAACAGAGGTGGTGCTCGGATGACGTGGCAGGATGACGCGGGGCGCGACCTCGTACGCAGCTTCGGTGAACGGATGGCGCTGTTCGTGCGAGGCGAGGGCTCGTACCTGTGGGATGCCGAGGGCAGGCGCTACCTCGACTTCCTCGCGGGGATCGCGGTGGACTCGCTCGGCCACGCCCACCCGGCATTCGTCGAGGCGATCTCGACGCAGGCGGCGACCCTGGCGCACGTCTCGAACTACTTCGCGACGCCGCCGCAGCTCGCGCTCGCCGCGACGCTCAAGCGCCTCGCCGGTACCGGCGATTCGGGCCGCGTGTACTTCGGCAACTCGGGAGCCGAGGCCAACGAGGCCGCGTTCAAGCTCGCCCGCCTGCACGGCGCCCAGAGCCGTCAGGCGGGAGCCGACCGCCCCCGCATCCTGGCGCTCAAGGACGCGTTCCACGGTCGCACCATGGGAACCCTCGCCCTCACCGGCAAGCCGTGGATGCAGGAGCCCTTCCTGCCGATGACACCCGGCGTCGAGTTCATCGACTCGACGGCCGAGGCTCTCGAGGCCGCGATCGATGATCGCGTCGCCGCGCTCTTCGTCGAACCCGTCAAGGGCGAAGCCGGTGTGATCGACCTGCCCGAGGGCTATCTCGAAGCGGCGCGCGATATCACCGCGCGCCACGGCGCCCTGCTGATCATCGACGAGATCCAGACCGGCGCGGGCCGTACGGGGGAGTGGTTCGCCTTCCAGCACGCCGGCATCACCCCGGACGCGATCACCGTCGCCAAGGGCATCGGCGGCGGCTTCCCGATCGGTGCGCTCATCACCTTCGGCGCCGCGAGCGAGCTGTTCTACCCGGGCACGCACGGATCCACGTTCGGCGGCAACGCCCTGGGCACCGCCGTGGCGGGCGCCGTGCTCGGCGAGATCGAGCGCGCGGAGCTGGTCCGCAACGCCGCCGAGCGGGGCGAGCAGCTGCGCGAGGGGATCCTCGGCATCGACTCGGAACTGGTCGCCGGATGCCGCGGCCGCGGGTTGCTGCTGGGCGTGGCGCTGCGGCATCCCGTCGCCAAGGCCGTCGTCTCGGCGGCCCAGGAGCACGGCCTGGTGATCAACGCCCCCAACGACGAGACGATCCGGCTCGTGCCGGCGCTGACCATCGGCGACGTCGAGATCGACGAGTTCATCGCGCTCTTCACGGCGGCACTGCGCACCGTGGAGGACGCGCTGCTCCTGGAGCCCGCCCACGGTGCCACGGAGGTTCCCGCATGACCCGCCATCTGCTGCGCGACGACGACCTGAGCCAGGCCGAGCAGGTCGAGATCCTCGACCTCGCGGTCGCCCTCAAGAAGGATCGCTGGAAGCTCAAGCCGCTCGAGGGGCCGCAGACCGTCGCGGTCATCTTCGACAAATCCTCCACCCGCACGCGCGTCTCGTTCGCGGTCGGGATCGCCGATCTGGGCGGCTCGCCGCTGATCATCTCGACAGCGAACAGCCAGCTCGGCGGCAAAGAGACCCCCGCAGACACGGCGAGAGTCCTCGAGCGCCAGGTCGCGGCGATCGTCTGGCGCACGTATGCGCAGGCAGGCCTCGAGCAGATGGCCCAGGGCACGCGCGTACCGGTCGTCAACGCGCTCAGCGACGACTTCCACCCGTGCCAGCTGCTGGCCGATCTGCTCACGATCAAGGAGCACAAGGGAGACCTCGCGGGCCTCACGCTGGCGTTCTTCGGCGACGGCAAGTCGAACATGGCGCACTCGTACGTCCTGGCGTGCGTGACGGCGGGCATGCATGTGCGCGTCGCCTCGCCCGAGACGTACGCGCCGCGCGACGACGTGATCGCCGACGCCGACCGTCGTGCCCAGCAGACCGGCGGCTCCGTCACGCTCTACACCGATCCCAACGAAGCCGCGGCCGGTGCCGACGTGGTGGTCACCGACACCTGGGTGTCGATGGGCAAGGAGGAGGAGAAGCTCGAGCGGCTGCGCGACCTCGGCGGGTACAAGGTGACGCAGGAGCTGATGGCCCTCGCGAAGGACGACGCGATCTTCATCCACTGCCTTCCTGCCGATCGCGGCTACGAGGTCGACGCCGAGGTCATCGACGGCCCGCAGAGCGTCGTGTGGGACGAGGCCGAGAATCGCCTCCATGCTCAGAAGGCGCTCCTGGTCTGGCTGCTCCGCCAGGATTGAGATGTCCCGCGGTCACCTCGCTACACGCTGGGACCGCCTCAACGCGCCCCCGCGTATCCTCGGCGTCGATCTGGCTCGGTCGCTCGCGGTGCTCGGGATGTTCGCCGCGCACCTGCTGTGGATCAGCGGACCTGTCGAGATCGCTGAACCGTCGTCCTGGCTGGCTGTCGTCCAGGGACGCTCGTCGATCCTCTTCGCCGTCCTGGCGGGCGTCTCGATCGGCCTCGTCACCGGTGGTCGCACGCCGCTGACAGGAGATGCCGCGGCGACCGCGCGGCTGCGGCTGGTGGTGCGGGCCTTCGTGCTGTGGATCCTCGGCGTCCTGCTCATCCTCACCGGCGTGCCGGTGTTCGTGATCCTTCCCGCTTACGCCCTGCTGTTCCTCGTCTCCGTGCCACTGACCCGACTCACGGCGCCCACTCTCCTCGTCCTGGCGGCAGCACTCGCGCTCGTGATGCCGTTCGTCCAGGTCGTGCTCGACGCGCTGCCACTGTGGTCGATGAGCGGCGGGTACGAGCTGGCACTCGCGATCGGATGGCATTATCCGTTCACGACGTGGATCGCGTTCGTGGCCGCGGGCATGGGGGCCGCCCGTGCCGGTGTCACCCGCCGGCGCGTGCAGTGGTGGCTGCTGGGTGCCGGTGGCGCCCTCGCGGCGGTCGCGTACGGGTTGCACGCCGCCTCCGGGGCGGACGAACAGTCCGAGGCCATGTCCTACCTCGGCGCGGTGTGGACCGCGCGTCCGCACTCCAGCGGGCTGCTCGAGGCGGTCGGTTCGGGCGGCTTCGCGCTGGCTGTCCTGGGTGCGAGCCTGCTGGTGTGCCGCACGGTCGTCCGCTGGGTCGTGCTCCCGCTGCGCGCAGTCGGCGCGATGCCCCTCACCGCGTACACGCTGCAACTGGTGGTATGGGCGATCGTCGCCTCCGCCGTCCTGGGGGACTCGGGGGATCTCAGCGGCTTCCGCGACCTCGAGCCGTTCTGGCCCCTCACCCTCGGGACCGTCGTCTTCTGCACCGCGTGGGCGCTGCTGATCGGCCGCGGCCCGCTCGAGACAGCCGTCGACCGACTGGCCCGCCTCACGGTGAGGGATGCATCGGCACGAGCCGCCGCGCCCCGTCGCTAGGCTGGACCGGTGAGTGAATCCAAGGCCGACGGCACCAACGAGGGCGCACTGTGGGGAGCCCGCTTCGCCACGGGACCCTCACCCGAACTCGCCGAGCTCAGTCGTTCGACCCATTTCGACTGGGACCTCGCCCTGTACGACATCGCCGGCTCGCACGCCCACGCGAAGGCGCTCGCCGCGGCCGGCTACCTCACCGCCGATGAGGAGCGAGCCATGCATGAGGGGCTCGACACCCTCGCCCGCGGGATCGGCGACGGCACCTTGCGGCCCTCGGCGTCAGACGAGGACGTCCACGGTGCTCTGGAGCAGGCGCTCATCGCGGTCGTCGGTCCGGAGCTGGGAGGCAAGCTGCGCGCCGGGCGCAGTCGCAACGACCAGATCGCGACGCTCGTCCGGATGTACCTCCTCGACCACTCGCGCACGATCGCGCGGGACATCCTGCGGGTCGTGGATGCCCTGGTGGCGCAGGCCGAAGCCCACCCGGACGCGATCATGCCGGGTCGCACGCACCTGCAGCACGCCCAGCCGGTCCTGCTCGCCCACCATCTCCAAGCGCACGCGTGGCCGCTGGTGCGCGACCTCGAGAGACTGCGGGACTGGTCGGCACGCGCGGCGGTGTCGCCGTACGGTGGCGGCGCGCTCGCCGGTTCGACCCTCGGGCTCGACCCGCAGCTCGTCGCCCGTGAGCTGGGCCTCGATCGTCCTGCCGAGAACTCCCTCGACGGCACTTCCTCGCGTGACGTCGTGGCGGAGTTCGCCTTCATCGCCGCGATGATCGGCATCGACGTGTCGCGGTTCGCCGAAGAGATCATCCTGTGGAACACGCGCGAGTTCGGCTTCGTCACGCTCGACGACGGATACTCCACCGGCTCGAGCATCATGCCGCAGAAGAAGAACCCCGACATCGCCGAGCTCGCCCGAGGCAAGGCGGGGCGTCTGATTGGCAACCTCACCGGCCTGCTCGCGACGCTCAAGGCTCTGCCGCTGGCGTACAACCGCGACCTGCAGGAAGACAAGGAGCCGGTGTTCGACTCGGTGCGCACGCTCGAGACGGTGCTGCCGGCGTTCGCCGGAATGGTCGCGACGATGCGGTTCGACACCGAGCGGATGGCGGCGCTCGCCCCGCAGGGCTTCTCGCTCGCGACCGATGTCGCTGAGTGGCTCGTGAAGCGCGGCGTGCCGTTCCGGGACGCCCACGAGATCTCGGGCCATCTCGTCAGGGTCTGCGAAGAGAACGGCATCGAGTTGCACGAGGTCACCGACGAGCAGCTCGCGGGCGTCTCGGCGGACCTGACCCCCGAGGTGCGCACGGTGCTGAGTGTGGCGGGCTCGGTCGCGAGCCGTACCGGCACCGGTGGCACCGCCCCCGTGCGGGTCGGCGAGCAGCGTGTCGAACTCGTCGAGCGCGTTCAGTCGGCCGCGCACGCTCTCGGTATCTGACCGCTCTCCCGCCCGGATCTTCCGACGGCAGGCGCCCGGGCACGGGATCAGCGTCGCCGGCTCACCAGATCGCCAGGCGCACCAGCGCCGCGACGGCACATGCCCATACAAGGCTCGCGAGCGTGCCGATGATGAACCTCTCCCTCGCTTCGGCCGCCGCCAGCTCTGAGAACCGGCCGATGCCCTTGAGGGCGACGACCACCGCGATCGATTCGGGGAAGCCCGCGATCAGGCCCAGGGCGACGGCGATCCGCTCCAGGTAGCCGATGGTGGTGCCTCCGCGCAGCACTTCACGTACGGCACCTTCGGCACCGCCCGCGATGGAAGGCGCCCGCAGCAGGATGCCGCCGTTGTCGCCTTCGGGCACCCGTCCGTGCGTGGCGATCTCCAGCACTCGCCGAGTGACCGGGTTGCCGCCGAGTACGGACAGGGCGGTGCCGAGCAGCGCGATGCCGAGCCCGACGAACAGCGGCACGTTCACCGGCGACACCGTCACGACGAGCACGCACAGCACCACGAGCACCCCGGCGATGATGAGCGGCACGTCGGTGGGCTTGCGCAGGCTCACCACCACCAGGACCAGCGCGCCGCAGAGCGCGAGGAACAGGAAGATCGAGAGCGCGGCGATCAGCACGACGTCGGGGGAGACCATGTCGCTCAGTCTGACACGGGGCTTCGACGTGGCCCGGGTGCGGCATCCGTCGACGGCCGCCGCGTACCTCGCCGCGTGGCTTCACTTCGCGAGCGGCGCGGTGGCGTGGGATGACGAGATCGTCCTCCATGGGACGCCGACCAGCTTCCTCGAGCTGATGACGAGTGCCGAGTCCGCGTTCGAAGCCGGGAACGGCAGCGATGACGAGCTGCGTCGGCTGGCCGAGGATCTCAGCGAGGTGCGTCGACCGGCGTCGTGACCCGCTGGTCGAGGTTCTCCAGGATGCGTTCGAGGGCGGGCACCGCCGCCTCCTCGGCGCGCAGCGCCGCGGTCTTCGCCCGCAGGCTCACAGCGCCCTCCGAGATGCCCAGGCGCGACGCAGCCTCCTTCTGGGTCAGGCCACGAGCCAGCAGGTCGTGAACCTCCCAGCCCTCGGTCGTGCGTCGGTCGCGGAGTTCGATGAGCAGTCGCACCAGAGCCTCGGCGTCGGCGCCGTTCTCGGGTGCCGTGATCGCCACCCGTGTCGTCGCCTTCTTGGCGCGGTCGACGGCATCGCGCGCGTTCAGGAATGCCTCGCCTCGGGCTGCCCTCACCGTCGGCGGCAGCGGGGACTCGACCGAGCCGACGCCGACGCCGACGCTCCAGGTCTGCGACCGGGTCAAGTCGAGCACGATGGCGAGCACGGTGGCGCCGTCGGAGACGGCGACCTGGATCTCATCGCCGGCTGTGCGCTCGGGCGCGAGGGGCAGATGCGCACCGCCGCGGCGACCCACGCTCGAGAGCGCGTCGGGCACCAGATCGGCACTCGTGCGACTGTCGCGCTGGTCGGCGGTGATCACATACATCTGCTGCCCTTTAGTCTCGGAACTGAACCAATGGCTAGTTTAGCTTGTGTGCTTCATTGGGGAAAGGCTACAGGCTAAAGAACGGCAGAGTTGAGTTCCTAGGCGATATTCGGAACCGGTGAGCCCGCAGGCGATGCCCCCGTCGAGCGACGGCCGAGTTCTCCGCGGTACCAATCCAGCTTCTCGTCGAGCCGGGCCTGCTGTGCGAGAAGCTCTTCGAGTTCACGGCGCACGGCCGTCGCGTGCTCCTCGAGCAGAGCGATGCGATCGGGGATCGTGTCCTCGTCCTGGCAGAGCTCACCGTACCGGCGCAGCCGCTCGATCGGCATTCCGGTCTCGCGCAGGCACTTGAGAAAACCGAGGGTGCCCAGGTCTGCCTCGGAGAAGACCCGATGACCTCCGGCGGTGCGGGCCACCCGCGGAAGGATGCCTTCCCGCTCGTAGTACCGCAGTGTGTCGAGCGAGAAGCCCGAGATCGCCGCCGCCTCGGCGGGGGAGTACGTCGCCATGTCTTTCAGCTTAGAACTTGACCTGGAGCGAACTCCAGGTTGCACAGTGGGTTCATGACCACTTCGACTCCTCCCACATCTCCGCTCGTCCTGGGCGCCATGATGTTCGGCACCACCATCGACGAGGACACATCCTTCGCGCTGCTCGACCGCTTCGTCGAGCGGGGTGGGGTCTGGATCGACACCGCCGACTGCTACAGCTTCTGGGCGAGTGAGACGGGTCAAGGCGGCGACAGCGAGCGCGTGCTCGGACGCTGGCTGGCCGCACGACCCGGAGTGCGCGATCGCGTGCGCATCGCGACCAAGCTCGGGGCCGAGCCGCTGTGGGCCGGCTCGTGGCCGGACCGGCGCGCGGGCCTGTCACGCCGGGCCGTGCTCGAGGCGTTCTCCGGAAGCCTCGAGCGCCTGGGCGTGGACGGAGTCGACCTCCTCTGGCTCCACCAAGAAGACCGCACCACGCCGATCGAAGAGACCGTCGAGGCGCTGGCAGAGCTGACCGGCGGCGGCCTGACCGCCCGCGTCGGGGCATCCAATCACCCGGCATGGCGGATCGAGCGCGCCAGGGCGCACGCGCGGCACCTGGGCGCCACGCCGATCGACGCGCTGCAGCTGAACGCGACATACCTGCGCGTACGACCGGGCACGCGGCCTCCCGGCGTCGAGCACCGGTTCGGCGTCTACAGCGACGAGCAGCGGGACTACGCCGAGACGCACGGGCTCGAGGTGTGGGCGTACACGCCTCTGCTCGGTGGCGCGTACGACAACCCGGCCAAGGACATCCCCGAGGTGTACGAGCATCCCGGCACGTCGCGTCGTCTCGCCGAGCTCGATGCCGTGGCGGCCGAGCTCGGCGCGACTCGCGGCCAGACCGTGCTCGCTTGGCACGTCGCCCACGGAGTGCGCCCCATGCTCGGCGGCAGCAAGGTCGCCCAGCTCGACGCCGCGATGGACGCCGTGCGCCTCAGCCTGACGGCCGAGCAGCTGGCACGCCTGGATCAGCCGGCGTGATGAGCGGATGCTGCGGCCCGGTCGCTGCGCCGGGCCGCAGCATCCGTCGCTGATAGCCTGAACCGCGTGTCTGAAACCGTCGTGAGCGCGACTGCGCCCGCCAACGACCCCACGTTCGAGAACGTGTGGGACGAACTGGTGTGGCGTGGGCTCGTGCATGTGTCCACCGACCAGGAAGCGCTGCGCGCGCTGCTCGCCGGGGACCCGATCACGTATTACTGCGGGTTCGACCCGACGGCGCCGAGCCTGCATCTGGGCAACCTCGTGCAGCTGCTCACGATGCGCCGGCTTCAGCTCGCCGGACACAGGCCGCTGGGGCTCGTCGGCGGCTCGACCGGACTCATCGGCGACCCTCGTCCCTCGGCGGAGCGCACGCTCAACACCAAGGAGACGGTGTCGGAGTGGGTCGGCTACCTGCGTTCGCAGGTCGAGCGGTTCCTCAGCTTCGAGGGCGACAACGCGGCGCGCATCGTCAACAACCTGGACTGGACCGCGCCGATGAGCGCGATCGACTTCCTCCGTGAGATCGGCAAGCACTACCGCGTCGGCACGATGCTCAAGAAGGACGCGGTCGCCGCGCGGCTGAACTCCGAGGCCGGCATCAGCTACACCGAGTTCAGCTACCAGATCCTGCAGGGGCTGGACTACCTCGAGCTCTTCCGGGCCTACGGCTGCGTGCTGCAGACCGGCGGCAGCGACCAGTGGGGAAACCTCACGAGCGGTGTCGATCTCATCCACTACGTCGAGCACGAATCGGTGCACGCGATCGGCACGCCGTTGATCACCAACAGCGACGGCACCAAGTTCGGCAAGAGCGAGGGCAACGCGATCTGGCTCGACCCGGCGATGTGCAGCCCGTACCGGATGTACCAGTTCTGGCTGAACACCGATGACGCCGATGTGATCACGCGCATGAAGATCTTCACGTTCCTCACTCGCGACGAGATCGAGGAGTACGAGCGCCTGGTCGCCGCAGAACCGTTCCGGCGCGAGGCGCAGCGACGGCTCGCGCGTGAGGTGACGGCATTCGTGCACGGAACGGATGCCACATCCGCCGTGATCGCGGCATCCGACGCGCTCTTCGGTCAGGGTGACCTCGCCACGCTCGACGCGGACACGCTCCGTGAGGCGCTGCAGGAGCTCCCGAACGCGTCCGTGCCGGCGGGAACGCCCGTTGCGCGCGCGCTCGTCGACACCGGGCTCGTCTCCAGCTTCTCCGAGGCGCGACGCGCCGTCGCCCAGGGCGGTGTCTCGCTGGACGGCGAGCGCGTTGCCGACGAGTCGGTCGAGGTCACCGGGAGCCTTCCCGGCGGGGTTTCCGTGCTGCGGCGCGGCAAGAAGACGCTCGCCGGACTCTTCGTCCAGCGCTGATCCCGAGCCTGCCGAAGGGCGCGCATGCCGTTCACACCGAGCCACGCTGTCGTCGCGCTGCCGTTCGTGCGTACGCCGCTCGTCCCGGCGGCGATCGCGGTGGGCGCGATGACACCCGACCTGCCGCTGTTCGTGCGGGGCCTCCCGCTGCATTACGGGCGCTCCCACGCGTTCGAATGGATTCCCGTCACCGTGCTCGTGGCGCTCGCGCTGCTGCTCGTGTGGCGGTGCGTGCTCCGTCCGGCGGTGCGCGAGCTGTCGCCGGTGTGGCTGGCGAGGCGACTGCCGGGCGATTGGGATGCCGGCGCCCCCGCGGCGCTCCGCGAGACTCTGGCGATCTCCGCCGCTGATGACGGCGGGCCCGGGCGGTGGCACGTCTCGTGGAGCGGTCTGCTCCTGCTCGCGGCATCCCTCGGTCTCGGCGTCGTCAGCCACATCGTGTGGGACCTCTTCACGCACGAAGGTCGCTGGGGTGTCACGGCGATCCCCGCCCTCGAAGAGCAGTGGGGTCCGCTCGCCGGCTTCAAGTGGCTCCAGCACGGGTCGACCGCGCTCGGGCTCGCCGTCATCGGGGTGTTCCTGCTGCTCTGGCTGGCTCGCCGCCGGCCCGTGGCATCTGTCTCCCGTGCGGTGCCGTCGTGGGTTCGCTGGACGTGGTGGCTCTCGCTGCCTGTCTTCCTGCTTGTGGCGTGGTCGTGGGGGCTCGCCTCATTCGGCCCGCTCGACGCCGAGTTCACGGCCGCGCACCTCGCGTATCGGGTGCTGCCTCCGGCATGCGCGGTGTGGGGCGGTCTCACCGTGGTGCTGTGCATCCTCGTGCAGGTGTCGGTCCGGAATCGCTCGGCCGGCCACGTCGTCGATCCCGCATCGTAGGCGCGGACTGCTGCCCGTGCGACGAGCGGGGGAGTGGAACGGTACCTCCGCCTGGCAGGTGCGACCAGGGCCTCGCGAGACCTCCGTGTGGAACGGGATGCGGCGCCGCGAACCGCGTCGTGATGCGCGACACGCCCGGGGTGCAGCCCCGATTCGACCGATCGCCGAGGCTCACGTAATGTTTTACCTGTTCGCCCCAAAGGGTAGAGCGGAGAGGCCGAGAGGCCCCGCCCCCTCAAGAGGAGAACCGATCCCCTTCAGTGTCTCGCATTGAGCGAGTCGGCCTTCGGGTCTATGATGGGGATTCCCCTTCCGGGAACCGCGGTCGCCGCCGGTCCAGATGATTCAAGATCATCTGCCCTTCGGTTTGACAGACGGACCGGCTGGGGTAAAATAGTGAAGTTGCCCTGCTGTGCTGGCTGCCTTGTGTGGTGGTTGGTGGGTGGGTGCGTCTGATCCTTGAGAACTCAACAGCGTGCACTTGTCAAATGCCAAATAACCTCGTCGGCCATCTT
>NZ_JBLWIH010000022.1:0-311985 GCF_051364985.1 Microbacterium sp. I2
ACTGCCCCGCCTGAAAGCACTCCCACGCCTGCTGGACCACATCCAGCCGGAACCTCAGCGCCAACTCCGCCACAACACTCTCCATTCAGCAAGTGTTGCGACCACCGCAAGAACCCAAGGATCCTTCAAGGTGCAACTCGCTGGCTCTGCTGTAGCGGCGACGCTATTCTGCGATCGCGGTGAGCGTGATCATGATGTCGCCCAACCCGTAGCTGCCATCCATCCCTGCGTTGCTCACGATCGGGATCGTGGTTGCAGCCGTGGTGGCCGTGGCGACTCTGGTGGCTATTTGGCTTGCCGTCTGGTCAGGGCGCCGCAAGTGAACTGCGAGCGGTCAGTCCGAGTGTGCAAGTGAGTCGAGCCCGCTGACCGATCTGTCAATGAAGCGGCGGAGAGTCTGATCGGATCGATCTGGCTCCGGTCGCTGTAGCCTCGCGACGTCGCAGGCCGACAAGTCGCAGACGCTGCGGTGACCCAGTTCGCGGTGCTCGACGCGCTCCTTGCCGGTGCCTACGACTCGGGGATGCCGGTGAAGACCGTGAAGGAGGTCGGCGACTTCGGTATCGGGTGCTGCGAGATCGCACATGTAGGCGCCACCCCCGCGCGCAGCGCGGTTACGGATCCCGATCGTTTCCGGAAGGCGGTGCTCTTCGTGCGCCCTCGCGACCGGTGAGAAGCATCTGGTAACGTTGCCACACGTCGGCGGGACCCAACGCACACACAGAGGAGTGCACAGCGTGACAGACGACGTCATCGGCGTGGGAATCGCCGGATTCTGGCATGTCCATGCGCCGGATTACGCGCGCAGCGCGACGGAGCATCCGGCCACCCGGGTGGTGGCGGGGTGGGACGCCGATCCGGCTCTGGCGGATGAAGGCGTCCAGAGTCTCGGCATCGATCGCGCGTCGTCGCTGGACGAGTTGCTGGCGCGGCCCGATCTTGACGCGATCACCGTGACCACGGCCACCTCCGACCACACCGCGGTGATCTCGCGCGCGATCCAGGCCGGCAAGCACGTCTTCACCGAGAAGCTGCTCGCTCCGACGGTCGCCGAGTCCGTGGCGCTGGCCGCGGCTGCCCGCGACGCCGGGGTCGCCCTCGTGGTGTCGCTGCCCCGGCTGTCGGAGCGCGAGATCGTCGCGGCATCCGGTCTTGTCGAGTCCGGAGTCCTCGGAGAGATCACTTACGCCCGCGTGCGCATGGCGCACGACGGCTGGCTGGGCGGATGGCTCCCGGAGCGCTTCGCTGACCCGGTCGCCGCCGTCGGAGGGGCCTTCGCCGACCTCGGCTGCCACCCCGCCTACCTCGTGCAGCGGTTCCTCGGCGCGCGGCCCGCGCAGGTGACGGCCGCCTACGGCCACGTCACGGGCCGCGCGGTCGAAGACAACGCCGTGGTCGTCGCCCGCTATCCCGATGGAGCTCTCGGCGTGGCCGAGGCCAGCTTCGTGACGACCCCCGGCGCGTTCGCGTTCGAGGTGCGCGGCACGAAGGGCTCGCTTCTGTACGGCTTCGGCCGTGAGGAGCTGATCGGCAAGGGCGGACAGCTCGGCGACGACTGGACGCCGGTGCCGCTCGGCGGCGCGGCCACCGCGCCCTTCGACCTGTGGGTCGACGCGATCAACGGCCGCGGCGACACCAGCGATAACGTCCGGGCGGCGATCGAACTGACCCGGTTCGTCGTCGCGGCCAACACCGCCGCTGCGACGGGCGCGGCGATCGACATCGACACAGACATCGACACAGACACAGAAACAGACACAGAAACAGACACAGACACCGACACCGACACAGAAGGACGGTCATGACGGTCAGCGAAACCCGCAAGGTGCGGATCGGACTCATCGGCGCAGGAGACATCGCCGGCGCGCACGTCGCCGGTTATCGCCGCAACCCCGACACTGTCGAGTTCGCCGCGATCGCCGACCCGGTGCGCGCGAACGCCGAGAAGCGGCGTGGCGACGACGAGGGCGTGCGGATCTACGCCGACTACCGCGAGATGATTGCGGCAGGCGGGCTCGACGCCGTCGACATCTGCCTGCCGCATCATCTGCACGCCGACGCCGTGATCGCCGCGGCGGATGCGGGACTGCACGTGCTGTGCGAGAAGCCGCTGTGCCTGAGCCTCGACGAGGCGGCGGCCATCTCCGCCGCGGTCGAGCGCAACGGCGTGACGGTCATGTGCGCGCACAACCAGCTCTTCCTGCCGGCGGTCGCCGCCGCCAAGGCGCTCGTCGCGAGCGGTGCCCTCGGACGCGTCTTCGAGGTGCGGACCACCGACAGCTTCTACAACGACTTCACCGTCGAGAGCATGGGATGGCGGGCGCAGGCGGCCACCGCGGGGGGTGGCGAGCTGATCGACACCGGCTACCACCCGCTGTACCTGCTGCAGCATCTCGCCGGCGGAACTCCCGTCGAGGTGGCGGCCATGCTGTCGCGCCACCGCCTGGAGTTCATGGAAGGCGAGGACTCCGCGCAGGTGCTCGTGCGGTACGACAACGGCGTGGTCGGCCACGTCACCACGAGCTGGGCGTACGAGCCGGCCGTGGGCACCGAGAAATTCTCGCTCGTCGGAGAGAAGGGGTCGCTCAGCTCCGACGGCACCACGCTGATCTCGCGCGTGCGCGGCGAGGAGCCGGTGACGACGACGTTCGAGCCGGTTCACGAGTTCGCCGCTGAGGTGGCGCACTTCGCCGAGTGCATCCTCGAGGGGCGACGGCCGATCCAGACGCACGTCGAGGGCATCGACGTGCTCGGCGTGATCCTGGCGGCCTACGAGTCGGCGACGACCGGAGCGATCGCCGCCGTGCGCGCCGTCGAGAAGCCCGCGGCCGTCTGAGCCGCACCGGCGGGGGCGCTCAGCTGCCCGGGACCAGCGGAGCGGCGTGCGCGCTCGGGGCCGCGGCATCCGGAACCGACGCCGCCTGGGCGATGATGCGCGTGAGGTCATCCGGACGCTCGATCTGCGGCCAGCGGCCCGCGGGCATGTCGACCAGCGTGACGGCGTGCAGAATCGTGAGCTCGCGCGCGGGGTCGATGTTCGCGGCCATCCACCGCCGCACGTCGTCGGTCGTGAACTCGGTGGCGACGACCGTGACGGGAACGGCGAGCCGACGCTCGTCGGTCAGCTTCTGGACCTGATCCAGCACGTGGTCGGCGTCTTCGCGGACGCGGTCGTGCCATCCCGACAGGCTCGCGTCGACCGCGCGATAGCCGGCCGTGTTCGTCGTGGTGCCGCGCGCGTCCAGCGTGAAGCCGCTGAGGACGTGCGCGCCGTGGGCGCTGGGGAGTCCGCCCACATATACGGCGGCCGCGACGCGATCCACGCGACGATTCAGCGCCGCGTGCACGAGACCGCAGGCCTGCGCCTGCCCGACCAGCACGACCTTGCCGGGGCAGCGATCGATGGCCGCCACGATCTCGGCGACGTGGTCGGCGAGCATCGTTCCGCTGCGATCCGCCGCGCGCGAATCGAGGCCTCGGAGGGTGAGGGCGTGCGGTGTGTGTCCGGCCGCCGTCAATGCCGTCGCCACGTCGTGCCATGCCGACGCGCCCATCCACAGTCCCGGAACGAGAATGACGTCCATCCCACCTCCGTGCGCCTGACGTCGCGAGTGCATCGAGAAGCCATGGTCACCCCGCCGGCCTTTCATCCCGAGGGGCTTGCTTCCCCGTCGGCACTGTGCAAGCGGTTCTCGCGGGCTTGACGGGTGCCGGGCGCGGCGCGGAGGTGAGCAGGTGGGGACGGATGCTGCGACTCAGCCGGCGCCGGCGGCCAGGGCGTCCTCGCAGCCGAGCAGCAGCACGCCCGCGCTCCACGCGTGAGAGAGCGTCAGGAGCATCCCCTTCGGCTGGAAGCACTCGGTCTGGTAGTACCGCTCGGTCACCATGCCGCGGTAGGCGTTGAAGTCGCCGTCGAAGCGGGCGACGAACTGCCGGAAGCACGCCAGCGTCTCGAGTGCGCGCTCTCGGTAGTGCGGGTCGCCCGCGGCGTCGGCGAGCTCGAGCAGTTCCCGCGTGCAGACGAGGCCATAGGCATGCAGGTGCTGGTTGGATGCCGAGGCTTGATCCGCGCCGCGAGTGCCGAAGTCGTAGATGCCGAGCATCGTGCTCGGGGCGAACTCCACGTCGTACGTGTAACGGAAGGTCAGCGCGAAGTCGGCGGCCCGTCGGGCGAGGTCGAGCCATTCGCTGTCGCCGGTCGCTCGGTGCAGCGCCATGTAGGCCATGACGGCGACGTAGCCGTCCTCGCTCGTGACGGCGAGGTCGACGTCTTCGGGAGCGCCGTGCAGGTATTCGTCGAGGACGAACCGGGCGTAATAGCGGCCCGCGCGCACCGCGGTCCGGAGGTACCGCTCGTCCCAGTCCGCAGCCTCGACGAGCGCGCCCACCCACGCCAATCCTGCTGAGCCGCTCCATGACAGCACCTCGCCGGTCTCGGCGTGGTGGATGCTGCCGAGGTTGCCGTCGTCGCGCTGACGGCCCACGACGACGTCGAGGTTCGATCGCGCGACCTCGCGCCACCGTTCACGATCGGCGAGCGCACCCGCCCGCACGAGGAACTGCGTCGCCTCGCCGAGCGTGCGGCTGTGCAGACCTCTTCGGTGGGTCGTCCAGCTCTGCGTCCAGCCCTTGTCGCGATACCACACGCCCCACAGCGTGCCGCTGGGCGAGAGCTCGGCGGTGCAGAAGTCGATCACGTCGAGCGCGGCGTCGCGCAGGGCCGCGGCATCCGTCCGCTCCGCGTGGCGCAGCATGGCATAGGCCCACGGGATGCCCGACACCCAGCCCACGTGCATCGCCTGGCGGTCGACGGACTTGCCGTCGCGGCCCGAGACCTCGCGGTCGAAGCCGACCGTCTCGAGCAGCACGCCCGGGTCGGGGTCGTAGTGCCAGCGCAGCAATCCCTCGGCACTCAGTGCGGCGGCGGTCGGCACATCGACCCACGGCCGCAGGGGAGCGGACGGGGCGGATGCCGCGTGCAGAGCTCGCAGCACCGGGGCGTAGTCGTGACGATCCGGGCCGAGCACGTGCACGCGCACCGAGAGCTCGATCGCATCGCCGGGCTCGAAGCGGTGACGCAGCACCTCGGCCGGGCGGGGCTCCCCGTCGCCGTAGTAGGTGACGGGGAACTCCCGCGCCGGGAAGGTGGCGCTCAGCTCGGCCCCGCCGTCTCGCAACGCGAAGCCGAGTCCGGTGAGTCCCAGATCGGTGACCGGGGCGACCGAGAGGGCCATGCCCGCCGCACCCGCCGAAGGCCAGACGAACACCGCCGGGGTGGCGGCGCGGTCGGAGCGGAAGTGCCATTCGTCGCTCACGAACGCGGCGTGCTGCTCGGGTGCGTCTGCGCCGGCCGCGAACCGCGGATAGAGCCGGTCGTTGGCGGCCGGGCGGTTCTCGCCGTAGAAGAGACCCGGGATGAGCCACCACGGGTCGCTCGCGTCCTCTACCCGGACGGTGACGCGGACGGCCGCCTCGACCGGGGCGGCGCCGCCGAAGCGCACCGTCACGCGGTGCACGTCGCCGTCGGGGACGACGGCGACGTCGAAGCCGGCGGCATCCGCATCGAGGATCGCCACCGACGGCGTGGAGCTCACGCCGGCTGCTCCCCGAGCGGCCACTCGAGCAGATCGACCTCGACGATGTCGCGGTCCGGATCGAGCGGCACGCGGAACGTGCGCACCTGGTGCGGCCGGAAGTCGGCGTCGATCGTGCGAGCCACCAGCGGCAGCTCGATGCGCGCCGACGCCGCCTTGCCGCGCGTCTCGACGGCGCGCACGATGAGGTCGGCCGGGCCGCCGGCGGGGGCGTCCTCGCTGCCCTTGACCGCCGTCACCATGACCGCGCCCGCACCGTCGTCGGCGAAGCTGCGGCGCGGCGGCAGGTCGCCGCCGTGGAACGACTCGAGCTGCGCGCGCACCGGCGCGCCGAGCACCGCGGCGCGCCGGGTCGGCTGCGCCGCGCGCCAGTCGCCCGCGTGGGGGACCAGCTCGAGGCTGAAGCGCTGGATGCCCTGGTCCTGGAAGGAGTAGACGCCCTCGGGGTCGAGCAGCCTCGGGTCGTGCCACGAGTAGACGGGGCTGCGCACCGCGGTGATGCCGATGCTGGGCGTCTCGCCGCCCGCCGAGTCGGCGGGCGAGACATCCCAGCCGTGCTTCGTGGTGGCGATGACCGTGAGCCCGGCGGGGGCGCCGTCGACGGTGCCGGTGAGATCCACCCACGACTGCGCCGGCTCTTCGGCGCCGTCGACCGGGCGCTGGATCGTGCCGTACGGGATCTCGTAGGTCGCCTCGGGGTCGTCGAGCCCGACGGGGAAGCGGAGCTTGAGCAGGTGCGCCTTCTCGCGCCAGTCGATCGTGACGTCGACGCGCACGGCGGGCGCATCGTGCGCGAGGAGGTACTCCTCGACCAGCGTGCTGGCGCCCCAGGACTTCTCCACCCGCACGCGGGAGCGCAGCGGGCCGGTCTCGCGCACGACGATGCGGTCGAGCGTCATGGCGGCACCCGGCCACGCGTAGGAGATGACGCGGTGGCCCCACGTGTCGGTCGGGTCGTCGCACACCGCGGTGCGCGGCTGGCCCCGCGTGCCGGCGAGCGGATCGACACCGCTGGCCTTGTCGAGCAGCGACACGAGGTCGCCGGTCTGCGGGTCGAGCTCGAGCCGCACGTGGGAGTTCTCGATGACGGTGCCGTCTCCGGCCACCGACAGCCCGGTCTCGGCAGGCAGGGCCGGCCCCGGCAGCATCCGGTACAGCGCATAGCCCAGCGCGGGCACGTCGGCGCGGAAGGTCACGGCGCCGCGGCTCAGGTCGCCGGTGGTCGCGGTGGACTGGGTCGCCTGCGAGACGACGGGCGTGCCCTCGTGGTCGACGATGCGCACGCCGTTGCGCTGCGCCCCGTACTGCATGTCGACGTCGACCGACACCGGCCACGGGTGCGGGTTGAACACCACCACGGGCTGGGTGGCTTCGTCCAGCGGGATGTCGATGCGGCGCGCGATGCGATTGTGCGCGCGCGTGATGATGCGCTTCGAGATCGCGACGGCCTCGCCCAGCTGATCGCGGGCATCGTCGTAGGACGGCTCGATCGCGGAGCCCGGCAGGATGTCGTGGAACTGGTTGAAGAGGATCTGCTTCCATGCCCGCTCGAGGTCCTCGCGCGGGTAGTCGCCTCCGGTGAGGGCGACGTCGATCACTGCCCAGCGCTCGGCCGAGAGTGCGGCGTGCTGGGCGCGGCGCTGCCACGCCTTGATCCCCGAATGGGACGAGTAGCAGCCGGGTGCGTGGTGCTGCAGGTCGTCGCGGCGCACCGTCAGCGCGTCGAGGAACCCCTCGCCCCGAGAGAGCATCTCGTCGAAGTACGCGCGCGGTGACGACATCGTCATCCTTCCGAAGCTTCCCATGCGGTCGTAGCGGTGGATCGACTCGATGTTCGCCTTCGTCGGCCCGCCGCCGTGGTTGCCGACGCCGTAGAACACCATCATCTCGCCGAGTGCCCGATCCAGCTGTGCGAGCGACTTCTCGGTCTGCCCTGACACGTCGCCGGGCGGGCTGCAGTACTCGAACGGGATCCGATACGCCAGCACGCGTGAGCCGTCGGCGGATTCCCAGTGGAACAGCGTCTCATCGAGGTCGCCCTCGTGCGGGCCGGGGCGAAGGAAGCAGTACGAGTCCATGCGCTGACCCTGCAGGATCTGCGGGAGCGAGGCGCTGTGCCCGAAGGGGTCGACGTTCATGCCGACGCTGGCGATCTTGCCGAAGCGCGACTGCAGGTAGCGCTGTCCGTAGAGCCCCTGCCGCGCGAAGGACTCTCCCATCGGGGTGTTGCAGTCCGGCTCCACCCACCAGCCGCCGACGTTGACCCAGCGGCCCTCGGCGACGCGCTCCTGGATGCGCGCGAACATCTCGGGGTCCTGCTCCTCGACCCACGACAGCAGCACCATCTGGTCGCACGTGAAGACGAAGTCGGGGTACTCGTCCATGCGGTCCAGGGCGCTGGCGAACGTGGCGCGGGCTTCTTGGTACCCCTCCTGCCACGGCCACAGCCACACCACATCCAGGTGAGCGTTGCCGATCATGTGGAGGGTGCGGTCGGGCGTCGCGGCGGGGCGCGATGCCGGCGTCATGTCGCGCGGCTGGGCGCCCGAGGGGGCGTTGGCGATCGGAGCGCGGTCGGTCACGCGGGCTCGGTCGGTCACGCGGGCTCCTCTCCAGCCGCCCAGGCGTCCAGGATCTCGGACAGCGCGTGCAGAAGGAAGGTGTGCAATTCCTGGATGCGGGGCGTCTCGCTGGACGGCGCGAGGAAGACGTGATCCGCCAGGGCGAGGGAGGGCCCGCCGTCGCCGCCCGCGAAGAGCAGCGTCGTCGCGCCATTGGCGCGCGCGGCCGACAATGCGTTGACGACGTTCGCCGAGCGCCCGCTCGTGGTGAAGGCCGCGACCACGTCGCCCGGCTTGGCGAGCGCCTGCACCTGGCGCGAGAAGACGTCCTCGAAGGCGTAGTCGTTCGCGATGCACGTCGAGACCGTGGCATCCGTGGTCAGGGTGACGGCGGGGAGCGGACGCCGGTCGCGCTTGTAGTGGCCGATGACCTCGCCGGTGAAGTGCTGGGCGTCGGCGGCACTGCCGCCGTTGCCGAGGGTGTACAGCGTGCCGCCGCCTGCGAAGGCATCGATCAGCACCGCCCCGACGGCGCGGACGTCGTCCAGGAGGGGCTTGGCCTGCTGTGCGGTGCGGATGTGGGCGTCGAGCTGTTCTTCGAGCCAGTCAGACACGGGCGGCCTCCACGAGGTCGAGGGCGAGGGCGCCGGCGCCGACGACGCACACCGCGTCGCCGAGTCCGGCAAGGGTCACGAGTGCCCGCGCGGCGGCGGGCGGCATGGCGGTGTCGCGCACGGTGTCGCGCACCGGGTCGAGCAGGATCGATCCCGAGCGGGTGACGCCACCGCCGAGCACGACGACGTGCGGCTCGAAGACGTTGACCAGGTCGGTGACGGCCTGGCCGAGCAGGTCGGTCGTCTCTCTCCAGATCTCGGTGGCGAGCGGATCTCCGGCGGCTGCGGCGGCCGAGACGTGCTCGGCACGCACCAGCGGGAGCTCGCGCAGCGTCGACGGGCGGTCGCTCGCCGCGAGCATCTCGTGGGCACGTACGGCGATGTTCGTGCCCGAGGCGTAGGCCTCGAGGCATCCGTTCCTGCCGCATTCGCATCGCCGGCCACCGGGCCGCACCATCAGATGGCCGAACTCGCCGCCGTTGCCGGCCGCACCGCGGTGCAGTCGGCCGTCGATGATCGACCCGCCGCCGACACCGGTCGACAGTGTGAGGTAGAGCGCGATCTCGGCGCCTCGAGCAGCGCCGAACCGGTGCTCGCCGAGAACGGCGGCGGTCGCGTCGTTCTCGACGACGGCCGGCACCCCGAACGCCTCGGAGGCCATCGCGACGATCGGGATGTCGATCCACCCCGGCAGGTGGAGGGGGCCGGTCAGGATGCCGGCGGCGGCGTCGAGCGGTCCGCCGCAGCTGATGCCCACGGCGTGGGGCGCGCCGATCCCGGCGGCCGCGATGCTGCGCGCGCCCATGTCGAAGAGGTGGGCGATGACGGCGTCCGGACCGCGGTGCTTGTCGGTGGGCTCCGAGAGGAAGCCGTGCGTGAGCCCATCGGGCGTCACCATCGCGACGGCGAGCTTCGTGCCGCCGATGTCGAGCGCGAGCACGGGGTGCTTCGTTGCCATGGGGTTCCTCCGGCCTGCGCGACGCGATTCCCGCGCGCGATGTGGTCACGAGCACGTTGTGATCAGCCAGGTGACCACGGGATGTGACATCGTTCCCACATAGTACCAACACCGACGCGTTCGACGCCACTGCGGCCCCGAACGAACAGAGGCGTGCGGCGCGAGGGTGCGCGGGGCGGCGCGGCGATGGTGCGGGGTCAGCGGGCGGGAGGCGGCGCGATCGAGCCGCGATCCACGAACTGCGTCGGCAGCACGATCGTGCGCACCGGCGACTCGGGGGCGTCGATGCGCTCGAGGAGCGCCCGCATCGCGGTCGCGCCGAGGGCTCCGGCATCCTGCATCCGCGTCGACACACCCGGCTGCACCATGGTCATCCAGGGTGCATCGTCGAAGCCGGCGAGGCTCACGTCCTCGGGAATGCGCAGGCCGAGAGCGGATGCTGCGCGCCACGTCCCCTCGGTCAGCACGTTGTTGGCCGCGAACACCGCGGTCGGGCGATCGGGGCGGGACAGGATCCGCTGCGCGGCGGCCATCGCCTCTTCAGCATCCCAGCCGGCCTGCACGATGAGCGACTCGTCCACGCGGACCTTGCGGGATGCCAGGGCGTCGAGGTACCCGCGCTGTCGCTCCTCGCCGGTTGTCCACTCGGTCTCGTCGATCAGCAGTGCGATCCGCTCGTGCCCGGCGGCGAGCAGGCGACTCGTCGTGTCGCGCGCAGCGGCGCGGTTGTCGACGACGACGGCATCGGTCTCGTCCGCGTCGAACCGGCGGTCGACCTCGATGAGGGGCACGCCGACGCGGCTCAGGAAGGCGCTGAGCTCGCGCGAGACGGGCGTCGCGATGACGCCCGACACACGCGATCCGACGAGCGTCTCGGCGGCCTCGAGCTCGTCGGACTCCTCGCCGCGCAGGTCGACCATCACGAGCGTGCGCCCGTGCGCGCGGGCCTCCTCGCCGATCCCGGAGGCGAGCTCGGCGTAGAACACGTTGCGCAGGTCCGATACGAGCACGCCGACCGACCGGCTCGTGCGCTGCTTGAGGCTGCGGGCGGTCACGTCCACGACGTAGCCGATCTCCTTGGCCGCCGCGCGGACCCGTTCGCGCACCTCGGGAGCGGCGTAGCCGTTGCCCGAGAGTGCGCGCGACGCGGTGGACCGCGACACACCCGCCGCGTCGGCGACCTCGCGGATCGTCGGACGGACGACGGGACCTCGTCGCGGTGTCTCGCTCACGCCGTGCGCTCCTCGACGTCGACCAGTGCCTCGGCGTGCTGACCCAGCCGCAGGTCGCCGATGGCGACGTCGACCGCAAGACGCTGCCTGCGTCCCGTGGACGCAGGGGTCACGGTCAGCTGCACGGTGGACTCCTCGCCGGGTCCGAGCTCGAGGGCCAACTCGGGGACGGACGAGCGCCAGCCTACCGGCAGGACGAGCGTCAGCCGTGCCAGCGCCGACGCTGCCAGCGGGTTGCGCACGCGCACCGTGTATTCGAGCGGCTCGCCGACGCCGGCGCGGCGACGGTAGGGCAGCAGACGCGCCGTCTGGCCGTCGGGCCCGATCGACAGATCGTCCAGCGGCAGCAGCCGCCGATGGATGTCGTCGACGAGTTGCGCGGAGTCGGTGAGGTAGTCCAGGTACTCGTCGTCGACCCAGCGCGGATCCCAGTGCCCGCTCGCCATCAGCCCCGGCCCGATCCGCCGGTACAGGCTCGCGCTCTGCGCGTAGTCGCCGAGGCGGAAGAGGTTGCGGTACTGGTAGTTCATGATGTCGCGGCGCCCGTCGCGTCCTCCGAGCCCCTCCTGCTGATCGCCGGTGAACACGACCTTGACCCCGTCGACGTCGAGCTCGTAGGCCACCGCGTACAGCGTGTGGCCGGGCTGGGCGTGGGCGGTGAACGTGTACTCGTTCCACGAGAAGGGCTCGCCCAGCGGCAGCACGCGGTCGGCGACGATCGGGTCGTACCACTGGCACGGCAGGTCCTCGAACCACGGGTCGGCCATCGTCGGCGCGACGTTCTCCGGGATCCACAGCTCGGTGCCCTCGACGTCGCGCAGCAGCGGCATCCCGGCGATGTGGTCGTCGTGGTAGTGGGTGGGCAGGGCGACCGAGATCCGCGTCACTCCGTACAGCTCGCGCAGCGCGGGGATCGACGCGAGCCACGGCCGGCGCGACGCGCGCTCCTGGCCGGGCACGAGCCCGGTCATCATGTCGTAGCCGTAGTCGACGATGAGCGCCTCGCCGGTCTCGGACAGCACGACGTACGAACACGACATCGCCGTGCGGTTCAGCAGCAGGTGCGGGGTCAGGGCGACGAACGGGTCCTCGAGCCGCGCGCGGAGGTCCCACGGGTACGACCGGCGGGAATCCACGTACTCCTGCATCACCTGGGCGAGCAGCTCGAGGGCCTGATCGGGATCATGCATGATCTCGCCGTGCGACGGCGCGATCGCCGACAGGCGGTACCGGTGCAGCAGCAGGGCGCTCAGCACCGTCATGGCCGGGCCCTCGTTCTGGGTGTACGACCACTGGGTCGCCGCCAGCGACCAGACCTTGCCGGGCGCGTAGACGAGGTCGCCGGTGAAGGCGAGGCGCTCGCCGTCGCGATCGAGCACGTACGTCACCGAGCCGATCGTGTGGCCGGGTGTCGGCAGCACCAGCAGTCGCACACCGGCGACCTCGAGCTCGCGGTATTCCGGCACGGTCGCGTGGACCGGCACCGACTCGAGCAGCGAGAAGCGGTCCTGGCGCAGGTTGTAGTCGTTGTCGAGCTGGCGCCCCTCCCACATCTCCTCGACGCGGTCGAACAGCTCGCGCTCGACCGGTGGCACGTGGATGCGGGCGCCGTGCGCGACCGCGCGAGGCAGGCCCTGCCCCTGATCGCGGTGGTGATGGGTCATCAGAACATCGCTGATGCGGCGGATGCCGAGGGCTTCGAGATGATCGAGCGCCAGACCCGAGCCGAAGTCGATCGCCACGGCATCCCGTTCCCCCGCGGGCGCGTCGGGGTCCACGAGCAGGTACACGTGGCACGTGTCGGCGATGCGCCACACACCGCGCGCGATCGCCGTCACGGTCATGCGAGGGTCTCCCGGTACTCGTCCCACGTGCGACCGATGGCTGCGAGGTGCTCCCGGTCGATCGGCTCATCCTCTCGCACGCGCTCGAGGTAGTACAGGGCGGGGACGCCCAGCCGCACCTGGGTGCGGGCGTAGTCGAGCCACTCCTCGCGGTTGGGCATCGGCCACTGGTCGGTGTCGACGGGATGGCCCGGCAGGACGTTCGCGACGATCTCGTGCCGTGCCCGCAGCTGCGCCGCCACCGAGACCGGCGCGCCGGTGACGTCGTGCTCGAGCACGTCGTTCGTGCGGACCATGTCGGTCACGGCACCGAAGGACGGGTGGACCGTGTGCGTGATCACGAGGGCGTCGGGCTTGATGCGCTTCGCGGCGGCATGGATGCGGCCCACCAGCCGGTGCAGCGCCGCGACGCCCCACACGCCGTCGCTTCCGGCGCCCGAGCGCAGCATGCTGCCGCTCGGGGCGCGCTGCGTGAAGTCCACCTTGAAGCCGTCGGCGTCCAGTCCTTCGACCGAGAGCAGCCGCTCCACGATGGCGTCGAGGCGGGCCAGGTACGCCGGGCTTCCCGGGTCGGCCGCGATCGGCCGGCCGGCGGCGTCCGTCACGCATTCCTCGGCAGGGAGCCCCGCGGGGTCCCACGCCTTGAACCACAGCAGCACGCGGCGGCCCTCGGCATGGCGACGGTCGATCCAGCCGCGCAGGTCGGGCCACGCGTCCGTGTCGGGCTCGGCGGTGCCGTACTGCGCCTGCCACCGGTCGTCGATCACGATCGTGCCGGGATCGAGGGATGCCGCGGCCAGCGTCTCGAGGAACTCGTCGTAGATCTCCTGCCGGCACAGGTCCGGTGCGGGCGCGCCGCCGCGGGCGACCTGGGCGCCCCAGCCGCAGAAGATCGGCTCGAGCCACCACGGCGTCGGGCGCGGCGCAGCGGCCCTCGCGAACCCCGCCTGTACGAGGTCGTCGCGATACTCACGGAGCGCGTCGCCAGGCGTGGCGACGGGGCGGATCACGATGGTGGGCGATCGCCAGACGCCGTCGGCGCCGGTGTCGATCGGGGTGTGCCCCTCGTACGTCAGGCGCAGCAGGCCCCCGCCGTCGACCGGGTCGAAGCGCATCGTGGTGAAGCCGAGCTCTTCGACCGGAGCGCGCAGCCACGTCGCCAGCCACGGACCCTCACCCGGCGAGAAGGCGTCCGTCGCAGGGTCGCGGCCGAACGCGAGCGCGAGCGGCGGCGGCGAGAAGATGCCGTTCAGGCGTCCGGGGTCGGCGTCGCCGACGACGCCGAGCGAGGCCGCCGACCACACCGGACGCACGAAGGCGACCGGCTCGGTGGGGCTCGGAACGTACAGCGACTGAGCGTCGAAGCCCGAGCGGAAGGTGCCGCTCGCGCCGGTGGGCAGGATGCCGTCGCCGCCGAGGATCGTGACGTCGGTCAGGACGCCGGTGCCGCGGGCCTCGAGCGTGATCTCGACCGAGTCATGCGTGCAGCGAAGTTCGAGCGCTCGTTCGCGCCACGCCGGCGATGCGCTGCGAATCGTGACGACGACCGCGTCGGCTTCGGTGCGGACCTCCGGTTCGGACAGGCTCATGCTCTCGTCGCGCGCGTCATGCGTGTGCGCGCTCGACATGGCGCACAGGCGCATCCAGCGGGAGCCGTCGGCGTCGGCCAGCTCGAGGTAGGGGGAGCGGACAAGCCCGGACGCACCGGTGCGCCACGACAGCGAGTAGCTCGTGCCGCGGACCGTCCGTCGGTCCTTGTCACTCGTCAGCGAGGGGAGCGAGGTCATGCCGACAGTCTATGTGATAACGTTCCCAGGTGCTCGAAGACGACGCGATTCTCGACCCGATGCCCGTCCTCCCGCAGCCTCGACGTGCCGAACGGCGGCCCGGTGCGTGGCCCCTCGCCGACCTCGTGGTGACGGAGTCCACGGTCGCCGATCTGCCCGCCGAGGGGTACCGGCTCGAGGTGGCCGAGGGACGCGCGGTGGTCGAGGCATCCGGTCCTCACGGGTTCCGCCATGCGCGCGCGACGCTCGACGAACTCGCCGATGCGAACGGAGGCCTCGTTCCGGGTGCGGTGATCGAGGACGCCCCGGCGCTGCGCCGGCGCGGCATCATCGAGGGGTTCTACGGCGAGCCGTGGTCGCATGAGGAGCGCCTCGCCGCGCTGCGACTGGCCGGGCGGGTGAAGCTCAACTCCTACGTCTATGCACCCAAGGACGACCCGTGGCACCGCGAACGCTGGCGCGAGCTCTACCCCGCCGACGCGCTCCAGCGGCTCGTGGAACTCGCCCGCGAGGGCGAGGCTCACGGGGTGGACGTCGTGGTGGCGCTGCACCCAGCTGGGTCGATGGTCTTCGCCGACGATGCCGAGCACGAGCTGCTCGCCGCCAAGGCGACGCAGCTGCTCGACGCCGGCATCCCCTCGGTCGCCCTGCTCTTCGACGACGTGCCCATGACGCCCACGAACGACGCCGACCGCGAGCGGTTCGGCGATGACGGCGCGGGGGTCGGCACGGCGCATGCGCTGACAGCGACACGCTTCAGGGCCGATGTGCTGCGACCCCGGCAGGCCGAAGCCGAGCTGCTCGTCGTGGCGACCGACTACGCCGGCACCGGCGCCT
The DNA here is from genome assembly GCF_051364985.1 of Microbacterium sp. I2. Classification (NCBI taxonomy): domain Bacteria; kingdom Bacillati; phylum Actinomycetota; class Actinomycetes; order Micrococcales; family Microbacteriaceae; genus Microbacterium; species Microbacterium sp. I2. Next base: position 15,428 of record NZ_JBLWIH010000022.1, read on the forward strand.
CCGACTACCGCACCGCGTTCGCGGCGGGCCTGCCGGACGACACCTACGTGTGGTGGACGGGCCGCGACATCGTCGTCGGCGACATCACGCGGGCCGACATCGATGCGGCGGGCGAGGTCTTCGGCGACCGGCTGCTGCTGTGGGACAACTTCCCGGTCAACGACTTCGACCGCGGCCGTGCGTTCCTCGGTCCGCTCGTGGGACGCACCGCCGACGTCGAGGGCTCGGCGCTGCACGGTGCCTGGACCAACCCCATGGTCGAGTTCGCTCCGGGCTGCTTCGGTATGGCGGCGTTCGCCGACTGGGCGTGGAACCCCGCGGCGTACGACCCGGATCGCGCCGCCCGCGCCGCCCTGAGGATCGTGGCGGGGACGGATGCCGCGGCCCTTGCCCCGCTTGTGCGCACGCTGTCGTCGTGGCCGCCGTCGGCTCCGATGGATCCCGCGCTCGCGGAGGCCGCGGATGCGGCTCTCGCGGGCACGGACACGGCGGAACTGCGCGCCCGGCTCGAGGAGTTCGTCGCCCTGCGCGACCTCGCCGTCGACCGGGAGCCTGCGCGTTCGCTCCGGCCGTGGCTCGAGGCCGCGAGCGACATGGGGGCCGCCGGGGTGACGGCGCTCGACTTCGCCGACGACGCGGCCGGCCGCGCGGACGTCGAGTCGGCGCTCGCGCGCGCCGAAGCGCACACCGCCAAGGTCGCGACCGACGTGGTTCCGGGCTTCGTCCGTGCCGTGCTGGAGCGGTCTCCGGATGCCGGGATGACCAGGTGAAAATCTGTCGTTGACGCGTGGAGAGCGCATGCCCTAGCTTCAGAGCGTGCGCATCCTCGGGGGAACACGCAGCCTGTCCATCCACAACTCCACGACGATCGGTGAAGCGGGGCGCAAGCTGCCTCGACGCCGATACCGCACGGCCGCTCTCGCCGCCGTCGCCACAGCCGCACTGGTGATGACGGGATGCTCATTCGCTCCCGCCGCGAGCAGTGATCCGACCGGCGCGCCCAGTGGGGAGCCTGCCGCCACGACGGCGCCCACGGTCGACGGGCAGTTCGCGATCCCCGAGTTCTACGAGCCGCCGGAGCCGCTCCCCGACGAGGAGCACGGCACTCTGCTGCGCACCGAAGAGGTGAAAGCACCCGAGGGTGCGCGAGCGTGGCGGATCCTGTACATGTCCGAGCTGCACGACGGCACGCCGGTGGCGACGTCGGGCATCGTCGTCGCGCCCGAAGGCGACGCACCCGAGGAGGGTCGCAAGGTCGTCGCGTGGGCCCACGGCACCGAGGGTGGCGGCCGCAACTGCGCACCGTCGCTCGCGGCGGAGCCCGCCGTCGACCTGATCGACTACTTCACCTACGACAGTCCGTTCCAGCAGGATGTCGGGGTTCCCGCTCTCACGGAGTTCCTCGACGCCGGTTATGTCGTGGTCGCGACGGACTACCAGGGACTCGGAACGCCGGGAGTGCAGCAGTACACCGTGCTGAACTCCGAGGCCAACAACGTCTGGGACTCGGTCAAGGCCGCGCAGCAGATCGACGAGACCCAGGCGGGCGACGACATGGTCGTGCTCGGCTGGTCGCAGGGCGGCGGGGCGTCGGTGTGGATGGGACAGAACACCGAGTACGGCGAGCCCCTCAACCTGCTCGGCACCGCAGCGCTGGCACCCGCGGCCGACAACGGGCCGCAGTTCGCCCGCCAGGTGCCCGAGGGGCCGCAGAACGGCACTTCGCCCGCGCATGCCGTGGCTCTTCAGCTGAATGTGTTCTGGGGCTTCCTCGCCGCATACCCGGAGCTCGAGGCATCCGACGTCGTCACCGAGGCCGGCGAAGAGGCGCTCGCCGGGGCCGCCACGCAGTGCGTGAACCACTTCGCGTACGTCATCAACTCGAACCTCACCGACTACGGGTCGCTGCTCCAGCCGAGCATCCCCGAGGACTGGCAGAAGCGTCTCGACGAGAACACGGCGGGGTATTCCGCACCGACGGCTCCCGTGCTCGTCATGCAGGGCACCGCCGACACGGTGGTCAATCCCAACGGGACGAGCCAGTACTACGAGCGGGCGTGCGGATTCGGGATGCCGATTCAGTACACGATCTACTCGGGCGCGACGCATCAGACCATCCCGCGGTACGCGAAGGACGAGTACGTCTCGTGGATCGCCGACCGTTTCGAGGGTGCCGAGGCGCCGACGACCTGCGGTCCGGAGGGAAGCACGCAGACGCCTCCGGCGCCGATCCCGACGCCCTCGCCCGTGGCCACGCCGGCGCCGTAGCCGATCGAGCCGCTCGCGCCGTGATCTGGCGCGCGGCGGCCCGCGGGCGGACAATGAGCCATGACCGCGGATCCACCGGGCGCCGCCGACGCCGATGAGGGCTCGCCGTCGCCGGATCGTCCCGAGTCCGACGCGGCGCTCGCGAGACGGGCGCAGATCCTCGCGACCGAGCACTGGGGTCTGCTGGCTGCGCGGGGAACCGCGCAGTCCGAGGTCCTGACGCGCATCACGATCTACCTGACGCTCGTCTCGGCGGGCCTGGTGACGATCGGGCTGCTCTCGCAGGCGACGCGGTTCGGCGGGTGGTTCGCGGGGGCGGCCCTGGCGATCCTGGGGTTCCTGGCGCTGGTCGGGCTCATGACGCTGACGCGCGTCTTCAACGTGGCCGAAGAGGACCTCATGTACGTCGTCGCGATGAACCGGCTGCGCGGCGCCTACGCCGATCTCGATCCGGCCGTGGAGCGCTACTTCCTCGCGGCGGTCGCCGACGACCTGCCGGGCATGGAACGCACCTACTCCTTCCTGCGGCGGCGCAGCTTCAGTCACCTGTTCGGAAGCTCGGCGATGCTCATCATCGTCGTGAACGCGTGCGTCGTCGGGCTGTTCGTCGGCGGATGCGTCGCGACGGGTGGCGCGGACACCGGCTGGGCGATCGCCGCCGGTGTGCTGGTCGGAGTCATCCTGGTCGTGGGCTTCGCCATGTACGGGAGATGGACGTTCCAGACCGCGTGGCGCAATCACCGGCCGCTGCGCCGCACCGCGGAACCCGCACCGGATGCCGGAGCCGCGGTCGACACCGCGCTGTAAGCCGTCAGTGGAAGGGGCAGCGCGAGGGCGTGCCCGCGGTGCGGACGCGGCCGCCCGAGCGGGGCATCGTCGGCAGACGCCGCCGGTTCACTTCGAGGCCGGAACCGAGGATCGTGACGCGCGGATCGCTCATCGCCGAGATGGCGGCGGCGAGTCCGGCGATGGCGAGCTTCTCGCCAGGGCAGCGATGGCCCGTCGCGACGTCGGCCCCGCCGTGGGGGATGAAGGCGCGCAGCGCCTCGTAGTCGTCCACACCCCGGAAGCGCTCGGGGTCGAATTCGTCGGGGCGCTCCCACGAGCGGTCATCGGTGTCGGTGCCCAGGATGTCGAGGACCACCCGGCCTCCGGCATCCATCCTCCGGCCGTCGACCTCGATCGCGGCCGTCGCCCATCCCGGCAGCATCGGCACGAACGGGGCGGTGCGCCGGATCTCCTGCGCGAACATCGTCGCGAGCGGGCCGCCGACCAGTGATTCGCGCTCGACCACCTCGGCCGCGATGCGCTCGCGCCACTCCGGCCGGTCGTGCAGCTCTTTCGCGGCGAATGCTACGAAGCGGGCCACCGCGATCATCGGCCGCATGCTGTTCTGCAGCTCGACTCCGGCCACGCGCGCTCGCAACAGGGCGCCCTCGCGGTCCCGGTGCCAGGCCCAGGCTCCGAGCGCGGTGCCCGCCGGCGCGATGAGTGAACCCCCGCGAACGGCCTCGATGAGGTGTTCCGCGTGCCGATCGGACCAGAGGCGGTTGAGTTGCGCGAGTGCGAAGGCGGGCGAGTAGGGAGCGCCGAATCCGTCGACGATCTGGGCGAGGCGCGCCGCCCACCGGGTCTGCGCGTCACGGGTGCCGGGAACTCCGGCCCAGCGCATCACGGCACGGCCGAAGGCGCCGACGGCCGCGTCGTAGGCCGATCGAGTGCCACCGCGAACCCACTCGTCGAGCTCGAGACCCCACTCGTTCTCGAGCAGCGGCGCGAACCGCCGAACGTGTGCATCGTCGTAGGCGACGTCGACGAACGTCGCCTTGCGGTGACGGTGCTCGATGCCGTCGAGGCTGTGCACCGATCCGTGGCCGAACAGCGTCTCCTGCACGATGGCGGGCATGGCCCCGTGCCGCGCGATGACGGTTTCGTCATAGAAGAGTTCCACGCCGTCCACTCCGCGCACCAGCAGTGCGTCCTTGCCGAGCAGTCGCATCGGGGCGGAGCGCGCACTCTCTCCGACGCGCCGCCAGATCGACGCGCCGAAGTCGTAGCCACGGGTGAGGAGCGAGAGGGAGTCGTCGGCCGGGATACGCATGTCGCCACGGTCTCAGGTGCGGACGCGCGTCTCCAGGGGGTGCGATCTCGTCGTCCCGTGTGCTACGCGACCACAGACTCGCAAGCAAGCCCTGCAGCAGTAACATCCGAGGGGTGACGGACGGGACGCGGGCAGGGTACGACGTGGTGGCGGCGAGTTACGCCGCGATGATCCCCGACACGAGGTACGAGGCGCCCGTCGATCTCGCGATGGTGCGGCACTTCGTCGATGCCATGCCGGACCGCCCGGCCACCGTGCTCGACGCCGGCTGCGGCACCGGCCGCATGATCACGTTGCTCGCCGAGCTCGACGGCGCGCTCGAGATCACCGGCAGCGATCTGTCGCCCGGGATGCTCGCGCAGGCCCGGTCGCGGCATCCGGATCTCGACCTCGTCGCGGCGAGCCACGCGGCACTGCCGTTCGACGACGACCGGTTCGACGGGCTGCTCGCGTGGTACTCCGTCATCCACACGCCGCCGCACGAGCTGGGCGCGGTCTTCGACGAGTTCGCCCGCGTGCTCCGCCCGGGCGGCGTGCTGCTGCTCGGTTATCAGGCCGGCACCGGTGATCGCCGGCTCGACAGGCCCTATGGGCACGACGTCGAGCTAACCGCGTACCTGCACCACACCCCGTACGTGTGCGAGGTGCTCCGATCCCGCGGCTTCGGCATCGACACGGTGCTCGACCGCGCGGCTCGTCCGAGCGAGACGCACGACCAGGCTTTCGTGCTCGCCCGCTCCGTCAGGCCAGCAGGTCCACCGGCATCCCGTCGAGCGTGATCTCGAAGTCGGGCTCGTCGACGCGGGCACGCAGGACGGCCTCGTGGCCGGCGCTGCGCCAGCGCAGCGCCAGCGAGGCCTCGTCGGGCGCGTCCCATGAGAACGAGCCGTCGAACACCGGATGCCTCCGCAGCCGTGCGAGCGACAGCTGGCCACGCGTCACGTCGGTGTCGAGCGCTCGCAGCACCTCGTCGCGGGTGTACGAGTGCCGATTGACGTCGCGTCCCTGACCCGTGCGTTCGAACAGTTCGGTGTCGTCGGCGCCGCCGAGCAGGCCGACGTAGTAGAACTGCGGCTCGCCGGGCAGGAAGGCCTGCAGCGCGCGGGCCAGCAGCATCCGTCGCGTGTCGCGCCCGAGCACGCTGAAGAAGGTCGCGTTGATCTGGTGCGGCAGCGTCATCCACGCCGGGATGACGGACGCGATCGACGAGTGCCCGTCGGTGGCGTCGTGCGCGGCGCGGAACACGGCGGCCATGTCGTCGTGCGACAGCAATCCCGGTCGGTCGCCTGACGGGCCGGCGTCGATCACGCCGATGCCGTCGTGCGTGTCGAGCACGGTGACGGCGTTCGAGGGACGGATGCCGAGCCACGAGGCGATGCGGTCGACCCGGCCGGTGGCGAACGCATGCAGCAGCAACGGCGGGAACGCGAAGTCGTACACGAGGTCGACGAGGGGCGCGATCTGCTGCTGCTGGGAGTGATGCGCGTGCACCTCGACGAGCACCCGCATGCCCCGCGCGCGGATCAGCTCGGCGGCCTGGGCGACGAACTCGAGGGTCTGCGGGGTCATGAACGAGTCGGTGCCGGGAGTCTTGACGGCGTAGCCGACGGCGTCGAGCCGGACCGTGCCGACGCCGCCGGCGGCGAGCGTGTCGGCGAGGCGCTCGAGATAGCCGATGCCGGCCGGGTGCGTGATGTCGATGTCGACCTGAGAGGGCATGAACGTCGTCCACACCAGGCGACGGCGTCCGTCGGCACCGCGATAGGGCGTGACCGGCAGCCCGGGACGCGGACGGTAGAAAGCCGTGATGTCGGCCTCGGACGCCCCGTTCGGGAAGACGCGATCGAACGTGAGGAACATGCCGTCGTGGGGTGATTGCGCCCCGCGATCGAGCCAGTCGGCGAACTCCGCGGAGCGGCTCGAGACGTGATTGACGATGAGATCGGCCGTCACCTCGCGCGCGTCGGCGAGACGCCGGATGTCGCTCCACGAGCCGAGCCGCGGGTCGACGACGGTGTGGTCGATCGGGTCGAACCCGGTGTCGTCGCCGTCGAACGGGGTGAAGAACGGCAGCACGTGCACACCGTCGAACGCCGAGATCCGGCCGTCGAGCAGCATGCCCAGCCCGGGCAGGTCGCCGGCGAGCCGGTCCGCGTAGGTGAGGAGCGAGACTCCGGTCACGACGAGAGGCTCTCGACGAACGCGTCGGCGCCCGACTCGGGAGACGTGAGCACGCGCGGGTCGCCGCCCGCGCCGGTCGCCATCGACGCCTGCGCGAGCACGATCACGTCGACGTCGCCGGCCGCGGCGATCGCCTCGGCGATCAGCCGATCGTGGGTCGCGAGATCGCCGGCGGCGCGAGCGTCTGCGGCGTCGGCCACGACCTGGGCCTGCACCTCGACGTCGGCGCCCGCCGCAGCGGACTGTACGAGCCGGCTGGTCGGGCCGAGCGTCGCCGCGAGCGTCGCGAGCACCAGGATCCGTCCCGACCCCGCGGTCGCCCGCGAGACGGCCTCGCCCGCCATGGCCTGGTCGACGCGCACGAGCGGCACGCCCACGGCGGCCGCGGCATCCGTCGCCGCCTCACCGATCGACGAGCACGTCACGAGCACCGCCTGCGCGCCGGCGTCGCGGAGCGCAGCGAGATGACCCCGGATGCCGGACTCGACGTCGCCGGTGATGCCCGACGCGATCGCGCGGGAGAGCAGTGAGCCGTCCGCGACGTGCACGATGTCGAGGTCGCCGCGGCGCTCGGTGAGGAGTCCCTGGAACACCGGCACGAGGGCCGGCACCGTGTGCAGCACGCCGATGCGCATGCTCACGCCTCCTGCCCCTTCGCCGTCTCGTGCCCGTTCGCCGTCTGGTGCCACGGTCGGGCCGTCTCGTCGACGATGTCGCCGAGGGCCTTGAGCCGGTCGATCGAGCGGGCGCGCAGCTCGCCCCGCACATCGGCGGTGCCGACGACATCACTCCACAGGGCTCGTCCGGCGAGGAATCCGCTGGCGCCCTCGAGACACGCGGCGCGCACGGCATCGGCGAACCGATCCCGCTCGACGCCCTGTGACAGGACGACCCACGGTCCGGTCATGCATTCGTTGAGCTGAGCGCTCGCCGCGCGCTGCTGCGCCTCGTCGCCCGCGCCTGCCAGGGGCACCTGGGACTTGTAGAGATCCGGCTGCAGCGCCGCCAGTTCGCGCGCGGCTTCGCGGATCGCAGCATCCGGATCGAAGTCCGACTCGCCGGGGGCGGCTCGCACGACGGGCTCGAGTACCGAGAGCACGCCCTTCTCACGGGCCGCTTCGATGAAGCGCGAGGCCAGCTCGACGCGCGCCTCGCGCCGCTCGTCACGCCGCCAGATGAGCAGCAGCTTCAGGCCCTTGACCTGCTCCGGGATGCCGGCCAGGGCGGCGTCGTCGAGGTCGGTGTCTTCGACGGGGCCGCCGTCGGCCTGGTCGAGTGCGTCCACGGCGAGGATCAGCCCGGCGGAGTCGGGGAGGGCCGCGCGCACCTGGTCGAAGCCGAATTGGCGGTCGGCGAGGAACCCCGAGGCGTACGGGCCGAGCGTCTCGGCGACAGCGACTTTGAAGTCGATGAGGACGTCATCGGCAGGGCGCCCGCGGCCGGCGACGTCGAACATGTGGCGCAGGCTTTCGCGCTGGTCCATGGCGACCATGGCGAATGCGCCGGACGGGCGGGCGATGGCGTCGAGGGTGGTCATCGTTCTCCTTCGGTGAGGACGGTCTCGAGGAACCGTCGATAGGCGTCGTCGAGTCCGGGAGCGGTCGCGGGTGCGACGTCGGTGCGCTCGAGGGTCAAGTCGGGGGATGCCGCGCCCGCCCGCACCGCGGACAGCAGTGCCGCGCCGGCGGCGACGGGTTCGCGGGTGGTCGTGCGGCGCGTCGGGATGCCGGCCGTCGCGGCGAGGGGTGCCCACGACGGGATGCGGTCGGCGAGGGAGCCGAGCAGCGTGAGGTCAGTGGCCGCCGAATGGGCGTGCGCGTCGATCGTCTCGCGCATCCAGCGCGCGTGGAGTACGAGACCCTGCAGCACCGCGCGGGCGCGGCGCTCGGGGTCGGCCTCTTCGCGGTGGACGGCGACGCCCGCGGTGGGGTCGGGTCGTGGGCACTGCCTGCCCGACGGGTAGGGCAGCACAGTCATCCCGCTCGTGACCCATCGGTCCGGTTCGAGCCCGCGGAGCCGGTCGAACAGCCGGTCGGCCGGATGCTCGGACTCCCACCACTCGAGCATCGCGCCGCACGCGCGGCTGCCGCCGAGCAGCGTCCGCGCCGAGCCGTCGACCGTGCGCCCGACCGAGAATCCGTCGGCCACCGCCGCCGGTGTGGCCGCGGCATCCGTCACCCGCACGACCGCCTCAGCCGTGCCCAGCGAGTCGGCGACCGCTCCCGGGGCGCGCACGCCGCTCGCCCACGCCCCGACGGCGTGGTCGTGTCCGGCGATGTAGACGGGGACGCCGGCCGGCAGCCCGAACACGCGGGCGTCGGCGGTGGTCGGCCCGACGGGCTCGCCGGGCATCCGCACGTCGGGGAGGATGCCGGCCGCGATGCCGGTGGACGTCAGCACCGCGGCATCCCATGCGTCGCCGTCAGCGCCCGCCATCATCGTGCGGGCGGCCAGCGTGTGGTCGGTCGCCCGCACGCCCGTGAGCGCGTGCGCGACGAGGTCGGCCACGCCGGCCCAGTGGCGCATCGCCTGGAACACGTCGGGGCGTTCGGCGCGAAGGGCACGCAGCGCCACCGCGGCGGGCTTGGTCGTCGCCGGTACGCCGGTGAGGGACGGGAGTTCCGGATGCCGCGCGAGCAGGTCGTCGAGATGGCCCGGGTCGATGCGCCGATCCCAGCGCAGCAGCGGTGTGAGCGGACGACCGTCGCCGTCCAGCGCGGTGCCGCTCTCGGCCATCGAGGCGATGCCGATGGCGGCGATCGGCTCTCGCGCGTCGGTCAGGCATTCGCGCGCGACGGCGGCGCAGGCGGCGAGCAGCTCGGCGACGTCGGTGGGGGTCGACGTCCGAGCGACGCGCACGACTGACACCTCTGCAGACACGGCGATGAGGGCGGCCTTCGTCGTCGTGCTGCCGATGTCCAGACCCAGGACGAGCGTCACGCGTCCAGTTTGTGACATTTCGAACACATTTGGCAAATGTTGTTCGATAATCGTCAGGGACGGGAGGATGGGTTCATGCGATACACGGCAGCGCCGGAGCGGCGCGCGGAACTCGAGCGGCTCGTGTCGACCGACGGCTATGTCGCGTCGGCCGCGGCCGCCCAGCTTCTCGGCGTGTCGGAGATGACGGTGCGCCGCGACCTGCGCCTGCTCGAGGAACGGGGTGTGCTGCGCCGTGTGGCCGGCGGTGCCACGATCGCGTCGGCGGGCGTTCCGTTCGAGAGCCGGGATGCGGTCGGGGCGGCGCAGAAGCAGGCGATCGCCGAGCTCGCGGCGCGCGAGGCCGCCGGCGCCGAGGTCGTGGCGCTGGACGCGGGCACGACCGTCGCCGCCGCGGCATCCCTCCTGCGCTCGGCGACGATCGTGACGCATTCGCTTCCGGTGATAGAGGCCCTCTCGCGGGAGCCAGAGCCTCGGCTCATCGCCGCCGGCGGTCATTACCAGCCCGACACGCGCAGCTTCGCCGGGCCGCTGGCCGAAGAGACGCTGCGGGCGGTGCGATGCGACGTCGCCCTGCTCTCGGCGACCGCAGTGGGACTCGACGGGCTGTGGGGCACGAACGTGCTGGATGCCGCGATCAAGCGCGTGCTCGCCCGCCAGTCCGAGCGGGTGCTGCTGCTGGCCGACGCGAGCAAGCTCGACCAGGCTTCGGCCGTGCGCATCGCCGGGCTCGACATCGTCGACACGCTCATCACGGACGACCGCGTGGAACCGGGCGTCATCGAGCGCTTCGAGTCCGCGGGCGTCGAGGTCAGGGTCGCGCGATGACGCTCGAGCTCGGCGTGATCGCCGATGACATCACGGGCGCCTGCGACGTCGCAGCGGGGGTGACCGCGGCCGGACTGAGCGCAGAGGTGCGTCTGGGTGTGCCCGACCCCGCGAAGGCGCCCGCGAGCGCGTGTGTCATCGTGGCGCTGAAGTCCCGCACCGCTCCGGTGAAGTCGGCGGTGAGCGAGAGCGTCGCCGCCGCGCGGGTGCTGCGCGGATGGGGCGCGCGCCGCATCTACCAGAAGTACTGCTCCACGTTCGATTCGACCGACGAGGGCAACATCGGCCCGGTCGCCGACGCCCTCGTCGACGAGCTCGGCGCCGCCGTCTCGGTGGGGACTCCGGCGACTCCGGCGGTCGCACGCACGATGCACCGCGGGCATCTGTTCGTGGGCGACCGGCTGCTGTCGGAGTCCTCGCTCGCACACCATCCGCTGACGCCGATGCGCGACCCCGACCTCGTGCGGGTGCTGGGGCGTCAGACTCCGCATCGCGTCGGCTTCGTGCCGATCGAGCAGGCCAGGGCGGGGGCGGACGCCGTGGCCTCCGGCATCCGGGATCTGCGTGGTTCAGACGTGCGTCATGTGCTGCTCGACGCGGTCGAGGACCGTGACCTGGATGCGGCGGCCGCGGCGGTCGCGCAGGCGGGCGACGTGCTGCTCGGCGGGGCGGCGGGTCTTGCTGTGGCGCTTGCCCGGCAGATCGGTGCAGGCACGCCGCCGGTCGCGGACGCGCCGCCGGCCGGCCGGGCACTGGTGCTGTCGGGCAGCGGGTCGGAGCGCACGCGTGCGCAGGTGGCCGCTTTCGCGGGTCCGCGCTTCGACCTCGAGGTCGACGCGCTCGCCGCTGATTTCGAGGCCGTCGTCGCCGAGGCTCTCGAGTTCGTGCGGTCGCGCGATGCCGTGACGCTCGTGTCGGCGACGGCCGAACCCGAGGACGTCGTCCGTGCGCAGGAGCGGTGGGGGCGTGAGCGGGCTGCTGTGCTCATCGAGGATGCGCTCGCGAAGATCGCCGCCGCGGCTGTCGAAGAGCTGGGTGTGCGTCGCATCCTCGTCGCGGGCGGCGAGACCTCTGGCGCGGTCGCGGCCGGTCTCGGTGTCGACGTGCTGCGGGTGCGTCGCGTCGCAGCGCCGGGCGTCGCATGGACGACGGCCCAGGACGCGGTCGGCCGCGTGCTCGACGTGTGCTTCAAGTCCGGCAACTTCGGTGGACCGGAGTTCTTCACCGACGCCTTCGAGGAGGACGCATGAGCGCACGGCTGCTGGTGGCTGCCTGCCGGGCCGTGGCGGCGGCGGGCCTGTCGCCGGGCAGCTCGGGCAATGCCAGCATCCGCGAGGGCGACCGCATCCTGATCACGCCCACGGGTTCATCGCTGCGGCGCGTCGAGCCCGGCGACATCGCCGAGCTGACACTCGACGGCATGCAGGTGTCGGGTCCGGCGCCGACGAAGGAATGGGGGCTTCATGTGGCCGCCTACCGGGTGCGCCCCGAAGCCGGTGCGATCATCCATCTGCACTCGCGCGCCGCCACCGCGGTGTCGTGCCTCGCCTGCGCGCCGGGCGTCGACCCATTGCCCGCCTACACGCCGTACCGGGTGAAGACGCTCGGCCGCGTCGCGCTGGTGGACTACGCACCGCCCGGCTCGAGCGCTCTTGCCGAGGGGGTCGGCGCCGCCGCGGTCGACGCGCACGTCATGCTGCTCGCCAACCACGGCAGCGTCGTGTGCGCGCCGGACCTCGAGCGAGCGGTCGATCTATGCGAGGAGCTCGAAGCGGCCGCCGAGCTGACGCTCACGCTGCACGGTCGCGACGCCAACCTGCTCGACCCCGGGATCGCCTGGGGCTGAGGGGGGAGGGCTCACTCGTGCAGCTGCTGCAGGGCGCCGAGGAAATGGGCGTGCAGCTCGGCCGGCAGCGCGTCGAAATAGCGCGCGTCAGCCGCCTCGACCGCACGGTTCGCCTCGTCCGCGAGGCGCGCCCCGGCCGACGTCACCGTGAGCGCGACGGCGCGACCGTCGGTCGGGTGCGTCGTCCGGACGAGGAGTCCCTTCGCCTCGAGTGCACGCACGACTTGCGACGTCATCATGACGTCGGTGCCGGCTTGCTCGGCCAGCGCACGCTGCGTGACGGGCGCAGGTCCCGTCATCCAGGCCATGCACGCGAGGAGGACGAACTGCACATGGGTGAGATCGAAGGGCGCGAGGACGGCGCGAATGTGCCTCTGCCAGGCGTTGGTCACCCTCCACAGCATCAGGCCCGTGCTGGCCGAGGGATGCGCATGCTCACTCTGCAGCGGCATGCTCCCCGGCTCCCTCCGCGAGCGGGTGCGGGTTCGGGTGCAGGTTCGGGTCGGGCAGCGCCGGGGCGGCTCCCCGTTCCGTCCGGGAAGCGCCGTCCAGGTGGGCGACGAGGCCTTCGACGCCGGTGCGTGCGGCGTCGCCCATCGACGACCGCAGCAGGCGTCGCCAGAAGCCCGCGAGCGGCCCCCGCACGCGGACGGTGACCGAGATCCTGCTGCCCTCGGCGATCGTCGCGACGAGGTGCTCGAACTCGAGCCGTGCGCCGGGAAGCCTTGCGGTGTCGGTGAACAGCTCGTCCTGCCGCAGTGCGGTCACGGTGAACGTCAGTGCGGGCCCGCTCGCGGGCCGCAGCCTGCCACGCGCACCGACGACGCACGGCGCCGTGAACTCGACGGCGCGGACCTCGGGATCCCACACGCTCCACGTCGTCGGGTCGCTCCACAGCGCGAACACCGCCGCCGGCGTATGGCGGGTGACGCGAGAGTGCTCGCTCAGAAGGGTCATGTAGATAGTATGCACGCATATTATTAATCAGGCACACTTGCACGAGTGCGCAGGTGCGCAGCGCATCATTCGCTGACCCGTACCGCGGTGACGTTCCAGGCGCCGTCCTGGCCGCGTATCGTGCACCGCAGGTTCGCGTGATGGACGGTGCCGTCTTCCGTGAACGATGCGGTTCCCTGGACGCGGTACGCATCGCCCGTGGAGGTGACCTCCATCCCGGAGGCGGACACCTCGATGTCATCGACGCCTCGGCCGGCCAGTTGCGCCTCGGATGCTGACCGGCAGAGTTCTCGCATGACGGTGTCGGAGTCTGGGTTGGACCGAGACGTGGCCACCGCGAAGACGATCACAGCGGCGACGACGAGAAGAGTGATGGGCGCGGCGATGACAAGCCACAGGGGTATACGGGCACGTCCACTCGAGGGAGGGTCGTCTGCTGTGGCGGAACCGCCTCGTTCCGCGATCATGCGTGCATCGTAGACCCGGGCGACGCGCCGCGAAAGGTGAACGGATCTGGACCTTCGTGAGCGATGCGCCATGACGAACAGTGCTTCTGTTGCTTGGTGACTCCCGGTTGGCCGCGACGACCGTCCACGCAGCCGCGGTGGGTCCACGAGCGGTGGTGTTGTCACCGGTTCGCACTCGTCCGCCACGAGGCGTGATCAACAGGTGCCGAGGCCGAGAGACCTGGACGTCCTCGGTACGGCACCGTCATGCCAGCCGGTCACGACATCGCCACCGCGGACGGCACGAACGAGATGAGCTGACCGTGGGTTAGGGCATGCGGGAGGCGCCTGCGCCGTCCGGTCCTTCGGTTCTGTCGACTTCGCTGAGTCTCCGGTCGACGTCGAGCGTCGCGATCCGCTCCGGGTCGGCGAGGACGTGCAGTTCGGTGATGCGGTCGCCCCGCACCTCGAACGCCATGAGGGACACGACGCGTCCGTTCAGGACGGCCGCGACTCCCGGCATCCCGTCGATTCGCACCGGAGTCGAATGCGCCGCCAACCGCGCGGCCAGGGTGGCCTGGGCGGCGATGTCGCCCGCGCCCTCGATGGTGCGGGTGGTCGTGCCGTAGTCGGCGTGCAGCACGGCGTTCTCGTCGAGAAGCGTGAGGAGCGCGCGGAGGTCGCCGCCCTGGGCTGCCGCAAGCCACGCATCCACCACCCGGCGCGAAGTGCGCGGCGCCGGTCGCTCTGGTTCGGGTGCGTCGCGCAGCCGGCGTCGCGCCCGCGATGCGAGCTGGCGTGTGGCTTCGGGTGACTTGTCGAGCACCGAGGCAACCTCGTCGAAGGGCTGCCCGAACACGTCGTGCAGCACGAAGGCGATGCGCTCCGCAGGGGAGAGGGCATCGAGCACGACCAGCAGTGCGACGTTCACGCGGTCGGCGGCGGCGACGACGTCGGCGGGGTCGGATGCCTCGGACACCGGCTCGTCGCGCCATGGTTCCACCTGCCACGAGTGCTCGCGAGTGCGCCGGGGCGCGCGCAGCATGTCGAGGCTCACCCGCGAGACGACCGTGGTGAGCCACGCGTCGAGATTGTCGATGCCGTCGGCGTCGACGCGCTCGAGTCGCAGCCACGCCTCTTGCACGGCGTCGTCGGCATCGGCATCCGATCCCAGCAGTTGGCGTGCGATCGCCCGAAGGCGCGGGCGGGCTGTCTCGAATCGCCGGGCCAGAAGTCTTCGATCCGTCATGTCACATGTCCTCGCTGTCGTTCGTCAACACCTCGACGAACACACCGAGCGGTGTGTGACACGAAAGGACGAAGACCATGAACGAACCTATCCTCGTCACCGGCGGCACGGGAACGATCGGCCGGCGCGTGGTGACGCTGCTCCACGGCGCGGGACGGGACGTGCGAGTGCTGAGTCGCCGTGGCGGCACGGATGCCCCCGGAATCCAGCACGTGGTCGGCGACACGCGCGAGGGAGCCGGGCTCGATGCCGCGTTCGCCGGTGCGCCGACGGTCGTCCATCTCGCGGGCGGGCCGAAGGGGGATGACGTGGGTGCGCGTAATGTGGCCGAGGCCGCGCAACGTGCCGGGACGAGCCATCTGCTGCTCATCTCGGTGATCGGCGCCGGCGACGTGCCGATCGGGTACGTCCGTGCGAAGGGGGAGGCGGAACGGGTCGTGCGCGAATCTGCCGTGCCGTTCACGATTCTGCGTGCGGCACAGCTTCACAGCCTCCTCCTCCCGGTCGCGTCCAAGCTGTCGAGCCTGCGGATCGCGCCTCGTGATGTGCGGCTCGAGCCCGTCGACGGCGAAGCGGTCGCCACGCGACTGGCCGAGCTGGCGCTCGGTGGGCCGTCTGGTCGCGTCGCCGATCTCGCCGGGCCCGAAGTCCTGACCTTCGCCGACCTCGTCGCTCAGTACAACGCCCACCACGAGCTGAAGCGGCGAGTGATGGGGATGCCGGTGCCCGGAGCGCTCGGGCGCGCATATCGCGAGGGCGCCAACCTCGCGTCGGCTCCGGTGGACCGGGTGGGCGCGACGTGGCAGCAGTTCCTTGCCGGGGCTGCGTCGCCGGCTGCGAAGGCAGCCGCTCGGTAGCGCGGATCGGATGCGGTGCCTCGGCGGGATGAGGCCGCGTCGAGGGCGCGGCGTGAGGGTCTTCGGCCCGATGGCAGATGCTTCGTGGCGGGTGGGTCGTACGGGTGATGGCGTTCCGTCCGGACGGTGGAGCTCGCCCGTGTCGGGTACGCGCGTGGGTCGCGTGGCAGGATGACGGCATGACGTCCCTCCGGCGGTGGAGAGCCTGGCCACTGGCGCTCGCGGGGCTCGCCGCAACGGCGCTGCTGCTCGCGGCGTGCACGCCGGGCCACACCCTCCGGCCCGGGTCGCCCGTCGGGCGGTGGGGCGACGCCGAGGATCGCAAGACCCACCTCACTCTTGAGGACGACGGCACTGCTCGCGGCCATGACGGATGCAACGGATTCGGCGGCAGGTGGGAGCTTATCGACGACACCGTGGTCCTTCGTGACACGGTCATGACGCTGGTCGCATGCCAAGGCGGTGAGCACTGGCTGGGCGGCATGGACAGCGCCGTCGTCATCGGCGACGTTCTTCATGTGCTCGACGACGAAGGGCACGAGATCGGCGTGCTGCCGCGACAGTCCGCCGCAGACTGAGCATCCGGTGGGGGACCGGCGATGGGGCCGTCACGATCGTCGGGTCGTTGGAGCACGTCAACCCCCTCGCGGGGGTCCGGGTCAGGCGGGCATCGTGGGACTCAATCGACTCTGGAGGACTCATGTCAGACAACACGAACACCGTCGTGACGCGTCCGAACCGCGGGCAGTGGGAGGTCACCGTGGATGGGCGACCCGAGCTGTCGCAGAGCTCCTCCAGCCGTGAGGAGGCGATCGACGGCGGTCGCACCGTCGCCGAGGAGCTCGGGTTCGCGCACGTCGTCGAGGAGGCTGAGCCGACCGGGACGATCACCGATCCGCAAGAGTGACGCACTGCGCCGAGCGCCCGGTGCGATCGCGCCGTGGGCGTGGTTCTAGACGTGGTTCTAGAAGGGTGCGTGGTGGGTGGTGTAGTCGCGGGGTGTGGTGAAGACGGGTACTTTGCGTTCGGGTTGCACGATGTATCGGCGTCCGGTGGGTGAGAGCCATTGGATGGCGCCGCCGCTGCCGTGGATCTGGGTGACGGTCCAGTCGGTGTTGTCTTTGACGAGGTGGTGGTTCTGGCAGAGCGGGGCGTGGTTGTCCAGTGACGTGTGGCCGCCGTCGGTCCACCGGATCTGGTGGTCGATTTGGCAGCGGGAGGCGGGCATGGTGCAGCCGGGTCCCATGCACCGGTCGGCCCGCCATTTCGCGAGTTTGCGGAGTCCGGTTGGGGGGTCGTAGCGGTCGCGGCCGACGGAGAGGACCATGCCGGTCTCGGGGTGGGTGAGCACCCGCATCCACTTGCTGTCACCCCCACACAACTCCCGCGCCCTGGTGAGGGGGATGGGGCCGATGCCTTCCACCACCGGCGGATCACCGGTTTTCGCGGCCTCATCGTCCAGGAGCGCGAGTGCGGGCACGGTGACCACCACGGTGGCGCGGATCCCGGATGCCGCGGCCGGGGTCGCGGTGGTGGTGCCGTCGATGAGCAGGTCGCACACCACATCCGCCCGCACCTGATCCAACGTCCGGGTATCAACCCCGTGCCCGCCGCGGGCCTTCTCGTCACTCCGGGTCTTCTCGTCGCCGTCGTCTTGGTTGCGGTGGCGGCCGGTGATGGTTTTGGCGATCGCGGTGACCCGGCCGTGGATGGCATGCAGTTCCACCAGTGGTCCGTATACGGACAGGGTGCCCATGCCGTCTTGTCCGGGGTCGACCCACACCCGCCGCTCCCGCAGCGCCTCCTGGTGCCGCTCCTCCAACGTCGCCGCCTGCACCGTCTGAATCAGCATGCGCAGGCCCCGCCGGAACGTACCCACCGGTTCGGCCTCCGCCAACTGGACGGCCTTGTCGATGATCTGGTCCCGCAGCTCTGCCGGGACCTCGTCGACCAGGTCCACGAACACCTCGGCGTGCTTCTCGGTGATCCGCCCCGCCCCCAACGACGCCAGCACGGCCGGGTACCGGCCGGTGAGCGCCTCAGCCAGCATCAGGAGCCGGCCGGCGGTGTATTCGGTGACCCGCATCGCCGCGGCCAGCTCCAACCGGATCGACCGCTCCACGATGTCCAGCACCCCGACACCACGACCCACCGCCTCCGCGAGCAGCTCACGGCGCATCGCATCGATCCGCACGTAGCGTTCCGCGGCGAACACCGACATCATCGTCGCCGTCTCGGTCACCAGATCCACCGCATCCGGCACCGGCATCCACTCCACCGCATCCGTACCCCACGGATCGAAGTCGGAAGCGTCTGCCATGCACCCAGAATAGTACACAACTACGACATTGACAAGCAGAATTGAGACTGCGCCCTGACCGAATTCTCGCGCTCACTTCGAGAACTCTAGGCGTGGTGAGGCGATGCGAGAGAACGCATCGGCGAGCCTAGAGCGACGTCTGCACCATCGAAACTATGTAGCAAACACGCCAGTCTTCGTCAGTCATGCCGTTCGTCGACACCCGCCACTTACGCATCCGCCCGCCATGCGCTGGAATGAGGTGATGCGATCTCATTCGCCGATCCCGGGCAACCCCTGGCCGCACGACATGATCATCACCGTCGAGGACCGCCCCAGTGCACTCCTCGAATTGCTGTGGCTGCGGGAGGCATACGGTCTCCATCCCGAGGGCGACGATCTTCCCCCGCTGCTGATCCACACTCCGGACCCTGCAGAGAAGACGGTGGACGACGCTACCCGCGAGAAATGGGCAGGCGCCTGGACACGAATCTGGCACGCTGCTGCCGCGCACGCGGGACGCGAACGCGATCCGCAGCTGCTGGAGCGGCTCCACGGCACGGCGCTCGGTGGCGCAGAACGCATGGCGCTCCTGAGCGAGCTCGTCGGGCCCACTTGGGACGATGAGTTCGGCCGGGACGCCCTTGAAGATCCGTCGTATCGACGGTGGGCGGAGAGCAGCATGGAGGAGTTTCACGCCAGCCGACCCCGCTCGCTCGCGGACAGCCCCGAGCACCGCGACCTGGAGGCGCTCGTCCCGGCGTGGCGTGCGGGACTGACTCAGATCGTGGTCATCCCCTGCCAGGGCGAGCACGCTCGCACACTGAACTCGAACGCGCTGCTCGTCACCGAAGGCACCCGCGCGGACAGCGACAGGTATCGCCGCGCGTTGGCCGCCTTCGGGAGCTGACCGACATCCGTTGACCTGAACGGCCGCGCGTGCGATAGTTAGGCATATGCCTAACTATCCCGTCGAGCTGGACGCGGTGCTGCGCGCACTCGCGGACCCCACTCGGCGGGCGGTCGTCGAGCGGCTCGCCAAGTCCCCGGCAGTCGTGTCGGATCTCTTGGCGCCGTTCTCGATGACGTTGCCGTCGCTGCTTCAGCATCTACGGGTCCTCGAGGACGCGAGAGTGATCACCTCGAACAAGCAGGGACGCGTCCGCACCGTGAGCCTGAGACCCGGCGCGCTCGACATCCTGCATCTGTGGCTCGGCGAGCAGCGAACCTCTGCGGAACGCCAGGCCGACCGCCTCGGCATCCACCTGGCCCGCGCCACCTCCAAGGAGAACTGACATGACCCGCGTTCGCATCGACCTCTTCTCATCGCTGGACGGCTACACCGCCGCGCCCGACCCCGCGGCCGACAATCCCATGGGGGAGGACTGGGGCCCGCTCACGGCCGCGTACGCGGCGACCCGCACCTTCCGCGAGAAGGTCTTCGGCGACACGAGCGGCGCGGGAACGACGGGAATCGATGAGGCCTACGCCTCCGCATTCTTCACGGGAGTCGGCGCCGAGATCATCGGCGCGGCGATGTTCGGCCTGCACACGTACCCCGACGACCCGGAGTGGAAGGGCTGGTGGGGTGATCGACCGCCGTTCGGCTTTCCGGTGTACGTGCTGACCCACTCCGCGCCGCGGCCGTCGATCCCGATGGAGGGCGGGACCACGTTCCACTTCCGCAGCAGTGCGATCGAAGAGGTGCTGGCCGAGGCGGTCACTGCCGCCGGCGGCCTCGACGTCCGCGTCGGGGGCGGTGTGCGCACGGCGCAGGAGTTCCTGCGCGCAGGACTGGTCGACGATCTGCATGTGGCGATCGCGCCGATCGTGCTGGCTCGTGGCAACCGCGTGTGGGATGACCTTCGCGGACTGGAGCAGACCCACGCCGTGACGACCGAGGTCGCCGAGAGCGGCACGATCCACGTGACATTCACCCGATAGGACGAGCAGATGACGATCGAGCGCAGACTCGCGCACTCCAGCTTCACGCTCACCAGGGACTATCCGGCACCCGTCGACCGGGTCTGGGAGGCGTTCGCCGACGCGGACCAGAAGCGGAACTGGCTCGGTGACGGCGACGCCTTCGAGCCACGGGAGTGGGCGTTCGACTTCCGCGTCGGTGGGCGCGACATCGACGAGGCGAAGTTCCACGGCGGTCCGGTGTCGCGATACGAAGCCGTCTACACCGACATCGTCGAGCGCGTCCGCATCGTCACGACCTATGACATGTGGCTCGACGGAGTCCACATGTCCACCTCAGTGGCATCGTTCGAGTTCGAGCAGATTCCCGCCGGCACCCGGCTCACGCACGTCGAGCACGGCGTCTTCTTCGACCAGTTCTGGGCGGATGGCGCAGGTCGCGAGCAAGGCACACGAGGACTGCTCGAAGCCCTCGGCCGCCACCTCGCACAGCCGGCGTGACCGCCTCCAACGGTCAGACCTCGTCGGGCCCTCGATCGGGCGTGAGCTGACCGGCCAGCCCCAACGGCATGACGTGCGGCCGGCCCTGCACCGGCTCGCGGACGATCGCTGCGCGCAGACCGAAGACATCGGCGAGCAGGTCCTCGGTCACGACCTCGTCGGGAGTCCCCGAGGCCACGATCGCCCCATCCTTCATCGCGACGATCTGCGACGCATACCTGGCCGCGAGCGAGATGTCGTGCAGCACCATGAGCACCGTGCGACCGTGCTGCCGGTTCAGGTCGCGCACGAGCTCGAGCACTTCGACCTGATGCGCGAGGTCGAGGTAGGTCGTCGGCTCGTCCAGCAGCACGATCTCGGTCTGCTGCGCGAGCGACATCGACAGCCACGCGCGCTGTCGCTGCCCGCCAGACAGCTCGTCCAGCGGCATGTCGGCGAGATGGTCGACGCCGGTCGCCGCCATGGACTCGCGAACGACCGACTCGTCGGCGCGCCCGAACTGCTCGTACCACCGCTGGTGCGGGTGCCGCCCACGGGCGACGAGCTCGGCGACGGTGAGTCCCGCGGGCGCCTCAGGGCTCTGCGGGAGCAGCGCGATCTGACGCGCGACCTGCCGCGTCGGGATGCTGCGCAACGACACCCCGTCGAGCAGCACATCGCCCTCCGCGGGCGCCATCACGCGTCCGAGCGCTCGCAGCAGCGTCGACTTGCCGCATCCGTTCGGTCCGATGATCGCGGTGACCTGACCGTCGGGCACCTCGAAGTCCAGCCCCGATACGACGGGTCGGCCATCGTACGAGAGCGTGAGCGAGCGGGCGCACAGGCGTGCGGTCATGCCGTCCTCCGTTGCGTGGTGATCAGCAGCCAGACCAGATAGGGCACACCGATGATGGCGGTCCCGACGCCCGCGGGGAGCGGGAGGGGGAACAGGCGAGCGGTGAGCACGTCGGCAAGCAGCACCATGAGGGCGCCGACGAGGGCGGATGCTGCGAGCGGTGGCGTTGCCGAACGCACGAGCATGCGCGCGATCTGCGGGGCCGCCAGCGCGACGAACGCGAGCGGTCCGGCGATGACGGTCGCGAGGGATGCCAGCAGCACAGCCGCCACGAGCGCCAGCGCTCGCGACCGATTGACGCGCGCGCCCAGCCCGATCGCGGTCGGCTCTCCGAACGCGGTGAGCGACAGCGGCCGGGCGACGAACCCCGTCGCCGCCATGAGCACGAGGGCAGCGACCGACAGCGGCCCGACGAGCGTCCACTCCTCGGCGTTCAGCGACCCCGACATCCACGTGAGCGCCTGCGCGGCGTTGGTGACGTCGCCGAGTGTCAGCAGCCACGTGACCAGGCTCGTCGCGAGCCATGAGACTCCGAGGCCGACCAGCACGATGCGGTAGCCGTCGACCGATCCGCGATACGCGAGCAGGAACACGGCGAGCCCGGCGAGCAGGCCGCCGAGGAACGCGGCCGCCGGCATCCCGATGAGCGCCGCGGCTCCCGAGAGCCCGCCCGCGCCGCCGCCCGCGAGCACCAGCACGCCGACCGCGCCGAGCGACGCGCCCGCCGTCACTCCGAGGATGTCGGGGCTGGCCAGCGGATTGCGTGCGATGGTCTGCGTGATCGCGCCGGCGACGGCCAGCGCCGACCCCGACACGACGGCGGCGACCGTGCGCGGCATCCGGAATTCCATCACCGCCAGCTCGGTCCGCGGGTCGGGCGGCGCGCCGAACAGGGTGCTCAGCACCGCCAGGAAGTCGATCGAGCTGCCGCCGAGCGACACGTGCAGCGCACACGCGAGCACGGTCGCCACGAGGAGTGCCGCCAGCACCGCGACACCGCGCGGATGCCACAGCACCGACACCGGGCCCCACCGGATGACCGGAAGCAGCGGCCGGCGCGAACTCGTGGTGGTCACAGCGAGACCACCCGTCCACGGCGCGCGAGCGCGATGAAGAACGGCGCGCCGGCGACGGCCAGCACGACCGACACCGACAGTTCGCCGGGCTGGGCGATGACGCGCCCGATGGTGTCGGCGACGAGCAGGACTGCGCTGCCGATGAGCGCGGACGCGGGGAGCTGCCAGCGGTAGTCGGCGCCGACCAGCGCCCGTGCGATGTGTGGCACGATCAGCCCCGCGAACGCGATCGGCCCGGCGAGCATGACCGCCGCGCCCGCGAGCAGGGTGATGGCGGCGATGCCGAGCACGCGCGCCCGTCGCAAAGAGACGCCGAGGGATGCCGCGGCCTGCGGGCCGAGCGCCAGCGCATTGAGCGCCGGCCCATTCGCCAGCGCGAGCGCGGCCCCGACGACGACGAACGGCCACATGTAGGCGAGGGCGCCGTTGCGCGTCGCGAGCGATCCCACCTGCCAGAAGCGCAGCGCGTCGAGCGCGTCGAGGTTCATCAGTACAGTCGCAGTCACGAGTGCGCCGAACAGTGCCGACACCGCGACGCCGGCGAGGACGAGCGTGATGGGCGTGGCACCTCCGCGCGCGCTCGCCGCGATCGCGAACACGAGCGCCGAGGCGCCCAGCGCGCCGATGAAGGAGAAAAGCGCCTGGACGGGGCCGGAGGGATCGCCCGTCGCGGCGACGAGGACGATCGCCAGCGCGGCGCCCTGGAAGATTCCGAGCAGGCCGGGGTCGGCGATGGGGTTGCGGGTGTGCCCCTGGACGAGCGTCCCTGCGAGTCCGAGACACGCGCCGACCACGATGCCGAGGACTGTGCGGGGCACACGGAGGCCGGTGATCGCCACGTCGGCGTCTGTTCCGGTGGGTGCGAAGAGCGCCGTGAACACCTCGACGGGTGACGTCGGCATGCCGCCGACGCACACGCTCAGGACCGCGGCGACGACGATCGCGACGACGGCTCCGACGAGCACGACCGGGCGGCTCAGGCGCCGCCGCGGCGGGGAGATGGGGATCACGGGCGCGTTTCGTCGTCTGCTAGATTCGGGAGTGCCAACTTAGGTAAGCCTTAGCTTCCTGCGTGCGCCATTCCATCCTAACCGTGACGAGAAAGCACCTGCCACTCCCATGCCTTCACTCCGCTCCGTCCTGTCGGTGATCACCGCCGGCACGCTCGCGCTCGGCCTGGCCGCTTGCCAGTCCACCCCTGCCGACGAGGCCGCCCCCGAAGCCTCCTCCGACAGCGGATTCCCGCTCACGATCGAGCACGCAATGGGAGAGACGACGATCCCGGAGCGGCCCATCAGGGTGGTCGCGCTGGACCCGAGCTACGTCGACGCGACGCTGCTGCTCGGCGCCGAACTCGTCGGCTACGCCGAGTACCGCCAGGACCCCGAGAACCCGTTCGCGCCGTACCTCGGCGACGTGAGCGACGAGACCGCCGACGCGGTGAACGTCGGCACCATCGCCGAGCCCGACCTGGAGAAGATCCTCGAGCTCGAGCCCGACCTGATCATCTCGGCGAAGGTGCGGCAGGAGGCCCTCTACCCGCAGCTGTCGAAGATCGCGCCGACCGTCTTCTCAGAGAGCACCGGCCCGACGTGGAAGGAGAACGTCGTGCTGCTCGGCACGGCGCTCGGGCTCGAGGACGAAGCCGAGGCCGCGGTGAACGAGTACGAAGAACGCGCGGCCGCCGTCGGCGAGGAGATCCTCGCCCAGGACCCCGACACCACCTACTCGCTCGTGCGCTTCGCCGGCGAGGACACCGCTCGGCTGTACTCGAGCAACTCGTTCATCGGCGAGATCATGATCGACATGGGACTGCCGCGGCCCGCGGATGCCCCCGACACGACCGAGACGATCTTCGTGCCGCTGTCGGCAGAGAACATCCTGCAGGCGGACGCATCGATCGTTCTGGTCAGCTCGTGGGAGCCCGACGGCGCGGAGGGCGACGCCTCCCGTGCGCAGCGCGCCCAGTTCGAGTCGAATCCGCTGTGGGAGCGCCTCACCGGCGAGGTCGTCGCCGTCGACGACGGCACGTTCGTCTCTTCGGTCTCGATCCAGGGTGCGCACGCGGTGATCACCGAACTCGCTGAGCACTTCGGGGTCGACCCGCTCGACTGAATGCGGACCGCCGCGCTCGCGCGGCGGTCCGCAACGTCGCCTCGGCTGAGAAGCCATACGTCGCTTAAGAGACCGTACGGAGGTTGAGAAACCACGGCGCACGGGTGAGAAACACGGCGCGGGGGGTGTCTCAACCTGCGTGTGGTTTTTCAACCTCAGGTCTGCCGGCCGGGGTTGTGCCCCGAGGCGCCGCGCCGGTGGCAGCGGTGGTCGCTGTGGCATCCGTCTTCTTGCTCACGCGGGTCCGCACGAGCGGCTTCGGTTCAGAAACCACGTGCCGGTTGAGAAACCACTCGACGCGCGGTGTCTCAACCTACGTGTGGTTTCTCAACCTCAGGTGCCTCGGCCTCGGTTGCGCTCCGAGTCGTCGCGCCGGTGGCCGCGGCATCCGTCTTCCTGCTCATGCCTGTCCGCCGGCGGCCTCGGTTGAGAGACCACGCGTCAGTTGAGAAACCATGTCTTGGTTGAGAAACCACGGCGCACGGGGTGTTTCAACCTGAGTGTGGTTTCTCACCTCAGGTACGCCCGCCAGGGTGTGGGCCCGCGCGGTCAGCCCTTGACGGCGCCGGCCATGACCCCCGACACCAGCTGCCTGCCCGCGAGGACCAGAACGATGAGCAGGGGCGCCGCGACGAGGAAGACGCCGGCCATCACGAGCCCCGTGTCGGACGTGAACGCTCCTCGCAGCTGGGGGACCACGAGCGGCATGGTGAGCTGTGACCGCATGACGACCGACGGCCAGAAGAAGCTGTTCCACGACCCGATGAAGGTGAAGAGCGCGAGGGTCGCTGCGGCCGGCCGGGCGGCGGGCAGGGCGATCGACCAGAAGGTGCGCAGCATCGAGGCCCCGTCGACGCGGGCCGCCTCGATGAGTTCATAGGGCAGGGCCTCTTCGAGGTACTGGGTCATCCAGAACACGCCGAACGCCGCCACAAGACCGGGGACGATCAGCGCCAGCAGCGAATCGATCCATCCGAACTCGTTCATCATGACGAACAGCGGGATCGTCCCGACCTGTGCGGGGATGATCAGGGTCGCGAGCACCGCGACGTAAAGTGCCCGCCGCCCGGGGAATCGCAGCTTCGAGAAGCTGAAACCGGCGAGCGTCGAGAAGAAGACGACGGAGGCGCTCACGGTCACCGCGACCAGCAGCGAGTTGGCGAAGGCGATCCAGATGCTGAACTGCTCCGCCGCGAAGACCTCGCCGAAGTTCTGCCACAGGGTGGCGGTCGGCAGCCACCGCGGGAGGTTGCCGACGGACCGGGTGATCTCGGTGGTCGTCGACGAACCGTACATCGCAGCCGCGTAGAGAGGGAACACCGACAGGACGATCACGACGGTCAGGAACCCGTACGTGACCCAGCCGGGACGGCGCGCCGACGGATTGTGGGAAGCGACCGGACGGCCACGGGCCGCGCGCTTCTTCGCGTACCGCGCGGCGCCCCGACCTGCGGTGTTCTCGATGAATGCCGTGCTCATCGAAGAACTCCTTCCATCGTGTCTTCAGCGACGGCCGCCGGCGTCGCACCCATAGGAGGGGAAGCCGGCCGGCGCGGCGGGCCCGAACGCCGCGACCCGCGGCCGCGGCTGCGCGGAGCTCCCGACGACGAGATCGAACGCGTGAGGAGGAAGTTGAGCAGCGAGATGACGAGGATGATGAACGCGAAGATCCATCCGACCGCCGCGGCCTGGCCGAGGCGGTCCTGCCACTCACCGAAGCCGAGGTTGAAGAGGTAGAGCATCACCGTGGTCCACTGGTTGTCGGCGCCGCCCGAGCCACCGCCCGTGCCACCCCCGTCGAACAGGCGTGCTTCGTCGAAGATCTCGAGTCCGCCGATCGTCATCGTCAGGATGACGAAGATCAGGGTCGGGCGGATGCCGGGGATGGTGACCGAGAAGAACTGGCGGAAGCGGCTCGCACCGTCGACCGTCGCCGCCTCGTAGAGGTCTCGCGGGACCGCTTGCATGGCCGCGAGGAGGATGAGCGCGTTGTATCCCGTCCATCGGAAGACCACCATCGAGCCGATCGCGATGTGCGACAGCAGTCGGTCCTGGAAGAAGGGCGAACTGCTCTCGGTGAACAGTCCGAGGGCGTGCAGGTTGGGCACCAGGATGCCGAACTGACCGAAGACCTGCCCGAAGATCATCGACGTCGCCACGGGCATGACGACGAAGGGGATGAGCACGCTCATCCGCCAGAACGTGCGGGCGCGCAGGTTCTGGTCGAGGATCGCCGCGATCAGCAACGCGAGGATGAGCTGCGGGATGCCGCCGAGCAGGAAGATCGAGATGGTGTTCTCGAGCGAGCGCCAGAACAGCGGCTGCCGCAGCACCCAGGCGAAGTTGTCGAGACCGACGAACTCGCCCATTCCGGAACGGCGATGCCAGTCGTGGAGCGCGACGACGATGTTGAAGAAGAGGGGGAACGCGCCGAAGACCGCGAAGAGCAGGAAGAAGGGCGAGACGTACAGGTAGGGCGAGAGCTTGAAGTCCCAGCGCGAGAGCCGCTGCCCCCATCCGATCCGCCTCGCGGTGCGTGGCACCGCCGAATTGACAGCCATCGTTCGAGCCTCCGTGCTTCCGGGTCCGTGTGGGGTGGCGGTCCGGCCCGGTGCTGAGCCGGACCGCCGTTCAGGGGTCAGTCGGCGGTGTCGAATCCGAGTGCCTCGAAGTCGCTCACCACCGACTCCCATGCCTCTTGCGGGGTGGCGCTGCCCGACTCGACCAGACCGATTCCGTCCGTGACGAGCGTCTGGATGCCCGCGAAGTTCTCGCCGCGGTATCCGCCCGCTGCGGCATCTCCCGCGGCCGCCGCGAGATCGCCGTAGATCTGCCCGAGTCGCTGTCCGCCGAAGAACTCGTTCTCGGTCTCGGCGATGTCGGGGCTCTCGATGGCTTCCAGCTGCGACGGGAACTGGCCAGTCTCGTGGAACCACTGGATGGCGGCATCCGGCGACGTCAGATAGTCGGCCAGCTCGACCGCCCATCCCGTGTTCTCACCGGTCGACGGCACGGCGAAGAACGATCCGCCCCAGTTGCCGCCGCCATCCGGGAACGTGCTCGAGACGCGCCAGCCCGGGATCCCGTCGGCGTTCTCGGCGATGATGCCGGCCATCCAGGCGGGGGTCACAACGGTCGCCCACTGGCGGTTCTGGAATCCGGCGCCCCAGTCGGCGTGCCCGATGGGGATGCCGGCGGAGATGCCGTCTTCAGCCGCCTCGGCGAAGGTCATGAACAGCTCTTCGATGGCGGCGTTGTCGGCCAGGTTGTACGGCTTACCCGACTCCGGATCCTCGAAGGCGTCGGGCAGCAGGTTGATGGCTGCCTGGAAGGCGCTCGAGAGCGAGTCGATGAAGAAGTTGTCCGAGACGGCCACGTATTCGCGGCCGGCGTCGAGGAACGACTCCCACGTCGCGGCATCGCCTCCGATGAACTCGCCGAAGGACTCGGGGTCTGCGGCGAGGCCGGCCGTCCCCGTCATGTCCTGATTGAAGGCGATGCCGAGGGGACCGATGTCTGTGCCGTATCCGGTGATCACGCCGTCGACGGAGCCCTGCGTGACCTTCCAGTCGACCCAGCGGTCGGGGATCTCGGGCAGCTCCACCCAGTCCTCGGGGACCGCCATCATCTCGGTCCACCAGTCGAGCTCGATGAGGTGGACGTCCGACAGCCCTGCTCCTTCGGACGAGAGGCCGTTGCGCAGGACGGTCTGAGCTGAGGCGCCGTCGGGGAACGAGTTCACCACGACCTCGATGCCGTACTCCTCCTCGAAGGAGGCGAGAAGCTCGGGCGGGAAGTCCATCCACGCCGCGACGGTCAGCTTCTCGGGCTTGTTGTCTTCGGTGGCCTCTTCGCCGCCGCCGCCCCCGCCGCCGCCTCCGCTGCAGGAGGCGAGGGCGAGAGCGGTGAGCGTTGCAGTGGCCGCGACCGCGGCGGCTCGCTTGCTGAGTCTCATGATGTGGGTCCTTTCGTGACGTCGTTGTGCCCGGATCGGCTGGGTCAGGGGGTTGCTCGTGAGATCGACATGACGGCCCAGGGCGCCAGGGTGACGTCGATCGCGAGCACGCCGTCGTCGTTCACCGTGAGCGTGCTCGTGGAGAGGTCGTCGGCGATCCTCTGGAGATCCGCGACCTGCTGGCGAGAGAGGTTGAGAGGCTCGCCGAGTCGATGCCACGCCTCGGCCACATTCCCGTGGTCCTGGTCGAGGATCTCGACGGCATAGGTGTCGCCCGGGATGAGCCCGGCGACGGAGTGACTGATTCGTCGAGCGGGCCCCTCGCCGGCGAGCCGGCGCGTCTGTACGTAGCTGGTGGCATCGCCGACCGACCGCGATCCCATCGAGTCGGGGTAGTTGAAGAAGACAGCGGCGATCGCGTCGTCGGTCGTGCTCGTGATGATGCCGTGCTCGGTCTGGAGGGCGATGCGCTCGCCGAGTCGGTGGAGCATCGCCATCGCGTGGAAGGTGGGCTTGTGGATGCCCTGCTCGTTGACGAAGCCGAATCCGCCGTGGAAGGGTCCGATGCCGCCGCCGCCCTCTTCGAAGACATCCGTGAAGGTCCAGTACGAGATGGAATCAGCGAGCGCGTGGGCCTGCAGGAAAGCTCGCGTGATGTAGGTCGCCGCGTACACCGTGTCGTGCATCCGATCCCGGCTCGACGGTGACGTGGACCATTCGGTGATGTGCAGATCGGCATCCGGGTAAGGGGATGCCGCGATGATCCGCCGCATCTCTTCGAGGTCATTGCGTGTGGCATCCCGGTCGCGGCTGATCGCGCGGCCGACGCCCTGGGTGTCGAACGCGTAGTCGGTGGGGTAGAGGTGCGTCGAGAAGAAGTCGATCGGGAGCTCGCGCTCCGCGCAGTAGGCGATGAGCTCGTGGATCCACACCGGCTTCCACGGCAGGACCTCGGGATCGGGCGCTTCGGCTGTCGCAGCCTCGACGGACCTGTCGTGGTACTCGCCGTCGTACCGGGAGTCGGGAACGAAGACGGATGACGAGGGGCCGCCGACCTTCAGGCCGGGATCGATCGCCTTCAGCGCGCGGGCGGTCGCCTCGTACAGTTCGAAGTACTGCGTGCGCGTGCCGGTCCAGAAATGAGGCACGAGGTTCGGCTCGTTCCACACTTCGAACGGCCACGTGCGCACCTCCTCGCGGCCGTAGCGTTCGATCCAGTGCAGGACGGTCGCCGTGACGAGGTCGACCCACGCGTTCATGTCGTTCGGCGGGCTGCAATGCGCCTTCCACCAGAAGAGGGTCTCGGTCTGCGTCGCGAGCTCTCGGGGCATGAATCCCAGCTCGACGAACGGGCGAGCCCCCGTGTCGAGGATCGCGTCGAAGACCTTGTCGACGTACGCGAAGGTGTACACCGGCTTGTCGAGGGGAGTCGGCGGGCCGAAGCCTCCGCCGTTCGATGCACGGTAGACGAACATGTCGTCGTGGAAGAGGCCGTGGAATCGCACGTATCGTGCGCCGAATGTCGTGACGGCTTCGCGGAAGTGGCTCTGCCAGTCCGCGCGGAGCGCCTCATTGGCCCGACCGGCGCCGACGCACACGCTCCAGACATGGTGCAACGGCGCGTCGGCGGGGACCCGGCCGTCGATCATGAGCGCGGGCGATGTCACGACGGACACAGACGACCTCCTTTGGTCACAGCAGAAGAGATTCGGGAACGACTCTTGCGAAAATGTTTCGCAACGTGTATCGTGTGATCATGTTAGGTACAGCGGCGTACCATGTCAACATGCGCCGTCAAAGACGCAGGGATCGGCGGGGAATGAGGCGTCGAATTTCGAAACTAGTTCGACCTGGAGAACGCTATGGGCCGTGAGAGCACGCCACGTCGCGCAACTCTCGCCGACGTGGCCGCGGCGGTCGGAGTCTCGCGGGGCACGGTCTCAAAGGCACTCAACGGCCGTGACGACATCTCGTCCGAAACACGGGAACGCGTCCTGGCTGCCGTCACCGAACTCGATTACCGGCCGACCACCGTCACGGCGCCCGAGTCGGCGCGCCGCGCGATCGCCGTCGTGTTCGATCTCCCCGCCTCGCCGTACATCCTCGGCGTGCTGCAGGGCGTCCTCTCGGCGACGACAGAGACGGAGATCGACCTGCTGACGCGCCTCGCCCCCGCTCGGGCCACGCGCACGCAGCGTGCCGTGGCGCGCAGATGGGTCGCTGAGCAGCAGGAGTCGGGTGTCGTCGGCATCATCGGCCTGACGCTGTCCGCCCCCGACGCGCTGATCGAAGCGGCGAGCAATGCCGATCTGCCCTTCGTCATCGTCGACCCCGTCGACACGCACCACCCCCGCATGGTGAGCGTCGGCTCGAGCAACTGGGCCGGCGCACGCACTGCGACCGAGCTTCTCATCGAGCTGGGTCACGATCGCATCGCATGGATCGGCGGCCCCGAGGCGTCGGATGCTGCGCGCGACCGGCTCTACGGATACCAAGCGGCGCTCGACGCCGCCGGCATCGCCGTCGATCCGGGGCTCATCCGCGCAGACCAGTTCGCCGTCGCCTCGGGCGCCAAGCACGCGCGCGATCTGCTCACGTCCACCCGGCCCCCGACCGCCATCATGGCGGGCGACGACGAGATCGCCGTCGGTGTGCTCGCGACGGCCCACGAACTCGGCATCCGCGTACCCGAGCAACTGAGCGTCACGGGCTTCGACGACACGCCGCAAGCGGCGTGGACCACGCCTCCTCTGACGACCGTCCACCAGCACCTCGAGGGCATGGGCGCCATGGCGGTCCAGACCATACTTGTGATGGCGGAGGGGCGGCATCCCTCGTCCCGTCACGTGGAGCTGGCGACGTCCCTCACGGTGCGCGAGAGCACCGCCCCCGCACCGGCTGGTCGCTGACCCACGCCGCTCCGCCGACGTCAGTCGTTCGTCCGCAGACTGCGAAGGAGACCGACCCGCGCTCGCAACCCCGTCCGGGTCTAGGCGTCGGTGCCAGTGACCTCGCGGGCCGTGTCGGCCGGCGAGTGCTGCGCTCTGCTCAGCAGGATGAGGGGAACGGCCAGGACCGAAATCGCGCCGCTCCAGATCATGGATGCACCGTAGCCCCCGACATCCGCAACTCGCCCCAGGATCGGCTGGAAGACGACCCCACCGCCCGAGCCCATCAGCGAGTCGAACGAGAGCACTGTTGCGCGCTGCTTCGACGGGATCATGTCGTTGAGATACGCCCGGTGCACGGGATCATCGATCGCCGATGCGATGCCCCACAGCGCCACCAGGACGACGGCGAACCAGAACTCACGCACCAGCCCGAGACCGATCAGTACCAGGACGCTCGAGACCGTCGCCAGCAGGATCGCCGAAGTGCGCCTTCGGAACAGTCTGCGGACACGGGGTGCCAGCGCTCCGCCGAGGATCGCCGCGCCCGACAGGAGAGCGGCGGCGAGCCCGGCGACCGAGTAGGCCTCCTCGTCGCCCCAGAGTTCCAGCAGATAAGGCTGCAGCGCGTAGAAGACGTACATGCCGACGCCCGCGGTGAAGGGGCCCGTGAGCATGAGCCAGCGCACCGGCGGATCACCGAGGCCGTAGCGGACGGAGGCGCGCAGGACGGTGCGGGTCGCCCGGAGGGGGCTCTCGCTCCGATCCGGCACGAAGCCCAGGTCGCGCATGAGCAGGGCGGCGACGATGAACATCAGCAGCAGGATGGCGCCTCGGAAGAGGAACGGCACGCCGAGATCCGTCACCTGCGCGATGACGCCGCCGAGCACCGACCCGGAGAGCATCGCGATGCCGCCCACGATCTGCGCGCGGCCGAAGACGGTCTCGAGGCTGCCTTGGTAGCCGGTCGCCTTCAGTGCGTCGACGAGCCAGGCGTCCACGGCACCCGAGAAGAACGTGAAGCCCAGTCCGAGCAGCACCGAGACGACGGCCCAGGCCCAGAACGGCGAATGCCAGACCCAGAGCAGCCAGTAGAGGACGGTCGTCACCGCCAATGTGACCGTGCCGAGCAGGTACGACGCGCGGCGTCCGACGGTATCGGCCACGACGCCCGTCGGGATCTCGAACAGCAGCATCCCCGCGGTGAAGAAGGCATTCGCAGCGAATGCCTCGAGGTTCGAGAGGCCGGCATCGAGCAGGAAGAGGGTGTTGATCCCCCAGATGAACGACGCCGCGAGCGTGTTGCCGAGCATGAGCGTGTAGTACGTGCCCTGCACGCGGCGCGGACTGGGCAACGACGGTGCGCTCCTTGTCCTGGTGATGTCTGCTCCTCTAGTCCTTCTGCAGCGACTGGGCGAGCATCACGAGGATGCCGCTCGGACCGCGGAGGTACGTGAGCTTGTACACGTCCTCGTAGGTGGCGACGCCACGGAGCGGGTAGCAGCCGTGCCGCGCGGCGATCGCCAGCGCCTCATCGATGTCGTCGACCGAGAACGCGACGCGGTGCATGCCGATCTCGTTGGGACGGGTGGGCTCCGTCTCGATCGCCTGCGGGTGGATGTACTCGAAGAACTCGAGCTGGCCCTGACCGTCCGGCGTCTGCAGCACGGCGATCTTGGCGTGGTTGCCGTCGAGCCCGACGGCGGTCTCGGCCCACTCGCCGCTGACCGTGTCACGTCCGAGGACTGTGAGGCCGAGGTCGGTGAAGAAGGCGATCGCCTCTTCGATGTCGCGAACCGCGATGCCGACGTTCTCAAGCTTGATGGCCATGCGCTGCATGATATCGACTGGTCCTGGCGGCGACTCGGTCGGGTCCTCGTTGAGGACAGTTCCTGTCCGGGTGGAGCGAGAGTCTCTGTTCGTGAACATCGAACGAAAGGGATCACGCATGACCATTCTCGTCACCGGGGCAACCGGAAATGTCGGCCGCCAGATCGTCGCCCAGCTGGTGGAGCGGGGTGAGACGGTGCGGGCGCTCACGCGCAGGCCGGAGGCGGCGGACCTGCCTGATGGTGTCGAGGTGGTGCGCGGGGACCTCACGGATGCCGGAGCGATGCGCGCGGCGATGGCTGGATGCGACGCGGTGCATTTCATCACCTTCGACGCAGCATCCGGCACGACGCTGCGGAACGGCCGTGACCTCGTCGAGGTCGCAGAGAAGGCCGGCGTGAGGCGGGTGAGCGTCCTCGGTGGATGGGAGCAGAGCACCCTCGAGCCGGCGCTTCGGGACAGCGCACTGGCGTGGGCGCTGGTGGCGCCCGTCGAGTTCATGATGAACGCCCTGGAGTGGGCGGCGCAGGTGTCGGGCGAAGGCGTAATTCGCACGATGGCGGACTTCCCGAGCGCCATGGTGCACGAGGCCGACATCGCGGCAGCAGCCGTGGCAGTCCTCACCGAAGACGGGCACCACGGTGAGACCTATTACCTCACCGGTCCGGAGGCGCTCAGGCCCGCCGAGCGGGTTGCGCGGATCGGCGAGGCGCTGGGCCGTGAGCTGCGCTGGGTGCACCTGACCGAGCACGAGGAGCGCCTGCGCCTGCAGGAGCTCGGCTATCCGCCGGAGTATGTCGAGTTCATGATCGGGCTGGCGAAGAACCCGCCCGCGGTCGGACAGCGCGTGCAGGACACGGTCGCCCGGCTCACCGGAACGCCCGCTCGCCCCTTCGCGCAATGGGCCCGCGAGCACGCGAGCGCCTTCCACGCCTGACGGCCACCCCGCCCCGCTCGACGACGTCGGGCGGGGCGACGCCCGTCAGCGGTGCTGATCCGCGCTGTCGTGGTGGGCGAAGGTCTGACGCGTGGTCAGGTCGGCGCCGGTGAGGATGCCGGCACGTCCGAGCAGGCGACCGTTCTGCCAGTTCGACAGGCCGAGCTCGGGCTGGTGCAGCGCGTACTGGCCGTCGGCCCATCGGGTGAATCCGTCGCCGACGAAGGGGGCGTTCACGCTCTCGCGGAAGCGTGCGTGCGCGTCGGGGTCCTCCGAGATGAGCGTCGCGACGAACTGGGGACTGTACGCGTTGAAGAGGCGCACGGCCTCTTCGGCGTCGTCGACCACGACGAGGCTGAGCTCGGGCGTCTCCTCCCACTCCCACTCGGTGCCGAGGTCGGCCACGTCGAGCAGCGTGGCGCGGGGCTCGGTCACGGTGCCCTCGGCGCGACGCACCTCGATGGTGCGCGCCAGGTCCTCGGTGGGGATCCACGATTCGCTGCCGTCGACGACGTGGAGGCGGGCGACGCCGCCCCGCGCGGCGGCGGCCTCGTCGGCGGCGGCCAGCAGCAGCGGCACCAGCTCGGCCGCCCGATCGCGCACGACGGCGGCGACATTGAGCGTGTTGCACACCTTGCGGTCGAGCGAGTTGCGCACCACGCCGGCGAGGCGCTGAGGATCGGCGGTGCGGTCGGCGATCAGCCACGCGCCGCCGGTGCCGTGCGAGCTGACGGGGATGCCGCTCTGCCGTGCGACGCTGCTGAGCTCGGTGACGGCCGTGCCCGATCCGCGCACGACGGCCAGCGCGAGGCGGGCGTCGCTGAAGAGCGCCCACCCGGCCGAGCGCTCACGGACGGGGATGAGCCGGACGGCGCCGTCGGGCAGGCCCGACTGCTCGAGCGCGGGGCGCAGCGCGTGGTCCTGGATCGCCTGGGCCGTGGCCAGCGCGTCCCCGCCGATGCGCAGGACCGCCGTGTTGCCGGTCGCCAGCACGCCCGCGGCGTCGGCGAAGACGTTGGGCCGGCCCTCGAAGACGAAGGCGATGACACCCAACGGCGCGGCCACCGTCTCGACGACCCAGTCGTCGTGCTCGACGCGGGCGACGACATCGGCGGCCGGCGCGTTCAGAACGTGCGCGGCCCAACCGCGGAGTCCCTCGATCATGTCCTCGCGCATGCGGTCCGAGACGCGCAGCCGCGTGGTCGAGCGGCCCAGGGATTCCGCCCGCTCGACGTCGGCCTCGTTCGCGTGCACGATCCGCGCCCAGACCCCGTCGTCGGCCAGCGCGTCGGCGAACGCCGCGTAGAACGCGTGCACCGGCTCGGCGCCGGCCGTGCGGAGCTGCTCGAACGCGGCGACGGCGGCGTCGACCTGCTCGCGGACGGCGTCGCGCACCGCGGCCGGCACATGGAGCAGCGCACCCGTGGTCTGCACGACGTGAAGGTGATCGCCAGGCTGGAACGCCTCGGCCAGCTCAGCGGGGACCGTCGTGAAGCGGTCGCCGCCGAACGGGATGACGGCACCCTCCTGCAGGTGGGTGAGATCGCCCGAAGCCATTGCGGCCCCCTTCCGAACCGGGGTCTGAGACGTGGCCCATCATAAGGCGAGCCCGAGCACCGCCCCGCCGTCGCGCAGACGCTGCTGCAGCAGATCGACGTCGACGTCATGCACCGCGGCCCCCGCCCGGGCCGCGAGGGCCGCGGCCACCCCGGCCGCGTGGCCGAGCATCTGGTACTGCGGCTCCATGCGGATCGACGAGAACGCGACATGGGATGCCGCGACGCACACCGCGACCACGAGGTTCGAGCACTCGTCGCGCCGCGGGACGAGCGCCGAGTAGCCGATGCCGTAGATCGGCACGGGCACCGACAGGTACCCCTCGCTGACCACCATCGCGATCGGGTCGGGATGCTCGTAGACCCAGCGCCACGCTCGCTGCACCTCGCGGATGTCGAGGTGGTACGACCCGAGCGCCACGACGTCGGGTGGAACCGTCCCCGACCGCAGCTCGTGCTCCGTGATGACGGCATCCGTCACCATCCGGCGCGCTTCGCGCACGTACAGCTGGTGCGGCAGGTGGCCGGTGTCGGCGAACTCGTCGGCGGGCAGTCCCCACTCCTGCATGCCTCGCCTCACGTCGGCCGGCACGCCGGGGTCGTTCGCGAGGAACCACAGGAAGTCCTCGGCGTGGTGCAGGTGATGCAGCCGGAGCTGCTCGCGGCGCTCGGGAGCGGCATCCGGATACTCCCACGCACTGCCGTCGAGCACGCTGAGCGAGAACGGCCCGAGCGAGTTGCCGTCGGCCTTGCCCCCGGGCAGGTTCGGCTCGAGCCCGAGATACCGGCCCGCAGGATGGACGTCGCCGCGGCGTTCGGCGTCGGCGAAGATGCGACGGCCGAGCTCCCAGTGCGCGTCGTCGTAGCCCTCGCGACGAAGGAATGGGATGCGGTCGGGAGCGCGCGACAGGCACACACGGTATCCGAACGACATCACGCCGCCGTCGCCCGCGCCGACGTCGGCCATCGGCTCCGGCTTGATCTGGGGGAGCAGTGGCCCGGACGTCAGACCCGCGGGATCGTCACCGAACGGCGAGATCCATGGCGGTATCGAATGGCGTCCCGGCACGACCTCGCGCCGTCCGGCGAACTCCTCGCCGTACAGCGACCGCGACTCGCGCCCCACGGCATACGAGACACCGGATGCCGCGAGCAGATCCCCTTCGTAGCTCGCATCGACGAACACCGCGGCCTCGACGACCGAACCGTCGCGAAGAGTCAGCCGTGCGATCCGCCCGTCCCGCATGTCGACGCCCGCGATGCTCGCGGAGAACACGACGGTGACGCCGGCCTCGTCGAGCCAACGCAGGAAGATCTGCTCGGCCACGTGCGGTTCGGGCCCGGCGTAGTGCCCGACCGGCACGCCGTAGTGCTCGGCCACGGCGGCACGGAACTCGGCGGCCATGCCGCCCAAGGCGCGGACGTCGCCGACGTCGGTGTAGCCGAGGCCGCCGCTGGTCATGCCGCCGATGTGGCGGCCCGGCTCGACGAGCACGACGCGGGCGCCGGTGCGGGCCGCGGCGACCGCCGCGCACACGCC
The DNA here is from genome assembly GCF_051364985.1 of Microbacterium sp. I2. NCBI lineage: Bacteria > Bacillati > Actinomycetota > Actinomycetes > Micrococcales > Microbacteriaceae > Microbacterium > Microbacterium sp. I2. Next base: position 52,556 of record NZ_JBLWIH010000022.1, read on the forward strand.
TGCCGATGTCGCCGCGTAGACCACGACGTCCGCCCCGATCACGAGGGCCGCCCGGCGAGAAGCACAGAGGCGCCGGGGCGCGCAACCCCCGTGATCGCAGCGTCACCGGTGCCTAGCATCGGCGCGTGGTCGAACCGGGGCGGTTGCGGCGAGCAGACGTCCCGCCGTATAGTCACTGGCATGTGGTAACGATGCCACATCTCGAGGTGGAGAAGTGAGATGACGAGAAGGAACGGCTGGCAGCCCGCGCTGAGCGAGGCGCCGAGATGAGCCTGACGTCGCAGCCCGACGCCTACGTCGAGGCGCTCGAAGGGCGCGCTGAAGAAGGTGAGCGCGGCCGCAAGAAGAAGGACCGCGCACCGAAGGTCAAGACGCACTACAACAAGCGCGAGGCCATCGCGGGCTACCTGTTCATCTCGCCGTGGATCATCGGCTTCCTCGTCTTCACGGCCGGCGCGATGGTCTACAGCCTGTACATCTCGTTCAGCAACTACAACCTGGCCACCAACACCGCGCGGCCCGTCGGCTTCGACAACTACGCCCGGCTGTTCGATGACCCGCGGGTGGGCGTGTCGCTGGCGAACACCCTGTTCTACGTCGTGATGGCTGTGCCGCTCGAGATCATCTTCGCGCTCGTGCTGGCAATGCTCCTCAATCGCGCCGCACGCGGTGCGGGCTTCTGGCGAACCCTCTACTACCTGCCCAAGATGACGCCCGCCGTGGCGACCGCGGCGGTGTTCTTTCTCCTGCTCAACGGCAACACCGGCGCGATCAACCAGGGGTTGCGGTTCTTCGGCATCCAAGGGCCGCAATGGCTCGTCGATCCGGCGTGGGTGAAGCCCAGCATCGTGATCATGACGCTGTGGACGGTCGCCGGGACCATGGTGATCTTCCTCGCGGCACTGAAGAACGTGCCCCAGGAGCTGTACGAGGTCGCCTCGCTCGACGGCGCGGGCCCGATCCGCAAGTTCTTCTCGATCACGCTGCCGATGATCTCGGGCGCGATGTTCTTCAACGTCATCGTGCTCTCGATCGCGGCGTTCCAGGTGTTCGACCAGGCGTTCCTGCTGTTCTGGCGAGATCAGAGCAACTCGTCGCCTGAGGCTTCCCTCTTCTATGCGATCTATCTGTTCCAGCAGGCCTTCCGTCAGTTCAACTTCGGCTTCGCCGCCGCCATGGCCTGGCTGCTGTTCGTCATCATCATGATCATCACGGTCATCCAGGTGAAGTTCGGCAACCGTTTCGTCTACTACGAGGGAGACCGCTGATGTCGGCGTCGCTGCAGACTCCGGGCGTGACCCGGCCCACCCCCGAGGCGGCGACCGTCGTGGTCACCGTGCCCAAGCGCTCGCGCTGGCGCCGTCACTTCGCGCGGCCAAAGACACTCCTCGGCAACATCATCCTGACGATCGTCCTGATCGGCTTCGGGATGCTCTTCCTCTACCCGTTCGTGTGGCTCCTGTCGGCCAGTCTCAAGCCGCGCGGCGAGGTGTTCGACAACTCGCTCATCCCCAAGACGTGGATGCCCGAGAACTACGTCGAGGTGTGGAACCAGCTGCCGCTGCTGAGCTGGATGTGGAACAGCGTCGCGATCGCGCTGCTGGCGGCGACGGCGGTGGCGGTGTCGAGCTCGATCGTGGCGTTCGGCTTCGCGTACTTCAAGTTCCCCGGACGCAATCTGCTCTTCGGCCTGGTGCTGGCCACGATGATGCTTCCGGGCGCGGTCACCATGATCCCGATCTACCTGATCTGGAAAGAGACCGGGTTCCTCGGCACGTGGGTGCCACTGTGGGGCATGAACCTGTTCGGCTCGGCCTTCTACATCTTCCTGCAGCGCCAGTTCTTCCTCGGTCTGCCGAAGGAGCTCTTCGAAGCGGCGCGACTGGACGGCGCGAGCTACTGGGGACTGTTCTGGCGCATCGCGATGCCGCTGTCGATCCCGTCGTTCGTGATCGTGTTCCTTTTCGAGTTCCAGGCGAGCTGGAACAACCTGCAGGCCGCGCTGATCTATCTGAACGCCGGCTCGGTCGACGACTTCACGGCACCGCTGGGCATCGCGTACGCGATGACCAAGTACAGCCCGACCGCGGGAGGCCACGGCGACTACCAGTACGTGATGGTGGCATCGCTGCTCGTCACGTTGCCGATGCTCATCATCTTCGCCTTCGGTCAGCGGTACTTCATCGAGGGCGTCGCGACGCAGGGCCGGAAGGGATGATCCGGATGCCGCTGCCCGACTGACATCGATTCCACAACGTACACATCACAAACCAATAAACACCAGGGCACATCCGTTGCCCCGCCGCGATGAAGTGGGTACCGTCATGTGGGAAGGTTCCCACATTCGGGACCCAGCCACGCGGCGGCGGCGACGGAGCCGCCCCGATCGAAAGGGAAACAGATGCGCAAGCGCATTATCGGAATCGCCGCCATCGCGGCGTCTGCCGTCGTGCTCGCCGGGTGCGGCAGCGGCGGTGGCGGCGGTGGCACGGGCGGTGACATCGACTTCACGGCCGAGCCCACGGGCGCCCTGTCGGCGTGGGGCTTCGAGAACGCCGACGACGTCGGCCAGTCGCGCCTGGACTATGCCGCCGAGCAGTTGAGCGATGTCGAAGTCGACCTCGACGCGACCGCGTTCGACGCACAGAAGTTCACCACCCGCATCGCCAGCGGCGATGTGCCCGACGTGGTGCAGATGGACCGCCGGTACGTCACCCAGTACGCCGCGCAGGACCTCATCATCCCGCTCGACGCGTGCTTCGAAGCGCAGGACGTCACGCCGGACGACTACTGGTACCCGTTCGTCGTGGACGACGTGCGGTACGAGGACGGCATCTGGGCGGTGCCGCAGTTCTACCAGCCGCCGGCCATCATCCTGAACAAGCGCGTGATGGATGCCGCGGGCGTGACGAACGAGGAGATCGACACGTCGAACCCCGACGCCCTGCTCGGCGCGGTCGAGAAGATGTATCAGGAGTCCGGCGGCGTGCCGTCGGTGCTCGGCTTCGACCCGGTCTCGACCGGGCAGGCTGCGCTGTGGATCCTGGGCCAGGGCGGTCAGCTGATCGACGGCGACGGCGCCCCGACGCTCGACGACCCCAGCAACATCGCGGGGATCGAGCTGCTGAAGCAGATCAACGACGCTCAGGGCGGCTACGCGGCGGTCAAGAGCTTCACCGATTCGTTCGACACCTTCGGCGACAACAACCAGTACGTCGCCGACCAGGTCGGCGCGCAGGTCAACGCCCAGTGGTACCCGAACGTGCTCTCGCCGTACGTCGACCAGATCCAGATCGAGGCGGTGCCGTTCAAGGACAGCGAGGGCAACCCGTTCTCGGTGTCGGGCGGCACGGCGTTCGTGATCCCCGCCGGCGCGGAGAACCCTGCCGCTGCGTGCGCGTGGATGGTCGAGCTCACGAGCGAGGACGCGTGGGAGGCCGCCGGCGCAGCCCGCGCCGAGACGCGCGCCGAGGACGGCGGCATCAACACCGGTCTGTTCACCGGTTCGCCCGGTCCTGACGAGTCGATCCGCGAGCAGTACGTCACGGAGTCGGGCAACGCGGGCTTCGACCAGACGATCAGCACGTACTACGACGTGCTCGAGTACGGGCAGTCGTTCGGCTCGTCACCGGCAGGTCAGGACATCCAGAACGAGCTGAACAACGCCGTCACCGCAGCGCTGCTCGGCGACAAGACGCCCGAAGAGGCACTTGCCGACGCGCAGCAGGCCGCGATGCGGGCGTACGAGAACGCGACCGCCGGCTGAGCCGGCGCGCTCGCTCCGGGGGGAACACGGGGGCGGGTCGACTTCGGTCGGCCCGCCCCTTCCTCGCCCCGGGCGATCTCGACAAGACGAACACCTCCGAGAAGACGAATCCACCAAGGAATGCACTCGCCATGCCCATCCGGCAGATCCTGCTCATCGGCCACACCCACCACGACGTCGGCTACACCAACAGCCCCCGCCTGATCGACCGGATGCACAGCGGCATCGTCGACCGCGTGCTCGAGATCGCGGACGAGCTGCCGACGACCGGTCCCGACGGCTTCCGCTGGACCTTCGAGGTCGCCCGTCCGGTCCTGAACTTCCTGCACCGCGCGACGCCCGAGCAGATCGAGCACCTGGCCGGCCTCACGCGCAACGGCGCGCTGGCGGTCACCGGCGGCTACCTCAACATGACGCAACTGCCGAGCACCTTCGAGTTCGACGCCGCCTACGAGCAGCTCGCGCAGATCCGCGCGGCGGGCATCGCCGTGCGCACCCAGCAGCATGGCGATGTCAACGGCATCGCGTGGGGCGTCGTCGACCAGATGCGCGATGTCGGGCTCACGCGCCTTGTGATGGCCCTCAACCCCGATCACGGACGGGCGCCCTTCACCCAGCCGAGCGGCTTCTGGTGGGAGGGCCCGTCGGGCCGGCGCATCTTCGTGTGGCTGTCGACCCACTACGGCTTCGGCGAGGAGTGGGGCATCGTCGACGGCGACGCCGAGCTCGCCGACGAGCGCATCTCGCAGTTCGTGGACGAGCTGGAGCGGCGCGCCGACTATCCGTGGGGTACGGCGGTGGTGCACGCCGGCAACGACAACCGCTGGCCGACGCCGCTGTTCCTCGACATCGTCCGACACTGGAACGCGCGGCATCCGGAACTGCCGATGCGCACCGCGACGATCGACGAGGCGCTGGACGAGCTCGAGGCCGAAGCCGGCGGGTTCGACCTGCCGACGGTGCGCGGCGAGTGGGCGGACTGGTGGTCGCACGGGCACGGCTCGACCGCGCGCGAGGTCGCGGTGTACCGTGAGGCGCGCACGTTCGCGCGGGCCGCGCAGAGTTCGCTGTCACTGGCCGCGCTCGCCGGGTCGCAGCACGAGGCGGGATTCGACGTGCTCGGCTACCGTCGCGGCCCGGTGCGGCTGCGCTCGGACGCCGAGATCGCCGAAGACCTCGCGCATGTCGACGAGCAGCTGCTGCTGTACGGCGAGCACACCTGGGGCAGCTGGGAGACGTACTCCAAGCCGCACTCGACGTTCACCCACTCCCATCACAACGCCAAGTCGGCTTTCGCGTACGACGCGTTCGACCACGCACGCGACCTCGCGATCGAAGGATGGTTCCGCTACGCCTACGCGCAGGGCGAGGATCCGGATGCCGTCGCCGCCGGTGCGACGGACGGCGGGGCCATCGTCGTGGTCAACCCCACCGAGTCCCACCGCCGCGAGCTCGTCGACGTCGAGGTCGCCGGCACCCGCCATGCGCGGGCGCTCGCGGAGGTCGGGTCCTTCGGAGTCGCCGCCCTGCCCGTGCCCGAGCCGCTGGTGTTCGAGGACGTCACCGGGCCGATCGTCGCCGGGCGGTATCGCGTGAGCGTCGACCCGTCGCGCGGGGGCGTCGTGTCGCTCGTGGACGAGACGGACGGGCGCGAGCTCGTGGACGCCACGGCCGAGGCACCTCTGGGCGCGGTGTTCGACGAGGTGGTGGAGGCCGGGTCGCAGCATCCGATGATCACCACGTCGCCCAAGCTCTTCCACCCCGACCACCCCGGTCCGCGGTTCGAGCGTGTCGTGGCGGGCGGCGCCGGACCGGTGCGCGTCGCGCGCGGCGGCGGACTGACCGAGATCCGCTGGGAGACCTCGGCACCCGGCATCCCTCACGTGATCTCGACGCTCGTGATCGCCGATGAGTCTGCGGACGTCGTCCTCGAGGTGCACATCTCCAAGCCCGAGCGATTCGGGCCCGAGAGCGTCTTCGTGTCGTTCCCGTTCGCGGTCGACGAGCCGGAGTTCCTGCTCGAGACGGCCGGGGCGGTGTTCGCCGCCGAGCGGGAGCAGCTGCCCGACACCAGCAAGGACTGGTACTCGATCCAGCACGCGGTGGGCGTGGCCGGCAGCGGCCGCGGCATGCTGTGGGGATCGTCCGACGCTCCCCTCGTGCAGCTGGGCGGCTACCAGACCGGCAAGTGGGCGGCCGAGCTCGATGCGCCCCGCGGGCACGTGCACAGCTGGCTCATGAACAACCTGCACTTCACGAACTTCCCGGCCCGGCAGGAGGTGACCCGCCGCTTCCGCTATCGGTTCCGGCCCGTCACCGCGCTGACCGCCGAGGACGTGCGCCGCTACGGCCGCGACCTGCTCGAGCCGCTGCAGGCGCGTCACGCGACGGCCGCCCCGGCGCTGAGGCCCGACGCTCCCGTGCAGGTCGAGCCCGCCGATGCGTTGCTCGTCGAACTGCGTCCAGTGCCCGACGGCGTCCGCGCGCGGCTGCGCAACCTCTCGGGCGACACGGTGACCGCGCACATCACCCACGGCGACGACATCCGGTCGGTCGAGGTGCCTGCCGCGGGCGTCGCCGACGTCATCCTCGACCCCCGCTGACGCAGGACGGGCCGACAGCGCGGGCCGCAGCATCCGCCACGAAGCATCCGCCACGAAACATCCGGCACGAAACGAGAACTGAAAGGTCCACTCTCGTGAGCTCCCTGCAGGCTCCCACCGGGTCACCCTTGCGCCTGCTGCTGTGGCAGGCTGCGCGGCAGCCCGCGACGCTCATCGGGGGCGTGGTCTTCGGCGTGCTGTGGATGCTCTGCCAGGTGATCTGGCCGTACCTGCTCGGCCGGGCCGTCGACGCGGGGCTCGACGACGGCCTCGCCGGGGTCGCGCCGTGGTGCGCAGGCCTCGGCGCCATCGCGATCGCGCAGGCGCTGTTCGCCGTGCTGCGTCACCGCATGGCGGTGTCGAACTGGCTACGGTCCTCGCTCGGCGTCTCTCGGATCATCGGCTACCACAGCGCAGAGGCGGGGGCGGCCATCGCCAGCGACAGCTCGGCCGGCGAGGTCGCCTCGACCGTCGCGAACGACGCGTTGCGCGTAGGCGAGATGTTCGACGTGACGGCCCGCTTCTCGGGCGGCGTCGTGGCCTACGTCGCCGTCGGGCTCATCACGATGCTCACCTCTCCCGCACTAGGGCTCTTCGTGCTGGTCGGGATGCCGGTGCTCGTGGCCGTGCTGTCGCTGTTCGTGCGGCCGCTCGCGCGGCGGCAGGCGGCGTGGCGCCGCGAGCAGGGTGCGCTCACCGAACTCGCGGCCGACACCGTCGTGGGGTTGCGGGTGCTCCGCGGCATCGGCGGCGAGGAGCAGTTCGTCGAGCGCTACGTGCGGCGCTCGGCGGACCTGCGCCGCCGCGCGATCGACGTGGCGCGGCTGGGCTCGTGGCTGGACGCACTGCAGATCCTGCTGCCCGGACTGTTCGTCGCAGCGGTGGTGTGGTTCGGCGCGCGGCTCGTGCTCACGGGTGAGATCAGCCCTGGCGAGCTCGTGACGTTCTACGGCTACTCCGTGTTCCTCATCGTTCCGCTGCGCACCACGGTCGAGGCCAGCCAGGCGTTCGCGCGGGGGTTCGTCGCGACCGGCCGCGTGCTCGAGGTGCTGCGCGTGCAACGTGCGGTCAAAGACCCGGTGCGCCCGCAGTCCGCTCCCGAAGGGAGCGCCGAGATCCTCGACGTCGCGTCGGGCGCCGTGATCGCCCCCGGTCGCTTCACCGCGCTCGTCGACGAGGACCCGGATGCCGCAGCCGAGGTTGCGACCAGGCTCGGGCGTTTCGACGACAGCCAGCACACCATCGCGCCGGTGCTGTGGGGCGGAGTCGACCACACCACCGTCCCGGTGCGCGAGGTGAGGCGCCGCATCGTCGTCAGCGACGCCACGCCCCACCTGTTCACGGGTCGGCTGCGCGACGGGCTCGACACGCAGAGCGTTCGCGCCCCGCACCGCGCTCCGTCGCCGACGGCCCGTCGCGCGAAGATCGACCAGGCGCTCGGTGTGGCCGCCGCCGACGATGCGGTGCAGGCGCTGCCCGCCGGCCTCGAGGAGGACGTGCCCGAGCGCGCGAGCGTCCTGTCGGGCGGCCAGCGGCAGCGGCTGAGTCTCGCACGGGCTCTGCTGACGGATGCCGAGGTGCTGGTCCTCATCGAGCCCACGAGCGCGCTCGACGCCAACACCGAGGCGACGATCGCCGCGCGGCTGCACCGTGCGCGGGCGGGCCGCACGACGGTCGTCGTGAGCGCGAGCCCGCTGCTGCTGGACCGCATGGACGTGATCCACGTGATGCGCGGCGGCCGCGTCGTCGGGTCGGGCACCCACAGCGAGCTGCTCCGCCGCGAGGACCCTGTGGGTGCGCGGTATCGGCGCATCGTCGCGCGGACCACCAGCGACGTCGAGCCGCCGGCCGGCGAAGAGCTGGAGGCCGCGTGGACGGGTTCCATCGAGGCGCTATGGACCAGGGCGACCGAGACCGGGGCGATTCCCACCGCGCGTGAGGAGGCGGGCGAATGAGCGACACCACGCTTCCGGTCGCCGCCGGCGACAAGGTCCGGGGCGTCGCCCGCGTCCTGATCCGCCGTCACCGCGGCGAGTTGCTGCTCGTCATCTCGTTGCACGCCGTCGCCGCGCTGGCCGGCCTCGTCGGACCGTGGGTCATCGGCCGCATCATCGATGCGCTGTCGGGCGGCGACGCCGGCATGTCCACGATCGACGGCATGTTCCTGCTGCTGGCCGGTGCCGTGCTCGCCCAGGCGCTCGTGACCCGGTTCGCGCAGCTGTGGTCGCTGCGGCTCGGGGAGTCGGTGTTCGCACGGCTGCGCGAGGAGTTCCTCGGCACCGTGACGTCGCTGCCGCTCGGCGTCGTCGAACGCGCCGGAACCGGCGACCTCCTCTCACGCACCACCAGCGACGTGGATGCCGTCGCGCAGACCGTGCGCTTCGGCATCCCCCGCATCCTCGTCACCGGCATGACGGTCATCCTCACCCTGGGCGCGGCATTCATCATCAACCCGCTCGTCGCGCTCGGCGTCCTCGCCGGAGTGCCGCTCATCGCGCTGAGCAGCCGGTGGTACCTCAAGCGCTCCGGTCCCGGCTACCGGCGTCAGCTGGCGACGTATGGCCGGCTGGTCGGCGTGATCAACGAGACGGTCGAGGGTGCACGCACGATCGACGCGCTCGACCTGGCGCCGGTGCAGCGGCTCAAGATCGATCGCGCGCTCGCCGCCCGCAACGCGGCCGAGCGCTACACCCTGGGCCTGCGCAGCGTGTGGTACCCGCTCACGACTCTCGGGTTCCTCATCCCCGTCATCGCGGTGCTGCTGTGGGGCGCGTTTCTGATGGGGCAAGCGCTGGCATCGGCCGGCGACGTCACGACGATCGCCCTCTACGCGATGCAGCTCACGGGACCCGTCGAGGAGCTCGTCAACTGGATGGACCGGCTCCAGGTGGGCACGACGGCGCTGGCCCGCATCGTCGGAGTCGGCGAGGTGCCCAGCGATCGGCCGGAGGCCGACGAGACCCCGGACGACGAGCAGCTCGCCGCCCGCGGCATCCGCTTCTCGTATCGGGAGGGGGTCGACGTGCTGCGCGATGTCGATCTCGTGCCGCAGATCGGCGAACGCGTCGCCATCGTGGGGCCGTCCGGCTCGGGCAAGTCCACGCTCGCGCGGCTGCTCACCGGCATCACGTCGCCCACGGCGGGGGAGGTGACGCTCGGCCGGGCCGACGTCATGCGCATTCCGCTGCCGGTGCTGCGACACCACGTCGCGCTCGTCACGCAGGAGCATCACGTGTTCGTCGGCACGCTCGCGGAAAACCTGCGACTGGCCGCTCCCGACGCCCGCGACAGCGAGCTCGAGGAGGCGCTGCAGGTGGTGGGTGCGATCCGGTGGATGCGTGCCATGCCGCACGGTCTCGAGACCGTCGTCGGATCAGGCGGCGTGGTGCTCACGCCCGCCCAGGCGCAGCAGGTCGCGCTCGCCCGTCTGGTGCTGCTCGACCCGCACACGCTCGTGCTCGACGAGGCGACCTCGCTGCTCGACCCCCGCGCCGCTCGCGGCCTCGAGCAGTCCCTGGACCGTGTGCTCGAGGGGCGCACCGTGATCGCGATCGCGCACCGCCTGCACACCGCCCGCGACGCCGACCGCATCATCGTGATGCGCGACGGCCGCATCGTCGAGGCCGGTCCGCACGACGAGCTGGTCGCGCTGGGCGGCGAGTACGCGGCGCTGTGGGCCTCTTGGCAGGCCGAGTCCAGCGATGCCGGCGGCACCGGCACATCGCCCGAGCCCTCGAGCTAGCCGCGTGCCCCCGATGCCTTGGCGGTTGTCGGCGGGTCTGCCGCACCCCTAGGATCGCGACATGGCGGAGACTCTCCGCGAGCCGGTCCGCGGGGAGCCCGGCTTGCAGTCCATGCTGCTCAGCAGCAAGATGCACACCCCTCCGCTCCGCCAAGGCACCGTCAGCAGACGGCGGCTGATCGACAGAGTGCGCGCGAGCCCTGCACGCGTCGTGTCGGTGACTGCTCCCGCCGGCTACGGCAAGTCGACGCTGCTCGCCGAGTGGGCGGCGATCGAGACGCGGAACGTGGCGTGGGTGTCGCTGGACCGCGCCGACGACGATCCGGCATCGTTCCTGTCCGTGATCGCCGCGGCGTCGGCCGCGCTCGCCCCCGCCATCGATGCCGTCATCGCCGACATGCGCGGGGTCGGCGCGTCCGCGCTCGGGCGATCGGCGCCACTGCTGGCCGGTGCGCTCGCGGCGGCGCCCCGGAGCTTCGTCCTCTTCATCGACGATCTGCACTGGGCGGACTCTCCGGGCTGTCAGGACGCGCTGGAGATCCTGCTCGCACGGCTGCCCGAAGGGTCTCAGGTCGTGATCGCCAGTCGTCGTGAACTGCCCCTCATCGGACGGCTGCGCGCCGTGGGGGACGCGGAGGAGATCACGACGGCGGAGCTGTCGCTGGATCACTCCGCCGCTCGGACGATCTTCGACGAGGCCGGAGCGGTCGATGTCGAAGACGCCGATCTCGAGTCCATCGTCGAGCGGTGCGAGGGATGGCCGACCGGTCTGTTCCTGTGCGCACTGGTCGCCCGAAGCGGCGGGGACGCGGCATCCATCACCGGTGACGATCGCTACCTGGCGGACTACCTGTATCGCGAGTGCGTCATGCGCCTCCCCGAGGACATGCAGGCCTTCCTGCGTCGAACGGCCGTGCTCGAGCAGCTCTCGGCCCCATCCTGCAACGCGGTGCTGGGCATCGAGGATGCGCGCGGCCGCCTGCGCGAGGTCGAAGCCGCCAACCTGTTCCTCGTCGCCGTGGACCGTCGGCGCAACTGGTATCGCCTTCACGCGCTGTTCCGGGAGTTCCTGCTGACCGAGCTCGAGCGTGTCGAGGGCGCGGGCGCGGTCGCAGAGTTGCACCGGCGCGCGGCGGGGTGGCACGACGACAACGACGCCCCGGCACAGGCCGTGGAGCACCTGCTGCGCGCCGGAGAGCTCGAGCGCGCCGCAGACCGCATCGCCGACCTCGGCCTGCCGATGTATCAGAGGGGCCAGATCGGAACCATCACGCGGTGGGTGTCGGAGCTGGGAGACGACCGCGTGCGCGCCCACCCGTCGCTGCTGGTGATCGTGACATGGGCCGCGGTGCTCCTGGGCGACGTCCCGGCGGGGGAGCGCTGGGCGCGCAGTCTCGACGCCTTCGATACCGGCTCGCTTCCCGGGGAATATCAGGTGCCGTTCGAATCGGCCCGCGCGATGGTGCGGGCATCGATGTGCGAGCAGGGGCATGCCCAGGTGGTGACCGATGCCGCGTTCGCGCTCCGCCACGAACCGGCCACGAGTCCATGGCGTGACCAGGCGCTCCACCTGTGGGGGGTCGCCTGCCTCCTGATCGACGACGTCGTCGCGGCGAAGACGGCGTTCGAGGAGGCGATCGACCTCGCGACGATCATGGGCAACTCCGACACGATCATCCTGAGCGAGCCCGAGCTGGCGCTGCTCGCCATCGAGGCGGGCGAGTGGGGCGTCGCCGCCGGACACGCCGACCGTGGTGTGGTCGTGATCGACGACAGCCACATGGACGGCTACCCCACGACGACACTCGCGCTCGCCGTGGCCGCACGTGTCGCCCTGCACGGCGGCGATCGCGAGAACGGCGAGCGGCTGCTCGCACGGGCCATGCGATCGCGCATCGGCTGCACCCACCTGCTGTCGCACTTGTCGATCCGGGCGCGCATCCAGCTCGCCAAGGCGCACGTGGCCGTCGGCGACCGGTCGGCGGCACGGCATCTCGTCCGCGAGATCGACGATCTGCTGCGCAAGCGCCCCGACGTGGGTGTGGTGACCGGCCAGGTGGACGAACTGCGCACCGCTCTCGACGCGGAGCCGGCGGCTGGCGGGTCCGTGCCGCTGACCCCGGCCGAGCTCAGGCTGCTGCCCTATCTGCAGACGCACCTGACGATCGCCGAGATCGGCCAGCGCCTGTTCATCTCCCGCAACACCGTGAGCTCGGAGGTGGGGTCGATCTATCGCAAGCTCGCCGTCACCACCCGCAACGGCGCGGTAGAGCGGGCGAGGGTCCTCGGACTGCTGGGTGGGTGAGCCCGCCGCAGCGACCTCTCATCACCGGGCATCCGGCAGGAGATCGTCCGCATAGCCGAGTGCCGCGGCGATCCGCGGCGCGGCGGCGACCGCACGCGGGAGTCCGACCAGCTCGACCATGCCGTCGAGCACCGCCACGATCTCACGCAGCGACACCCCCGCCGACACGGCGTCCTCGACGGCGGACCGCATCGAGGCCGCCGGTGCCGCGGCCGCGATGAGTGCGCCGATGCGGACGAGCGCCGCAGTGCGCTCGTCGAGGGTGTCCTGCCAGAGGTCTCCGGCATCGGCCACGAGCTCCGGCGCGTCGATGCAGTACAGCCGGAGCCGGTCGATGTCGTCCACCGCTGCCTCCCTTCGCCGATGTTCGCGTGCCGTCCAGTCCACAGCTCCGGCGCTGCGGGCACACCATGCAGATCGCATGATCCGGCCGATCGCCTTCACGCGTTTCGAGTGATGCGACGCGCGCACCCCCGTCGCTATGGTTGCGACCAGACGGCGAGCCGGCTGCCGGGCGAGCCACGCGACGAAGGGGAATGACATGACGGATGACGCGCGCACCTCCATCGTCGGAGCACCGCTGCCTCCGGCGCGGACGCTCCCGTTTCCGCCGAAGCCGTCAGGCAGCATCGCCGGGCGGACCCTCGCGGAGTCGACGTACTCGCCCCTGCCGCCGCAGCGTCACCTCGGCGAGGGCGCGCCCAACATCCTCGTCATCCTGATCGATGATGCCGGTCCCGCATTGCCGGCGCCGCTCGGCGGGATGGTCAACACCCCGACGCTCGGCCGCATCCGCGAAGAAGGCATCGGGTTCAACCGGTTCCACACCACGGCGATGTGCTCTCCCACGCGGGCAGCCCTGCTGACCGGCCGCAACCACCACCGGGTCGGCAACGGCCAGATCGCCGAGCTCGCCAACGACTGGGACGGCTACTCGGGCCACATCCCGAAGAGCAGCGCCACCATCGCCGAGGTGCTGCGCAATTACGGCTACTCGACCGGTGCCTGGGGCAAGTGGCACAACACCCCCGCCGAAGAGACCACGATCGCCGGGCCGTACGACCGCTGGCCCACCGGCTACGGCTTCGAGTACTTCTACGGGTTCCTCGCCGGGGAGGCGTCGCAGTACGAGCCCAACCTCGTCCGCAACACGACGAGCGTGCTCCCGCCGAAGACGCCCGAAGAGGGCTACCACCTGAGCGAGGATATCGCCGACGACGCGATCGGCTGGCTGCGCAACCACAAGGCGCTCTCACCCGACAAGCCGTTCTTCATGTACTGGGCGACCGGCGCCATCCACGGACCGCACCACATCATGAAGGAGTGGTCCGACAAGTACAAGGGCGCCTTCGATGACGGCTGGGACGTCTATCGGGAGCGCGCACTCGAGGGTGCGAAGGCAGCAGGCTGGGTTCCCGACAACGCGGTGCTCACTCCGCGTCCCGACAATCTGCAGGGCTGGGACGACATCCCCGACGACCAGAAGCCGTTCCAGGCAAGGCTCATGGAGGTGTGCGCCGGCTTCGGCGAGCATGCCGACGTGCAGGCGGGGCGCCTCGTCGACGCTCTCGAAGAGCTCGGCTACGCCGACGACACGCTCGTCGTGTACATCTGGGGTGACAACGGGTCCTCCGGAGAGGGCCAGAACGGCACGATCAGCGAGCTGCTCGCGCAGAACATGATCCCCACCACGATCGAGCAGCATCTGGCCGCCCTCGAGGAGCTCGGCGGGCTGGATGCGCTGGGTACTCCCGCGACCGACAACCAGTACCACGCGGCGTGGGCGTGGGCAGGCTCGACGCCGTACCAGGGCATGAAGCTCATGGCCTCCCACCTGGGCGGAACACGAAACCCGATGTTCATGCGGTGGCCCGAGCGCATCGCGCCCGAAATGAAGCCCCGCACGCAGTTCCACCACGTCATCGATCTCGCGCCGACGATCTACGAGGTGCTCGGGATCTCGCACCCCGAGAGCGTGAACGGCATCCACCAGGATCCGATCGACGGCACGAGCCTCGCGTATGCGGTGGACGATCCCTCCGCCGACGGACGTCACCGCACGCAGTACTTCGAGATCATGGCGAGCCGCTCGATCTACTCGGACGGATGGATCGCGTCCTCGACCGGCCCGCGCCTGCCGTGGGTGCCGGGGGCGCCCCCCGGTATCGCGACCTGGACACCCGACCAGGACACGTGGGAGCTGTACCACCTCGACGAGGATTGGAGTCAGGCGCACGACATCGCGAACGAGAACCCCGCAAAACTCGCCGAGCTGAAGGAGCTCTTCGCGATCGAGGCCGCCAGGAACGAGGTGCTCCCGGTGGGCGCCGGCCTGTGGGTACCCGTCTACCACCCGGAGTACCGCATCTCGGTGCCGTACACGCAGTGGGAGATGGGCGGCGACACGGTGCGCGTGCCCGAGTTCTGCGCGCCCGCGCTCGGCAACAAGCCGAACGTCGTCACGATCACGGCGAACGTGGGTGAGGGTGCGAACGGCGTCCTCTACAAGCTCGGCGGCGCGGGCGGTGGTCTCACCTGCTTCGTGGTCGACGGGGTGCTCACCTACGAGTACAACCTGTTCCTTGTGCAGCGCACCACGATCGCGGCATCCGCACCGCTGGCCGCGGGGGAAGCGACGATCGAGATCGAGACGGCCTACGTCGAGCCGCGGCCAGGTGGACCGCTGAGCGTGACGCTGCGCGTCAACGGTGAAGAGGTCGGCTCGGGCGTCGTCCCCGTGAGCGCGCCGCTGCTGTTCTCGGCCAACGACTGCCTCGACATCGGCCGGGCGTACGGCGGCGCCGTCTCGCGTGCGTACGTCGACAAGATGCCGTTCGCGTTCGACGGCGAGATATCCAAGGTGCACATCGCCTACACGATCCCGCAGCACGCGTGAGCGGCCCGGAGATCGGGGTCCACGAGCCTCTTAGATGACGTCCGTCGTCTTGCCGTCCCAGTCCGACCGCTCGGGCCACTCATCGGCGATGATGGCATGCGGCGTGAGAGCGCGGATCCTCGCCTCGAGCGCCTCCACGGCCTCCGGAACGATCAGATCCGCCGGCTCCGTGTCCACGTCCTGCGCCATGATCTGGCTCGCCGGCCCGACGAGCACTTCGACCCGGCTCTCCTCGCCGTTCTCGCCGAGAGCGGGGATCGCAATCGTCTCCGCCTGCCCGACATCGGCCAGGGCCTCGCTGAACCGCATCAGTGCCGCGGCGATCGCATCCCCGGTCAGAAAATCGCTTCCCGCATAGATGACCCGTTTCACAGATACAGGTCTACGCCCTTTCGGAGCGATTGACCTCGGGGTTGTCTCGCCGACGCGAACACGCTAGCGATCGCCTATCCCTCCAGCACGACCAGCCGCTGGGTCGCACGTGTCATG
The DNA here is from genome assembly GCF_051364985.1 of Microbacterium sp. I2. NCBI lineage: Bacteria > Bacillati > Actinomycetota > Actinomycetes > Micrococcales > Microbacteriaceae > Microbacterium > Microbacterium sp. I2. The sequence continues at coordinate 68,357 of NZ_JBLWIH010000022.1, forward strand.
GCCACGTATCGATCCACTGCGCCCTCGATGCCGACGCCGAGCCGTCCGGGGTCGACGAGCACCACGAGGTCGAACTCGAGGCCCTTCGCCAGTTCCGGCGTCAGGGACCGCACCCGCTCACGTCCCTCGAACGTCGCGTCGCCGATGACGCACGCGATGCCCTCGTCTTGCGCTGCGAGCCATTCGTCGAGGATCGCGTCCCGCTCCCCGGTCGCCGCGTGCAGGACCGGAATGCCGCTCGAGCGGACAGACGTCGGCACATTCGCGTCGGGGATCGCCGCCCGGATCACGGGCTCGGCCTCGGCCATCACTTCACTGGGCGTCCGGTAGTTGATCGTCAGCGATGCGAGCGATACGTCGGTGAGGCCGGCGTGCTCGAGGCGCTCCTGCCACGTCTCACCGAAACCGTGCCTTGCCTGCGCCCGGTCGCCGACGATCGTGAAGCTGCGCGACGGGCACCGGGCCAGCAGCATCCGCCATTCCGCATCGGTCAGCTCCTGCGCCTCGTCGACGATCACGTGGGCGAAGGGGCCGGCCAGCTGGTCGGGGTCGGCGCCGGGCAGCACCGCTTCGTCGACGAGGCTGTTGCGCAGATCGTCGCCGTCCATCCACTGCAGCAGCTCGTCGCCTGACTCTTTGAGGCGCTCGATCACCTGGCCCATGTACTCGCGCTCGGTCGCAAGGGTGGCTTCGCGCTCGCGGCGCCGCCGTGATTCCCCCGGGTCGCCCAGCCGGCGCCGCGCGGCGTCGAGGAGCGGCAGGTCCGCGGTGGTCCACGGCGAGTCCGCGGGTCGCTGCAGGCTCTGGACCTGCTCTGCCGACAGCCACGGTGCGCACCGGCGCAGGTAGGCCGGCACCGACCACAGGTCCGAGACGACGACGGATGCCTCCACCAGCGGCCACGCCCGGTTGAAGGTGGCGACGAGCTGCTCGTGGTGCGCGAGCGCACGCCGCAGCTGGTGCAGCGGCACCTCCTCGGCGTCGACCTGGTCGCCGAGGATGTCGAGCACCGTCTCCCACACCTGGTCGCGCGCCTCGTTGTGCGGTGTCCCGGGCTCGGGGGACTCGAAGGCCTCGGCCCAGTCGTCCGGGCTGAGCCACAGGTCGGCCCACGGCGTCTCGACGAGGAGGCCGTTGACGGGCGGCTCCTCGTACAGCGCGACGGCGGGCTCGATCGCATCGACGAGGCGGGCGTCGGCCTTGAGTCGCGCCACCTCGGGCTCGGGCTCGGTCAAGGCCGCCCGGCCCTCGGCGACGAGGTCGCGCAGCGTGCACGTCTGCACGCTCTCCTCGCCGAGGCTCGGCAGCACGTCGGCCACGTACGACAGGTAGGCGGGGCTCGGGCCGACGAAGAGCACGCCGCCGCGGCCTTCGCCCAAGTGGGGGTCGGAGTACACGAGGTAGGCCGCGCGGTGGAGTGCGACGACGGTCTTGCCGGTTCCCGGACCGCCGTCGACGACGAGGGCGCCGCGCGACCCGGCGCGGATGATGGCGTCCTGGTCGGCCTGGATGGTGCCGAGCACATCGCGCATGTGCGGGGACCGGCTCGCCCCGAGGCTCGCGATGAACGCGGACTGGTCGTCGAGCGCGGCGCTGTGATGGCGGGTGCTCTGTTCGAGCCCCTCGGGCGTGAAGACCTCGTCCCAGTAGTCGGTGACGCGCCCGCCGGTCCACCGGTACCGCCGCCGACTGATGAGACCCATCGGCTGGGCATGCGTCGCGCCGAAGAAGGGCTCGGCCGCGGGCGTGCGCCAGTCCACGAGCAGGCGACGGCCCGTGCTGTCAGTGAGGCCGAATCGTCCGATGTAGACCGGTTCGCCGTCGGCGGGCACGATGCGGCCCAGGCACGCGTCGAGGGTGAAGCGGCGCAGGGCCCGCAGGCGAGCCGACAGCCGGTGGATCTCGAGATCGCGTTCGAGGGCGGCCTGTCCGCCGCCGCCCGGCAGCCGGCGCACGGACTCGAGGCGGTCGGAGAGTTCCGCGATCGAGCGCTCGAGGCTCTCGGAGACGGCGGTGAAGTGCAGCTCGTCGTCGGCGATCAGTGCGGGATCGGCCTTGGCGGCGAGGCGGGCGGGAAGCTGGAAAGGACTGATGAGGGCAGGGTTCATGGCATCGACTCCCGGGGCGCAGGCGCGACGGTGACGCGTCGCGACCGACAAGTATGCGCCCCCGAGGGGCCCTTGCCGCAAGGCCCCCCTGTGCCGTTATCCTGGTAGTGGCAGGAGATGCCGTGACCCCGCGCCCGGAGCGCGGGGTATTTTTGTACGTGGTCCAGCCCGGGCCGCGTACGACGGGAGGCGACGACGATGCCCGACCGTCCCCTCACTCCCGCCGGTGCGGTGCTCGACGGGCCGATCGCGGTCGTCGGCGCCGGCAGGGTCGGCACCGCGATCGCCGCAGGGCTGCGGGCCGCCGGCGCCGAGGTGGAGGGTCCGCTCGGTCGCGGTGCGACGGCGTCCGATGCCGCCATCATGCTGCTGGCGGTGCCGGATGCCGAGATCCGCGCGGCAGCTGCGGCCTTGGCCACCGGGGGCTCGGTGGGGCATTTCTCGGGGGCGACGTCGCTCGAGCCACTCGCTCCCCACGAGGCGTTCAGCATCCACCCGCTCCTCGCGATCACGGGGCCCGAGACCTCGTTCTCGGGCGTCCCGGCCGCGATCGCCGGATCGACGCCGCACGCCCTGACCACGGCCGAGGCGCTCGCGACGACGCTGGGTATGCACCCGTTCCGGGTCGCGGAAGCCGATCGCGCCGCCTACCATGCGGCCGCCTCGATCGCGTCGAACTTCCTCGTGACGCTCGAGGCGTTCGCCGAAGACCTCGCCGCCACCGCCGGCGTCGACCGCGAGGCGCTGATGCCGCTGGTTCTCGCCACCGTGCAGAACTGGAGCGACCACGGTCCTGCGCGAGCGCTCACCGGGCCGATCGCGCGTGGCGACGACGACACCGTCGCCCGACAGCGCGCGGCCGTGGCCGAGCGGCTGCCGGAGCGCGTGGCGCTGTTCGACGTCCTCACCGATGCCACGCGCGCACTCGCCGGCCGGCGAGAGGTCGCCTCGTGATCGTCGTGCGCACCGTCGCAGACCTGCGCGCCGCCTTGCGTGAGTCACGCGCCGGCGGCATCGGTTTCGTCGCGACGATGGGTGCGCTGCATGAAGGCCACGCCTCATTGCTGCGGGCGGCCCGGACCGACAGTGACACCGTGGTCATGTCGATCTTCGTCAACCCCACGCAGTTCGATGAGCAGGCCGACCTGGCCGCCTATCCCCGCACCGAGGAGGCCGACCTCGCTCTGGCGGCGGCCGAGGGCGTGGACGTCGTCTTCGCCCCGTCGGCCGGCGAGATGTACCCCGCCGGCTTCGCCACGACGGTGAGCGTCACCGGCCCGGTCGCCGAGACGCTCGAGGGCGCGCAGCGGGGCCGCGCGCACTTCGACGGCGTCGCGACCGTGGTCACCAAGCTGCTGCTCGCGGTGCTCCCAGACGCCGCGTACTTCGGCGCGAAGGACGCGCAGCAGGTGGGCGTGCTGCGGCGCCTTGTCGCCGACCTCGACATCCCCGTGCAGCTCGTGGTCTGCCCGACCTCGCGGGACGACGACGGCCTGGCCCGTTCCAGCCGCAACGCCCGGCTCGGTGCCGACGAGCGTGCGCGCGCCCTGGCCATTCCCCGCGCACTGCAGGAGGTGACGCATGCCGCGGCCTCCGGCATCCGGGATCCCGAGGTCTTGCGTGGCCGCGCACTGGACGTCCTCGCCGAAGCGCTCATCGAGCTGGAGTACATCGCGATCGTCGACCCGATGACGTTCGAGCCGGTCGCGGTCGTCGACGGACACGCGCTCGTGGCGATCGCCGCCCGCGTCGGCCGCACGCGCCTGATCGACAACACGCTTCTCACCCCCGGAGGCCCATGATGCGTCCCCAGATCACCTTCCGGCGCCTGGCCGAGATGAAGGCCGCCCGCGAGCCGATCGTCATGGTGACGGCCTACGACTACCCGACCGCGCGAACAGCCGAGCAGGCCGAGGTCGATATGGTGCTCGTCGGCGACTCGGGTGCGCAGGTCGTGCTGGGCTACGACTCGACCGTCGCGGTCACCGTCGACGAGATGCTCGTGCTCGCCGCCGCGGTGCGTCGCGGGGTTCGCTCAGCGTTCGTCGTGTGCGATCTGCCGTTCGGCTCGACCGAGGTCTCGGACGAGCAGGCGGTGCACACCGCGGTCCGCTTCGTGAAGGAGGCGGGAGCGGATGCCGTCAAGCTCGAGGGCGGCGGACCTTCACGGCTCTCGCGCATCCGTGCGGTCGTCGCGTCCGGCATCCCGGTGGTCGCGCACATCGGCCTCACCCCACAGACGGCGACGGCGCTCGGCGGGATGCGTGCGCAGGGCCGCACCGCCGAATCCGCGGAGCGGCTCGTGCGCGAGGCGCTGGCCGTGCAGGAGGCGGGGGCGAGCGTCCTCGTGATCGAGGCGGTGCCGGGCGAGGTCGCCGACGTGGTGCTGCCCGAACTGCGGATCCCGGTGATCGGAATCGGAGCCGGTCGCGCCGACGGCCAGGTGTTGGTCATGCACGACGTGCTCGGCATCACCGAGGGCAGGGCTCCGGCGTTCGTCAAGCGCTACGCCGAGGTGGGCGACGCGATGGTGGGCGGTGTCGCCGCCTATGCCGCGGAGGTGCGGTCGAGGGTCTTCCCGGGCGCGGAGCACGGGTACCCCGCGACGCCGGAAGCGGTCGAGGCGGCGCGCGCCGCGCTCGCGCAGCGCTCGTCCTGAGGGGGCTTCGGCATCTCAGCCTGGAGCACGTGGACTGGGAACGAGCGGCGCGAGAGACCGTGAGGGACTTCGTGCTATTGGTCGCCGACAGACGTGCGTACATGGGCGCGCTGGCCTTGTCGTCCGACGAGGCTCAGGTATTCGACCGGTCCGGCGCTGGTCGCTCCGAACCAGTGCGGGGTGCGAGTGTCGAACTCGGCTGCGTGGCCGGCCTGCAAGAGCATGTCCTGGTCGCCGAGCACCAGGCGGAGAGTGCCGTTCAGCACATAGGCCCAGTCGAACCCTTCATGGGATCGCAGGTCTGGAGCCGCATCGTCGCTGCCCGTGGGGAGGACGAACTTGTATGCCTGGATTCCTCCGGGGCGGCGGGTGAGCGGGATGATGATCGACCCGTCGGCGCAGGACATGGGGCGGAGATCGATTCGCGGGTTGGCTGTGCGAGGCGCGTCGACAAGAGAATCGAGGGTGACGCCGTAGTAGCGGGCCAACGGCAGGAGCTGTTCCAGAGTTGGCCGCCGTAGTCCTGCCTCCAGCCGGGAGAGGGTGCTCGTGGAGATCCCGGTCTCCACAGCGAGTGTGGTGAGGGTGATGTCGCGGCGCAGTCGAAGGTGTTTCAAGCGGGGCCCCACCGTGTCGAGGGTGTGCTCCGTGTTCTCGCTCATGTCATGAGTTTGCCATTTGGCAAGGATGTTTGCCAAAGTTGCCGGTTCGGGTGATCCTGGTTCGACATCACAGACGAGCGGGAGCGCAGTGCAATGAGGACCCCACACGACCACGTATCCGACATCGCGATCATCGATGGCGGTTCAGAGGGCTGTGCCGCGGACCGCGACGCGGTGCCCGCCTGATGACCGAGTTCGACAAGGAGTATTGGGAGGGCCAGTGGAGCCTTGGCACCTCCGGCCGCGATCGCGCACTCCCCGTCAACCCCTATCTGACAGCCGAGACCGCGCATCTGCACGTCGGCACGGTGCTGGATGCGGGCTGCGGGATCGGAATCGAATCGCTCTGGCTGGCCGAGCAAGGCTGGGCCGTCACGGCTGCCGATATCTCCGCGACCGCACTGGCGGAGGCGCAGGCTCGTGCTGTGAGCGCTGGTGCGGGCGAGCACATCGACTGGGTAGAGATCGACTTGTCGCGGTGGGAGCCGAGGCGGACGTGGGATCTCGTGGTGACCAACTACGCCCACACGCAGATCGGGCAACTCCCGTTGTACCGGCGTATCGCCTCCTGGGTCGCCCCTGGCGGAACGCTCCTCATCGTGGGACATCTCCACGGTCAGCATCACGACGCCCACCACGGACACGACCATCCCGAGGGGGCGACGGCGACGCTGGAGGGGATCACCCACCTGTTCCGCACTCCGGAATGGCGGATCGACTCAGCCTATGAGAACACCCGCACCGTCTACCCCAGTGGTTCCCCGGTGAAATTGCGCGACGTGATCGTGCGCGCCCACCGACTCACCTGACTCGTCTTTCCCGCTTCGCGCGCCGAGGTCTTTCACCCTCGGCGCTGCGTCAACCTGCCTGCAATCAGCACCGGACAGAACCGTTCCTGAAAGGAAACACATCCCGCTATGACTCACGCCACTCACGCCGGCCCAGAAGATGCCGCTGTCATCGGCGATCCACGACGCCGACGCGCCATCCTGTGGGCCATCTGTATCGCATTGATGGCCGTCGTCGCCTCCGTCACCGGCCTCAACGTCGCTCAGCCGCAGCTGGCAACGACCTTCGACGCTTCCCAGGGGCAGGTGCTGTGGATCATCAACACCTATACCCTCACCCTCGCGGCCCTCCTCCTGCCCCTGGGAGCACTGGGTGACCGGCTGGGTCGCAAGCCAGTTCTCATCGTGGGGCTGACGGTGTTCGGGATCGCGAACATCACCGGCGCCGTCGCCCCGGTGATGGAGGTCATGATCGCGGCGCGCCTGCTCAGCGGCATCGGTGCGGCACTGATCATGCCCGTCACTCTGTCGGTGATCACCTCCTCGTTCCCGGACAAGGAACGATCCCGGGCGATCGGGATGTGGACCGCGGTCGCAGGAGGAGGCGGCATCCTGGGGATGTACCTCTCCGCCCTGCTGGTCGATATCGCGTCCTGGAGATGGCTGTTCGCGCTGCCCATCATCCTCACCGTCGCGGCAATGCTCATCGGTGCTCGCGCGGTTCCGAACTCCCGCGAGAAAGCGCCGGGCCGGTTCGACGCTCCGGGCGCGCTGACCTCGATCATCGCGACCGTCGGATTCACCTTCGCCCTGCACGAAGCACCGTCTCTTGGCTGGGCCGACCCGATCGTCTTGATCCCGCTCATCGCGGCAGCGCTCGCTACCGCCGGCTTCATCCTGTGGGAGCTGCGCACCCCGTACCCGCTCCTGGATATTCGGCACTTCCGCACCCGAGGCCTCTCTTCAGGCACCACGCTCCTGCTCGTGTTGTTCGGCGTGCAAGGCGGGATCTCCCTGGTGCTCTACCCCTTCTTCCAGGTGGTCCTCGGATGGAGCGGACTGCTCTCCACCCTCGCCATGATGCCCATGGCGTTGCTGATGATGCTCGCCTCCGGACTCGCCCCTCGTCTGGCAGCACGCATCGGTGCCCGGGCCTCCATGGTCGCCGGACTCACCATCGCCACCGCAGGGCTCGCGCTCATGGCCGGGCTCGTCTCCGCCGCCGGCGGATACCTCAGTGTGCTCCCTGGACTCATCGCGATGGGGCTCGGTGCGGGCCTGGCGATGACGCCCTCCACCGAAGCGATCACCTCATCCCTTCCTCGCGAGCAGCAGGGCGTCGCCTCGGCCCTGAACGACCTCTCCCGAGAGCTCGGAGCAGCCTTGGGCATTGCTCTGCTGGGCGGTGTACTGGTGGCCGGTTACCAGGGCGCAATCACCGGACGTCTTACAGGTGTGCCCGAAGAGCTCGCGGCGACAGCGCGCGAAGGCATCGCCAACGCCACCGCGATCAGCCAGAGGGCCGGGGCTCATGCGGAGCAGATTCTCGCCGCCGCGAACGACGCATTCATCGCCGGGTGGCAGCAAGCGATGTGGGTCGGCGTCGCCGTCATGATCGTCCTCATGATCTTCGTGCTCTTCCGCGGCCCCGACTCTTCCGCGCCCACAGAGTCGTTGAACGAAACCGACGACCGGGCCCAGAATCCCTCTGTGGTCCTCAGCGTCCAGCGTGACGGTTGACCATCCCGACGTAAACAAGGGATCCCATCCATGTCCACCACGCTGAAACTGTCTGCCGGACGCCGTTTTCGGGGGACGGTAGCGGCGGGCCTCATGCGAGTGCGGTCCGGGCACCCACCAGAAACGATCGTTTCTGGTGGGTGAGTCAGTTCGGTGAATCCGGAAACCGGACTCTCGCGCTGTTTCGGAGCGCGGGCGGCCCTGCGCTCCGGAAACACGCACGATGTCCGGTTTCCGGATTCACCGAACTGACTCACCCACCAGAAACGATCGTTTCTGGTGGGTGAGTCAGTTCGGTGAATCCGGAAACCGGACTCTCGCGCTGTTTCGGAGCGCGGGCGGCCCTGCGCTCCGGAAACACGCACGATGTCCGGTTTCCGGATCCGGGAATCCGGCGTCAGAGGGTCGCGGCGTGCGGATCGAAGTCGGCGGGGAGGGCCCCGACCTCGTCGATCGTGCTCTCGACGTTCACGAAGGTGCGGGTCTCGGCAGCCTCCTCGATCGCGAGCAGCGTGTCGAGCACGTGATAGCCGAACCGGCCGGTCGCGACGTGTGAGCGGTCGTCGCGGATCGCGCGCGCCATGTCGAGCACGCCGAGGCCTCGCCCGACGAGCACGCCCTCCTGTGGCACGTCGAACACGTCCTGCACCACGGGCTCGGGCGGCACGACCATCTTCGTCAGCGGCCGTGTGATCGTGATCGGCCCGCCGAAGGTGTTGGGATCGGGGATCACGAGGGTGCCCTCGGTGCCGGTGATCTCGACGATGCCGTGCCGGTACAGAGGCGAGTCGGTGCTGTAGAGGCTCTGCGCCTGTGCGCCGTGCTCGAAGTCCATGAGCACCGACAGGGTCGAGGGGATCTCGACCGCGAACTCCTGTCCCGCGAGCTCGCCGACCTGCACGCGCCGCGTCGGCGCGCCCTGCAGCCCGAGCGCCGCAACCGCGGCGACCGGTCCGAAGACATGCACGAGTGCCGAGACGTAGTACGGACCCATGTCCAGCAGCGGTCCGCCGCCCTTGGCGTACAGGAACCCCGGGTTCGGGTGGAAGAGCTCGGGACCCTGCCACTGGAACGTCGTCTGCGCGAACAGAGGGCGACCGATGTCGCCACGAGCGATGGCTCGCTTCGCCGTCTGCACGCCCGGGCCCAGCACGGTGTCGGGCGCGACGCCGACGCGCAGGCCCGCGGCATCCGCCTTCGAAAGCAGGCGCTGCGACTCGTCGCGGTCGATGCCGATCGGCTTCTCGGTCCACACGTGCTTGCCGGCGGCGAGGATGGCCTCGGACACCTCGACGTGCACCGCCGGGATCGTGAGGTTCACGACGATGTCGATGTCGGGGTCGCCGAGCACGACGTCGACACCCCCGGCGCGCGGCACGTCGTACGTGGCCGCCTGCGCGCGGGCGCGGTCCTCGAGCAGATCGCCGACCGCGAGCACGCGCACGTCGGGAAAACTCGTCAGATTGCGGAGGTACTGATCGCTGATGTTCCCCGCGCCGATGAGACCGACGCCGACGGGCGCGGCCATCAGGCGGCCGCCTTCTCGCCGTCGAGGTCGAGCCCATCCAGGAAGGTCCGGCTCTGCTCGATCGCGTCGTACAGGTCACCGGGGAAGTGGTCGAACTCGACGATGGCGACTTCGAGGGCGGATGCCGCGGCCAGGGCCTCGCGCAGCGGCACGACACCCTGCCCGGCCGGTACCTGGTCAGCGGGTGGGTAGGCCGCGATCGCCTCGGGGTCGAGGGTGCCGTCCTTGACGTGGACAGCGATCACGCGGTCGCCGAGGGTGCGCAGCAGCGACACCGGGTCGACGCCCGCGCGTGCGACCCAGTACAGGTCGACCTCGAGCACGACGCGCGGGTCGAGCAGGTCGGCCAGCACTTCGAGACCGGTCTTGCCGTCGAACGTGACCTCGAGCTCGTGGGCGTGATTGTGGTAGCCGACACGGATGCCGCGTCCGGCGCCGATCTCGGCGGCGGCGTTGAGCAGCCGCGCGGTCTCTTCGATCTGCTCGACGCGCTCCCAGCGGGCGGGCTCGGTGTAGGGGTCGATGACGGTGGTCATGCCCAGAGTCTGCGCCGCGTCGAAGACGACGTCGGGCGCCGGCACCGGGAGGGTGGTGCCGCTGCCGTCGGGGTTCACGAACGAGGTCGATGCCAGGAACGCGTGCCCGGTCGGCGCCACCAGTCCGCGGGAGGAGAGAGCGGCCGCGAGGGGCTCGGCGCGCCGCACGAAGTCGTACGGCTCCACCGCCGTGAACCCGCGTGCCGCGACGGCGGCGAGGGTTCCGTCGAGGTCGGCCTCGAGAGCCGCGTTGACGGTGAACAGCTGAATGGATGTCTGGACCGGCATCGGTCGCGCTCCTTCGGGTCGTCGGTGACGCGCGGCATCTCATCCGCGCTCCGACAACGTAGCACGCAAAACCTCCATGTGGAGGTTTTGCATGGTTAGGATGACGGCATGCCCGATGAGCTCGTCCCCACCCCGCGCGGGTCCTACGCGAAAGGGGTGGCACGCCGGCAGGAGATCCTCGACCGCGCCATCGAGGTCTTCGCGCGACGCGGCTCGGATCGGACGAGCCTGCGCGCGATCGCCGAGGAGGTCGGCGTCACGCACGCCGCGCTGCGGCACTACTTCGGCTCTCTCGAGGAGCTGCTCGTCGCGGTGTACCGCGCGTCCGAGGCCCGCGGCGGCGCCGACGACCATGACGACCCCGAGGCCACGCCCATCGAGCTGATGCGCGACTGGACGGAGTCCAACCGCGAGGTGCAGGGACTCGTGCAGCTGTACTCGACCTTGGTCGCGACGGCGCTCGAAGTAGGCCATCCGGCGGCCAGGGAGTTCGCGACGGAGCGCTTCTCGCGCACCCGCGCCGACCTCGCCGAGCGCGTCCGTCGCAACCAGCGGGCAGGCCGCATCCGCCCCGACGTCGACCCCCTCGCCGTCGCAGCACTCGTGATCGCGGCATCCGACGGCCTGCAGACCCAATGGCTGCTCGACCCTGACGCGCCGCAGGACGCCGCGCTCGCGCTTCTCGAAGTTCTGCTGTCGGCGCCCGGCGCCCGTTCGAATCGCGCACTTGGCAACTCGCAGCCCTGAATCGGCGCCAAGTGCGCGACTCGAAAGCCAGGGTCAGGCTGAAAGCCCGGTGACGGCCCCGGCATCGGCGAGCTCGTGGCGATACAGCCGCGCAAGCCCGCCCAGCCCGGACGCGCCCGCACGGCGCTGACGCGTCGCGCCGGAGCCGTCGCGGATCGATCGCCGTATGAGCTCATCGACCAGGTCCCGCTCGGTGCGATCGGTCAGGTGCGGCCGGATGCGGTCGTCCAGCACGTGCAGCACATCGCGCGCGGCGAGAACCCGTCCCGAGAACGGATGGACGAGGGTCGCGCCCACCCCGAAGCGCGCCGCATGCCAGAGCGCGGCATCCGTCACATCCATCGCGTCCGGCGGCCGGTCTCGCGCCTCGGCTGTCGTCGTGAGATCGGCGGATGCCACGAGGGCACGTGTGATCGCCGCCAGCGCCACGCTCGAGCGAGGATCGAGCTGCGCATCGAACACGCGCACCTCGACGGTCGGATAGCGGGCCGACAGGCGCACGTTTCCAGTTGATCGTGCCCGGATCGGACGTCGCCCCGATACCCCGCAGCGCCCGTCGCACCGCCTCGTGCTCGGCGGCGTCGTGGAAGAAGGGCGGGACGCCGTAGGTGGTCCAGCGGCGGCTGTGGATGGCGCGCCAGCTGTCGAAGCCGGTGTCTTCGCCGTGCCAGTACGGCGAGTTCGACGAAAGCGCGAGGAGCGTCGGCAGCCACACCCGGAGCATGTTCGAGGCGTGCACGCCCGATTCGGCGTCGGGGATGCCGACATGCACGTGCAGCCCGTTGATCTGATGATCCGGCGTGACCCCCGCGATGTCGTCCGCGATGTGGGCGTACCGGACGTCGGCGCTGATCTCGGGGCGGGGGCCGGTGCGAAACGGTGTGCCCGTGCCGGCGGCGACGAGCCCCGCCGCTCCCGCCCAGGCCGCCAGCGAGCGCCGGAACGCCCACACCGCGTCCAGCGCGTCGGCCGCCGACGTGAAGATCGGAGAAGCGAACTCGATCTGCGACGGGAAGAACTCCTTGCCGACTGCGCCGCGCGCACCGCTCAGCGCCGCGATGGCCTCCGGCGCCCGATCCACCGCGGTGAGGGTGTGCGGATCGAGCAGGACGAACTCCTCCTCGATCCCGAACGTCCGTTGCACCCCGGCCCTCCGTCCGTCGGCGTCGCTGCTGACGACTCTGCCAGTGCGTGCCGGCGGGCGGTACGGGCTTGACAGTGGCGTGCGGGGCTTGGGGCGCGTCCCGGCGGCGTGCGGGCTCAGGAGAGCAGGCCGGCCGAGGCCATGACGTGCGTCGGTTCGATCCGGATCACCACGCGCCGTGGATTCACACGGGGCGGGCGGTAGCGCGCGGTGTAGAGCGCCTCGGCGTGGGCGACGGCCTCGGGGTCGCGCTCGATCGAGGCGTGCCCGGCGATGCTCAGCCAGCGCGCGCCGGCGACCTGCGCCACCGTCGCCCGCGCGTCCCGCTCGACGTTGCGCACCTTCTGGCTCTCGCCCGAGGTGATCACGCGCACGACGCCGTCCTCGACGGTGAACCCGACCGCGACGACGTGGATCGACCCGTCGCGCGCCATCGTCGACAGGGTCGCGAGGTGCCGATCCGCGACGAACGCGAGGCCGTCGGCCGTCAGGGACTGGAGACTGCGCATCCGTCCATCCTCCCGCACGACCCTGCCCCCGCCGTCCCGTCGTGTGTCGCCTGGGTTGAGAAACCACGCGCAGGTTGAGAAACCAGGCGCAGGTTGAGAAGTCACGGGAGGCGGGGTGTCTCAACCTCCCTGTGGTTTCTCAAGCTCAACCTGTGCATCCCGCGCCGAGGCGGGCAGAACCTCCGACTCCGTGCACGGCGCGCCGCCGGTCACGCCGGAGCGAGCGGGTAGATCCGGCGCAGCACGACGCGCTGGGCCAGCGTCCACGCGACCGTCGTCGCGAGGTAGAGCGCGGCGGCGAGTGGCACGAACATCGCGAACACGGCTGTCGTGAACTGCAGGGCCCCCGCGACCCGGGCCATGCCCGCGCCTGCCAGCGGCGAGGCATCCGGTCCAGCGTCGACGGGCGGCCGGAATGCACGCCGTGTGATCTCCGCCACCACGACGATCACGACGATGACCCCCGCGAACACCGCGAGCGTCGCCGGTGCAGCCGCGCCGGTGGCGACGACACCGACCAGGCTCGCGCCCAGCGGAACGCCGAGCAGTTGCTCGGTGAGCAGGGCGTTGGCGTGCCCCGCGATGGACGTGTGCAGGAACAGCGTGTAGACGATCGCGATCACCGGAGCCTGCGCCAGCATCGGCAGGCAGCCGGCCAGCGGCGATGCCTTCTCGTCGGCGTAGAGCTTCATCGTCTCGCGCTGAAGCCGTTCGCGATCGCGCTTGTGGCGCTGCTGCAGCGCCTTGAGCCTGGGCGCCAGACGACTGCGCGTCTGCTCGGCCTTCGCCTGCGCGATGCCCGCGGGAATGAGCGCGGCGCGCACGAGGAGGGTCAGCAGGATGACGGATGCTGCGGCGGCGGCCGATCCCGCGAGCGGTTCGATCAGGGAGGTCAGGGCCATGAGGCCGGCGTAGGCCGCGTCGAGGATCGCGGCGATGGGCGGGAAGGCGTAGAGGTCCAAGGAGGTGTCCGTTCGTCGGTGGCGGGTCGTGGCGTGTGGCCACGACGGCACCGGCGGACACGGCGGACCGCGCTCACACGAGCGGGGGACGGCGTGGGGTCGGGCTACGCGGCCGAAGCCGCGGATCCCGGTGCGCGCGGACGAGAGTGACCCGGGGCATCCGGGTGGGTCTCGGTGAGGCGGGTGAAGTCGGCGATCGCGCGCCGCGGGTGCGGCGTGGCGGTGCCCGAGCGGGCAGGGCCGACGAACAGCGTCAGAGCGACGGCCAGCAGCGCGAGCGCCGTGAGCGCGGCCGCGGCGGTCGTGGCTGCGGCCACCGTGAGGGCGCCTGCCCCTGGCGCGGCGACGGTCGCGATGACCTCCGCGATGGGACGCACCACCATCGCGAAGAACTCGGCCAGGAGGCGCAGCATCACGCCGATCGACTCGGTCACGTGGCACCCCCCTCTCGACTCGATCACGCTAACACGCGCTCCTCCCCAGGCTCGGGGAACAGACCGACACCGGAAGGGCATGCACAGAATCGAGCATCCGCCACCTGCTGTCAGGGGGATGAGGCAGGGTGGAGGGCGTGACAGCGACGACCACGACCCGCGCCGAGGCGCTCGACGTCCTGCGAGCTCTCGTCGGGCGAGACGACGCCGACTTCCACGACGGTCAGTTCGAGGCGATCGAAGCCCTCGTCGACGAGCGGCGCCGCGCGCTCGTGGTGCAGCGCACCGGGTGGGGCAAGTCCGCGGTGTATTTCGTGGCGACGCTGCTGCTGCGGCGGCGCGGCGCGGGTCCGACGGTGCTGGTGTCGCCACTCCTGGCACTGATGCGCGACCAGATCGCCGCCGCGGCGCGGGCCGGCGTGCGGGCGGTCGCCATCAACTCCACCAACGCCCACGAGTGGCGCGACGTGATCGCCCAGCTCGACGCCGACGAGGTCGACGTGCTGCTGGTCTCGCCCGAGCGGCTCAACAATCCGTCGTTCCGCGACGAGCAGCTGCCGCAGCTGGTGCCGCGAATCGGCCTGCTCGTCGTCGACGAGGCGCACTGCATCAGCGACTGGGGCCACGACTTCCGCCCCGACTACCGGCGGCTCCGTGATCTGATCGGACGGATGCCGGAGGGCGTGCCCGTCCTCGCCACCACCGCCACCGCCAACAGCCGCGTCGTGGCCGACGTCGCCGAGCAGCTGGGTGCCGGGGGAGCGGACGTGCTGACGATCCGCGGACCCCTTGCGCGCACGTCCCTGCGGTTGGGGGTCCTGCGCCTTCCGAACGCGCCGAGTCGACTGGCGTGGCTGCTCAGTCACCTGCGCGAGCTCCCGGGCTCGGGAATCATCTACACGCTCACTGTCGCGGCGGCGAACGACACGGCCCGGCTGCTGCGGGAGCACGGCTACGACGTCCGCGCCTACACGGGGCAGACCGACACCGACGAGCGCGAAGAGTCCGAGGCTCTGCTGAAAGACAACCGCGTCAAGGCCCTCGTCGCCACGAGTGCGCTCGGCATGGGCTTCGACAAGCCCGACCTCGGCTTCGTCGTGCATCTCGGTGCACCGTCGTCCCCGGTGTCGTACTACCAGCAGGTCGGTCGCGCGGGCCGCGCCACGGCATCCGCCGACGTCCTGCTGCTCCCGGGAGCCGAGGACCGCGACATCTGGCACTACTTCGCGACAGCGTCGATGCCCGACCGCGACCGTGCCGAGCGGGTCCTCACGGCACTCTCGGCGTCGTCCGGCCCGATGTCGACGCCGGCGCTCGAGGCGACGGTCGACATCCGGCGCACACCGCTCGAGCTGCTCTTGAAGGTGCTCGACGTCGACGGCGCGGTCGCTCGCGTGCAGGGCGGCTGGATCGCGACCGGCTCACCGTGGAGCTATGACGAGGAGCGCTATCGCCGCATCGCGGCCGAGCGGGTCGCCGAGCAGCAGCACATGATCGAGTACGAAGAGACCTCGGCGTGCCGCATGGAGTTCCTGCAGCGCTCGCTCGACGACGACTCCGCCGCGCCGTGCGGCCGGTGCGACAACTGCGCGGGCGCCTGGTATCCGTCGGCGGTGGGTGCGGAGGCGAAGGATGCTGCCGCCACCGCCCTCGACCGCGTCGGAGTGCCGATCGAGCCGAGGCGGCAATGGCCCACCGGCGCCGACCGGCTCGGCGTGCCCGTCAAGGGCCGCATCCCGGCGGAGGAGCAGGCGGCCGAAGGACGTGCGCTCGCCCGCCTGACCGACCTCGGCTGGGGCGGGACGCTGCGCGAGCTGTTCGCCGCCGGCACCGCAGACCAGGCGCTGCCGCCCAACCTGCTGTCGGCGTGTGTGCGCGTGCTCGCCGAATGGGGCTGGGCCGAGCGTCCGGTGGCGGTCGTCGCGATGCCGTCGCGCTCGCGGCCGCAGCTGGTGGATTCCCTCGCCCGGGGCATCTCGGAGGTCGGCCGCCTGCCGTACCTCGGGGCGCTGGACCTCGTCGACGGCGGCCCGACTGGGCAGCCCGGCGGCAACAGCGCGTTCCGGCTCGCCGGAGTATGGGGACGACTCTCCGCTGAGGGGCTCGCCGTTCCCGCCGGGCCGGTGCTGCTCGTCGACGACGCGGTCGACAGCCGGTGGACGCTGGCCGTCGCCGCCCGCGAACTGCGCCGGGCCGGAGCATCCGCCGTCCTGCCCTTCGCCCTCGCGCTGCGAGGCTGATCGCACTCGGTCGCGGCGGCACGCGCCGGGTGGATCGTGACGCGATCCGCGCGCCCTCCGATGTATGAGTTCTCGACGGCGGTCTGCGCGGATCGTTCGCCCAACCACTGCCGCTCGAGACCGGCGATCTGCAGGAGGCGGCGTCATGAAACGCCGCGCCCTGCGTCATGCAGGGTGTGACCCCTGAGATTCCCACCCGTCGCAGCGCCGGACCCTCGCCCTTCCTGAGCGTGTCAGCGGCGGCGCGGGTGGCCGGGCTGAGCTCGACGTCACTGCACCGCAGGCTAGCGAATGGCGAGCTGCCCGGTTATCAGCTCGGCCGGCGCTGGTTCGTTCCCGAGCGCGAGTTCCGCCGTCACCTTCGCCGTCGATCGTGGATGCTGCAGCATGAAGCGGCCGACGACATGGTGCGCGAGCTCACCGCAGCGCTGCCGCGCCTGGTGGCGATGGACGATCTCGAACGGTTCTTCGGGCTGCGGCGGGCGTTCCTCTACGACCTGCTGCGACTGCCGGTTTTCGCCGGAGCGCCCGGCCGGGGCGGCGTCACGACGATCGCCGTCCTCGAGCAAGCGCTGCGGGCGGCCCGCAACGACTGCCCACCGTGTGTCGTCGACGCGCGTGAGCAGCGGCCCATGCGGGTGGCGTGAGGCCGCGGCCGGAATCTCCTGTCGACCGACCTCGCCAACAGGTCAACCAGGCCCCTACAGGAGGTTTCACGCGGCCAACGTCCCTGTGGAAGGCCGGTTGACCTGTCGGGGATCGCGGCATCCGTTCTCGACGTCTTCGCCGCGCCCGTCTAGACTGGCCCGCGTGTTGACCTGTCGGTGTTGTCGCCCTTGTTGTTGAAGCGTCCGCTTCACCTCTCTCTCGCGACCCCCGTCAGATCCACCCGCGCACGAGCGCGGCAACACGTCAGGACCCATCCGTGCGTTACGCCAAGAGCGTGGCCGACCTCGTCGGCAACACCCCTCTCGTCCAGCTGACCCGCGTCACCGACGGCATCGCCGCGACGGTGCTCGCCAAGGTCGAGTACTTCAATCCCGGCGGCTCCGCGAAAGACCGCATCGCCCGTCGCATCATCGACGCCGCCGAACGCGACGGGCAGCTCAAACCGGGTGGCACGATCGTCGAACCGACCAGCGGCAACACCGGTGTGGGGCTCGCACTTGTCGCACTCGAGCGCGGCTACCGCATGATCTTCGTGGTGCCCGACAAGTTCGAGGGCGCCAAGGTCGACGTGCTGCGGGCCTACGGCGCCGAGGTCGTGGTCACCGACACGAGCGTGCCACCGGAGGATCCACGCTCGTACTACAGCGTGTCCGACCGGCTGGTGAGCGAGATCCCGGGCGCCTTCAAGCCGAACCAGTTCGCCAACCCCAACGGACCCCTCAGCCACTACGAGACCACCGGGCCCGAGATCTGGCGCGACACCGACGGCCGCGTCACGCACTTCGTCGCCGGCATCGGCACGGGCGGCACCATCACCGGCACCGGCCGGTACCTGCACGAGGTGTCGGACGGCGCCGTGCGCGTGATCGGCGCCGATCCCGAGGGCTCGATCTACTCGGGCGGGCCGATCCACGGCTACCTCGTCGAGGGTGTCGGCGAAGACTTTTGGCCCGGATCGTACGACCCGTCGGTCCCCGACGACATCCACCGCATCCCCGACGCCGAGTCGTTCACGATGACCCGCCGCCTCGCCCGCGAGGAGGGGCTGCTCGTCGGCGGCTCGAGCGGCATGGCCGTCGTCGCCGCGCTGCGCGAGGCGCGCGAGGTTCCCGCAGACGCCGTCGTCGTGGTGCTGCTGCCCGACCACGGCCGCGGCTACCTCAACCGCTTCTACGACGACGCGTGGATGCGCGACCACGGGTTCGACCCCGCGACACCTCCGCCGCCCGGCAGTGCCGGGGCCGCAGCATCCGTCACCACCACCGAAGGAGCACCCGAATGACCGAGCCCACCACCGACCGCGGCTTCGAGACACGCGCGGTGCACGCCGGCCAGGCGTTCGACCCCACGACGGGCGCGGTCATCCCGCCCGTCCACTTCTCGACCACGTACGCGCAGGACGGCATCGGCGGGCTGCGCGAGGGGTACGAGTACGGGCGCAGCGGCAACCCGACGCGGACCGCGCTCGAGACGCAGCTCGCCGCGCTCGAGGGTGGCGCGCATGCCCTGTCGTTCGCGTCAGGCCTCGCCGCGGAGGACGCGCTGCTGCGCACCGCACTGAAGCCGGGCGACGAGGTGCTGCTGGGCAACGACGTGTACGGCGGAACGTACCGGCTCATCGCGCGCGTGCTCGGCGGGTGGGGGATCGGGGTCCGCGTGGTCGACATGAGCGACCTCGACGCCGTGCGCGCCGCACTCGAGGAGCGCCCCGCCCGGATCGTGTGGGTCGAGACGCCCAGCAACCCGCTGCTGCGCATCACCGACATCGCCGGTCTGGCTCGGCTCGGCCACGAGGCCGGCGCGCTCGTCGTCGTCGACAACACGTTCGCGTCGCCCGCGCTGCAGCAGCCGCTCGCACTCGGCGCCGATGTCGTGGTGCACTCGACGACGAAGTACCTCGGCGGGCACTCCGACGTCGTCGGGGGCGCCCTCGTGCTGAACGACGACGCGCTGTTCGAGCAGGTGAAGTTCCTCCAGTTCGCGGTCGGTGCGGTGTCGGGCCCGTTGGACGCGTGGCTGACGACCCGCGGCATCAAGACGCTCGCGCTGCGAATGCAACGGCACAGCGAGAACGCGCAGGCCGTGGCATCCTTCCTGGAAAGTCACGCCGCCGTCACGCGCGTCTACTACCCGGGCTTGGCCTCGCACCCCGGTCACGAGCTCGCGGCCGCGCAGATGAGCGGGTTCGGGGGCATCGTGTCGGTCGCGCTCGCGGATGCGGCATCCGCTCGCCGCTTCGCCGAGTCGACGCGGCTGTTCCAGCTCGCAGAGTCTCTGGGCGGCGTCGAGTCGCTCATGAACTATCCCGACGAGATGACGCACGCGTCGGTGCGCGGCACCGAGCTGGCCGTCCCGCCCGAGGTGGTGCGCCTCTCGGTCGGCGTCGAGACCGCAGCCGACCTCATCGCCGACCTCGACGAGGCCCTCGCCCGCCTCTGATCTGTGCCGGCCGTAGGCTCGGGACATGACCGCGAGCACCGGCACATCGTCCCCGCTGGCGCAGTCGTTGCGGATCGGCACGATGACGGTGCCGAACCGCATCATGCAGACGGCGCACTCCAAGCAGTACTCCGACCGCGTCGAGTCCGATCGCGAGACCGCGTACTACGTGCGCCGGGCGCGCGGCGGCTGCGGGCTCTTCGTGGCGGGCAACCACTTCGTGCACCCGTCCGGATCGATCCGCGGCTTCCAGGACGCCTTCCGGGCCGAGTCGGTGCCGGCGGCGAAGAAGATGACGGATGCCGTGCACGACGCCGGCGCGAAGGTCCTGGTGCAGCTGAACCATCACGGCGCGCAGGCTCAGCCCGACGGACCCGACGGTCCCCGCGCGGTGTATGCCCCGTCGCGCATACTCTCGCCGTCGACCGCTCAGGCCACCCGTGAGATGGATGGGGTCGACATCGCCGCCTTCGTCGAGGGCTGGGCGACCTCGGCCGCGCACGCCCGTGAGGCGGGCTTCGATGGCGTCGAGATCCACATGGCGCACGGCTACCTGCTGCACCAATTCCTCTCGCCGCTGTACAACGCGCGCGCGGACGGCTACGGCGGCGACCTCGAGAGCCGCACCCGGTTCCCGCGCGAGGTGCTGCGCGCGGTGCGTGCGCGCGTCGGCGACGACTTCACCGTCGGCATCCGGATCGTCGCGAACGAGTTCCATCCCGACGGGCTGGACGGTGCGGCCATGCGCGAGATCATCGCGCTGCTGCGGGCCGAGGCGCGCATCGACTTCCTCGATCTCGCCGCGGGCGGCTACCACAACGTGCACTACGTCTTCCCGTCGTCACCGATGCCGTTCGCGTGGCTGCGCGACGACGTCGCTGCGGTGAAGGAGGCCAACCCCGACATCGCCGTGTTCGGCGTCGGAGCCGCCCTGTCGGTCGAAGAGGCCGAGGAGGTCGTCCGCGACGGCATCGCCGATATGGTCGCGCTGACGCGTGCGCAGATCGCAGACCCCGACCTCGGCCTCAAGCTCCTCGGTCGCACGGAGGGCGCTCGCGCCGGGGGCGCCGGTGCCGCGGGCGGCCGCGCCGAGGGCGCCGGCACCGCGGGCGGCGCAGGGAGCGGCATCCGTCATTGCATCCGCCTGAATCAGGGATGCCTCGGCCGCGGCAGCCGCGGGCTGCCGATGTCGTGCACCGTCAACCCGCTCGCGGGGCGTGAGCTCGAGCGTGGCGAGAGGCCGCGCGTGGCACGCCCGCAGCGCTGGATCGTCGTCGGCGCGGGACCGGCCGGCATGCGCGCGGCCGTCGAGCTCGCGACGGACGGCCACTCGGTCACCCTGCTCGAGCGCGAGACCGAGCCGGGCGGGCAGCTGCGGCTCGCGCGCCGGGTCCCGGGCCGCGAGAGCATCGGGCTGCTCGTCGAGGATCTCGTGCGTGATCTCGCGCAGGCCGGGGTCGACGTGCGGTTCGGTGTCGAGGCCACCGCGCAGTCGCTCCGCGCAGAGCACGCGGACGGCATCGTGCTGGCGACCGGCGCCGTCGCCCCCGCGACGACCTCTCTCGCCCTCGGCGGCGCCTACGACGGGGGACTGCCCGCCCAGGGAACGATCGACGCGGTCACTGCGGCATCCGATCCACATTCGCTCGGCCGACGCATCGCGGTGGTCGACGCCGACGGCACGGCCTATGCCACCGGCATCGTGCTGACGCTGCTTGCGCACGTCGACGAACTCGAGCTCGTGACCCCGTTCGAGACGGCGTTCCCGCACATCGGGGCCGGGTACGACCGTCCGCTGCTGCTCGAGCGACTGGGCGCGCATCCCGGGTTCCGACGCCGCGCCGCGCACCGCGTCCGCACGATGGAGCCCGGTGTCGTCACGGTCGCCGACACCCTCGGCGGCGAGACCACGATCCTCGGCGACCTCGACGCGGTGGTGGCGATCGAGCCGCGTGCCTCGGTCGGCATCACGGGCGTGACGGATGCTGTCGCCACCGGGATCGCCGGACCCCCGGCATCCGTCGCCCCTGCCATCGCGCCGCGCGTCGTGACCATCGGCGACGCGTTCGCGCCGCGCACGATCGACGCCGCGATCTTCGACGCCGTCGAGCTCGCTTACGACGTCGCGGGCCTGGCCGCACTGCGCGGCTGAGGCCGGGACGCACTGCGCGGCCGAGGCCGGGACGCACGGCGCGGCTGAGACCCGTCGCGCTGCGGCGCCGGAGACCTGGCCGCACCGGCGCCGGACGCCTCGCGGCGTGCGCGGTGCCAGTGGTTACGCTGGGCACCGTGGACCCCGTCGTCGCCACGCTCGTCATCCTGCTTCTCGCGGTCATCGCCTTCGTCAGCAACCGCGTGCCGATCGCGGTGGTCGCGATCGGGGTGGCGCTGGCCCTGTTCTTCACGGGCGTGCTGACGCTCCCCGAGGCCCTCGCCGGCTTCGGCGACCCCACGGTGCTCTTCATCGCGGCGCTCTTCGTGGTGAGCGAGTCGCTCGACGCGACGGGGGTGACGGCGTGGGCCGGGCAGATGGTGATCGGCCGTGCCGGCGCGACCCGCCGCCGGCTGCTGCTCGTGGTCGCCCTGCTCGTGGCCGGCCTCACCGCGCTCATCAGCATCAACGGCGCGGTCGCCGCGCTGCTGCCGCTCGTGGTCGTCGTCGCGGCGCGCGCCGGGATCGCGTCGTCGAAGCTGCTGATGCCGCTCGCCTTCGCGGCGTCGGCGGGCTCGCTGCTGCTGCTGACGGGAACGCCGGTGAACATCCTCGTGTCGGACTTCGCCGCGGCCGCGGGAGGCCGGCCCTTCGGGTTCTTCGAGTTCGCCCTCGTCGGCATCCCCGTCGTCGCGGGAACCATCGTCATCCTGCTGCTCGGCGGCCGTCTCGTTCCCGAGCGGCCCGCCGCCCGCATGCCGCTGGACCTGGTGCGGCACGCGCACCTGCTGCGCCAGCAGTACTCGCTCTCGCTCGACACGGGCACGATCCTCGGCCCGGTCACGGGTGTCACCGAGGTCGTCGTGGCGCCCCGCTCGCCGCTCATCGGCACGCACGTCTGCGCCGGCATGACGACTCCCGACGGCGACCTCGTGGTGCTGGCGGCGCGGCGCGGCGACCAGCTGCTCAAGGGCACCGAGTTCCTCGTCCAGGCCGGCGACGCCCTCCTCCTGCAGGGGGCGTGGGACGATCTCTCGCGGCGATCGAACGAGCCCGGGGTGCTGGTGGTGGACGATCCGCAGCGTCTGCGCCGGTCGATCCCGCTGGGCCGGGGCGCCAAGCGCGCGATCGGCATCCTGGTCGTCATGATCCTGCTCCTGGCGACGGGACTCGTTCCTCCCGCCGTCGCAGCGCTCCTCGCCGCATGCGCGCTCGTCGTGACGCGTACGGTGACCGTGACGCAGGCCTACCAGTCGATCTCGTGGACCACGGTGGTGCTCATCGCGGGCATGATCCCGCTGTCGACCGCGTTCATCGCGACCGGCACCGCCGACCTGGTGGCGGGATGGATGCTGTCGGCCCTGGGCGACGCAGGCCCCCACGTCGCCCTGCTCGCGCTGTGCACGCTGGCGCTCGTGCTCGGCCAGCTGATCAGCAACACCGCGACCGTCCTCATCGTGGCGCCGATCGCGATCGCCGTCGCGCACTCGCTAGAGCTGTCGGTGCAGCCGTTCATGATGGCGCTCACGGTGATCGGCGCGGCGGCGTTCCTCACGCCGATCGCGACGCCGGCGAACCTCATGGTGATGGAGCCGGCCGGCTATCGCTTCGGCGACTACTGGCGGCTCGGTCTGCCGCTGGCACTCTTCTTCCTCGCGATGTCGGTGCTCTACGTGCCGCTGATCTGGCCTTTCTGACGCGCACGTCCGAGTGGCCCAGTACGACTGCGGCAGGCCACTGGCGCAGCACCACCGGCGCAGCACGACGCCCCGGCGGTTCGGGTCCGTCGGGGCGTCGCGGGTCTGGGTGCGGGAGCGGCTCAGGCGGCCGACCACCCGCCGTCGCTGGCGAGGACCACGCCGTTGACGTTGACGCCGTCGTCGCTGAGCAGGAAGGTGATCGAGGCGGCCAGGGCATCGGCGTCGACCGGCGGCGGCATGACGGCCATGCCGGTGCGCACCCGCTCAGCCCCGAGCGGCGAGGCGAAGGACGCCTCGATGTTCGTGATCGTGGGCCCGGGAGCCACGGCATTGACGCGGATGCCGCTCGGACCGTACATGAACGCGCTCGACTTCGTCAGGCCCACGACCGCGTGCTTCGAGGCGGTGTACGCGGCGCCCGCGGCCGACCCGCGCAGCGCGGCCTCCGAGGCGGTGTTCACGATGGAGCCGCCGCCCTGCGCCAGCATGGCCGGGATCACCGCGCGCATGAGCTTCATGGTGCCGTCGACGTTGACGCGGAAGACACGCTGCCACACGGCATCCGTCACCTCCGCCACCGGGGTCATGTCGTCCATGATCCCGGCGATGTTGGCCAGCGCATCGATCGTCCCGCCCGCGGCGGCCACGATGCGCGCGACGCCTTCCTCGTCGGTGATGTCGGCGACGAGCGGCACGAGGTCGGCTTCGCCGTGGGACGCGACCAGGTCGTCGAGGCGCTCCTGGCTCACGTCGACGGCGATGACCCGGCCGCCCTCGCGCGCGACGCGCGACGCCGTCGCACGCCCAATGCCGGAGCCGGCGCCGGTGACGATCACCGTGCGTCCGGTGAAGCGGCCCCGGTCGATGCGCTCGGTCCACTCTCGCAGGGGAACGGCGGGAGCGGATGCCGCGGCCTGCGCCGGCGCCGCTGCCACGGCTGGTGCGCCCACGGGCACCTCGCCGGCGTCGGCGCGACGCACGACCTCGTCGAGCGTCTGCTGTGTGAAGGCGCCGCGGCTCAGCTCGACGAGGCGCTTCAGGGGCAGGGTGCGGACAGGCGCGAACGCGTCGGCGGTCTGGCCGCCCTGCGCCAGGAGCTCCCGCAGGATCGCACCCCCGACCGGGTGGTCGAGCCAGGTTGCGATCGAGGAGTCGCCGTTCAGCGACGGGATGCTGGTGCTCATGGTGCGTCCTTTCTACCGGACAACTGTGTCCGGTAATAGGCTACACCCGTGTCGAGCACCGCGTCCTCCCGGGCGAAATCCCCCTCTCGCCCCAACCGCGGCCCTGCCGCGGCGGCCGAGAACCGACGTGCGCTGATCACCGCGGCGCGCGAGGTCTACGCCGAGGGCGGCTTGAATTCGCCGTTCAGTGCCGTCGCCAAACGCGCCGGCGTCGGACAGGGCAGCCTGTACCGGCACTTCCCCGATCGCACGGCGCTCGCCGCGGCGGTGTTCGAAGACAACGTCCGCGAGCTCGAGGAGTACGTGGCACCCCCGGAGCGCACCATCGACGATCTGCTCGACCGCGTCGTCGAGCAGGCGGTCGTGTCGACCGCGTTCATCGAGCTGATCACGGCGGACATGAGCGATCCACGCGTCGCCGCGCTCGGGGCGCGGTTCACGGCGCTGGTCACCGAGGTGGTCGAGCGCGACCGCTCTGCGGGCCGGATCGGCGCGCACATCGACGCCGAAGACGTGACGATGGCGGCCGGGATGCTGGCCACCGAACTGGCCCGCACCGAGGCTTCCCAGCGCCCCGCAGTCGGGGCGCGCGCGAAAGCACTCTTCGTCGCTGCGTTCGCGCCGCGGTCGGCCCACTAAGCTCCTGGCATGGGCAGGTTCATCTACGACACCAGCGGCAACTCGATCGACATCGACGACCGCACCCTCGCGCACCTTCGCATCGTCATGATGAACAAGCTCCGGCGGTCGGAGCCATTCATGTTCGACGTCGAGGTGGGCGACGGCAGCGGCCGTCGCAGCTTCTGGATCGCTCCGGCGGTCCCGCTGCAGTTCCACTTCTTCGGCAGCCGCCAACCCCGCATCAACCGCGCGTGGGTCGAAGAGCTCATGCTGGCCGCCAGTGGGCCGGTCGGACTGACGATCCTTCCCGAACCCGCGGACGACAGCGAACCAGAGGTCGGCTGACGCCGTGGCGAGCCGTGCCCCCACGGGCCGGTTCGCCGACCGGGCCTGTCCTCAGGCGTTCGTGAGCGTGCCGCCGTTGATCTCGTCGCCCGAGACCGTCAGCGTGTCGATCTCGAGCCGCTCGACCTCGACGACACCGAGGGCGACGTCGGCGTCGGACTTCGACTGACCCGTGCCCTCGCCCTCGCCCTCGCGGGGCAGCGTGTGCACTTCGCCGGTGTCGAAGTGATGGGCGACGAGCATGATGCCGCCCGTCGAGTTCGCCGAGTTGGCGAGCTCTTCGATCCATTCCCGGCTGAGCTCTGCGGGCTCGGGATCGTCGAAGACGAACCGCAGCGGAATCGACGGGTGCAGCCAGATCGTGCTCCGGCCGCGGGGCTGATCATCGGGATGGCGCCACGAGACGGTGAAGCTCTCGTCGCGCCGCAGCTTGGTCGCGATGACGACCTTCAGGTGCGCGAGAGCGCGGTCCTCGATATCGATCGGCATGGCAGAGCCGCCGTAGTAGATGGTGCCCACGGCCCTACCCTAATCCCCGCGACCCGGTTTGCATCCATCGGCCGTGGTGGCCTCCGGTCGGCTCGTCGAGGTGCCTCGGCTCACAGCCGCGTCCACGCCTCGGCGAGCACTCCGCGCAGGATCTGCTCGATCTCGTCGAACTCGCTCGGCCCGATCGTGAGCGGCGGCGCGAGCTGGATGACGGGGTCGCCGCGATCGTCGGCGCGGCAGTACAGTCCGGCGTCGAACAGCGCCTTGGACAGGAACCCGCGCAGCAGCCGCTCGGACTCGTCGTCGTCGAAGGTCTCCTTCGTCGCCTTGTCTTTGACGAGTTCGATCCCGAAGAAGTAGCCGTCGCCGCGCACGTCGCCGACGATCGGCAGGTCGGTGAGCTTCTCGAGCGTCCGGCGGAAGATCGGCGAGTTCTCGCGCACGTGCTCGGGCAGCCCCTCCTCCTCGAAGATGTCGAGGTTCTCGAGCGCGACGGCTGCTGAGACCGGGTGACCACCGAACGTGTAGCCGTGGTAGAACGCGGTGTCGCCGTGCGCGAAGGGCTCGTAGATGCGGTCCGACACGATGGTTCCTCCCAGAGGCGAGTAGCCGCTCGTGACCGCCTTCGCGAACGTGATCATGTCGGGCTGATAGCCGTACGCGTCGCACGCGAACATGTGCCCGATGCGGCCGAACGCGCAGATGACCTCGTCCGACACGAGCAGCACGTCGTACTTGTCGCAGATCTCGCGCACGCGCTGGAAGTAGCCGGGCGGCGGGGGGAAGCATCCGCCCGAGTTCTGCACCGGCTCGAGGAAGACCGCCGCCACGGTCTCGGGGCCCTCGAACTGGATCATCTCCTCGATGCGGTCGGCGGCCCACACCCCGAACTCCTCGAGGCTGCCGGTGGGGGCGCCCATGTCGGCGGCGCGGTAGAAGTTGGTGTTGGGCACGCGGAACCCGCCAGGCGTGACCGGCTCGAACATCTCCTTCATTGCCGGGATGCCGGTGATCGCGAGTGCCCCCTGGGGCGTGCCGTGATAGGCGACGGCGCGAGAGATCACCTTGTGCTTGGTGGGCCTGCCCTGCAGCTTCCAGTAGTACTTCGCGAGCTTGAACGCCGTCTCGACGGCCTCGCCGCCCCCGGTGGAGAAGAAGACCTTGTTGAGGTCGCCCGGCGCGTAGTCGGCGAGGCGGTCGGCGAGCTCGATGGCGGCCGGGTGCGCATACGACCAGATCGGGAAGAACGCGAGCTCCTCCGCCTGCTTCGCGGCGACCTCGGCGAGCCGTTTGCGGCCGTGCCCGGCCGCCACGACGAAGAGGCCGGCGAGCCCGTCGATGTAGCGCTTGCCCTGGGAGTCCCAGATGTGGTGGCCCTCGCCCTTCACGATGATCGGCACGCCGGGACCCTCGGACATCACCGACTGCCGGGCGAAGTGCATCCACAGGTGGTCTTTGGCCATCTGCTGCAGCTCTGCTTCAGTCCTGGCGGGGCGCTCGGTGCGGGTGGGGCGTTCGGTCGCTGTCGACATGGCTGGCCTTCCGTCTGACGTGGTCCCACGCTACTCGCGTGACCCCCGCGCGGTGGGGGGACGGTTCGTCCGGTTCGGATGCCACCGGCACCGGTCCGTCCGGACGATCAGGTCGAGCCGCGTTCGATCAGACGGGTCGGCAGCACGATCGGCGACGGCGGCAGGGGTGCGCCGGCGGCGGCGTCGGCGAGGGCCGTCACCGCCGCGGCCGCCATCTCGCGGATCGGCTGCCGCACGGTCGTGAGCGGCGGGGTGAGCCAGCGCGCGCCGCGCAGATCGTCGAAGCCGACCACGAGGACGTCGTCCGGGATGCTGAGACCGGTGGCGGCCGCAGCGGCGAATGCTCCCGACGCCATCTCGTCGGTACTGGCGAACACGCCCAAGCGTTCACCGGCGCCGAGGTCCCGCATCAGGGGCACGAGGCCCTCTCGCGCGGCGACCGCACCCCAATCCGCCGTGACGACCGCGGCCTCGGCCCCGGGCCGCACCGCGCTCAGTCCGGCGCGGAAGCCCTCGAGCCGCGCGCGCCCGTAGCGGTACGCCGGTACGCCGACCACGATCGCGAACCGCGTCGCGCCGCGTTCGGCCAGGTGCGCCGCCGCGGCTTCGGCGCCCTCCCGGTCGGTGGTCTGCACGCGCGTGAGACCCCGCGATGTCTCGGCCTGCGGATCCATCAGCACGACCGGGATCTCGGCATCCGTCAGCGTCGCCAGCTGCGATCCGGTGGGAGCGATGAGGCCCAGGACGACGCCCGCCGACCCGCGCCGGCGGATGCGCATCGGCCAGTCGTCGTCCGGGGCGTCACGCTCTTCGGTGAGCACGAGGTCGTACCCTGCCGCCGCGGCGGCGCTGCGGGCACCCGCCGTGACCTCGTCGGAGTAGGCGTTGTGGAATCCCCCGAGCACGAGATCGAGAAGGCGGGCCGAGCCCGGCGGCCGCCCGCCCGCGGCAGGGTCGCGCGCGAATCCCAGCGTGCGCGCCGACGCGAGGACGCGTCGCCGCGTCGCCGGGGCGAGATCCCCGCGGCCCGACAGTGCCCGCGAGGCCGTCGCGACGCTGACCCCCGCGTGCGCGGCGACGTCCGCGAGCGTCACACGTGACGGCATCCCGTCACCCACGCGCGCGTCGCCCTCCACCATCGCCGCGAGAATCCATACGGCGGCCGAGACGGTGGGTGCCACGCGCCGCCTCGGCCGTCCGATGGAATCTCGGCGAGGGGCGCGGGGATGGTGCCATGAGGACACCCTCGCGCAAGGCGGAGGTTTTGCGCAAACGACTCGACGCTCACGAGTGCCCGTGGCATCGTCGAAGCCTGGAAAGGCCTGGCAATGACGTCGAAGACATCCCTCTCGCAGCCCGAGACGACCGCGACGGGGCGCACGTGCGCGATCGTCGTCACGGCAACGACACCCGCGGGGCCTGCCGCATGACCCGCACGGCACTCGTCGTCCGCGGCGGATGGGACGGCCACCACCCGGTCGAGGCGACCGAGGTGTTCGTGCCTTTCCTGCGCGAGAGCGGCTTCGACGTCGCGATCGAGACGGATCCAGCGGTCTACGCCGAGGCCGACCGCATGGCCGCGACCGATCTGATCGTGCAGTGCGTCACGATGTCGCAGATCTCGCAGGAGGCCGTCCGCGGCCTTCGCGATGCGGTCGCGGCCGGCACGGGTCTCGCGGGCTGGCACGGCGGAATCGCGGACTCGTACCGCGCGAGCTCGGATTATCTGCAGCTCGTCGGCGGCCAGTTCGCCACGCATCCCTCGAAGCACCCCGATGAGGTGCACGGCGACCAGTCCGACAACTACCTCGACTACACGGTCGCACTCACCGACCTCGGCCGGAGCCACGAGATCCTGGC
The DNA here is from genome assembly GCF_051364985.1 of Microbacterium sp. I2. NCBI lineage: Bacteria > Bacillati > Actinomycetota > Actinomycetes > Micrococcales > Microbacteriaceae > Microbacterium > Microbacterium sp. I2. Next base: position 97,693 of record NZ_JBLWIH010000022.1, read on the forward strand.
CGGCCTCGACGACTTCACGCTGCACACCGAGCAGTACTGGGTGCTGCACGACGACCTGAACGATGTGCTCGCCACCACGACCCACCCGGTGCAGCCGTACCACCCGTGGCACCGGCCGATCGTCTCGCCCGCCGTGTGGACGCGCAACTGGGGCCGTGGCCGCGTCTTCGTGGCCACGCCGGGTCACAGCCCCGACGTGCTGCAGGACGCGAACGTGCGCACGATCATCGAGAGGGGAATGCTGTGGGCAGCTCGCACCCGGTAGGCATCGTCGGCCTCGGCGTCATCTCGAAGCAGTACCTCGACACGCTGCGGGGCGCCGACGCGGTGCGCATCGCCGCCGTCGCCGACCTCGATCCCCAGCGCGCCACCGCCGCGGCCGAAGCGATCCCGGGATGCCGCGCCCTGAGTCCCGCCGAGCTGCTCGCCGACCCCGGCATCCGGACGGTGCTCAACCTCACCGTCCCCGGAGCGCACGCCGAGATCGCCCTCGCCGCGATCGCCAGCGGCAAGGACGTGTACGGCGAGAAGCCGCTCGCGGCGACGCTGGACGACGCGCGTCGCATGACGGATGCCGCGGCCACCGCCGGCACGCGCCTGGGATCCGCGCCCGACACGGTGCTGGGCACCGGAGTGCAGACGGCCCGCGCCGCGATCGACGCGGGACTCATCGGCCGGCCGGTGTCGGCGGCGGCCACCTGGATCTCGGCGGGGCACGAGTCGTGGCATCCGCAACCCGACTTCTACTACCTCCAGGGCGGCGGGCCGCTGCTGGACATGGGCCCCTACTACGTCACGTCTCTGGTGCAGCTGCTCGGCGCCGTCACCTCGGTCTCGGGCGCCGCGTCGCGCTCGCGTGCCACGCGCGTGATCGCGTCGGGACCGCGCGCGGGGGAGAGCATCGTCGTCGAGGTCGACACGCATCTCACCGGCATCCTGCATCACGAATCCGGCGCCCTCTCCACGGTGACCATGAGCTTCGACGGGGTCGCCTCCACGACCGCGCCGATCGAGGTCCACGGCGTGGAGGGATCGCTGATCGTCCCCGACCCCAACCAGTTCGCCGGTGACGTGCGCCTGCATCCTGCCGCAGCGCGCGGCAGCGGCGAGTGGCAGACCCTTGAGCCGTCGGCCGGTTACGTCGACGCCGGCCGCGGCGTCGGGCTGATCGACTTCGTCGCGGGCGACGGGCGCGCGAGCGGCGACATGGCGCTGCACGTGCTCGAGATCATGACGCTGCTGCAGGCCTCGGCGGCATCGGGCGTGCGCGAGACGCTCACGACCACCGTTCCGCGCCCGGATCTCGTGCCGCTCACCCCTGCCGCGGACTGGCGGGGCTGAACCGAGGGCGCGTCCCCGCCGTGGGATGCGTGCTCGCCGACAGGTCAACCGGCGGTGCACAGGACATGTGAACCTGCACACCTCCGGCTGAAGACCGGTTGACCTGTCGAGGCGACCGCATCGCCGGGTCGGCGGCAGCCCGCGCGCGGGGTTCAGTGCCTGTCGAAGCGACCGTTTCCAGAAGTCGGCCCGTGGCCTGTCGTCAGGAGGTGGGGTCGCGCAGCAGCTCGGCGAAGGCGGCTTCCGCCGCGCCGATCAACAGACGGTCCTCCGCGAGCGAGGCGACGCGGATCTCGAGGTCGTCGCCGTTGGCAGCCATCGCCTGCTCGCGCACCAGCGCGGTGAGCCCGGGGATGTCGACCTCGGCGATCGTCGCGAGGAAGCCGCCCAGCACGACCACCGACGGATTGAGCACGTTGACGGCGTTCGACAGGGCGGTGGACAGGATGCGGCGCTGCCGCGCGACCTCGTCGGCCGCGGTGGCACCGGCCCCGGCGACCGCACTGGCCAGCGTCGGCTCGTCGGCGGACGGCAGGCCCACCGCGGCGAGCAGGCGCGCGCGGCTCACCTCGTCCTCCAGCACGCCGTGATCGGCGCGGCGGTCGGCGTCGGAGGCGATGCCCGGCCGGTTCTGGCCGAACTCGCCCGCGTAACCGCCGGCTCCTGCCACCGGCATCCCGTGCACGATGAGCCCGCCGCCGATGCCGCTCGCGCCGCCGTTGAGGTAGACCACGTGGTCGATGCCGCGCGCGGCGCCGAAAAGATGCTCGGCCAGTGCTCCGAGCGTCGCGTCGTTGTCGACCGCGGTCGGCAGCCCCGTCGCGTCCGCGACGAGGTCGCGCACGGGCGCTTCGGTCCAGCGCAGGTGCGGAGCGTTGCGCACGAGCCCGTCCGCGGCGCGCACGAGACCCGGAACAGCGACGCCCACGGCGACCACGCGTGACGCGGCCAGCGCACCGTCGCGCCAGAGAGCGATGCGGTCGGCGATGAGCTGCGCCGTCTCGTCGGGGGTGAGCAGGTGGTCGACCTCGATGCGTTCGCGCAGACGGATGCCGCGGTCAAGGCCTACGGCCGAGATCGTGAGCGCGTCGACCTCGGGGTTGGCCGCGACGGCGACGACGCGCGGATCGGCGGCGACGACCGGGGAGGGGCGGCCGACACGGCGCGACGGGTCGGGCGCGCGCTCGACCACGAGCCCTTCGCGGGCGAGCTCGGCGACGAGGTCGGCGATGGTCGAGCGGTTCAATCCGGTCGACTCCGTGAGCGCTGCGCGCGAGAGCGGTCCTTCCAGGTGGACCAGGCGCAGGAGGCGAGCGAGATTGCGCTGTCGGACGCCCTCCGCCGGTGTCGGATCACTCACGATCCTCACTGTAGGGGCTGGGCCGTTGCCGAATCGGTATTTGTTGGCCTTGACCTCAAATCTGGTTCCGTCGTACTCTTGCCGAGTCCACATCACTTTCGACGTTGACGTCGAAACTTTCGAGAGGTTCGAAGATGAACACACGCAGCAAGATGCGCGTCTTCGCCGCAGTCGCCGCCACAGGTATCGCGGCCGGAGCGCTCGCCGGATGCGCCGCAGGCGACGGCGGCGACGGCGGCGATGGCGGCGACGTCACGATCACGTGGTGGCACAACGCCACCAACGGCCCCCTGCCCGATGTCTGGGAGGAAGTGGCGACCGAGTTCGAGGAGGCCAACCCGGGCGTCAATGTCGAGCAGACCGGCTACCAGAACGAGGAGCTGCAGCGCACCCTCATCCCCAACGCGCTCGCGGCCGGCGACCCGCCGGACCTCTTCCAGGTGTGGCCGGGCGGCGAACTGCGCGACCAGGTCGAGAACGGCTACCTCATGCCGCTCGACGATGCCATCCCCGAGACCATCGAGAGCGTCGGCGCCACCGTCGGCCCGTGGCAGGTCGGCGGCGAGACCTACGCCATCCCCTTCACGTTCGGCATCGAGGGCTTCTGGTACAACACCGACATGTTCGACGAGGCCGGCGTCGAGGTGCCCGAGACCTTCGATGAGCTCGTCGACGCCGTCGGCGCGCTCCGCGAGTCCGGCGTGGTGCCGATCGCAGTCGGCGCCGGTGCTGGCTGGCCCGCCGCGCACTGGTGGTACCAGTTCGCGCTCAAGTCCTGCTCCCCCGAGACGCTCGCGGCGGCAGAGACCGAGTTCGACTTCAGCGACCCGTGCTGGGTCGAGGCCGGCGAGCAGCTGCAGGAGTTCATCGGCCTCGAGCCGTTCCAGGACGGCTTCCTGGGCACGGTCCCGCAGGAGGGCGCAGGCAGCTCGGCGGGGATGATCGCCAACGGCCAGGCGGCCATGGAGCTCATGGGTCACTGGAACGTCGGCACGATCGGCGGGCTCACTCCCGACGAGCAGGTTCCGCCGTTCCTCGGTTGGTTCCCGATGCCCGGCATCGAGGGGGCGGCCGGCGACCCGACGGCCGCGCTGGGCGGCGGCGACGGCTTCGGCTGCGCGGCCGAGGCCCCGCCGGAGTGCGCCGACCTGCTCGCGTACATCATGAGCGAAGACGTGCAGCGACGCTTCGCCGAGAGCGGCTCCGGCATCCCGACGGTGCCCGCGGCACAGGACGCGATCGAGGACGAGAACCTCCAGGCCGTCGCGGCGGGCCTTGCCGAGGCATCCTTCGTCCAGCTCTGGTTCGACACCGCGTTCGGCACCACCGTCGGCAACGCCATGAACGAGGGAATCGTCAACCTGTTCGCCGGCAACGGTTCGCCCGAAGACGTCGTCAAGCGCATGCAGGACGCGGCAGCGACTCTGTAGGCCATGACCACTCTCACCACCCCCGGGCCCGCGGTCACCGCGGGCCCGGGCCCTGCACCCGTGCGCCCGAAGCGGCGCGGCGAGGGGCGCAAGCGCCTCGAGATCTTCTTCTTCGTCACTCCCGCCCTCGTGCTGTTCCTCGGCTTCGTCATCCTGCCGGTGATCCTCGCGGCGGTCTACAGCCTCTACAACCTGCCGCCGGCGTTCCAGTGGTCGCATCTCGCCGACTCTGACCGGTTCATCGGCCTCGACAATTACGTGCGCGCGCTGACGACACCCGAGTTCCAGCGCGCCATCGGCAACACGTTCTTCATCCTGTTCATGTCGCTGCTCGTGCAGGGCCCCATCGCGATCGCCATCGCGCTGCTGCTGAACAGGCGCCTGCGCGGTCGCAGCGTCTTCCGGCTGCTGATCTTCGTGCCGTACGTGCTCGCCGAGGTCATCGCGGGTCTGTCGTGGCGCCTCATCCTGCAGCCCTCCGGCGCGCTCAATGCGACCCTCGAGTCGATCGGCCTCGGTGCTCTGGCCCAGAACTGGCTCGCCGACCCCACGCTCGCGCTGTGGACCATCTTCTTCATCCTGACGTGGAAGTACATCGGATTCGCGATCCTGCTCATGCTCGCCGGGCTCCAGGGCGTCCCCGACGAGCTGGCCGAGGCCGCGGCGATCGACGGTGCCAGCTGGTGGCAGATCCAGCGGTACATCACGCTGCCGCTCCTCGGCCCCACGATCCGCATCTGGGCCTTCCTGTCGATCATCGGGTCGCTGCAGGTCTTCGACATGATCTGGGTCACCGTCTCGCCGGCGGTGAGACGGATCGGCACCGAGTCCATGGCGACCTACATGGTGCAGCAGGGCCAGTTCGCCGGGCAGCCGGGCTACGGCAGCGCCATCGCCGTGATCCTGTTCGTCATCTCGCTGGTCATCGCCCTCGTGTATCAGCGATTCGCGCTGCGCCGCGACCTCGCGGGTTCGATCACGGGAGCCGGTGCCCGCCGCGGGCGCGAGCCGGGCGTCCGCCGCAAGAGAGAGGTGCGTTGACATGTCGGCCACCACCACCATCGTCACCGGCGGCACCGAGTCGCGCGACGTCCAGCCCGTTCGACGCGGGTTCGACTGGGGCCAGCCGTTCGTTTACCTCGTGGCGCTCGTCGTCGCGGCGATCGCCGTCGGACCCGTCCTCTACGTCTTCATGGGCGGTCTGCGCACCACCGCCGACCTCAACGCCAACCCGGCGGGCTTCCCCGACCCGTGGACGCTGCAGAACTGGACCGAGGTGCTCGGCGCTCCGCGCTTCTGGGGCAACGTCTTCGCCAGTACCGTGCTGGCGGTCGCCACGACCGTCGGTGTCGTCGTGGCGGGGCTCATGGCCGCCTTCGTGCTGGCACGCTACGACTTCCGCGGGCGTCAGGGGCTGTACACCCTCTTCGCGGCGGGCCTCATGTTCCCGCTGACCGTCGCCGCGCTGCCGCTGACCCTGCTGCTGCGTACGCTCGGCCTGCACGGAACGTATCTGGGCGTGGTCATCCCGGGCATCGCGTTCGCGCTGCCCACCACGATCATCATCCTGGTGCCATTCCTGCGTGCGATCCCCGCCGAGCTCGAGGAGGCGGCGATGATCGACGGTGCCACGCGCATCGGGTTCTTCTGGCGCATCATGCTGCCGCTGTCCAAGCCCGGTCTCATCACCGTCGGCATCCTGGCGTTCGTCGCCAGCTGGAACGGCTACCTTCTCCCGCTGCTCGTGATCAGCACCGGCAGCCTCCCGCAGGAGCTGTGGCCGCTGCCGCTCGGGGTGACGCAGTTCTCCAGCCAGTACTCGCAAAACACCGGTGCGATCCTGGCCTACACCTCATTGGCGATGATCCCTGCGCTGGCGTTCTTCCTCCTTGCAGAGAAGCGCATCGTGGGCGGACTGACAGGAGCGGTGAAGGGATGACCCTGAACGATCAGGCCACGACGATCCCCACGCCCCCTCCAGGCGCCGCTGGCGCGTCGCCCGGAGCCTCCCGGCGCGGGGGCCCAGGCATGAGCGGTCCGTGGAACGACACGGCGCTGCCCGTCGACGAGCGCGTCGACGCGCTCGTGGCCGAGATGACGGTGGCCGAGAAGGTCGCGCAGCTGTACGGCGTGTGGGTCGGGGCATCCGACGATGGCGAGGACGTCGCGCCGCATCAGCACGACATGGACGACCACATCGACCTCGACGCGATCCTGCCGTCGGGCCTCGGCCAGCTGACCCGTCCGTTCGGCACGGCGCCGGTCGATCCGGCGACGGGCGCGCTGTCGCTGCAGCGTGCGCAGCAGCGGATCGTGGCCGCGAACCGATTCGGCATCCCGGCCCTCGCGCACGAGGAGTGCCTCGCGGGCTTCGCGACGTGGAGCGCCACGGCCTACCCGGTGCCGCTCAGCTGGGGTGCCACATTCGACCCCGCGCTGGTGCGCGAGATGGGCGAGCGGATCGGTTCCGACATGCGCTCGGTCGGGGTGCATCAGGGGCTCGCCCCGGTGCTCGACGTCGTGCGCGACGCGCGGTGGGGCCGGGTGGAAGAGACGATCGGCGAGGACCCGTACCTCGTGGGCACCGTCGCCACCGCGTACATCCAGGGTGTCGAGTCGACGGGCGTCGTGGCGACGCTCAAGCACTTCGTCGGCTACTCCGCCTCCAAGGGCGGGCGCAATCTCGCGCCGGTGTCGGTCGGTCCGCGAGAGCTCGCCGACGTGCTGCTGCCGCCGTTCGAGATGGCGATCCGCGAGAGCGGCGTGCGATCGGTGATGAACTCGTACACCGACCTGGACGGCATCCCGACCGCCGCCGACGCCCGTCTGCTGACCGCGCTGCTCCGCGACGAGTGGGGCTTCGAGGGCACGGTCGTCGCCGACTACTTCGCGATCGCCTTCCTGCGGCAGCTGCACGGCGTCGCCGAGACGTGGACGGATGCCGCGGCCGCAGCCCTCGCGGCGGGCATCGACGTCGAACTGCCCACGGTGAAGACCTTCGGCTCCGAGTTCGTGCGCGCGGTCGAGGCCGGCGAGGTCGACGAGACGCTCGTGGACCGGGCGCTGCGCCGCGTGCTGCGCCAGAAGGCCGAGCTCGGCCTGCTCGATCCCGACTGGTCGCCGGTGCCCGACGCGCTCGCGGACATTCCCGACCCGTCAGCCGACGGGGTCCGCGGGCGCGTGGACCTCGATCCGCCGGCCAACCGCGTGCTGGCACGCCGCATCGCCGAAGAAGCGGTCGTCCTGCTCCGCAACGACGGCGTGCTGCCGCTCGCTCCCGCCGCCCGCATCGCCGTCGTCGGCCCCGTCGCCGACGACCCGTACGCCGTGCTGGGATGCTATTCGTTCCCGTCGCACGTGGGCGTGCGGCATCCGGAGTTCCCCATCGGCATCTCGCTGCCCACCCTGCGCGAGGCGCTCGCGGCCGAGTTCCCGCACGCCGAGATCGTGCACGCCGCCGGGACGACGATCGACGGCGGCGAGACGGACGGCTTCGACGAGGCGCTCGCCGCGGTCCGCGACGCGGATGTCGTGGTGCTGGCCCTCGGCGACCGTGCGGGACTGTTCGGCCGCGGCACGAGTGGCGAGGGCTGCGATGCAGCCGACCTCACGCTGCCCGGCGCGCAGCAGGCCCTGCTCGACGCCGTGCTCGACAGTGCACTGGCCACGGGCACGTCGACGGTGGTGACCCTGCTGGCCGGCCGCCCGTACGCGCTCGGCTCGGCACCCGAGCGCGCCGCCGCCATCGTGCAGACGTTCTTCGCGGGGGAGGAGGGCACCGGCGCGATCGCCGGTGTGCTGAGCGGCCGCGTCAACCCGAGCGGCCGGCTGCCGGTGAGCGTGCCCCGAGACCCGGGCGCACAGCCCTCGACGTACCTCGCCTCGACCCTGGCGCGGCCGAATGGGGTATCGAACATCGATCCGTCGCCGGCGTACGCGTTCGGCCACGGTCTCGGCTATGCACTGTCGGTGTGGTCCGATCCCGTCGCATCGGTCACGGAGCTGCCCACCGACGGCTCGGTCACGGTGTCGATCCATGTCGGCAACGCGAGCGACCGGGCCGGTGTCGAAGTCGTGCAGCTGTACCTGCACGACCCCGTCGCGTCGGTCGTGCGCCCGGTGCAGCGGCTCGTCGCGTACGCGCGCGTGCCGCTCGAGGCCGGCGAACGGGTGCGCGTGTCGTTCCGGGTTCCGGCGGATCTCGCCGCCTTCACCGGACCCGACGGGCGCCGCGTGGTGGAGCCGGGCGAGATCGTGCTCGGCTTCGGACGTTCCAGCGCCGACATCGTCGCGACCCGTTCGGTGCGGATCACCGGAGAGCCCCGCCACGTCGGGTTCGACCGGGCGCTGCACGCCGAGGTCATCGTCACCCCCGAGCCCTGAATCGCCGCACCGACGAAGGGCCGGTGTCCGCGCACTCTCATGGAGAGCGCCGCCCGGCCCTTCGTCCCGGGGGCCGCGACCCCACCCACGGGTACTCGTTCGCCGCGCCCGGCTGGTTGATGCCGCGGTTCACTCCCGTCGCGGCCCCCGCCGGGTCGAGCAGGCGCACCCGCGCCGACACCGTGTACTCGACCCGGGCTGGAACAGTCCGCCGTCCGCCGCGCCGTTCCAGTTGCTGGTGCGGCCCGTGATCGCGAGACTCTGAGTGCCACTGTGAGCTGCGGCATCCGTCGTCGCGATGGTCGCTCCACGGCCCGTCCAGGGATCTGCCGACGTCTCGAAGTCGCTCGAGAGGACGACGATCGGCTCGGCCGCGATCGCGGCGGCAGGAAGAAGGGGTCCGGCCAGCAGGGCGGCCGTGGCGGCTACAACGGTCAGAGACAGACGGGTACGGCCTCGAGTCACAACGCGCTCCTTGCGCTCCATTTGTGGTGCTCGCAACTAATCCCGCTAGCGCCCGCGTGGAGCGCTCGGTTGCGGAAATGTTACGAAAACTCAGCCGCAACTTTCGAGGCGATGCTGCTGCGGCGGCGCGGGTTCTGTCGGTGACCTGGGATCAGGTGATTTCGCGTGCGTAGGTGGTTCGCGGCGAAACCGTCCTACGTCGGCGAGATCACCTGATCCGGCGACGGATGCTGCGACCGCGGGTCCCCACGGAGTGCCGAGGTCTCAGGCGAGCGGAGCGGTGCTGCCGCGCACCACCAGATGCGTCGCGAGGTCCATGCGCAGCGTGTCGACGGTCGCACCGTCGGCGAGGCGCAGCGCGAGCCGCGTGGCTTCTTCGCCCATACGCCGAAGCGGCTGATGGATCGTCGTCAGCTGCGGGCTCATCCAGCGAGAGAGAGCGATGTCGTCGTACCCGACCACCGAGAGGTCGTCGGGTACGCGCAGGCCCGCCGCGGCGCCGGCCGCGATGGCGCCGAGCGCCTGCAGGTCACTGCCGGCGAAGATCGCCGTCGGCGGGTCCGCGAGCGCCAGCAGCTCGCGCGCGCGATGCTCGCCGCCGCCCGGGTGGAAGTCGCCGAAGCGGATGAGCGCGGGATCGATCGGCAGCCCCGCGGCGTTCATCGCCGAGCGGTAACCGTCGACGCGGGCGAGCGAGCACATCATGTCTTCGGGGCCGGTGATGGCCGCGATCCGCCGGTGGCCGAGCTCGATGAGGTGGCGTGTGGCCATCAGCCCGCCCGACCAGTTCGCCGACCCGACCGAGGGCACATCCGGCGACGGGTCGCCGGCCGGGTCCACGATGACGAAGGGGATTCCGCGCGAACGCAGCTTCTCGCGATAGCGCGGCTCGATGTCGGAGAACACCAGCACGACGCCGACCGGCCGCCGGCGCAGGACGCCGTCGATCCAGTCCGCCGAGGGCGCGTGGCGGTCGCCGCTCACCGTGAGCACGACCGACAGTCCCGCGGCGTGCGCGACCTCTTCGACGCCCTCGATGACCTCCATCGACCAGCTCGGCTCGAGCTCGTGGAAGACGAGCTCGACGAAATCGCTGCGCTGCGCCACGTTGCGCCGCTTGTACCCGTGGCGCGCGAGGTGCTCCTCGAGACGTGCGCGCGTCGCGGGGGCGACGTCGGTGCGGCCGTTGAGCACCTTCGACATCGTCGCGAGCGAGACGCCCGCCTCTGCCGCGATCTCGGCGAGCGTGATCCGCTGTCCGTCTGCCATGGAGCCGATCCTAGATCCTCGAAACTATCGGAGGTCGTAGCGCGTGATCACCAATCGTGCACCGTGCCGTCAGCGAGCCGGTTGTACGGCAGATACGCCTGCACGTAGGGGTACCGATCGGCTTCGTCCGTGTTCAGCTCGACCCCCAGGCCCGGCTGGTGGCCGGGGTGGAGGAATCCGTCCTGCCAGGTGAAGGACTGCTGGAACACCTGATCCGTCTTGGCGCCGTGCTTCATGTACTCCTGGATGCCGAAGTTGTGGATCGACAGCCCCAGGTGCATGGCGGCGGCCATCCCCACCGGTGAGATGTCGGTCGGCCCGTGCATACCGGACTTGATCTGATACTGCGACGCGTAATCGAGCACCTTCTTGAGGTGCGAGATTCCGCCGGTGTGGGTGACGGCGGAGCGGACGTAGTCGATGAGCTGCTCGCGGATGATCTGCTGGTAGTCCCACACCGTGTTGAAGATCTCGCCGATGGCCAGCGGCGTGGTGGTGTGCTGGCGTACCAGCCGCAGGGCTTCCTGGTTCTCGGCCGGTGTGACGTCTTCGAGCCAGAACAGGTCGAACGGCTCGAGCGACTTGCCCAGCTGCGCGGCCTGGATCGGCGTCAGCCGGTGATGGGCGTCGTGCAGCAGCGGGATCTCGGGGCCGAACTCGCCGCGCACCGCCTCGAACACCGTCGGGACGTGGCGCAGGTACGACCGGGTGTCCCAGTCCTCCTCGGCCGGACGCGCGCCGCGCTGGGCGGGCTCGTGGTCGTACCGCACGCCGGCGTTGGCCTCGTAGGTCGCGTTCGACGCGATGCCGTAGATCGAGGCCAGACCCGGCACCCCGGTCTGCACCCGGATGGCGCGGTAGCCCTGCTCCTGGTGCGACCGGATGCTGTCGAACAACTCGGGAAGATCACGGCCCGACGCATGCCCGTAGGCGAGCAGGCCGTTGCGGGACGCGCCGCCGAGCAGCTGGTACACCGGCATGCCGGCCGCCTTGCCCTTGATGTCCCACAGCGCCATGTCGACCGCGGCGATCGCGGCCATCGTGACCGGCCCGCGCCGCCAGTAGGCGCTGCGGTAGAGGAACTGCCAGGTGTCCTCGATGCGGTGGGCATCGCGCCCGATCAGCAGGGGCACCACGTGGTCGCGCAGGTACGACACGACCGCGAGCTCGCGGCCGTTGAGCGTCGCATCGCCCAGCCCCGTCACTCCGTCGTCGGTCGTCAGTCTGAGCGTCACGAAGTTGCGGTCCGGGCTCGTGACGATCACTTCCGCCTTGTCGATGTGCATCGCTCTCCTCGGTTGTCGGGCGCCGGCGGATCGGTCGCCGGCTCGTCGCTGTCAGGGGTGGAAGGCCGCCGTGCCGATGTCGGCTGCGAGGGCGGGGTCGGCGCCGTCGAGCAGCCGTGCCAGCGCGGCTGCGGCATCCGTCTCGCCGTCGATGCGGGCGGAACGGATGCTGTCGCCCCACGCGCGCACGACCGCCATCGCCCCGGAACCCGGCCTGCCCTCAGCGCGCTCGTGGGCGAGGACCGGCAGGATGCGCATGCGGATCTTCGTCACGGTGTCGACGGCGATCTGCGTCAGGCGGTGCTCGATTCGGCCGTTCTCGAAGCGGCGCACGAGGGCAGCGCGATAGTCGCGCGTGTCGACCGACCCGGCGGCGCGGGCGGCTTCGTCCCAGAACGTGTCGAGGTCGCGGCGGCACCGGTCGTCGGCCATCGCCTGGGCGACGGTCGCGTGCCCCCGCAGCAGCCCCCCGAACGCCAGGACGAGGTGTCCGCCGTTGAGCAGCAGCAGCTTGCGTCGCTCGTACGGCTCGATGTCGGGGACGAACCGCGCGCCGGCGCTCTCCCATGCCGGCCGCTCGCCGGCGAAGTCTCCGCACAGCGTCCAGTCGGCGAAGGGCTCGGCGACGACGACGCCCTCGTCGCGCCAGCCGGTCGCGTCGGCGACGGCGCGACGATCCTCGTCGGTCGTGTGGGGCGTGATGCGGTCGACGCTCGTCGTGACGAACGCCGTGCCCGCGACCGCTCCTTCGTGACCGGTGTGCTGCGCAAGGGCGAGGATCGCGCCCCGCAGGCGCTCGCCGTTGGCCGGCACGTTGTCGCACGGCACGACGGTCAGCGGCGGCGCCCCGGCGCGTGCTCGTGCGGACAGGCCCGCCAGCAGCCGGCCCGTCGGCGTGCGCGTGTCGGCGAGGTGGTCGCCGCGCAGGGCGCGGATGTCGTCGAGGACGGCCGGATGCTGCAGATCCAGCGCTCCGTCGGCGCGCTGGTGGTAGCCGGCCTCGGTGACGGTGAGTGTGACCACCGCCGTCGCGGCGGCGGTCATGAGAGCCGTGAACCGGGCGGCGTCCGAGGCCGGCCGCACCTCGGCGATCGCCGGGATCACCTCGAAGCGGTCGGTGCCGGGACCCCGTTCGACGAGGGTGAACAGACCGTCCTGGGGGCCGAGCTGCCGCGCGACCGTGTCGCGCCGGCCGGTGAACGCCGCGATGCCCCAGTCCGCGGCATCCGTCGCGTGGGCGGTGAACCAGGCCTGGTGGGACCGGTGGAAGGCGCCGGCCCCGAGGTGCACGATGCGTACCGGCGGTGCAGCAGCCGCGTGTCCGGCGCGGGTCAGCTCGGCGCGTGTCAGGCGAGGAAGGGTCTGCAGGCTCACGACGGCACCGTTCCCTGTGCGCGATCGGTGAGCCACTCCAGCTGCCGCAGCTGGTGGCGGCCTTCGCCGCCTTCGTGACCGTTCCACGGATAGGCGGCCGTCTCGGCGCCGCCCGCCCAGTGGTTGGCCGCGGCGTACACGGTCGACGGCGGCGAGATCGTGTCCATGTGCCCGGCGCCGAACAGGGCGGGTACGGTCGCGCGCTTGGCGAAGTTGACCCCGTCGAAGTACGACAGGGTCTCGAAGACCTGCCGCTCCGCGCCGCGATGCACGGAGAGGTACCGCGTCACTTCGGAGTGGGGATCGGCGTCGGTCAGGCCGATTCCGCGGCGCACGTGACACAGGATCGGGGCGGAGGGCAGGGCGCCGATGAGCCCCTGCGACAGCCCTGCAGCGGCGATCGCGATCGCCCCGCCCTGACTGTTGCCGGTGACGGCCACCCGGTCGGGGTCCACCTCGGGGAACGAGCGGATCGCGTCCACGGCGCGGACGGCATCGGTGAACACCCGACGGTAGTAGTACGCGGCGGGGTCCTCGATGCCGCGGGTGAGGAATCCGGATGCCGCCGGCCCGGCACCGTGCGGGTCGGGGGTGTCGCCACCGGTTCCCCACTGACCGCCCTGACCTCGCGTGTCGACGATGAGCTGTGCGAAGCCCGCGGCAGGCCAGTGCAGGCGCTCCAGCGCGAGCCCGCGGCCACGGCCGTATCCGACGAATTCGACCACCGCGGGCAGCGGCCGCGGCACGTGCCGCGGCAGGACCAGCCAGGCGCGGACCGGGTCGCCGGCGAAGCCCGGGAACGTGACGTCGTCCACGTCGACGAGCGCAAGCGGGGAACGCTCGGGGACGCGCCCGACGGCGCTGTCGACCTCACGCGCGCCGGCGATCGTCGACTGCCAGAACGCGTCGAAATCCGAGGGCTCGTCGACGTCGGGGCGGTACGTCTCGAGCGCCGCGGGGGCGAGGTCGAAGCGGGCCACGCAGTTCACCATCCGTTCGATGCCGTCATGCCCGCCGCCGTCATGGGTGGGCGTCGCACCGCCTCAAACGATACAATGAAAACGTTGACATTCGCGCAACGGCGAGTTAGCGTCAACCCGTATCGAGGGCCGAGGCGAAAGTTTCGGCGCCAAAATCGAGCCGGATCAGAGGCATCAGAACGCAAGGGAGCGCATGTCCATCGACAACAGCGTCGTCACCGCAGAGGCGGTGGAACTGCGCACGGAAAAGGACGAGGAGCGGCGGGCGGGGCCCGGCGGCCGCCGGCCGCGGCGCCCGCTCAGAGAGCGGTCGACGACCAAGCTGACCTGGCGTAAGGCGCTTCGCCGTGACTGGCGGCTCTACACCCTGCTCATCCTGCCGCTGGTCTTCCTCCTGATCTTCCGCTACGTCCCGATGGCCGGCAACGTGATCGCGTTCCGCCGGTTCCGGCCGGGCGGCAGCATGTTCGGCGACGAGTGGGTCGGCCTGCGGTACGTGGAGCTCTTCATCAACGACCCGACGTTCTGGCGGGCGTTCACCAACACCCTGGTGCTGGGCGGTCTCGCGCTCGTGATCGTCTTCCCGCTGCCGATCATCCTGGCGCTGATGTTCAACGAGCTGCGCTCGTACCGCTTCAAGCGCCTCGTGCAGTCGATCTCGTACCTGCCGCACTTCATGTCGATCGTGATCGTCGCGGGCATGGTCCTGCAGCTGACCGCTCTGCGCGGCTCGATCAATCAGGGGATCGAGTCCTTCGGCGGCGAGGCCATCCCGTTCATGCAGCTGCCGCAGTGGTTCCCCACGATCTACGTGAGCTCCGAGATCTGGCAGACCGTCGGCTGGGGCACGATCCTCTATCTCGCCGCGCTCACCACGATCGACCCGCAGCTCTACGAGGCGGCGCGCATCGACGGCGCCAGCAGATGGCGGCAGATCTGGCACGTCACGCTTCCCGGCATCCGTCCCACGATGGTCGTGCTGCTGATCCTCAACATCGGGACGTTCATGGCGGTCGGGTTCGAGAAGATCCTGCTGCTGTACAACCCGCTCCTGTATCCGACCGCCGACGTCATCTCGACATACCTCTACCGGGTGGGCATCATCTCCAGCAACTTCTCCTACGCGACCGCGATCGGCCTCTTCGAGGCGGTCATCGGCCTGACCCTGATCCTGAGCGCGAACGCGATCTCGCGCCGAGTCGTGGGGACGAGCCTGTGGTGACCGAGAGCATGCGCACCGTTCCCCGGAAGGCTGCGGACCGCATCTTCCGGCCCGCGATGCAGGGCGGCATCCGAGACTCCCGCAGCTACACGGTGTTCCGCGCGATCAATGCGGCGCTCATCGTGGTGATCTGCTTCGTCACGCTCTATCCGTTCCTCAACGTGGTCGCGCAGGCGTTCAGCTCCGAGGCGTACATCCGCTCGGGCCAGGTCAACCTGATCCCGCAGGGCTTCAACGTCACGACGTTCAGCTACGTGATGGGCGACCCGCTGTTCTGGCGCAACTACGGCAACACCGTCGTCTACACGGTCGTGGCGACCGCGATCGCGATGGTGCTGACCACGACCTTCGCCTACGCGCTGTCGAAGCGGCACCTCAAGGGGCGGGCCTTCTTCATCGGGGTCGCGGTCTTCACGATGTTCTTCAACGGCGGGCTGATCCCCAACTACATCCTGATCAACACGCTCGGCTTCAAGAACACCATCTGGGCGATCGTCATCCCGAACGCGATCAGCGTGTTCAACCTGCTGGTGATGAAGGCGTTCTTCGAGAACTTCCCGACGGACCTCGAAGAGGCGGCCGCGATCGACGGTCTGACCACGTACGGCATCCTGTGGAAGATCGTGCTGCCGCTGAGCAAGGCGGTGATCGCGACGATGGTGCTCTTCTACGCGGTCTCGTTCTGGAACTCCTGGTTCGCGGCGTTCCTCTATATGGACGACGCGCAGCTGTACCCGGTGACGGTGTATCTGAGGAATCTGCTGGCGGCAGCCACCGGCACAGAGGCGCTCGGCGCCGGGAGCGGATCGGGCGACTCGGCGCAGGTCGCCTCGAACGTCAAGGCGGTCACGATGCTCCTCACGGTGCTGCCGATCATCTGCCTCTACCCCTTCATCCAGAAGTACTTCGTCTCCGGCGTGATGCTCGGCTCGGTCAAGCAGTGACCGGCCGGCCCCCGGGACGCACCCTCTCGACCCCCCTAAGAAAGGAAATCTGATGGCACAGCAGATCCGAGCGATCGGCCGCACGCGACGCGGCGTGATGCTCGCCGGTGCGCTGCTCGCGGCGGGCGCCCTCGTCCTCAGCGGCTGCGACTCTCCGAGCGGAGAGACCGAAGGCGAGGCGACGGAGTTCGACTTCACCGGCAAGGACGTCGGCGCGATGGAGGACTACGGGGTCGGCGACACGTTCACCGCCACGGAGCCCGTCGAGTTCGGACTCTTCTACCGCGATCACCCGAACTATCCCCTCGACGAGGACTGGCTGATGCTGCAGGAGCTGGAGGCGAACCAGAAGGTGACCTTCGACTTCGTCAGCGCTCCGCTGTCGGAGTGGGACCAGCGCAAGTCGCTCGTCATCGGCGCCGGCGACGCGCCCGACATCATCTCGGTCACCTACCCGGGCCAGGAGGTGTCGTTCGTCTCGGGCGGCGCGATCCTGCCGGCGAGCGACTTCGTGCAATACATGCCCAACTTCATGGACAAGGTCGAGAAGTGGGACATGGAGGCCGACCTCGACCAGCTCCGCCAGGAAGACGGCAAGTTCTACCTGTTCCCCGGTTTCCGCGAAGAGCCTCGCGCCGAGTACTCGTTCGCGGTGCGCAGCGACATCTGGGAAGAGCTCGGCCTCAGCCTCGAGCCCGAGACGTTCGATGAGTTCCGCGAGCAGCTGCGCACGGTCAAGGAGGCCTACCCCGACCTCTACCCCATGACGGACCGCTGGTCGGCCAACGGCCCGCTCGAGGGCACACTCACCTTCGTGGCTCCCAACTTCGGGACGCAGGCCGGATGGGGCTTCGGCGAGGGGCTCACCCATAAGGACGGTGAGTTCGAGTACACCGGTGCGACCGACGAGTACCGCGACCTGATCGAGTTCTACGCCTCGCTCGTCGAGGAAGGGCTGCTCGACCCCGAGGCGGTGACGCAGGACGACGACCAGGCGATCCAGAAGTTCGCTTCGGGGCAGGCTCTGTCGATCGGCACGAACGACCAGGAGATCGTCCGCTACCGTACGACGGTCGAGGAGCTCGGCACCGATGCCGAGATGGCCATGATCCGGGTGCCGGCCGGGCCCGCCGGCGACAACTTCCAGTACGGCCAGCGCCTCATCAGCGGCTTCATGCTCTCGAGCGAGGTCGCCGAGTCCGAGAACTTCCTGGCGCTGCTGCAGTTCCTGGACTGGCTGTACTACTCCGACGAGGGCCTCGAGTTCGCCAAGTGGGGTGTCGAGGGTGAGACCTACGAGAAGGACGACTCGGGCAAGCGCACGCTCAACGAGAACATCACCGCGATGGGACTGAACCCCGGCGCACCCGAGAACCTACAGGCCGACTACGGCTTCTCCAACGGCGTGTGGACGCTGGCCCACGGCTCGACACTCGAGCTCGACCGGTCGATGCTGCGCGACGAGACGCTGGAGTTCCTCGACAAGATGTCGACCAAGGAGGTGCTCGAACTGCCGCCGCCCGCCCCGCTCAGCGAGGTGGAGCGCGAGCAGGTCTCGCTGTACCAGTCGGCCCTGAAGGACCACGTGTGGCAGAACACCGCGCAGTTCATCCTCGGCCAGCGCTCGCTGGACGAGTGGGACGCGTACGTGGCCGAGCTCGAAGGGCTCAACATGGGCGCCTACATCGACATCGTCAATGAGGCCCGCCAACGGTACGAAGAGAACAACAACTGACACCTGACGGATGCCGCGGCCCCGAGTCTCCGCGTGAGGCCCGGGGCTGCGGCATCCGTCATCACCCGCTTCTGGAGCAGCTTCGATGTCCCTTCCCGCGATGAGCAAGATCCCCTTCGGCGGGGATTACAACCCCGAGCAGTGGGACGAGGAGGTATGGGATGCCGACTACCGGGCGTTCGATCTCGCCGGGATCGACCTGCTGACGGTCGGCGTCTTCGCGTGGGCCCTCACGCAGCCCGACGAAGAGACCTACGACTTCGGGACGCTGCAGCGGATCCTCGATCGCGCACACGCCGAGGGCCGCAAGGTGTGCCTGGCCACCGGCACCGCGGCTGTTCCGCCGTGGCTGGCGCGGCGGCATCCCGATGTCTGCCGCACGGACTTCGAAGGACGGCGGCACGTGTTCGGGGTGCGTCACAACGCCTGCGCGAGCTCGCCGACCTACCGGCGGCTGGCCGCGGCGGTCGCGGGCCGGATCGCCGAGCAATTCGCAGACCATCCCGCGGTGGTCGCATGGCACATCAACAACGAGTACGGCGGTCTCTGCTACTGCGAGAACTGCGCGGCCGAGTTCCGGCTGTGGCTGCGAGCAAGGTACGGCACCCTCGATCGCCTCAACGACGCGTGGAACACGACGTTCTGGTCGCACCGCTTCTCCGACTGGGAGCAGATCGTGCCGCCCAACATGCTCTCGGAGCACTGGCGCGGCCCCAACCACACCGCATTCCAGGGCATCACCCTCGACTATCACCGGTTCAACACCGACAACATCCTCCGCACCTTCCGCGAGGAGAAGGACGCGATCCGCGCCCACTCCGACCTTCCCGCCACCACGAACATGATGGCGATCTACCGGCACCTCGACTATCACCGCTGGGCTGCCCACCTGGACTTCGCGTCATGGGACAACTACCCCACCGACGGCTCTCCGGTCTCGCGCATGGCGCTCAGCCACTCGCTCATGCGCGGCCTCAAGGACGGCCAGCCGTTCTGGCTCATGGAGCAGACGCCCACCATGACGGCGACCCGGGATTTCAACCCCGTCAAGCGGCCCGGCGTGATGCGGCTGTGGTCGTGGCAGGCCGTCGCCCACGGCTCGGACTCGGTGCTATTCTTCCAGATGCGCCACAGCAAGGGCGCGTCCGAGAAGTATCACGGCGCGATCCTGAACCATGCCGGGCGCACCGACACGCGCGCGTTCCTCGAGGTCGCTGCGCTCGGAGCCGAGCTCGACACGGTCGGAGACCGCCTGCTGGACGCACGGACGCCTGCGAAGGTCGCGCTGCTGTTCGACTGGGACTCGTGGTGGGCACTCGAGATCTCGGACGGCTTCAGCCGCGCCGTCAAGTACGAGGCGCAGGTGGTGTCCTACTACGAAGCGCTGTGGCAGGCGGGAGCGGTGGTCGATGTCGTGCCGGTGACCGCCGACCTCTCGGCCTATGACGTGGTGGTGGCGCCGTTCCTGCACATGCTCAAGGGCGACACGGCGACACGCTTGGAGGACGTCGCCCGTCGTGGCGGCACCGTGCTCACCACCGTGATGTCGGGCCGCGTCGACGAGGACGACAACGCCTTCCTCATGGACGTCCCGGGCCCGCTCGGCGACCTCACGGGGATCCGCGTGGATGAGACGGACTCGCTCCCGCCCGACCACTCGCAGCCCGTCGTGCTGGCGATGCCCGGCGGCGCTGAGCGCACGGTGGCGGCATCCCACCTGTTCGACGTCGTGCAGCCGCAGGGTGCGACCGCGGTCGGCGTCTACACCGAGGACTTCTATGCCGGTACTCCCGCAGTGACGCGCAACGCGTTCGGCGACGGCGAAGGCTGGTACGTCGCCACGTGCCTCGACCAGGACGGCGTGGACTGGGTGGTGCGGCGGGTGCTCGAGCGCCACGGACTGGAGGGGCCGTTCGCCGACGTGCGCGACCTCGAGCACACCACTCGCGAGGTGGCCGGACGCCGGTACGACTTCGTGCTGAACCACGCCGCCGTGCCTGTGGCGGTCGATTCCCCTTTCGCGGGCGTAGACATCCTCACCGGCCGCTCGATCGCCCAGGGAGACGCGCTCGAGCTCGGTCCGGCGGATGTGCTGATCGTCGAGGCGCGATGACGAAGGCGACACACGACCTTGCACCGGGCAGGATGGTCTCCGATGCCGAACCACACACACGACGGCCGGCGCCCATGACAGGCGATCGGGGAGCGCCCGACCCGCGCCGGGAGCTGTTCGGGCGAGTCACGGGCGTCATCTACTGGTTCGTGATCGTCGAGATCTGCTTCCTCCTCGCCGCCACGCCTGGCCTCATCGGCATCCTGCTGCTGGAGCGGGCGCCGTCCAACCTCCCCCTCTACGCCCTGTGCCTGGTGCCGTTGGGGCCGGCCTTCTCGGCGGCGATGTCGGCGATGGCGGCGATGGCGGCACGTGGACGCGACGAAGAGCTCTCGGTGTGGCCCCGCTTCTGGCGGGCGTACGTCGGCAACCTGCGCGATGTGCTCTTCGTGTGGATCCCCGCGCTCGTCGTCGCGACGATCCTCGGCATGAACATCGCGTTCGGCGGAGTGGTGGGCGTCGACGGATTCTTCATCGGCGCGTCGGTCGTGCTGCTGGTCTTCGTCGCGCTGTGGTCGGCGAATGGCGTCGTCATCGCGTCGCACTTCCGTTTCCGCGCTCGCGACACCGCCCGCCTCGCGCTGTACTACCTGGCCGCGAAACCCCTCGTCACCCTCGGCACGCTGTCGTATCTCGTGCTCGCGACGGCGATCGTCGCGTTCTCGTCGGACTGGGTGCTGGCGCTCCTGGCCGTCTTCTTCGCCGCGTTCGCGCGGGTGGTCGCGCGGCCGATGATCGCCGACATCACCGGCCGTTTCGTCGCGCCCGACGGGCCCTAGACACTCGCGGTCCGATGCGCGCCCCCACGCCCCGGCGCCCGGGCGCCCGGGTCGCACCTCGACGTTGAACCACCACGTAGAGGTTGAGAAACCATGTAGAGGTTGAGACACCACGCCCCGGACGGTTTCTCAACCTCCGTGCGGTTTCTCAACGTGCGTGTGGCTTCTCACACCTGGACGACGACGGATGCCGTGGCCCACGGCATCCCGCATCACCTGCTCTGGTGGGCCGACACGTGTACGCGACTGCGCGGGTGCTGGGTGAGGTTGAGAAACCATGTAGAGGTTGAGACATCACGCGCCGGAGGGTTTCTCAACGTGCGTGCGGTTTCTCACCCACAGCGGGGTGACGAATCGCACTGGGGGAGCGCGTACCTCAGTAGATCGTCCGGCCGCGCTCGTCCGGGATGCCGGACTTGCGCCAGAAGTACGTGTTGATCTGATCGCGCCACTCGACGGCTGACCGTCGCTGTTCGGCGAGCCGGTCGCTCACGCGGGCGTGGAGCGCGGCATCCACCCGTCCCTCGAGTGCGGCCCAGACCGCGGGAAGCTTCTCGACGGTCTCGACACCGGCGAAGTGCGTGTCGTAGATGTGCTGGATGACCGTCGATCCGCTGTGCAGCCGGTGGGTGTACGGCACATGGTGGAAGAACAGCAGCAGCTCGTCGGGGACTGTCTCGAGCGACTCGTACACCTCACGCCAGGGTGACGGGTACTGCCCCGCGTAGCCCGTTCCCGTCGCGACGGTGCGGTCGACTCCGATGCCGTCCCGATCGGCGAAGTGGTACGTGCCCCACGGCGAATACTCGTAGCCGTCGACGGCGGGTCCGTAGTGGCCTTGCGGCGACACCATGAAGCCGACACCGAGCGGTGCGGTGTACGACTCATAGGTGCGCCAGGAATCGTCGAGGATCGAGTGGATGCCGTCGCGCACGCCTTCGTCCAGGCCGAAGGTGAGCGCGATCCATTCGTCGAGGATCGCCGCCGGCTCCAGGGTCGGGTCCCACGCGAGACGGCCGTATGCGTACAGGTTCGCCTGGGCGAGCGGATGCCCCGTCCAGAACACGTCATCGCCGACGTTGGACACCGCCACGATCCCGCCGCGGACGATCTCGGCCAGGCGTCGCCCTTCGTCGCCGAACGGCCGGAAGTCGAGGATCTCACGCCACTGCGGGGCGAGGTAGACGGCGTGGAGCTGATGCCCGGTGTACTCCTGCGTGACCTGCAGCTCGAGCGCCACGCGCGTGTCGCGCATCGCGGGGATCACGGGCGAGACCGGCTCGCGGGTCTGGAAGTCGAGCGGGCCGTACTTCACCTGCACGACGACGTTGTCGTCGAAGTGGCCGTCGAGCGGAGCGAAGTGGTCGTACGCGGCACGAGCCCGGTCGGTCGAACGATCGCGCCAGTCCTGCCGGTGGTTGTAGACGAACGCCCGCCAGTGCACCATGCCGCCGTGCGGCGCGAGCGCCCGCGCGAGCATGTTCGCGCCTTCTGCGTGGCTGCGGCCGTAGGCGAAGGGACCGGGCTGCCCTTCCGAATCGGCCTTGACCACGAAGCCGCCGAAGTCCGGGATCGCGGCGTACACGCCATTCGCCGTCTCGGCCCACCACTCCTGCACTCCGTCGTCGAGGGGGTCGGAGGTGCCGAGGCCACCGAGCGTGAGGGGTGCGGCGAAGCTCACCGACAGATGCGTTCGGATTCCCCATCGCCGGAACACGCCGGCCAGCCGTGCGACGCCGGGCAGATCGTCGGTGAGCAGTCGTGCCTCGCGCGCGTGGACGTTGACGTTGTTGATCGCGACCCGGTTGATCCCGATCGAGGCGAGCAGCCGCGCATACCGCTCGACCCGCGTGAGGTCGTCGCGCAGACTGCCGTCGTCGTAGAAGATCGATCCGCCCGCGTACCCGCGTTCGACCTGACCCATCACCGGATGCACCGCGACGTTGTCCCAGTGGTCGAGCATGCGCAGCTCGTGCGCGGGCTCGTGGCGGGTCGTTGCGGGGCTGCGGTGCGGCTGAACCAGGATCGCCTCGCGCAGCAGCTGGAACCATCCATAGAGGGCTCCGGATGCTCCGCCATAGCGGACGACCGTGCGGTCGGTTCCTCGCGTCAGGGCGAAGGACTCCGGTCCGAGTGCGTCGGCCGCGTCGGCCGGCTCGACGAGGATGTCGGTGCCGTCGCCCCCGGCGGCGTCGACCAGTCGCAGGCCGAGGGCCGCGGCATCCTGTCGCACGGTGTCGAAGAGGTCGCCGTCGCCGGCGATCGCGATCGAACGGCCGCGGAGGCCCGTGCCCTCGCGGTCGGCGAGGTCGTCGGGCAGCCACATCGAGTGCACGGTCATGTCTTCTCCTTCGGGGATGCCGGCAGCCGGCACCCCTCACCAGTCATGGACGGTTCCATCGACGAGCCGCGCCGTCGGCAGATATGCGGGCTCGTAGGGGAAGTGCTCGGCCGCCACGTCGTCGTAGTCGACGCCGAGGCCCGGCTGATCGCCGGGATGCAGCATCCCGTCGGCGAAGGAGTACGACGTGCGGAACACCTCGCCGGCGAGCGGCTGGTGCTCCATGTACTCCTGAATGCCGAAGTTGTGGATCGCGAGGTCGAGATGAAGTGCGGCGGCCATGCCGATGGGCGAGATGTCGGTCGGGCCGTGGCTGCCGGAGCGGATGTTGTAGAGCGCCGCGAAGTCGAAGATGCGGCGCAGGCCCGTGATGCCGCCGGAGTGGGTCACCGACGCACGGACGAAATCGATGAGTTGCTCCTGGATCAGCGTCCGGAAGTCCCACACCGAGTTCAGCACCTCGCCGATCGCGAGCGGGGTGGTGGTGTGCCGGCGGACGAGCCGCAGCGACTCCTGGTTCTCGACCGGCGTGCAGTCCTCGAGCCAGAAGAGGTCGTACGGCTCGAGCTCGCGCCCCAGCCGCGCCGCCTGGATCGGTGTCAGCCGGTGGTGCGCGTCGTGCAGGAGCAGCACGTCGGGGCCGAACTCGGCCCGCGCCCATTCGAAGACGCCGGGCAGGTGCCGCATATATCGCGCAGAGTCCCAGCCCTCCTCGACTGCGAGACCTGCCCGTTTCGCCGGCTCGTACGCATAGCGCCCTGCCACAGCCGCGGCCACGCCGTACATCGCGCCCATTCCGGGGACCGCGACCTGCAGCCGGATGGCTCGGTGGCCCTCCTCGAGCCGGGCACGGATGGAGTCGCCGAGCGACGCGAGATCGCTGCCTGACGCGTGCGCGTAGACCAGAGCACCGCTGCGCGAGGCGCCGCCCAGCAGCTCATACAGCGGCACGCCGGCGAGCTTGGCCTTGATGTCCCACAGAGCCATGTCGACGGCCGCGATGGCCGACATCGTGACGGGCCCGCGCCGCCAGTACGCCGAGCGGTAGAGCAGCTGCCAGGTGTCTTCGATGCGGTGCGCGTCGCGCCCGACGAGGAGGGGGGCGACGTGGTCGCGCAGGTACGACGCCACCGCGAGCTCGCGACCGTTGAGCGTCGCGTCGCCGAGCCCGACGACGCCGTCCTGTGTCGTGAGGCGCAACGTGACGAAGTTTCGCGACGGGCTCGAGACCAGCACCTCGGCCGACCGGATTCCCGCGACGGCGGACGCGAGCGCGGTCATGCGGCGGCACCGGCCGGCGCCGGGTAGCTGTCGCGCGCGAGCCGGTAGGCGAGGTCCGCCGCGGTGTCCAGCGCCTCGTCCAGGCCGAGCCGGTGTTCGGCCACCAGGCGGGCGAGGTACCCGGCATCCGCTCGCCTCGACAGGTCGTGTCGCGCAGGGATCGAGCAGAACGCGCGTGTGTCGTCCACGAACCCGCTGGTGTTGCGGAAGCCGGCCGTGTCGGTCGTCGCCTCGCGGAACCGGCGCATCGCGTCGGGGGAGTCCAGGAACCACCACGGCGCGCCCAGGCGCAGTCCCGGGTACGCGCCGGCCAGCGGGGCGAGCTCACGGGAGTACACCGTCTCGTCGACCGTGAACACGACCATGCGGAAGTTCTCGTGGTGTCCGAACGCCTCGAGCGCCGGACGCAGCGCACGCGTGAATTCCGTGGCGATCGGGATGTCGTAGCCGATGTCGTGCCCGTACCGCGTTGCCGCCGTGCGGTCGTGATCGCGGACGACGCCCGGGTGCAGCTGCATCACGAGGCCGTCCTCGGCCGACATCTCCGCCATCTGGAACAGCATGTGAGCGGTGAACGCGGCCGCGCCGGCGGAGTCGATCTCGCCGCGCCGCGCGTCGTCGAACAGGCGCCGCGCGTCGGTGTCGGCGAGCGGGGTCGTATCGGGTCTCAGGTGACCGTGGTCGGTCGCCCGCGCACCGGCGCGGATGAAGGCTCGCCGACGCTCGCGCAACGCGTCGAGGAAGCCGTCGTAGTGGCCCGCGTCCACGCCGCTGGACTCACCCAGTGCCGGCAGCAGCGACGCCCAGTCGGCGCGGGCCGGCTCGAGCAGCGGATCGGGACGGAAGGTCGGGATGACGCGCCCGGCCCAGCCGTCGGCTGCGAGGCGCGCGTGGGCCTCGAGCGACGAGGTGGCGGGATCCGTCGTCGCGAGCACCTCGATGCCGAAGCGCTCGAACAGGGCGCGCGGCCGGTACTCGGGCCGAGAGAGACGCTCGGAGAGATGGTCGAACAGGATGTCGGCCGTCTCGGCCGAAGGCGGGGCGGGCGCCTCGAACACGTCGATGAGGACATGTTCGAGCCAGAACCTCGTCGGCGTGGCGCGGAACGCCCCCCAGCCGGCGCAGAATCGCCGCCAGATCTCGCGTGGGTCAGCCTCTGCCCCTGGCCCGACTCCGAGGTCGGCGACCGTGCGCACGCCTGCGTCGCGGATGGGTCCCGGCGCCGTCGCCTGTGACACCAGCATCCGCACCAGGTAGTGGTCGGGCGTCACGAGCAGGGCGGCAGGGTCGGGGAACTGCTCGTCGTCGGCGAGCATGGCCGCGTCGACGTGTCCGTGCATCGAGACGATCGGAAGGTGCTGGGTGGTTCGCAGGATCTCGCGTGCCACATCGCGAACCCCCGGGTCGGAGGGGAGCGCGCGGTCGGGGTGCAGCGCCCAGGTGCGCGGTGCCTCGACCGCAGGGGGGACCGTCATCGGCGTGCTCCTTCGATGTAAACGTTCTTACTCCACTGTAAACGTTATTGTGGTTCCGGCGGTACGACAGGTTTCCGTCGGTGTTCTTCCACAAGATCTGCGGGAGAATGATCTCCTCCGAGCAGCAAGGTGGCGCACAGGTTGGTGACCGTACATGATGTCGCCGCTCGCTCCGGCGTGTCGATCGCGACCGTATCGCGCGCGCTGCGCGAGCCGCATCGCGTGTCGGAAGACACCCGCGATCGAGTCCTGGCCGCTGTCCGCGACTTGGGGTACCGTCCGAACCGGGCGGCGAGCAGCCTTCGCCGCGGCCGCACCGGCGTCATCGCCCTGGTCGTGCCCGACATCGTCAACCCGTACTTCTCGTCGCTCACCAAGGGTGCGCAGGGTCTTTCACGCGAGCGAGGCTACGGACTCGTCGTCGTCGACACCACCGAGCTCGCCGAGGTCGAGGCAGAGGAGATCGCCGCCCTCCGCTCGCAGATCGACGGCATCATTCTGGCGTCCTCGCGACTTCCCGACGACCGGCTCGTCGAGGTCATGAGCACGACCACGTGCGTCCTGATCAACCGAGACCTCAGTGAGCTGGGGGTGACGGCACCGACGGTCACGATCGACGAACGGTCGGGCGCCCGCACCGCCGTCGGCCACCTGTACGACCTGGGCCACCGCCGCATCGCATACGTCGGCGGACCGGAGCGGTCGTGGTCCCAGGGTCGCCGCGCCCATGGCACACGTGAAGCGGCCGCTGAGCTCGACGGGGTCACGCTGACCGAGGTGGGCTCCTTCGCGCCGGACGTCGACGGCGGCCGCGCGGCGGCGGCGGCAGCACGCGACAGCGGCGCGACCGCTGTCATCGCCTACAACGACCTCGTCGCCCTCGGCCTTCTCGCACGATGGTCCGAGACGGGCATCCGCGTCCCCGACGACGTGAGTCTCATGGGCTTCGACAACACGTTCGTAGCGGAGTTGTCGTCGCCGCGCCTGACGAGCGTCGGCGCAGACCTCACCGAGTGCGGCGAGCTCGCCGTCGAGCTCCTGCTCGAGCGGATCGACCACCAGGAGCCGGCCGAGGCAGGGCTTCACCGCGTGGTCACGCCACGCCTCGCTGTCCGCGACTCGACCGCGGGCCCCGCCGGCGCAGACCCGCGCTGACCGCGCCGCAGCCCCCCGGCACCTCGCGCGCCGCCACGCGCGAGGTGGGCAGCGGCGGGACCGTGGTCAGTTCGCCGCCACCGCGTGCTCCTCCGTCGTCCGCGCCGCCGCAACGGCGGCGTCGATGCGGGCCTGGACGCGGGCGGCGGAGCGGCTGCGAACGAACCGGAGCAGCAGGAACCCGCCGGCCAGTGCGGCGACAAGAGCGAGCTGGGCCCACGGGATCGTCCAGACGGTGAACGATGCCGAGGCGCCCGCGGGCGCTGCGACGTCGTCCTCGCCGACCACCAGCGGGGAGAGCTCGACCGTTCCCGTACCCAGGACGAGCGGCCAGGTGGGGACCGCCACCGTCGTGAGCATCTCCTGACGGGGAAGCACTTCTCGCGCGGTGGTCGTGTCGTGGGCGGGTGCCAGTCCGAACGGTCCGGTCAGTGCGACGGCGGCGTCGGCGCCGAGTCGGACGTTGCCGTCGTTGGCGATCGCGTACGTCACCTCGACCGTCCCGGGGGCGAACGGATTCCAGGAGGGGATCCACGTGGCGGAGACCGCGTCGGGCCGGAGTGACGCGACCACATCGCCCGCGACGCGAAGGTGCGCGCGCACGCCGACTCGGCTGGCGAGTCGCACGGTGCCGCCGTCGTCCTGGGTCAGCTCCGCGACGATCCCGGCGGGATGATCGCCGGGCAGCGCGTCGTCGGGGACGGTGATCGTGAGTGGCACGATCGCCGACCCTCCCGCCGGGAGCTCGAGCGCGATGCCGCCGGTCTGTGGTGTGGAGCCTTCGACCGCACCGATCGTGATCCACGATCCGCCGTCGACGGGCGTCGCGCCCGGCGGGAGCAGATCGAAGTCGCCGGTGGCAGAGATGACGCCGTCGCTCGCGTACAGGGCGAAGGTGGCGGGCTCGGCGCTGAAGTTCGTCACGGTGACGTGGTCCTCGACGATCGATCCCGGGTCCATCACGTGCCGCAATGAGATGCGGCCGTCCGGCCCGTCCGCCGACGCGGGTTCGAGTGTCCACGTCGTGGCGCCGGCGGACGGGTCGGCCGTCTCCGCAGACACGGCATGCGCCGGGTTGCGAGTCGTTCCGGCAGCATCGACAGCCGCCGCGCCCGCGGGGGGAACCGCGAATGCGAGAGCAGCCGTGAGTGCGGCCGTGAGGAGGGTGGGGGACGGCATGATGCTCCGGAGGAGGAATGGCGGTGGGGGTGGTGTGGGGCGTGACCGCCGGCGCGGCCACGCCCCGGTGTCGACTCAGTCGACGGGGAACAGCGAGACGGTGACGGTTCCGCGATAGGTTCCGGGCGCCGTGTCGACGGGGACCTCGAGGAAGAGGTCCGCCGACATGGCCGTCGAGCCGAAGCGCCCTTCGCTGCCGGCTGAAGCGAGCGATGCCGGCTCGACCAGACCCGGCCCCGCGCCGAGGGTGGTCGCCACGCTCGCCCCCGCGGTCACCCCCGGTCTCGGGTCGAGAACCTTCGGTGTCCAGCCCAGATGCTCGGCGCCGACGGCGACGTCGCCGGCGGTGAAGTCGCTGGATTGCCCCGAGACGGCCCACCCACCGGCGCCCGCCTGATCCGCGTTGCGTGAGTCGGTCACACTCACCTCGGGCAGAGCGCCCTCGAAGCGCAGCCGGTCGCCGGCGTTGGTTGCTTCGGCGAGCGTCACTCCCTCGCCGAAGTCGGCGACCGTCATCGCGAGCGAACCCGGCTCGGTCGATTCGGGGACGGTGGCTTCGATCGGGATGCCTTCGCCGGACGGCGCATCGGGCTCGAGCACGAGGGTGACCAGCGAGCGCGCGGGCAGTTGCAGCGCGGTGACGCCGTCGGCGGTCGTGGCGATCCCGTCGACCGCCTCGAGGTGATGCGTCTGGTCGTTGAGATACGCGGTGGGCTGCCTGTCGAGGTCGATGTCGGTGCTGACTGCCGTCGTGCCGTTGTTCAGAAGCTGTACGACCCGCGTCCCATCCGCGTTGTCGAACGCCGCGACCTTGACGCCGGCGAGGGCGTGGACGGCGTCGAAGCGAACCGAATCCGGGCGCACGAACCTGCTGAACGCCGCCATGCCCCACAGCCGGGCACCCACGGTGTACGTGTCGTTCTCGACGTCCACGACCATGAGTGAGCCCGAGCCGCCTTGGCTGACGCCCAGCCACCAGAGGTAGCCCGTGGCGCCGCCGAGCGTGAGCGAGTCCATCATGTGATCGACCAGACGGATGCCGTCGGAACCCGCCGCGGGAGCACCGTCCCAGTTCGCATTGAACTGCGTGAGTCCTGCGACCGAGGCCGCCCATTCCGACATCCACAGCGACTTGTCGGTCTCGAACGGTGAATCGGACCGGCTCGCGTACGAGTGCGCGGTGAGGACGTCGATCCACTGTGCGGCTTCGGCGTCTTCGAGGATCGCGCTGTGGTAGTTCTTGCCCTGGTTCCAGCCGAACGACTCGCAGCACAGCACGTCGTAGCCCGCGGCATCCGCCACCGGCCCGAGCGTCTTGGTGAACTCCGCCGCCTGCGCCGGCGTGAGCCGCATCGACTCGTACGTCGAGGTGTAGTCCGGTTCGTTCGCGAAGGCGATTCCGTCGATGTCGACGCCTTCCTGCTTGTAGAAGTCCGCCCATGCGACGAGATAGTCGGCATATGCGTCGGTCCAGTCGCCGCTGGCGCACGTGGTCCCCGAAAGGCCGCACAGCGTGCCGCCGTTTGCGGGGCTGTTGTTCGTCTTCATGTAGCCGGGCGCGGTCCAGGCATTGCCGTAGATGTACTCGACTCCCGCGGCTTCGGCGGCCTGCGCGAACCACACCTGGCCGTTGTCATAGCCGTCCCACTGGTAGTCCGGCTCCGCTTCGGGGCCGCCGGGATCGGTCGGCTGGATGGAGAGCATCCAGTCGTACGGCGGGGTCGACTGGCCGCCGATGCCGAGGCGGAGGATCGACGGATCGACCCCGCTGTCTCCGAGCAGCAGCTCCGTGGCCTCCGCCTTCTTCTCGTCCGACAGCAGGTTCAGCCGGTGGGTGCGCTGAAAGGCCGCGGAGTAGCCGAAGCCATCGATCGTCTGCTGCGTGTTCTCGGGCTGGAGATCGATTCCGGTGGTGGTGGCCGCGGCGGCGGGTGCGGCGGCGAAGCCGGCACCCACCAGACTCGCGGCCGCGAATAACGACAGTGTTCTTCTCACAGCTTCTCCTTCGAATCTGTCCGACCGATGTAAACGTTATCGCGGCCGATGTGAACGTTAACCTAGGCCTGAATGCGGGTGAGCGTCAAGGAGTCGCACCAGGAGTAGCCGTGGCGGTCGATCTGGTATAGGTTGTCTTCAGCAACAATTCCCCGCGAAGGAGCGCCATGCCCACCCCCACTCCCGCCGACAAGTTCTCGTTCGGCCTCTGGACCGTCGGCTACAACGGCACCGACCCGTTCGGCGGGCCGACCCGCAACGCTCTCGACGTCGTGCACGTCGTCGAGAAGCTCGCCGAGCTCGGCGCCTACGGACTCACGTTCCACGACGACGACCTGTTCGCCTTCGGCTCGAGCGACGCCGAGCGCCAGAACCAGATCGATCGCCTGAAGGGCGCGCTGGCCGACACCGGCCTGATCGTGCCGATGGTGACGACCAACCTCTTCTCCGCCCCCGTCTTCAAGGACGGCGGCTTCACCTCCAACGACCGCGACGTGCGCCGTTACGCACTGCGCAAGGTCTTCCGCCAGCTGGACCTCGGCGCCGAGCTCGGCGCGAAGACGTTCGTCATGTGGGGCGGCCGCGAGGGTGCTGAGTACGACTCGGCCAAGGACATCCGTGCCGCGCTCGAGCGCTACCGCGAGGCCGTCAACCTCCTCGGCGACTATGTCACCGACAAGGGCTACGACATCCGCTTCGCCATCGAGCCCAAGCCGAACGAGCCCCGCGGCGACATCCTGCTGCCGACCCTGGGCCACGCGATCGCGTTCATCGACTCGCTCGAGCGTCCCGAGCTGGTGGGCCTGAACCCCGAGGTCGGGCACGAGCAGATGGCGGGCCTGAACTTCGCCGCCGGCATCGCCCAGGCGCTGTACCACGGCAAGCTCTTCCACATCGACCTCAACGGCCAGCGCGGCATCAAGTACGACCAGGACCTCGTGTTCGGCCACGGCGACCTGCACAACGCGTTCGCACTGGTCGACCTGCTCGAGAACGGCGGCCCCGGTGGCGTGCCCGCCTACGAGGGTCCGCGCCACTTCGACTACAAGCCCTCGCGCACCGAGGATGAGAAGGGCGTCTGGGAGTCGGCGGCGGCGAACATGAGCACCTACCTGCTGCTCAAGGAGCGCGCCGCGGCCTTCCGCGCCGACCCCGAGGTTCAGGAGGCGCTCGCCGCGGCGAAGGTCGACGAGCTCTCGGTGCCCACGCTCAACCCCGGTGAGTCGTACGACGACTTCCTCGCCGACCGCTCCGCCTATGAGGACTTCGACCCGAGCGCCTACCTCGGCGGCAAGGGCTTCGGGTTCGTCCGCCTGCAGCAGCTCGCGACCGAGCACCTGCTCGGCGCCCGCTGACACATCTCATATCCGAGTCGCCATGACACGCCGGTCCGCGCCCTGCGGGCCGGCGTGTCGTCGCGCTTCACGCAATCGTTGAAAGAAGAGGTCGAAATGGCGCTGGTGATGGGTGTCGACTCGTCGACGCAGTCGTGCAAGGTCGTGATCGCGGATGCCGCGACCGGCTCGACCGTGAGGACCGGACGTGCATCGCACCCCGACGGCACGTCGGTCGATCCCGAGGCATGGTGGCAGGCGCTGCAGAGCGCGATCGCGGATGCAGACGGGCTCGACACTGTTGAAGCGTGGGCCGTCGGGGGGCAGCAGCACGGCATGGTCGCGCTCGACGCCGACGGCCGGGTGATCCGCGACGCGCTGCTGTGGAACGACACCCGCTCGGCCCAGGCGGCCGCCGACCTCACGGCCGAGTTCGGTGCCGACGAGCTCGCGCGCCGCACGGGACTCGTGCCCGTGGCATCCTTCACCATCACCAAGCTGCGCTGGTTGCGCGACAACGAGCCCGACAACGCGGCCCGGGTCGCCGCTGTCGCGCTGCCGCACGACTGGCTCACCTGGCGGCTTCGCGGGTTCGGTCCCGCCGGTGAGTCGCCGCGAGGTCCGGTGCTCGACGAGCTCGTGACGGACCGGTCGGATGCCTCGGGCACCGGCTATTGGGATCCCGCCACGGGCGGCTACGATCGCGAGCTGCTCGTCGCCGCGCTGGGCCATGACGCGGTGCTGCCGCGGGTGCTCGGACCCGAGGAATGGGTGACGGATGCCGACGGCCGGCGTGTCGGCGCGGGCGCAGGCGACAACGCGGGCGCGGCCCTCGGGCTCGGTGCCGGGCCGGGCGACGTGGTCGTGTCGATCGGGACCTCGGGCACGGTGTTCGCCGTCAGCGAGGAACGGACCATCGACCCCACCGGCACGGTCGCAGGCTTCGCGGACTGCACGGGCCGGTTCCTGCCGCTGGTCGCGACCCTCAACGCCGCACGCGTGCTCGACGCGATCGCGCGCGTGCTCGGCGTGGACCACGCCGAGCTGTCGCGCCTCGCGCTCGACGCCGCTCCCCGTGCCGACGGCCTGACGCTGGTGCCGTACTTCGAGGGTGAGCGCACGCCGAACCTGCCCGACGCGACCGCCTCGCTCACGGGGATGACCCTGGCCTCGACGACCCGCGAGAACCTCGCGCGCGCCGCAGTCGAGGGCATGCTGTCTGGGCTCGCTGCCGGCCTCGAAGCTCTGCGCGGGCTCGGCGTGCCGCTCGAGCGCGCGCTCCTCATCGGCGGCGGCGCGCAGTCCGAGGCGGTGCGGCAGATCGCGCCCCTCGTACTCGGGCTTGCCGTCGAGGTGCCCGCGCCGGGCGAGTACGTCGCTCTGGGCGCCGCCCGGCAGGCGGCATCCGTCCTCTCCGCCTGACCTCCCGCCGCCGCCGTGCTGTTCGCAATTCAGTCTCGGCGTGGCCGGCTCGGGGCCCGAGCAGCAGGAATCTCGCGGAGATCGACCGACGTGCCAGCAGCGGGACTGAATTGCGAACCGGCGACGCGCGACCATGGGGGGCTGCCCCCTGCCTTAGTCGCGGCCCGGCGATGTTCGCAATTCAGTCTCGCCGCGGCCGGTGCCGGCTCCACAGCAACGGGATCCCGCGGCAGATGGACCGGCGTGCCAGCAGCGGGACTGAATTGCGAACCGGCGACGCGCGACCATGGGGGGCTGCCCCCTGCCTTAGTCGCGGCCCGGCGATGTTCGCAATTCAGTCTCGCCGCGGCCGGTGCCGGCTCCACAGCAATGGAATCTCGCGGCAGATGGACCGACGTGCCAGCAGCGGGACTGAATTGCGAACCGGCGACGCGCCACAATGGGGGGATGCCGCAGGCCGACGCGACGGAGCAGCTCGACGAGATCGCCGCCGAGCTGTACGCCCTGCCTCCCGACGAGTTCACCAAGACCCGCAACGCGCGGGCCGGCATGGCCGAGGGAGCCGTCGCGCGTGACGTGAAGGCGCTGCGCAAGCCCACCGTCGCGGCGTGGGCGGTCAACCTGCTCGCCCGCCACGGTCAGCTCGGCGAGGCGCTGGAACTCTCGGCCGCGCTGCGCGAGGCGCAGGACGACCTCGACGCCGCCGAGATGTCGCGGCTCGGCCGCCAGCGCCGTCAGCTGGTCGCGGCCCTCGCGAAAGAGGCCGTCGAGCTGGCGAAGGATGCCGGAGTCACCGTGAGCGCGGCGGCGCGCGAAGACGTCGAGAAGACGATCAACGCGGCGGTGATGGATGCTGCCGCCGCCGCAGCCGTGATGACTGGCCGCCTCGTCAAGCCGCTCGAAGCCGGCGACATCGAACCCGAGGCGCTCGCCGACGCCGTCGGTGGGTCGCTCCCCGGAGCCCCGACGCCCGTGGCCCGCGACGACCTCGCCGAGCGCCGCGCGCGCAAGGCCGCCGAGAAGGCGGCCCGCGAGGCCGAGCGGCTCGCGAACGAGACCGAGCGCGTGCTCGCGCGCATCGACGACCGCCGTGCCAAGGCCCAGGAGCGCGTCGACCACGTCCGCGAGCGCATCGACGACCTGCGCCGCGACCTCGCCCGGCTCGAAGAGGACGAGACCGCAGCCGCGGCCAAGCTCGAGGCCATCGAGGCAGAGCGGGCAGAAGCCGCAGCCAGTGCCCGTGAGGCCGCGAAGGCGGCCGAGCGGGCGCAGCGCGAGCTCGACGACGCCTGATCCAGCGCAGCCGTGCGCCACGGCATCCGGTTCTCACAGGACTCTCGTAGCCGCCCTCCCTACCGTGGGGACATGCCGAACCCCGCGCCCCTGGTGCCTGTGACGACATCCGACGACACCGAGATCACCGTCTCGGCCGCAGAGCTGCGAGAGATGCGGGACGGGCTGCAGCGGTTCCTGATGGAGTACCGGTTCGGCCTGCAGGAGGTCGAGACGAAGATCGGCATCCTGCGCGACGAGTTCCTGCTCACCCACGACTACAACCCGATCGAGCACGTCTCGAGCCGCGTCAAGTCGCCCGACAGCCTGGTCGAGAAGGTGCAGCGCAAAGGCATCGAGGGCGACTTCGCGACGATCCGGCGTCATGTCACCGACATCGCCGGAGTCCGCATCACGTGCAG
Source organism: Microbacterium sp. I2 (assembly GCF_051364985.1). NCBI lineage: Bacteria > Bacillati > Actinomycetota > Actinomycetes > Micrococcales > Microbacteriaceae > Microbacterium > Microbacterium sp. I2. The sequence continues at coordinate 132,250 of NZ_JBLWIH010000022.1, forward strand.
CTTCGTCGCTGACGTGTACCGGCTGTTCGACCTGCTGACCGCCCAGGACGACGTGCGCCTCATCCAGGTCAAGGACTACATCGCCGAGCCGAAGGCGAACGGCTACAAGAGCCTGCACGCGATCATCGAGGTGCCGGTGTTCCTGTCGACCGGGCGCATCGAGGTGCCCGTCGAGGTGCAATTCCGCACGATCGCCATGGACTTCTGGGCGAGCCTCGAGCACAAGATCTACTACAAGTACGACACGCTCGTGCCCGAAGAACTCCTCGCCAGCCTGAAGGACGCCGCCGACACCGCCGCCGAACTCGACGAGCGCATGGAGAGACTGCACCGGTCGATCCGCGGCGGTGGTGGACCTGGCAGCTCCGGCGGCAGGGTGATCCCCGCCCGCGAAGTGGTGGCGCCGACGCCTGCGGATTCGTCGACGGTCCCCGCGGCCCCTTCCCTCGCTGACGCGACGAGCGGAGCCTCCGGCCGCGTGGGCCCAGCCGAAGCCCCGCCCATCGCCCGTTCGGTGTAGACCGCCCCGCGATCAGCCGCTGAGCACGATGGTGGCATCGTCGACGTATTCGTCGATGTCGCGGGGCCCGAACACCGCGGTGTTCGACACGTAGCCCTGTGCGAGGGCGGCGATCGTGCGCGACAACCGCTCCGCGAGCGCTCCGGCTTCGGTGTCCGACGCCGTGCGCGTCCGTGCCCACGGAGTGATCGCCGTCGTCAGCGCGGTCCGCAGGTGCCCGGCCGTGCGCAGCATCTCAGTGTGCAGATCGGGCTCGACCATCGCCTCCCCCCAGAACTGCACCACCAGGGTCGGCGGCAGGCCGGTCTCGCGGAAGACCGACAGCATCCCGCGCAGTGCGTCGGAGGGCGCGAGAACCCGCCCGCTCGCGCCGGCCGCCTCGAGCGCGTCGATGCGAGGCAGCAGGTAGCGGCCGACCACGTGTCTCGCGAGCTCGGCCTTGTTGGAGAAGTGCGAATAGATCGCGCCGGTCGACAGACCCGATTCCTCCACGATGTCGGCGATCGACGTGTCGCGCACGCCCTTGCGCTCGAGACAGCGCAGCGCCGCACGGGCGATCTCATCGCGGCGGGCTTCGCGGTAGGCCTCTGTCACCTTCGGCATGGAAACAGAATAGCAATTCTGTTATTGTCGCAAACAGAATCGCCGTTCTCTTTTAGGAGGCTGCCATGAACGCCCACCCCGTCGACACCCGACCTCGCCCCACGCGCTGGGGCATCGCCGCGCTGCTCGGGCTCGCAGGATCCCTCGTCGTCGCTGTCATCGTCATGGCGTTCGTGTGGCCGGCGGCGACATCGCAGGCACAGAATCTCCCGGTCGGAATCTCGGGGCCGGCGGAAGCCGTCACGGCCGTCGAGAACGTGCTGGCCGAGCAGGACCCGGCCCCCTTCGTCCTGCACGAGGTCGACTCGCGCGATGACGCGGCGAGCCGGATCGACTCCCGCGAGCTGTACGGCGCGATCCTCCTCGGCGACGAGCCCGAGGTGCTCGTCGCGACGGCCGCGAGTCCGGTGGCCGCGCAGGCGCTGCGCGGGGTCGCCGGCCAGCTGCAGGCGCAGATCGACGACCGCGCGAAGTCGGCCCTCACCGACCAGCTCACCGCGCTCGTCGGCGCGCTGCAGGCGGGCCAGCGTCCGCAGCTCCCCGAAGGCGGCCCGGCTGGACCGCCCGAGGTCCCGGTGGTGACGGTGACCGACCTCGTGCCGCTGGTCGAGGGCGATGCGACCGGCGCCGGGCTCGCGGCATCCGTCTTCCCTCTCGTCCTGGGCGGGATGCTCGGCGGGATCCTGCTCACACTGCTGGTGCAGGGAGTCGTGCGGCGGCTGGTCGGCCTGCTCGTCTTCGGTATCGCAGCGGGCGCGCTCATCACCCTCGTGATGCAGACCTGGTTCGGTCTGCTTCCCGGCGACTGGCTGCTCAACGCCGCCGTCATCGGTCTCGGCGTCACGGCGACGTCGTCGCTCATCGTCGGGCTGGCTGCCCTGATGGGTCCCGCTGGGATCGGGGTGGGAGCGATCATCACGATGTTCATCGCGAACCCGATCGCTGCGGCGGCGACTCCGCCGCAGTTCCTTCCGGAGCCGTGGGGCGCGATCGGCCAGTTCTTCGTGCCGGGAGCCTCCGCCACGCTGTTGCGGTCGGTGACCTACTTCCCGGATGCCGCCACCGCGGTGCCCTGGCTGACCCTGCTCGCGTGGCTCGTGGGCGGCGTGGTGCTCGCGCTCGTCGGCCACCACCGCACCCGGGCCGAGCTCACCCCGCCGGAGGAGCAGCTCGAGCCGCCGCGCGAGATGCAAACCGTCGAGTGAGCCGCGCCGGCGCGTCGGTAGTCTTCTCCCGTGGACGACCTCGAGCCGACGCTGCTGGTGATACCCCTCCTCGCGGTGCTCGCGCCGCTGCTCGCGCGAGGTCTCGGCCGGTGGGTGCGGGTGCCGGTGGTCGTGTTCGAGCTCGTGCTCGGCATCCTGGTGGGTCCCGCGGTGCTGGGCTGGGCCGTACCGAGCGAGTTCGTCGACACCCTGTCGGAGTTCGGGCTCGCGATGCTCTTCTTCGTCGCAGGCACCGAGATCGAGTTCGGGGCGTTCCGGGGCAGGCTCGGCCGCCGGGCGTCGCTGGGGTGGCTGATCAGCCTCGCTGCGGGAGTCGCGGCGGGCTTCCTGCTGGCCCCGGGCGAGGCGGCCATCGTGATCGGCGTGGCGCTGTGCTCGACGGCGCTCGGCACACTGCTGCCGATGCTGCGGGATGCCGGAGAGATGCGCACGCCGTTCGGTCAGGCGGTCGCGGCAATCGGCGCCGTCGGCGAGTTCGGACCGCTGATCGCGATCTCGATCTTCCTCGGCGGGCGCGAACTGGGGCTGTCGACCGTCATCCTCGGCATCTTCGCCGCCGTGGCCGCGCTGGCGATCTGGCTCGCCTTCCGGCTGCCACGGGGCGCGATGCATTCGTTCGTCAGTGCGACGCTGCACACGTCGGGCCAATTCGCGATCCGCGTCGTGTTCCTGATCCTCGCGGCCCTGGTGGCCTTGAGCATCGTGCTCGATCTCGACCTTCTCCTGGGAGCGTTCACCGCCGGGATCATCTGGCGCCTCATCATGCGCGACGCGTCGGAGCACGACCGCGAAGCCGTCGAGAGCAAGATCGAGGGCGTCGCGTTCGGATTCCTGGTGCCGGTGTTCTTCATCTACACGGGCGTCACGTTCGATCTGCAGGCGCTCCTGGACGACCCGGTGCTCTTCCTGCTCCTCCCGCTCGGCCTGGTCGCGCTGTTCGTCATCCGGGGCTTGCCGTCGATGCTGTCGGCGCCGGAAGGGTCGACGCGTCGCGATCGCCTCTCGATCGCGCTCATGGGTGCCACCGGCCTGCCCATCATCGTCGCCGTCACCGCGATCGGCGTCGACGAAGGCATCCTGACGTCGTGGCAGCACGCGGTGCTGGTGGCCACGGGCATGCTGTCGGTGCTGCTCTTCCCGCTGCTGGGCATGACGCTGCGGGGCGAGCGGGTGCGCGGCGGTGCTCTCCAGGACGACATGGCGTGAGCACCACCTCGCTCCTCGACGCGGCGCGCGCCCGGCTCGGGGGCGCGCCCCGCGAGGCGCTGGGCGAGCTGACCGAACCGCGCCGCGTGCTCGGCTTCGCCCGCGCCGCGCGCATCGTCCGCCGGGGATCGGCGTGGCATCTGGGTGTGCTGCTCCTCACCGACGACGCCGTGCTCGCGACCGGCGACGTCGTCCGAGCCCGCCAGGAGGCCCGCCGCGGATACACCGCCGAGTCGCAGCGGCAGCGTGCGGCGCTGGCGGCCGCCGCCCGGCGGGGCGGGTTCGACGAGGGTGAGACCGTGCACATCGGGTGGCGGATGCTGGATCCGGCGGCCGTTGACCGGTCCGAGGTGAGCGGCCCTCTGGCCCTGGTCGACGGCGTCCCGAGCGTGCGATGGAGCGCCGCCGGCGGATACATGCCCCTCGCGGCGTATTTGGGCGAGCGGGTGGCGCTGCTGCTCGCGCCGCCACCCGGCGCGTGAATTGGCTCCGCTAGGGGCCGCGGGCATCGCTGTCAACGGGGTGTCCCCGGTGCGCGCCGCGCCCTAGCGTGAGGAGATGCCAGCCACCAGGGATCTCGTCCGTCAGATCGCGGTGATCAGCGCTTTCTGCTTCATGATCATCGCCGCGATGGTCGGCACCGGGCTGTTCGGCGGCACGCCCGTGCAGGACCTTCAGGGTGGCGCGCTCGACGCCGACGGCTCATATCTGGCTCCGGCACGCCCGGCCTTCTCGATCTGGACGCTCATCTACATCGGCCTGTTCGCCTACACCGTGTGGCAGGCACTCCCCGCCCAGCGCGCACGCGACCGACAGCGCGCTCTCGGGTGGCTGATCGCGGGCACGATGGTGCTGAATGGCCTGTGGCTGGTGACGGCACAGTTCGCCACGCTTCCGCTCACCGTGCTGGCGATCATCGCGCTGCTCGTGCTGCTCGGCGTGACCTTCCGCCGCGCGGTCGTGCTCCCCGGTCGGGGGATCGTCGACGCGATGCTGATCGACGGCGTGACCGGCCTGCACCTCGGCTGGGTGGCGCTGGCCACGGTCGCGAACACCGCGGCCTGGCTCACGCGTGTCGTCCCCGAGTCGTGGGGCGAAGCCGCAACGGCGTGGGGCGTCGCGGTGCTCGTCGTGGTGGCGCTCATCGGCCTCGCGATCGCGTGGGCGAGCGGCTGGCGGATCGCGCCCGGACTCGCGATGGCATGGGGCCTGACGTGGATCGGCGTCGGGCGGCTGCTGTTCGAGCCGGCGAACGCCGCGATCGGCGTCACCGCGCTCGTCGCGGCCGCCGTCGTGTTGCTGGTGCCGCTCGTCGGCCTGGTGCTGCGGTGGTCCGAAGAGGTGCGCAACGCCGAGTGAGGCCTCGGCGCTGCCGCGCCTCTCAGTCCCCGGTCGGCCGGAAGCGACGCGCGAAGGCGCGGAGCAGACGGGCGGGCTCGGTCACCGACGCCGCGAGCACCCGGGAGGCGATCTCGTCGTAGGCGCTGGACTCGAAGTAGCCGTCGTCCCGATAGACCGCCATCCGCTCGGTGAAGGCCTTCGTGGTCGGCTCGGGGTGGAACTGGGTCGCGTACAGCCGGTCGCCCACCACATACGCCTGCACCGGGCAGGCTTCGTTGGTCGCGAGCTGCACCGCACCCGACGGCATGGCCTCGGTGCCCTCTTTATGGGCGGTGAGGGCCGTGAAGCGGTTCGCGACACCGCCGAAGACGGGGTCGGATGCCGCCGCCTCCGTCAGCTCGATGGTGACGGGACCGGTGTCTTCGGGGAACGCACGGCTGACGCGGCCTCCGAGCAGCCGGGTCACGACGCCGATGCCGTAGCACGTGAACATCGCCGCCGGCCCGTCGCCCTCGCCGGCGCGGGCGGCGATCCGCTCGAGGTCGGCCTCGAGCCGCCGCTGCGCGTCGGTCTTGGTGGATTCGGGATCCGCGACGTTGAACGGACTGCCGCCGACCACGAATCCGCTGAAGCGGTCGAACACGTCCGGCGGCAGCGGGTCGTGGACCAGGTCATGCCGTGCGAGTTCGCCCTCGTCGACCCGCATCGCGGAGCGGAACGACTCGTACTCGGCGGCCGCCGCGCCCTGCTGCGGCCGCACGCAGACATAGAGCAGCGGCGCGGTCGTCATCCCGGAATTCTACGTCTCCGCGGGGCTGTCTTCCGGGATGGAAGACGGATACCGCGGCGACATGTATCAGGCGCGCTCTATCGCTCTCTGTCAGGTGTGGACACAATGGGCGCTATGACGCATGCGAGCGCCGAGGCCGGGCCGCCGCTGCCGGACGACCCGGGGGACGCGTCGGCGGCACGCGAGGAGGCAGCGGAGACTGTCGACTCCGCCGAGTTGCCGCGCTGGGAGCGCGCCACCGTGCTCTTCCTGCGGTGGCGAGAGGGTGACAGTCGCGCGATGGACGAACTCGTGCGGCTCATGACGCCGACGCTGTGGCACGTCGTGCGCGCGTACGGGCTCGACCACGCCCTCGCGCAGGACGTCGTGCAGACGACGTGGCTCACGCTGGTGCGCCGCCATTCGAGCGTCAACGACGCCCGGGCGATCTCGGGCTGGCTCACGATGTGCGCACGCCGCGAGGCGTGGCGGGTCAGCCGGCAGCAGCGGCGGGCCGATCCGACAGAGGTCGAGTCGCTCGAGCCCCATCTGCCTGTCCACGAATCCGCCGAGCAGACGGCAGTCGCAGACGACGAGACCCGTCGTCTGTGGGTCGCCGTCGCCACGCTCAACGAACGATGCCAGCGTCTGCTGCGGATCGTCGCGTTCGATGACCGCCCCGACTATGCACGCATCGCGCAGGATCTCGCGATGCCGGTCGGCTCGATCGGACCGACACGCCAGCGCTGTCTCGCGAAGCTCCGCGCCGTACTCGAGGGCGCGGGGGAGGAGGGGTGACGATGGAGACCGACCAGAACGCGGACTTCGCCGCCGACGCGGCGCTTTTCGCGCGCATGCGTCGGATGTGGGAAGACGTCGACCCGGCGCCTGCCGACCTCGTCGATCGCATGGTCGCCGCCGTCGCGGTCGAGGACCTCTCGCGGGAGTATGCGCTGCTCACGCTGGTCGAAGCATCCCTCGCCGCCGTCCGCGGTGAGAGCGACAGCGCGACGCTGCAGTTCAGTGACGGCGAGACCAGCGTGCTGCTGCATGTGACGGTCACCGAGGGCGGTGGCCGGCGGGTCGACGGATGGGTGGATGCCTCTGCCCTCGCCATCCGCCTCGTGCAGGGCGAGCGCGAATGGCCGGCAGATCCGGGCGAGCACGGCCGCTTCGCCTTCGACGAGGTCACGCCCGGCATGGCGCGGCTCCGCCTCGTGGTGCGCGCCGCCGACGGCGAGATGCGCGACTTCCAGACCCCGCAGTTCGAAGTGTAGGAATCCGGATGCCGCGGCCTGGGGGCCGTGGTGTCCGCTGTCTGACGAGGAGAACACATGTCTGACGTGCCCCCGATCGATTCCGGTGACGATGGAGATCCCGGGCGACCGCTCGATTGGCGTGCCAGGTACGACGCGGCTCGCGCACGCGGGGTTCCCCTCGATCCGCGCAGCGAGCCTGTAGCGGGCGTCGCCGCCTATCCGACCGCATACGATTCCGATCACCTCATCGTCACCGAAACGGGCCGACTCGAAGGGATTCTCGGTGAGTTGAGCGAGGCGGCGGCCGACTTCGGCTGGGGGATCGAACTCGAACGCGTGAGCGGCGAACCCGAGACGCTGGAGGCTGCGACTGCCCGCGCCCGCGCTGGCCGGGATCAATTCGATCTGCCGACGCTGTACCGCGTGCGGATCTTTCCGCAGCCTCGCGCCGACAAGGACGACGAGCCGGTGCCGCCCATTGACGCGTGGCGATTGCTGCAACGCGCGCGGGCGCGTTTCGGACGCGGCTTCCGCGGTGCCGCGCTCGACCACGTGGTGACGGTCGATCCGCTGCAGGTCAATCCGTTCGGCCGCACGAACCCGTTCGGCCGCACCAACCCGTTCGGGCGCACCAACCCGTTCGGCCGCACGAACGCTCCCGGGATCGAGAGCTACGCCGACCCGGGGAGTGGGGGACGCCAGGTGGTCGGCTTCGTCGGCCCCGCCCCGGTACGCACCCCCATCGCGAAGTCGGGTCGGCGTCCAGTGATCGCGGTGCTCGACACCGGCTGCGGGGCGCACACGTGGCTTCCCGACGACATCGTGGACTGCCATCCGTCGGTGGAGGGGACCCCGATCGGAATGACCGACCCGGCGACGGATCCGGAGACGCACGGCGACGTCTGCGGACCGCTCGACGGCGGGATCGACGAGGCGGCTGGGCACGGCACGTTCATCGCGGGGATCATCAGGCAGGTTGCACCGGAGGCCGACATCGTGTCGGTCCGGGTCGCGGACAGCCAGGGCACCGTGCTCGAGAGCGAGCTCATGGTCGCCGTGCGCAGCATCGTCAAATGGATGTCGCTGGCCCCCGAGAAGGGCGGTCGCGCCATCGACGTGCTCAATCTCTCGCTGAGCTACTTCCATGAGACGCCCGAGGACGAGCTGTTCGATCTGACCCTCAGCGAGCTGCTCGTGGCCGCGCGCAAGCTCGGCTGCGTGGTCGTCTGCTCGGCAGGCAACGAGGCCACCAACCGTCCCACGTTCCCGGCCGCGCTGTGGGCGTGGCCCCACGCGGACTTCGTCGTGGACGACCCGACGGATGCGGCGCCGCATCTCTCTGTGGGCGCTCTGAACCCCAACGGCACGATGGCGCTGTTCAGCAACGTCGGGCCGTGGGTTCGCACCTGCGCTCCGGGAGTCGCGGTGCTCAGCACCTCGCCGCCGTTCGAGGGCGGGGTCGAGCCCGGCTCGCGAGACGACCGGTGGGGCGTGCGCCGCGAGACGATCGACCCGGACGACTTCAGCGGAGGCTTCGCGCTGTGGAGCGGTACATCGTTCGCGGCGCCGTTCGTGGCGGCGCTGTTCGCGCGCGAGATCGCGGACGCGCTCGCGCACGGTTCGCTGCGCCGCGCGGACGAGCGCATCGCGGCGGTGAGGAAGGCGGAGAAGGCGATTCTGAAACAGCTGGCCGTGATCGGACCGCGCAAGGTCTGAGCCGCCCCGCTCCGACAGTTTCCCCAGCGAGGACTTCGCGGCCAGTATGGGTGCGTGACGCGCGCCGCAGAACGTCTCCATCGCAGGGCGGTGGAACTCCTGAACAGAGGGCGGGTCGCCGATGCCCGGCGGGTGCTCTCTCAGGCTGCGGGCTCTCTGGTCGACCCCGATCTCGGAGCACGGATCGCGGGTACGCTCGCGTACGCGCTCGCCCGCACCGGCGAGCCCGCCGAGGCCGTGCGGATGTGCGAGGAGGCGCTGGCCGATCCCCGACTGGATCCCCACACCGTCGCCATTCTCGCGGGGCAACGGGGGGCGATCGCGGAGCTCGTGGGCGACCTCGACGACGCGGAGCGGTGGCTCACCAGGGGATTCCGAGGTCTCGGCGACGACCACGAGGCCCGCGCGAACCTGCTGATCAATCGGAGTCTGGTCAACATCCGCCGGCGAGCCTTCGAAGCCGCAGAGGACGACACCGCGGCGGCTGTGCACATCTTCGCCGATCTCGGCATGGGTGTCGCCGAAGCCCAGGCGCGCCACAACCAGGGCTATCTCGCGCTGCTGAAGGGCGATCTCATCGGTGCCAACCAGTCGATGCTGTGTGCGCGACGGATTCTGGCGCCGCTGTCGGCCGTGACAGCCGCGACGTGCGACCTGGACCGCGCCGAAGTCCTACGGGATGCGGGGCTTCCGACCGAAGCAGAGGAGATCCTGCGCCGGACCGCGCGCGTCTTCGGCACGCACCGCATGCCGCAGGCGCGTGCGGAGGCGGAGTTCCAGCTCGCCTGCTCGTTGCTGACGCACGATCCCGTGGGAGCCCGCGAGGTCGCCAAGACCGCCGCTCGCAGGTTCCGGGCCGTTGGCAACGAGACCTGGGCGATCCGGTCCGACGGCGTGCGCCTGCGGGCGGAGCTCACCGGCGGCGGCTTCACGCGTCGCGGAGCACGGCAGAGCGGGCCATGGCGAGCGCCCGACGCCGACGTCGTGGAGGCCACGGCTTCCGCACTCGACCAGCGCGGCTTCCGAAACGAGGCCGCCGCGCTGCGGATGTCACGGATCCTCCGTGACGCGGGCCGCGGGGACCGCGGCCCGGACCACGCCATCCGGATCCCGCCGGCGGCGTCGATGGAGGTGCGGCTGCTCACGCACGAAGCGCGCGCGGCCCGCGCCGCCGCCGCCGGCAAGGGAGCGGCAGCGCGCCGCCATGCCGCCGAGGGACTGGAGATCCTCACCGCATGGCAGGAGTCCTTCGGCAGCCTCGATCTTCAGACGGCGATCGCCATGCACGGGAACGGACTCGTTCTGACAGGCCTCCACTCAGCTGTGAAGTCCGGACGCCCGGACATCGTCTTCGAATGGTCGGAGCGTGCCCGACACCTCAGTCAGCAGGTCGTGCCGCTGCGGGCTCCGCCCGATCCGATCGTCGCCGCTGAACTCGCGGAGCTTCGAATGCTCCGGGCCGACGATCCTGCGTGGCTGTCGAACGCGCGCGTCACCGAGTTGCGCGATCGGGCGCGGGAGCGTCAGTGGTCGGCGACGGGTGCGGCGTCGATTGAGAGCCGAGCCACGCTCGACGAAGTCCGCGATCGTCTTGATCCCGACACGGCGTTGCTCTCGTTCGTCTTCTCCGGCGATGCGCTGGAGGTACTCGTCGTCACCAGCGAGGACACCGTGATCTACGACCTCCCGCGTTGGCCGGCGGTGCGAGAGATGTTCGCCGGCCTGCGCGCTGACCTGGACATGGCCGCGACCGTCCGCGGGCCGATGGGCGAGGTCGTTCGTCGATCCCTGTCCGCCCGGCTGGCGGCGCTGTCCGACGCGCTGCTCGGGCCGGTGTCCGCATTGAGCGCGCGGAGACTCGTCCTGACCGTCCCTGGCGTGCTGAGCGGTGTGCCGTGGGCGATGCTGCCGGCGATGCGTGCGCGCGCCTTCACGCTCGCCGCGTCTGCGACACGCTGGGTGCGGAGCGAGTCCGACAACCGCTCCACCACGGCGGGCGTAGGGTTCGCGGCCGGGCCGCGCGTCGCGAGAGCTCAGGAGGAGATCGGCGTCGCCGCAGCGGCGTGGCCGGCCAGCGTCACGGTTCGCGACACGGGGGCATCCGTCGATCACGTCACGACCATGGCGTCCCGAGTCGACGTGCTCCACGTCGCGGCGCACGGTCGTCACTCGGCAGACAACCCGATGTTCTCGGGACTCGAACTCGCCGACGGGACGCTGTTCGGCTACGACATCGATCTCATCGAGAAGGTTCCCGACACTGTCATCCTCTCGGCCTGCGAGGTCGGGCGCTCGTCGGTGCGGTGGGGCGAAGAGGCGGTCGGGATGACACGCGTGTGGCTCCATGCCGGGGCGCGTGCGGTCGTCGCTGCGCCCGTCGTGGTCGCCGACGACGACGCGTGCGAGCTGCTCGGGGCGATGCACGAGGGTCTCGCTGCCGGTGCGTCACCGTCCGAGGCGTTGGCTGCGGCATCCGAGCGCACCGGCATCGTCGCGCCGTTCCAGGTGCACGGCGCGGGTTTCTGAGGACCGGGTTCGCGAAAAGATCTCGCCGCGATGTATCAGCGCCGCAGCTCGCGACTCCAGGTGATCGGAGCTGCTCGTCGCGTTCCGGCACCGAGGTGGGGAGGCGCCGGATGCTGGGGGCGACAAACTCATCCGGGGTGCGTCTGGGGCGCATGCTCGGTGAGCGAGCTTCATGGGGGATGCCGCACGGCCCGGGTCGGCGGCATCCTCCGCATTCTCCGGGCGAGTGCTCAGCGCGAGGAGTTCGCCGTGCGGCCGCGCACGATCCCGACGAATGCGTCGACCTCTGCTGTGGTGCGGTCCGACACCCACGCCAGAGCGACCGTCGATGCCGGGCCGCCGCGGAGAGGCCGGTATTCGATGTCTTTGCGATGGTGCAGCCGTGCGAGCGACATCGGCACCACGACGATCCCGACGCCCGTTGCGGCGGTCGCGATCGCCTCGGAGGAATCGGCCGGGGCGGCGAACGCCGGCCGGACGGTCCCCGGAATCGTGACACCGAGCACGTCGTCGAGCGGAACGATCAGCACCTCGCCGTCGAGGTCGGCCGCGTCGAGCTCCTCCGCCGCGGTCAGATGCGAGTCGCGCGCGCACACCACGACCGGCACCTCGTCGTACAGCGGGATCACGTTGAGCCCGTCCTTGTCGATCGGCAGCCGCACCAGCGCGGCGTCGACCTCGCTCTCGACGAGGGCGTGACGCTGGTCCGCCACTGCCAGGGCCACGAGCTCGAGCGCGGTGCGCGGCATCCGCTCGTTCCACGTGTCGATCCACTTGCCGGGCGTGGCCCCCGGGATCGCGCCGAGCCGGAACGGACCTGCCGGCTCCGACGCGGACGGGGCCGGTGCAGGACCGGGCGACGGCTTCGGCGTACGCTGCGGCCGGCCGGCGGGATTCTTGCCTGCCGGCGAGGAGCCCTTGGGCTTCGCCGTGCGCCGGGTCGGGGCATCCCGTCGCGGTCTCCCGCCGCGCCCGCCGCCCGCCCTGCCCTTCGCCATATCCCTCAGGGTAGCCGGGGCGCTATCGTTCGCTCATGCTCGCGATCCTCGCCACTGTCTTCGCCGCCCTCGCCGCGCTGCTGCACGTGTACATCTTCGTGATGGAGAGCGTGCAGTGGACGCAGCCGCGCATCTGGCGGCGGTTCGGCGTCGCCGACCAGGCCGCCGCCGAGACGACGAAGCCGATGGCCTACAACCAGGGGTTCTACAACCTGTTCCTGGCGATCGGCGCGGTGATCGGGATCGTCCTGTTCGTCGCGGGGTCGGCAGACGCCGGCCTGCGCGCGGCAGGCCTCGCGCTCGTGCTGTTCAGCCTCGGCTCGATGGTGGCGGCGGCGCTGGTGCTGCTGACCACCGGCATGAAGTACCTGCGCCCGGCCCTCATCCAGGGCACGCTGCCGCTCATCGGGTTCGTGCTGGTGCTCTTCGCGTAGGAGTTCAGGCGCACGCGCTCCAGCGGCCGGCTCCGGATGCCTCCGCGCGCGCTTGCGCGCCGGCCAGCAGATCCTCGTGCTCGACGTTGGGCCACACGCGCAGCGCCTCGGCATCGCCCGCGGCGACGAGTTCGTGGTTGACGAACCGCCCGTCGTCGGTCCAGAGGTAGAAGAGGCGGCGGTCATAGTCGTCCCACGTGTCGACGTCGGGAGCCGCCCAGATCGTCGAGCCCTCTGGCAGGAGTTGTGCCAGGTGCGTGCGTGCCTCGTCTGCCCAGCACTCGGGTGACGGCGTGCCTTCGGGTGTATCGACCCCGATGAGGCGGATGCGGATCGGACTCTCGGTCGTGACGACGTCGTTCGCGCTCTGCATCTGCGCCTCGATCGTGTCGCCGTCGTACACGTACGTGACCGTGAGAGGGAAGGCGTCGGACGGGCGAGACGGGATGCCGGTGCCCGATCGCTCGTGACCTTCAGAGCTCTGCGGCGTCGGAGTCGGCAGCATCTCATGCAGCCGGCGATCCAGGTCGACGCTGATGCCCCGTCGCCCGACGTCGAATCCCCACGTCCCGTCGTCGAGTCCCGAGGTTCCGCGCCACACCATCGCGACGACGAAGACCACGACACCGGCCACCACCACGAGCAGCAGCTCCAGGTCGCGGCGGCGACGGGGGCGGCGGGTGCCGACGTCGTCTCTCACCGCGCCAGGCTAGCCAGATCCGCCCGGGGGCCCGGACCGTTCTCCACAGGGCACCGGCGCTCGGGCCGTGCCGTCGCCTGCCGGAGCCCCTGCCAGTCATCGTCCTGTGCGAAAACACCAGTCCGTCACGGCGACACGCCGTACACGGGACGTCGAGCCGGCGTGTCGGCGTTACCGACCAGTGTTTTCGCAGTGCGGCCGGGCGGGATGCCGCGACCGGGCGCGCCGGCTGCCGGGCGCGCCGGCTGCTCGAGCCCCGCCCGTCACCGGGTGGTGCGAAAACACCAGTCCGTCACGGCGACACGCCGTAACACGGGACGTCGCGCCGGCGTGTCGGCGTTACCGGCCAGTGTTTTCGCAGTGCGGCTGGGTGGCGGGGTGAGATGCCGCGACCCGGCGCGCCGGCTCAGGCGGCGAGCCGCAGACCCCGGCGATCGGTCGCGACACGTTCGCCGTCGGCGATCGTCTCGTCGTCGCCGATGAGCGAGCCACCCGCGACGCGGGCTTCGCTTCCGACCTGGGTGCGCACACCGATCTTCGCGCGCGGGCCGATGGCGGCGCGCGGACCGATATGGGCGTGGGGCGCGATCTCGGCGTCGGGGCCGATCACGGCATCCGATTCCACCCATACGCCGCGGCCGACATGCGCGCCCGCGGCGATTTGAACGCCCGGTTCGACATACGCCCCCGCTTCGACGATGGCGCTCGGGTGCACCTTCGCTCCATGCGCGATCAGGCCACGACCGTTGACGTGCTTGCGGTAGCGCAGCGTCTCGCCCCGGTCGTTCTCGATGTCGACGTAGTTCTTGCCCACTGTCCCCTCCTGCAGCACTGTCATGTGCCGAGTAAAGAAACAACCTCGATGCCAGCTATTTCATTCCCGCGCATCGGATCGATTCGAGGTACGGGGTTGCATCTGGTTCGGAGGAGAGGTAGCCGGCGGATTGCGTGCGGCTGCGACCGCTCGAATCCCGTCAGCGGGCGGCGTGGTCGTCGGCGATCGAGAGGGCTCGGTCGACCACGTCCAGGCCGCGCACAAGGTCTTCCTCGGAGATCACGAGGGGCGGGGCGATGTGCATGCGGTGGAAGTGGGTGAACGGCCACACGCCGTCTCGCTTGCACGCCGCGGCGACGGCGGTCACCGGCGCGGCCTCGGCGCCGCCGGCATTGAACGGCACGAGGGGCTCGCGGGTGACGGCATCCTTCACCAATTCGATCGCCCAGAACTGGCTGCCGATGTGCTCCGCAGCGCCCGGCTCCACGGAATCGACGGTGGGGGCGGCAAAGCGCATGAGGCTCCTGACGGCTCCCGGACAGATCGTGCGGCGATCGCTTAGGCTGAACGCGTCCCAGTGTGCCAGAGCAGCAGAGGCGGTAACGGTGGCCGACCGTCGCGAAGATCGGACTGTCCAAACGGATCGTCCGGCCGATCTCTCAGCCGATGAAACACTCCCCACGGTGCGGGAAGTGATCGCTCTCGACGCGGTCGCGAACGGTGTTCCGGAGGTGCTCGTCGGCGACGAATCGCTCGACGCGCGCGTGCGGTGGCTGCACGTGTCCGACAGCGCCGGCGTCGCACGACTGCTCGATGGCGGCGAGCTGCTGCTGTCGACCGGGTCATCGTGGCCCGCTGAACCGGCCGAGCTGCGCCGCTTCATCGGCGAGCTCGCCGATGCCGGCGCGTCCGGTCTGGTGCTCGAGCTCGGCACCCACTACCGCTACGTGCCGGCCGTCGTCGTCGAGGCCGCCCGCGAACGCGGACTGGCGCTGGTCGTGCTGCACCGCGAAATGAAGTTCGTCACGCTCACCGAGGCGGTGCACAACCGCATCATCCGCGGGCAGACCGACGCGCTGCGCGCCCGTGACGAGGTGCGCGAGCGCTTCACCGCCCTCGTGCTGCGCGGATCGCCGGCCGATTTCATCGTTCACCAGCTCGCCCAGACCCTCGGCGCACCGGTCGTGCTCGAGAACCTCGCCTACGAGGTCGTGGCCGCCGAAGTGCCGCTCGCGATGGAGGAGGAGCTCTTCACCGAGTGGGAGCTGCGATCGCGATCGGCGCACCGGCGCGCGGAGTACCGCCGCGAGCACGGGACCGGGGCCGGCAGCGAGGACTGGCTCATCGTGCCGGTCGAGGCACGCGGCATCCGGTGGGGGAATCTCGTCGCGCTGCCGGGTCCGGAGCATCCCGCCGGACGCACCGCGGTGCTCGAGCAGGGTGCGATCGCGCTCGCGGTCGGGCGGCTCGCCGACGGCGAGGCCGACGAGTGGGCGCGCATCGGGCGACGGCGACTGGTCGACGGGCTGCTCGCCGGGCGATTCGCGGGGATCGGGGGTGCCGGCGCGCGGCTCGAGGCCGCAGGACTGCCGCTGCGCGACGCGCGACTGTTCGGGATGGTCGTGTCGGGCGCGACCGTGGCGACGGAGCGAGCGGATGCCGCGGCCCGCGCGCTCCGCGGACGCGTCCTGGCAGGCTCGGCCCCGGATGGGGTGGCCGCTCCGGCGTCGGCCATGCTGCTCTCGCTGCCCGCGAACGCCGTCTTCGACGACGACGCCGTTCGTGCCTTCGCCCGGGCGGTCGTTGATCCCGCCGACATCGATCGCGTGACCGTGTCGATCGGACGCGGCGCGGACGGACTCGACTCCGCACTCGCCTCCCTGCATGAGGCCGTCGACCTCGCTCGCGGGCGCCGGCGCCGCGCCGGGCGCGGTCCGCACCTGCGTCGCGCCGAGAACCGTCCCCTGGTGCCGCTGGTGACGGCACTGCGCGACGACCATCGCGTGCTCGAGCATGGCGAACGCATGCTGGCGCCCCTGATCGCCCACGATCTCAGCCGCTCCGGCGACCTGCTCGACGTGCTCGAGGCGATGCTGTCGCACCCGGGCAATCGCACCGCAGCGGCCTCGGCATCCCATCTGTCGCGCTCGGTGTTCTACCAGCGCATCGCGCTCATCGAGGAGCTGCTCGGACTCGACCTCGACGACGGCGAGACGCAGACCGCGCTGCATCTCGCGCTGCTCGTGCGCAGGTCCGCCGGCCGCTGACCCGCCTGAAGCGCACTCGCGTGCACGTTCGATGGTGCGGAATTGGCACCTACGGGCCGAAACGGGCGTTTTCGTCGCAGGCAGCCTGCTCTCGGGCACGCTTCGCCGCGCGGTCCGGCCATCGACTGCGAAGGCTCTGCCTCCCCCGTGGCGCTGTTCGACCCGAACCTGAGCGCGTCAGCCCCGCTGCGAGTCGATCAATGTCATGCCGGCAGGGGTGGCACGATCGAACGTGGGCAGCATCCGGGCAGCCTCCTCGAGATCGACCACACGCTCTATCAGGCGGTCGGGCCGGAGGGCGCCGCTCTCGATCAGCGCGAGCATGCCGGGATAGTCGACGGCGGCCATGCCGTGGCTGCCGAGCAGATCGAGCTCCCACGCGATCACGCGTGCCATCGGAACGCGCGGGTGGCCCTCGACCGGTGGCAGAAGCCCGATCTGCACCTGCCGGCCGCGGCGGCGGAGGCTGTGGATGGCGTCGGCGCACGTCTGCTCGCTGCCGACCGCGTCGACGGAGACGTGCGCGCCACCGCCCGTGAGCTCGTGGACGGCCGCGGGGATGTCACGCCCATCGGCTTCGAGGACGTGATCGGCCCCGAGCGATCGGGCGACATCGAGGGCTGCCGGGTTCCGGTCGATCGCGACGACACGCGCGCCGAGCGCCGTCGCGATCATGACGGTGCTGAGTCCCACGCCCCCGGCGCCCACGACCGCCACCCACTCGCCTGGGGCGATCCGCGCACGGCCGACGAGCCCACGGTAGGCGGTGGCGAAGCGACAGCCGAGGCTCGCAGCCGCCTCGAAGCTCACCGACTCCGGGATCGCGACGAGGTTCGTGTCGGCGGCATGCAGCGCGACGTACTCGGCGAACGAACCCCAGTGCGTGAAGCCGGGCTGCTGCTGGTCCGGGCACACCTGAGCCTCACCGCGCAGGCACCACTCGCACGTCCCGCATCCGCATACGAACGGCACGGTCACGCGATCGCCGACCGTCCAGTTCTCGACGCCCGCGCCGACCTCGGCGACCACGCCCGCGAGCTCGTGCCCTGGCACATGCGGCAGCGCGATCTCGTCGTGTCCGGCCCATGCATGCCAGTCGCTGCGGCACAGTCCCGTCGCCTGCACCCGCACGACGACGCCACCATCGGGTGCGGCCGGGACGGGAACGTCGAGAACCGCAGGGGTCCCGCCGATGGTGTCGTAGACAACAGCTCGCACCGCGACATCCTCTCATCCGGGTCCGGCCTGTCGCCGATCAGCCCGCGATGTAGACCTTGCGGAGCGTCTCGCGCACCGTCCATACCGTGCGCATGCCCGCCGTCAGCTGCACGATCGAACCGGGACGCAGCTCGATCGCAGGCAGTCCCGGCTCCTCGAACGACACCGTCGCCGAGCCGGACAGCACCACGAACACCTCGTCCACCTCGACATCGGTCGATGTGCCGGGCGTGTGCTCCCACACTCCGATCGTGTCGGTCAGTTCGACCAGACCGGTGGCGGGAGCGCCGGCCACCACCTGGTCGGCAGGCACCGGCGCCATCGCGGGCGCCAGGGCTGCGGCATCCGTCACCGTCCCGGGGTTCACGAGTCGAAACCCAGTCCGAGCGCGTCGAGCGTCTTCAGCAGCACATTGCGCCGGCCCTCGTTGTGATCGGCGCGGTCGAGTGACCAGCGCGTGGCGTTGATGCCGATCGCCGCGGCCGGCTCTGGTGGGAACGGCAGTGGACGCTTGCGCACCATCTCGAGCTCGGTGCGCTCGTTCGAGACGCCGTCGAGCAGGTCGAGCATGACCTCGCCGGCGAAGCGGGTCGAGCCGACGCCGAGCCCGGTGAAGCCTGCGGCATAGGCGACGCGACGCTCGCGGGCGGTGCCGAAGAAGGCCGTGAACTGCGTCGACGTGTCGATCGCGCCGGCCCACTTGTGGGTGAAGCGCAGCCCCTCCAGCTGCGGGAACGTGGTGAAGAAATGGCCGGCCAGCTTCTCCCACGTCGCTGGACGGTGCTCGTGCTCGGGACGCACCGCGCGACCGTAGTGGTAGATCGCGTCGTAGCCGCCGAAGAGGATGCGGTCGTCGGCGGTGAGCCGATAGTAGTGGAACTGGTTGGCCATGTCGCCGATGCCCTGGCGGTCGCGCCAGCCGATGCTCGCCAGCTGCTCGGCGGTGAGCGGCTCGGTCATCAGCACGTAGTCGTACACCGGCACCGTCATGAGCCGGTTCCGCTTGAGGAGCGACGGGAAGACGTTGGTTGCGAGCACGGCACGGGATGCCTCCACCCGGCCGGCATCCGTCGCGACGACGACGCCTGGGCCGGAGGAGTCGAGCCCCGTCACGTGCGAGCGCTCGAAGATCTCGACGCCCCGCTCCTCGCAGACCCGCGCGAGCTCCGCGGCCAGGCGCGCGGGGTGCACCAGCGCGCACGTGCGCTGCTCCCACACCGCCGCGAGGTAGGTAGGCGAGGCGACGGATGCCTGCACCTCGGCCTCGTCGAGATAGATCACGCCCTCTTCGCCCCCGGCGGCCCAGTCCTTCAGCCACTGAACCTGGTGCGGCTCGAGCGCGGGCGAGAGCTGCCCGGTGCGCTCGAACTGGAAGTCCATGCCGTAGCGGGACTCGGCAGCCTCGATCTCGTCGAGGTTCTCCGTGCCGAGGCGCTCGAGCACCGGCATCTCGGCGGGCCAGCGGGCCAGTCCGTTCTCGTGGCCGTGCGTGAGGCTGGCTTCGCAGAACCCGCCGTTGCGGCCCGAGGCCGCCCAGCCGACGCGCTGGGCCTCGACGATCACGATCTTCGCCCCGGGCTCGCGTTCGGTGGCGAGCAGCGCCGTCCACAGGCCGGTGTACCCGCCGCCGACGACGACCAGATCGGCGCGGTGCGTGCCCACCAGCGGCGGACGGTCGGGGAGCAGACCCCCGGGAAGGTCGTCCCGCCAGAACACCGAGTGCCTGGTCTCGGCGAGGGATCGATGGACGACGGATGCTGCCGGCCGCTGTCGTTCGAAGACGGTCGTGCCCACGGGTATCAACTCCGATGCAATGGTTTCCTCCATCCTCGCGCGCGGTGCGAGGCGGCGACATCCGGTCGGTGTCGGAGATTCCCGAGGTGGTCGGACATGTTGTCGGGAGCACCTCCCGGTTCACAACTCCTGATGCCCGGAGTTCGAGCGGGCATACAGCCGCGGAATCCTGCGATGCGGCCGGTGACGGCATCCGATCCGTCAGGAGGACGGTACGCCGCGGCAGGGCGGCGGCAGGGCAGGCGGCGGCAGGCGGCAGGGCGGTGGCAGGTGGCAGGCGGCAGGCGGCGGAGCGGCGGCAGGCGGCGGCAGGGCGGCAGGCAGGACGGCGGCAGGGCGGCAGGCAGGCGGGGGCAGCGCGACGGCAGGGCGACGGCAGGGCGGCGGCAGGCGGCGGCAGGGCGGCGGCAGGCGGCGGCAGGGCGGCAGGCAGGACGGCGGCAGGGCGGCAGGCAGGCGGCGGGCAGCGCGACGGCAGGGCGGCGGCAGGGCGGCGGTAGGGCGGCGGGGTGGCCGGTATGCGAGGAGGGGGCGGGGTGGGTGAAGGGGCCGCGGTCAGCGGGGTGGCAGGTCGGTCAAGAGCGACTCGGCGTCGGAGACCCGGGCATAGGTGCCGTCGAGGGCGGCCATGAATGCCGCGTGCACCTGCGCGCCGGGCACCGTGGCACCGGCGAACTCGAGATCTGGCGCGGCGCACGCGTCGTGAGCGACCGCCACCGAGAAGCCCATATCGGATGCCGCGCGCACGGTCGCATCCACGCACATGCTCGACATCATGCCGGCGATTACGATCTCATCCGGGTCGGCGGCACGCAGGAGCGCCTCGAGCCCGGTGCCGAGGAACGCGTTGGGGCGATCCTTGACGATCACGTCCTCCTCGCCCTCGGGGGCGACGCGGGCGTCGAACTCGACGCCGGGCGTTCCTGGCGCGAAGAAGACGGCATCCGGAGCGTCCCACACGTGCTGCACGTGGACGACCTTCTCGCCCGCCGTGCGGAATCCGGCCAGCAGTGTGGCAGCGGCGTCGGCCGCAGCATCCGTCCCCACCAGCGGATGCCGCCCGCCGGGAAAGTAGTCGCGCTGGATGTCGATGAGAAGCAGCAGCCGGGTCACCCCACCAGCCTAAAACCCGCCCCGCCCCCACCCCCCGTTCGTTCGTCGCTGATCACGCGGCGGACCACCAACGTGAGGTTGAGAAACCACGCGTAGGTTGAGACACCCCGCGGGCCGTGGTTTCTCAACCTCTAAGTGGTTTCTCGACCGACATGCGGGCGACCGAGGCAGAAGGGCGGGCCGGGCACGCCCGCAAGGTGCCGGGTCAGGCGTCGGGGGCGGCGTAGACGCGCTCGCCCTCCACGAAGGTCTGCAGCACGCGCGTCGCACCGATCTGATCGGCCGGTCCGGCGAACGGGTCGCGGTCGAGCAGGGCCAGGTCGGCGAGCTTGCCGACCTCGATCGTGCCGGTGGTGTCGTCGAGGTGATTCACCCACGCCGAGCCGGCCGTATAGGCCGTGAGGGACGTCGCGAGGTCGATCGCCTGCTCGGGCAGGAACGCGTCGTACTCGCCCTCCTCGTGTCCCGGCGCGGCCTTGCGGTTGACGGCCGTGTGGATCGCGGCCATCGGATCGGGCGTCGACACCGACCAGTCGCTGCCGGCCGCGAGCACCGCGCCCGAGCGCAGCAGGTCGCCGAACGGGTACTGCCACGCGCTGCGCGGCTCGCCCAGGAAGGGGAGGGTGAGATCGACCATCTGCGGCTCGTACGTGGCCCACAGCGACTGCATGTTCGCCGCGACGCCGAGTTCGCGGAAGCGGGCGACGTCTTCGGGGTGCACGACCTGGATATGCGCGATGTGGTGGCGGTTGTCGCGACGTCCGTTGCGTGCGATCGCCTGCTCGACCGCGTCGAGGCATTCGCGCACCGCGCGGTCGCCGATCGCGTGGAAGTGCACCTGGAACCCCTCGGCATCGAGGATCGGCACCGCCTCGTTCAGGGTCTCGGGCGCGACGAACGAGATGCCCGAGTTGTCGGTGAGGTGCCCGTGCCCGTCGCAGTACGGCTCGAGCATCGACGCGGTGAAGTTCTCGGCGACGCCGTCCTGCATGACCTTGACGGATGTCGCAGCGAAGCGCCCGCCGCGGTACCGGTCCCGACGCTCGAGGATCGACGGGATCTGCTCGAGCCCGGCGGTGCGGTCCCACCAGATCGCGCCCACGACGCGCGCCGACAGGCGCCCGTCGGCGGCGGCCGCGAGGTAGGCGGGGCCGGGGTCTCCGGCATCCCCGTACGACCCGACGATCGCGTCCTGCCAGGCCGTGATGCCGAAGGAGTGCAGGTAGCGCTGGCCGACGAGAAGCGCCTCGGTCAGCCGCTCGAGCGGCTCTTCGGGCAGGAGGCGGTTCACCAGCGCCATCGCGCCTTCGTGCAGCGTGCCCGACGGGTGTCCGTCGGCATCGCGCTCGATGCGGCCGTCGGCGGGGTCGGGGGTGTGCCGATCGATCCCCGCCAGCCGCAGGGCCGCGGAGTTGACCCACGCACCGTGCCCGTCGCGGTTGGGGAAGAACGCCGGGCGGTCGCCCGTCACGGCATCCAGGGCTTCGGCGGTCGGCGTGCCGCCGGGGAACGCCGACATCTGCCACCCGCCGCCGAGGATCCACTCGTCAGCGGGGTGCTCGGCGACGTACCGGCCGATCGCGTCGAGGTACTCCGGCGCCGTCGCGAGCTCGGCCAGGTCGCACCGCAGCATGTCGAGCCCACCCCAGACCGGGTGCACATGAGCGTCCTGGAAGCCCGGGATCAGCATCCGTCCGTGCAGGTCGACGATCTCGGTCGACGGCCCGACGAGGTCGCCGATCTCGTCGCCGCCGACCGCGACGATCCGCCCGTCCTTGACGGCGACCGATCGCGCGCGTGAGCGCACGGTGTTCGCCGTGAAGACGGGGCCGCCGGCGAAGACGAGGTCGGCGTGGGGCATGGCTCTCCTTGGATCGCGGCGTTTCGTCTCAATGCGCTCGCTCGACGAGCGGGTTTCGGCCGGGGGTCCCGGCTCAGCCGCCGGTCATCGTGCGGGCGATCTGGGTCGCAGAGTCGCCGGCGCGCTTGAGCACGAGGGCCACGAGCGCCAGCGCCACGAGCGTCAGCAGCAGCATGATCGTCGACACGGCGGCGATCTCAGGGCGCAAGCCGGATCTCACGGCTGAGAGCACGTACACCGGCCACGGCGTCGTACCCGACACCTGCACGAAGGCTGCGACGATCGTGTTGTCGAGGCTCAGGGTGAAGGCGAGCAGGAATCCGGCCAGCACCGCGGGCATCGCCAGAGCCAGGGTGATCCGCCGGAACGTCGTGATCGGCTTGGCGTAGAGATCTGCGGATGCCTCTTCCAGGTTGGCGTCCTGACCCACCAGTCGCGCCCGCACGATGTACGACACCACGGCGGTCGCGAACAGCGACGAGCCGACCGACAGGCGCACGATGCCGTCGTTGAACATGCCGACGCCGAAGTCCTGTCCGAGCAGGACGAAGAACGGCAGCAGCGCGACGGCGTCGACGATCTCGGGCGTGACCGAGACCAGCAGCAGCAGGCTCAGGAACCACCACACCCACTTGCCGGGGTGCCGCGCCATCGCGATTCCCGCGAGCGTGCCCAGCACGGTCGCGATGATCGCGGCGATGAACGCGGTGATCAGCGAGACGCGCACGGCGTTCTGGATCGCGGGCTTCTCGATGATCGTGCGGAAGGCGTCGAAGCCGAAGCCGTCCCACGACACCAGCAGACGCCCGGTGTTGAACGAGTAGATGACGATCACGATGATCGGCAGGAACAGGAAGAGCATCACCAGGACGCCCCACACCGTGAACGCGACATCCGACCACGACCGATGGGCGCGGCCTCGACGCGGTGCGGTACCCGAGGGCGCCGGGCGTGCGCGCAGGATCGTCTCGGTCTGCGTCATGGCTTCGGGGGGAGTCACGAGATCACCTCCGCAGGGGTCGTGGCGGGGGCATCCGTCTTCGCGGGAACCGCCGGCCCGAGCACCAGACGATTCTGCGCACGGAACGGCAGCGTCACGAGCCAGATCAGCGCCGCGGCGACGCCGATCGTCAGCATGATGACGAGCATCAGGAGCACCGCCATCGCAGAACCCAGCGCCCAGTTCTGCGCGGTCTGGAACTGGCTCGCGACGAGCTGGCCGACCATGTTGCCCTTCGCGCCGCCGAGGACGGTCGCGGTGATGTAGTCGCCCATCAGCGGGATGAACACCAGCAGCACGCCGGCGATGATGCCCGGCCGCGACAGCGGCAGTGTGACGCGGAAGAAGGTCGCGAGCTTTCCGGCGCCGAGGTCTTTCGAAGCCTCGCGCAGCGCGGGGCCGACGCGGTCGAACGCGACGAACAGCGGCAGGATCATGAGCGGCAGATAGTTGTAGACCACGCCGATGATGACCGCGGTGCGCGTGTAGAGCAGGTCGAGCGGGCCGTCGAGCACGCCGATGCCCTGCAGCAGCGACGACAGCCAGCCCTCGGGCGCCATGATCACCTGCCACCCGATCGTGCGGACGAGGAAGTTGGTCCAGAACGGCACGAGCACGAGGGCGATGAGGATGCCGCGGCGCTGCGGCTTCACCTTGAACGCCATCCAGTACGCCACCGGCGCACCGATCAGGAAGCACAGCACCGTGCCGATGATGCCGACCCACAGCGTGTTCTGAAATGTCGAGAAGAACGTCGGTGAGAACGCCTCGACGTACCGGTCGAACGACAGGATGTCGTTCGCGTGCGTGCCGAACACTCCGGGCTTGTAGCCGAAACTGAACCACACCACCATCGCCACGGGGGCGACGAAGAACAGGAGGAGCCACGCCCACGCGGGAATCGCGAGCGCGGCCCCAGCCGAGCGGTTACGCACCAGCGGCGGCCTTCATCTCGTTCCAGATCTCCACGCGCACGGTCTGCGAGTCGTTGAGCTCCTGCTCGTGCATCGTCTCGAGCTGCTCGGGCGTGAAGAAGATGAGCTCGGGCAGCGCCAGCCCCGCCTCGGCGGCGGCGCCCTCCATGTCTTTGCCGCCGACGTTGTAGCCGATGTAGTCCAGGTTCAGGTAGAGGTTCTCGGGGGTCATCGAGAAGTTGATGAACGCGTGAGCCGCCTCTGGATGCGGGGCGCCGTCGGCGATCGCCCAGTTGTCCATCCACAGCTCGGTCTGCGGGCCGGGCAGCACCCACTGCCAGCGCTCCGGCTCGCTCGACTCCATGAGCCCCAGGCGCGCGTCGCCGTTCCACGACTGCATGAGCGCCTGCGTGCCCTGGGGGATGGCGTTCGTGCCCGGGTACGAGTCGAAGGCCGAGATGTGCGGGGCGATCGTCTCGACGAGGAACTGGCGGCAGGCCTCGAGCTCGTCGGGGTCTTCGGTGTTCCAGTCCATGTCGTTCGCCCAGAAGTAGGCGCCGATGATCCCCGCGGGGTCATCCGACATCGATGTGCTTCCGCTGGCCTCGTTCTGCGCGGCGTCGAAGAAGTCGCCCCACGTCGCGAGCTCACGGGTGATGACGTTCTTGTCGTAGACGAATCCGGTGGTGCCCCATGCCTTGCAGACGGAGTAATCGTTCTCGGGGTCCCATGCGCGGCCGAGGTAGGCCGGGTCCATGTTCGAGAGGTTCGGCAAAAGCTCCTTGTTGAACTTCGTCAGCAGGCCGTTCTCGATCATCTGCGGGATGAACACGCCGGTCGGCACGACGATGTCGTATCCGGACGTGCCCTTCGCGGCGACCAGCTTGGCGATGAGCTCCTCGTTCGACGAGTACGAGTCGAGCGTGATCTTCGGGCCGAGCTCGGCGGTGAACGCCGAGACGACGTCGGGCGAGTCGTAGTCCCCCCACGTGTAGATCGAGAGATTGCCCTCGAGGTCGCCGCCGGTCGCCTGCGGCGCGGGGGAGCCGCCACCACCCGGCGTGCAGGCCGCCAGCACGGTGGCGCCGCCGGCGAGTGCCGCGAGGCTGAGGAAGCGACGACGTGAGAGCTCGCGAAGGATCACCGGCGCGGCGGCCTCGGAAGCGAGGATGCGAAGAGGGCTGCGGGACTGTGCCCGACTGCTGATCTGGGTCATCGGTGTCTCCTGGGTTCGGGTCGGAGCCGGTGAGGCGGGTGACGGTGGTGGACGCGGTTCGGTGGATGAAGCAGGGGATCCGGATGCCACGGGCCGCGGCATCCGCTCGCTCACAGTGTGGGCGGGGGGACGTAGCCGCCCTCCAGCGCGGCGCTCTGATGCACGGCGTCGGCAGGGAAGAGCAGCACGTGGTGGGCGGCCCAGCTGCACACGACGGCGTCGCCCACTTCGAGGACGGGGGCGTCCGGAGTCGGGCGACGCACGATGAGGCTTTGGTCCTCGCCGAGGCGCACGAGGTACTGCATGGTGTCGCCGAGATGTGAGATGCCGATCAGATCGCCGCGCGCGGTGTTCGCCTCACCGGCTGGTGCCGAGGGGTCGTCCTTGTCGATCCGGATGTACTCCGGCCGCACCGCTGCCTCGCCCAGGTTCGTGGTCGTCAGCATCGGTGCGGCGGCACGCACCAGAGCGTGGGGCGACGTGATCGCCGCGCCCGCCTCGGCGACGGCGCCGCGGAAGAAGTTCTGCTGGCCGACGAACGCGGCCACGTACGCCGACGCGGGCCGCGCGTACACGGTGTCGGCGTCGGCGAGCTGCTCGATGCGGCCCGCGCGCATGATCGCGATCCGGTCGCTCATCGACAGCGCCTCGCCCTGATCGTGCGTCACGAAGACGAACGTGATGCCCAGGCGCGACTGCAGCAGCTTCAGCTCGAGCTGCATCTCTTCGCGCAGCTGGCGGTCCAGCGCGCCGAGAGGCTCGTCGAGCAGCAGCACGGCCGGCCGGTTCACGAGTGCGCGGGCCAGCGCGATGCGCTGCTGCTGACCGCCCGAGAGCTGGGTGGGCTTGCGGTCGCCGAATCGCCGCATCTGCACCATGTCGAGGGCCTGCGTCACGCGGTCGCGCACCGCCGACTTGGGCGTGCGGCGCTGCTGCAGTCCGTAGGCCACGTTCTCGGCGACCGACAGATGCGGGAACAGCGCGTACGCCTGGAACACCGTGTTGACGTCACGGCGATAGGGCGGGATGCCGCGCACCGGGCGACCCGAGATGCGGATGTCTCCGGCATCCGGCTGCTCGAACCCGGCGATCATGCGCAACGTCGTCGTCTTGCCGCATCCCGAGGGCCCGAGCAGAGAGATGAACTCGCCGGGCTGGATCGTGAGAGACAGATCGTCGACGGCCGCCTGGTCTCCGTAGAGCTTGGTGATCCCCGACAGCACCACGCCGCCGCGCTGATCCTCGCCCTCGGTCGTGCCGGAGCTGGTGGTCGGAGCGCTCTCCGCGTCGGTCGCCGTGCCTGTGGACATCGTCACCTCGTGGGGTCCTCCTGGTCACCGTCGCGCGACGGTGCGCGAGCGGGTCGAATGTGTGAGGTATTCAATAGCGCGCGGTGCCGGCGCCGCAATGCGGCGTGAGGCGAACCGGACGATTCGCGGCGTGCACCAGGCCCCGCCGACAGATCGTCCGGAGTTGTGTAACGGTCAGGAAACCGCGGCGTTTCGGGCCGGGCACGATGGCGGACAGCGGATGCCGCGGCGAGATGCGACAGATCGTCCGTTGCCCCGCTCACCATCCCCTCCTTCGGGTCCGGGCCGGTCCGTGCGCCCGTCGGCCGCACAGGCGTGACGTTCCCGTCAGCGCTGGCAGTTCGGGCACCAGAACACGATGCGCTCGCGGGTCGGATCGGCGCCGAGCGACCCGCCTCGGATGGGCGTGCCGCACCGGCGGCACGGCCTTCCCTCGCGACGGTACACCCACGTCGATCGCCCGGGCCGGCTGTCGCCGGTGAAGGTGCGACCGGAGCGGTCACGGTTGGCGCGGATCATGCGCGAGCCGACGTCGACGAGGGCCGCGGCATCCGTCTGCGATGCGGGCGTCGTGGGAATCACCCCGCGCACGAAGAGGATCTCGTTGACGTACTCGTTGCCGAATCCAGCGATGTTGCGCTGATCCTGGAGCGCGACATGAACGGGGCGGGTGTCGGCGGCGAGCCGCCGCGCCGCGTCGACCGGGTCCCACGAGTCGGCCAGCAGATCGGGGCCCAGGTGCCCGACGAGAGTGTCTTCGTCCGTGGTGGGAACGACGGCGATATCGGCCAGGTCGAAGCCGACGGTCTCCCACTCGGTACCGTCGGGCGCCGTCGCGCCGATCACCGCGCGCGCCTTGAACGCCGGAGCCCGCCAGCGCTCCCCGCGCCGGTAGACGTGCCACTCGCCCTCCATCTTCAGGTGCGAGTGGAGCGTGTGCGCACCGATGCGATGCAGGATGTGCTTTCCCCGCGGCAGGACCTCGTGCACGATCTCGCCACGGAGATCGATCGTCGCCGCCTGCGGCACCCGCAGCTCGAACCGGGTCACGGTGGCCCCGTGGAGTGCCTGGTCGAGCTTCAGCGCGGCACGGTAGACGCTGTCTCCCTCAGGCACGGGCCTGCTCCAGCCGTCGCCGTGGGTGCACGATCGAACGTTCGGAGCGCCGCGCGGGCAGGGCCGCGTCGCGCGAGATGCGTCGCTGCCTTTGTTCGCTGCCGCGCATGGACTCAGGCACGCGCGCCCTGGCGAAGGGCGTCGCCTGCGGTCATCCGACGCAGCGTGAGCCCGCGGGGCGACTCCACGAATCCGGCATCCCGCAGCGCGCGGCCGACCGCGGTGCCGTACACGAAGGCGCCGTTGACCTGTTCGATCGTCAGAGTGTCGAGCCGGCGGGCCCGCGCCGTCGCGACGAGTTCGCGGGCTGCGGCCTCGAGCACCGGCTCGGCCTCGGTGAACGCGAGGGCCGACTTGCCGCCGCGCTCGAGGTAGAGCGTCAGCGCGCCGTCGACGAGCACCACGAGTGCACCCGCCTTGCGGCCGGGCCGATGGCCGATGCCCTCGAGGGGCGGCCAGGCCAGCGCGGCACCATAGGCGTTTGCGGGGTCGGTCGCCGCGAGGACGACGGCCCGCAGCGGCGGCGGATCGGCGACGGCGGCGAACTCGCGCAGCCGGTCGACGGTCGCGGATGCTGCGAACTGTGCCGCGCCGAGCTTCTCGATGACGTAGCCGCGGCGGCAGTGGCCGGCCTCCTCGAAGCCCGCGAGCACACGGTAGGTCTGTGCGAAGCCGCCGGGCACGCCCTCGGCCTGCACGGCACCGCGGGTGACGACACCGTACCGATCGAGCAGTAGGCTCGCCGTCGCGGTGGCCCGCAGCGCCGCGTCGGGCTCCGGCGAGGGAAGCGCCGACCACCGGCCCCCGATCGAAGGCGGACGCGGGGGAACGGTCCCCACGCCCCCTCCAGACGCCGCTGGCGCGTCGCCCGGAGCCTCCGGGCGCGTGGGCCCAGCCGCAACCGCCCGCCAGGTCCCTCCGCGGTACATCCGCGCCCGGGGCGCCCGTCGGCTGACGCGGTGCGCCTGCGATCCCCCCGAGACCAGCGTGCGGACCGGGGCGAACGTGTCGTTCGAGACCCGCCCGGCCCACGTGAGGCGCCACAGCGCCTCGATGACGGACTGCTCGTTCTCGGCGCCCGTGAGCTGCCGGAGCTGTGCCGCGAAGAAGGCGCCGCCGCCTGAGACGGCGCCGTCGAGCGCGGCGAGCAGCTGCGCGTCGAGCGAGCCCGGCGCGGGCTCGTCCGCCTCGTCGGGCGGGGCGAGCGTGAGCGGCAGGGCGTCGGCCGGATGCAGCGCGATCCAGCCGTCGCGGCCGGGCAGGCTCCCGTGTCCCGACCACACCACCTCGCCGGTTGCGGTGAGCTCGTCGAGCATGCCCGAGGTGTAATCGGCCACGCGCGAGGGCAGGATCAGCGATTCCCAGGCGCTGGCGGGGATCGGCACACCCGCGAGCTGCTCGACGACGGCGGCGACCCCGTCGATGCCCTCGAGCGGACGGGTCGCGTGCTGCCACACCGGGAGGAACCGCGCGTACGCGTCCGGCGGGACGGGCTCGACGCTGCCGCGGATCGCCGCGAGCGATCGCATCCGCAGCCGCCGCAGCACCTCGGCGTCGCACCACTCGAGGTCGTCCGAGCCGGTGCGCGTGTCGGCCGATGCCTCGGGAAGGAAGAAGCCGCTGCTCACGCGGCCCTGCGACTCCAGGCGCTGCAGCGTGTGACGAGCCACGGCCACGCCGATGCCGAGGCGATCGGCCACGGCATCCGCCGTGAACGGACCATGTGTGCGGGCGAACCGCGCCACGAGGTCGCCGAGCGGATCGGCGAGGGGCTCGAGGAAAGCCGTTGGAATACCCACGGGGAGCGCGACTCCGAGACCGTCGCGCAGTCGTCCGGAGTCCTCGATCGCCGCCACGCGGGCCGTGCCGGCGATCGTCACGGGGACGGCCCGACGCGTCGTGACGAGCTCTTCCAGCAAATTGGATGCTTCAGCCTCGGTCGTGTGCTCGGCCCCTGCGATCGTGGACTCCAGCCGGGCCGCGACCTCGGCGGCGTCCAGCGGGCCGAGGAGCCGCAGCAGATCGGCGACGCCCTCGAGGCCGCGGACGCGGCGCTCGGGGTCGAGGCGCTGGACCTCGCGCTCGAACTGCGCGATGACGGCAGGGTCGAGCAGCTCGCGCATCTCGACCTTGCCGAGCAGTTCGCTCAGCAGCGCCGGGTCGACGGAGAGGGCAGCGGCCCGGCGCTCGGCGAGCGGAGAGTCCCCCTCGTACATGAACGCGCCGACATATCCGAAGAGCAGGTCGCGCGCGAACGGCGACGGCTGCGCGGGCTCGGTCTCGACCAGCCGGATGCGACGGTCGCCGATGCTCCGGGCGATGCGCAGCAGCGACGGCACGTCGTACACGTCCTGGAGCACTTCCCGCAGCGTCTCGAGGATGATCGGGAAGGTGGGGTAGCGCCGTGCGACCTCGAGCAGCTGCGCCGACCGCTGCCGCTGCTGCCACAGGGGCGTGCGCTTGCCCGGGTTGCGCCGGGGCATCAGCAGCGCACGGGCGGCGCACTCGCGGAACCGCGACGCGAAGAGGGCAGAGCCGCCGACCTCGTCAGTGACGATCTGCTCGAGCTCGCCGGGGTCGAAGACGAACAGCTCCGCACCCGGCGGCTCGGCCGCGGCATCCGGAATCCGCGCGATGATGCCGTCATCGCTCGCGACCGCCGACCCCTCGACGCCGAGCCGCTCACGGATGCGGGCGTTGACGGCCAGCGCCCACGGTGCATGCACCTGCATGCCGTACGGGGAATGCAGGATCACGCGCCAGTCGCCGACCTCGTCGCGCCCGCGTTCGACGGTGAGCTGGCGGTCGGTCGGCAGGGTGCCGGTCGCCTCGCGCTGCTCCGCGAGGTAGGCGAGCAGGTTGCCCTGCGCATTGTCGTCGAGCCCCGCGTCGCGGAGCCGGGACTCGGCCTTCTCGGGTGCCGCCGTGGACACCTCGCGCGAGAATTTGCCGAGCGCTTCGCCGAGCTCGGCCGGCCTGCCGATTCCGTCGCCGTGCCAGAACGGCACCTTGCCGGGCTGACCGAAGGCCGGCAGCACGTTGACACGGTCGTGCGTGATCTCGACGATGCGCCAGCTGGTCGTGCCGAGGGTGAACACGTCGTTCACGCGCGACTCGTACACCATCTCTTCGTCGAGCTCGCCCACGCGGGCGTTCTGCGACTCGCCCGCGACGAACACCCCGAACAGGCCACGGTCGGGGATGGTTCCGCCGCTGGTGACCGCGATGCGTTGAGCCCCGGGGCGGCCCGTGAGGACGCCGAGGTCGCGGTCCCACACCACCCGCGGGCGCAGCTCGGCGAACTCGTCGGAAGGGAACCGGCCCGCGAGCAGGTCGAGCGTCGCCTCGTAGGCCGACCGTGGCAGCGACCGGAACGGCGCACTGCGCTTGAGCGTGTCATACCAGTCCTCGACGTCGACCGGAGCGATGGAGGCCGCGGCCACGGTGTGCTGCGCCAGGATGTCGAGCGGATTCTGGGGAATCGCGATGGCCTCGATCTGCCCGGCCAGCATGCGCTCGGTGACGATGGCGGTGTGCAGCACATCGCCGCGGTGCTTCGGGAAGAGCGCGGCCCGGCTGACTTCGCCGACCTGGTGTCCGGCGCGTCCGATGCGCTGCAGGCCCGAGGCTGCACTCGGCGGCGCCTCGACCTGGATCACGAGATCGACGGCGCCCATGTCGATGCCGAGTTCAAGGCTCGACGTCGCGACCACGCAGCGGAGGACGCCCGACTTGAGCTCTTCCTCTACCTGGGAGCGCTGCTCCTTCGACACCGAGCCGTGGTGCGCCTTCGCCAGCACGGGCTCGGCGCCCGCCGTCGCGCCGGCCTGGGCCATCATGGCCGCGGGCACGGTCTGCTCGGGCAGATCCAGGCCGAGGCGCTCGGAGTAGATCTCGTTGAGCCGGCCAGTGAGCCGCTCGGCGAGCCGGCGCGAGTTGCAGAAGACGATGGTCGATCGATGCTGCAGGATGCGGTCGACGATGGCCTCTTCGACGTGCGGCCACACCGACCCGGTCATCTCGGTCTCGCCGGCGCCGCTCGCACGTGGGCCCGCGGAGCCGTCGGCGAACCAGTCCTCGTCGACGGCCTCGGGCGAGGCATCCGCGTCGCCGTCAGCGCTCGTCCACGCGCTCGGCGGGGGTGGCGGGTTCAGCATGTCGTCGATCGGCACGACGACCTTCATGTCGAACGCCTTGGTCGCCCGCGGTGCCACGATCTCGACCGGCTCCGCGCCGCCGAGGAATCGCGCCACCTCGTCGATGGGGCGCACCGTCGCCGACAGGCCGATGCGCTGCGCAGGCGGTGCCTCGGGCGAGAACGAGCGCCGGAGTGCGTCGAGCCGCTCGAGGCTGACCGCGAGGTGTGCCCCGCGCTTGGTGGCTGCGACGGCGTGGACCTCGTCGACGATCACCGTGTTCACGTCGCGCAGCGTCTCGCCCGCCTGGCTCGTCAGCATGAGGTAGAGCGACTCCGGCGTCGTGATGAGGATGTCGGGCGGTGTCGTGACCAGCTTGCGGCGGTCGCTCGAGGTGGTGTCGCCGGACCGGACGCCGACCGTCACCTCCGGCACCGTCACGCCGAGGCGCCGGGCGGACTGGCCGATTCCCACGAGGGGTGAGCGCAGATTGCGCTCGACGTCGACGCCGAGTGCTTTGAGCGGCGAGATGTAGAGGATCCGCGTCGCCGACGGCGGGGTCGCACCGCGAGCCCGGCCCTTCGGAGGCGCCACCGGAGCCGCCGCCTTCTGATGGAAGACGCGGTCGATCGCCCACAGGAACGCCGAGAGGGTCTTGCCCGACCCGGTCGGGGCCACCACCAGCGCGTGCTTGCCGGCCGAGATCGCCTCCCACGCGCCGATCTGCGCGTTCGTCGGAGCGGCGAATGCGCCGCGGAACCAGTCCTGCGTGGCAGGACCGAACCGCTCGAGGACGTCGCTCACCCCTCCATCTTGCTCGCTCGCACCGACATCGGGGCGGGCTTGACGAGAGGTCAGCGTTCGGGCGGGACCACGATCCACAGCAGGATGTAGGCCCACAGCGACAGCCCGAAGAACATCACCGCGACGATCGCGAGGATGCGGACGAGCGCGACGCTCCAGCCGAATCTGTTGGCGACCGCCAGGCAGACGCCCGCGATCCACCTGCCCCGCTGGGGCCGTACGAGTTGGTTCATACCCCCATCCTCCCGCCCGCGGACCTCGAGCGCACGGGGGGAGGCCCCCGAGACGGCACGGGGGCTGCGGCATCCACTTCTCTTGAGAAGAGCGCGTGAGCCGACAGATGCCGCAGCCCACCGTCAGCGCTCGGTCAACGTGCCCTCGCGGTCGAGCTCGAGCACCAGGTCGACGCCGATGCGATCGAGGAACGCATCGTCGTGGCTGACGACGAGCACCGCGCCGCGATAGGCCGCGAGAGCGTCGACGAGCTGCGCGACCGTGTCGAGGTCGAGGTTGTTCGTCGGCTCGTCGAAGACCAGCAGCTGCGGCGGCGGGTCGGCCAGGAGCAGCCGCGCGAGCGCCACGCGGAAGCGCTCGCCTCCCGACAGGGTGGCCACGGACCGGTCGACGGCGGCGCCCCGGATGAGGAACCGCGCGAGCCGGTTCCGCAGCTCGACGGTGCTCACACCCGGCGCGGCGGCGGCGATGTTCTCGAGCACCGAGCCGGTGTCGTCGAGGCCGTCCACGCGCTGCGGCAGGTACCCGACACGGTCGGTGTGCAGGTCGGCACGTACCGTTCTCAGGATCGCCGGCGGCAGGCCGTCGGGCTCCCGCGTGATTCCGGGCTCGAGGCCGGGGATCGAGGGCACCGGTCCTGAGAACGGTACGACGCCGGCTACGAGCCGCTCCAGCAACGTGGTCTTGCCGGCGCCGTTCGGGCCGATGAGAGCCACGCGCTCCGGACCCTGGATGGTCCACGATCGCTCGCCGTCGCCGATCGTGGCGATCCGGCGACCCGCCGGCACGCCGGGGTCGGGCAGGTCGATCTTCACCTTGTCGTCGTCGCGAACCCGTCGTTCGGCGGCGTCCAGCGCCGCGCGGGCGCTCGCCTCGCGCTCGGCCTTCTCGCCGCGCAGCTTTCCGGCCGACACCTGGGCGGCCATCTTGCGCCCGCCCGCGATGATCTTCGGCACGCGCTTCTCGAGCTGCGCCTTGCGTCCCATCTGTTGTCGCGTCGCGATGGTGAGCTCAGCCGCGATCCGCTCCCGCTTCTCGCGTCGCACGACCTGCTTCGCGGAGGTCTCGGCCTGGCGTGCGGCATCCTGCTCGGCCTGCAGCCACGCCTGCCACTCCGAGTACGGGCCGCCGAACACCGAGAGTTCGTTGTCGTAGAGCTCTGCGGTGTCGTCCATGAGTTCGAGCAGGGCGATGTCGTGGCTGACCACGACGAGTGCGCCGCGCCACGAGCGCACCATGTCGTACAGTCGCGCCCGCGCCTCGCGGTCGAGGTTGTTGGTCGGCTCGTCGAGCAGGGTGATGGGACCACTCTGCTGATCGGCATCGCGCAGCCGGATGCCGGCGATCGCGGTGAGCACCGCCTCGCCGCCCGACAGCTGCCCGACGCTGCGGTCGAGCATGTCGGGTGTGAGTCCCGCTTCGGCCAGTGCCGCGTGCGACCGCGCCTCGACGTCCCAGTCGCTGCCGACGGCATCGAAATGACGCGGGTCGGCGTCGCCGGACTCGATCGCGCGCAAGGCGCGAAGCGTCGCACCCACGCCGAGCAGGTCGGCCACGGGTCGGGTGACGTCGAGCGTCAGCCGCTGCGGCAGGTACGAGGCATCGGACGTCGTGACGATGTTCCCCGCCGTCGGCGAGAGCTCGCCGGCGATCAGGCGCAGCAGCGTCGACTTGCCGGAACCGTTGCGGCCGACCAGGCCGGTGCGGCCGGTGCCGAACGAGCCCGAGACGTCGGACAGCGCGGTGGTGCCGTCGGGCCACGAGAACGTGACCCGGTCGAGAAGGATGGCGGGGGTCAAAGTGTGTGCAGGCATGTGGGCCTCCTGTGTCAGTCATGCGCTGACACCGAGGCCGCGGGTGCCCGGATGCTCCGGCGCTCGAAAGCGCGGGGCCACGGGAAGGCGGCAGATCGACGGTCAGCGCGGAATCGGATGCGCTGACGTCGAGAGTCGACGGAGCAGCGCGATTACAGCGCGGTCGCGTCGATGAGCTTCAACGGATTTCCTCACGTCGGGAACAAAGCCGAGAGACACCATAGCGGATGCCGTGGGCAGAAGTCTCCCCGTCCGCTCAATCGGCTGCGGTTCCGACCTCGGCCAGGCGCTTCTCGAGGAACGCCCGCACGTCGGCGAGCTCCTGCTCGGACACGCTGTGGGTGAGGCCCGGGTACACGCGGCCGCTGAGCTCGACGTGGCGCGGGAGCCACTCGGTGGTGTGCTCCACGAGGAAGGGCGGAATCACGTCGTCGTGGGTGCCGCGGCCCCAGAACACCGGCGGCCGCGCCTCGGCCAGCTCGGCGTCCCCAGGCAGGGCTCCGGGCGTCGCATAGCCCGAGAGGTTGACGGCGAACGCGAACCGGTGCGGGTCCAGGCGCATCGCCTGCAGCGACACCGCGCCGCCCTGCGAGAACCCGAGGAGGCCCACGGTGGGATGCGTCGCACCCGGACCTTCGCCGGCGGGTCCCGCCACGGCATCCGTCCACGCCAGCAGCCGGTGCGCGGAAGCCGTCACGTGGACGGGGTCGCGGCTGTCGAGCCCGTCGATCGCGTACCACGAGTAGCCGGGCGTCGGGAACGGCGGCGCGAGCGGCGCCCGCACCGCGGCGATGACGAACTCCTCCGGCAGGTGCGGCACCAGGCCGAAGAGGTCGCGCTCGTCGGAGCCGTACCCGTGCAGCAGGATCAGCAGCGGCCTGCCGGCGCGATCTGCGGCGCCTGCCGACCACAGGACGGCGTCGGACTCGAGGGGTTCGTGAGCACTCACCCCACCATCCTGCATTGCCGGAGGGGTGCGATGTCCTTCAGATCTTGATCGGGAACGTGAGGAGGATGACGATCGCCACGATCGCGACCACCACGGCAAGACCCAGCAGCACGCGGCCGATCCACGTCCTGATGTCGCGCTGCGACATCGCCGTCAGGAACAGGACGAGCGCGAACAGCACCGTCAGCAGCGAGTAGTTGTCGCCGCGCTGGTTGCTCTCGAGCGCCGCCGCGAACTTCGCGTCGGCGTGATCGTTGAGCTCCGCGGCCTCGACCTTGCCGGGCGGTACGTACTCCTCGCGTACGAACGGGCCGTTGTCGTGCATCCCGTCGGCCCGCCACGCGTCGAACGCGATCGTGAAGTGCGGGCTGAAGCGGTCCTGGATGTACTGGGCGAGCTCGGTGTCGCCGTCTGCCGTCGCGAGCACCCACTGCGCGTAGATCGTCAAGTCGACCTGCTGGGCTGCGCGCGCCTCTCCTTCGGCGCTCGCCGCCTGGATCCGCGCCGCCGAGGCCTGGCTGAAGGCGATGGACATCTCGCCGCCCCACTTCGACGACTCGAAGCCGCACCACGCGGTCAGCACCGCCGTGATCGAAAGCACGAAGACGCCGACGATGTCCTGGATGCGGCTGAGCCGGGTCTGCGGCGGATACTCCGACATGGCGCGCTCCTCTGAGATCTGTCCGTCAGCGTAGCGATCGGCGCCGGTTTGCACGCGGGAATCGGTGGTGCGTCGGGGCGAGGAGGGTATACAGGAGTCATGTCCGTGAGAACTCCCGACCCCGAACCCTCCGGTGACGAGCCGTTCGGCCCGCCGTCGGGCAACGTCTCGAACCCGGCGTGGCTGAGCGACATCGAGCTCGAAGAGGCCCGCCGGCGCCTTCCCATGCTCTACGTCGAGGCGGTCCCGGTCCGCACCGACGGCATGGGTCAGGTCATCGAGGTGGGCATCCTGCTGCGCGCGACGCC
Source organism: Microbacterium sp. I2 (assembly GCF_051364985.1). Taxonomy (NCBI): domain Bacteria; kingdom Bacillati; phylum Actinomycetota; class Actinomycetes; order Micrococcales; family Microbacteriaceae; genus Microbacterium; species Microbacterium sp. I2. Next base: position 169,038 of record NZ_JBLWIH010000022.1, read on the forward strand.
GCTCGGTGAGATCACGCGGACGATCGTGTCGGGGCGCGTGCGTTACGCCGAGACGGTGCGCGACGCCCTGTTCCGGCATCTCGAGAACGACCTCGGACCGATGGCCTTTCCGCTGCTGCCCACGCAGCCGACCCCGTTCACGGTCGCGGAGTACTTCCCCATGCCTGGCGTGAGCGCGTTCCACGACGATCGCCAGCACGCCGTCTCGCTCGCCTTCGTCGTGCCCGTCACCGGCACGTGCGAGCCGCGTCAGGATGCGCTCGAGGTGACGTGGATGTCGCCCGACGAAGCGGCATCCGACGCCCTCTCGGCCGAGATGGAAGGCGGCCGCGGCACGCTGATCCGCATGGCGCTGGCCAGCGTCGGCGCACTGCGCTGAGGGAACGGATGCCGCGGTCCGCAGCATCCGTCCGTCCGCCGGATCGGCGCTCTAGGCTCGACCCGTGAGCATCGAGCCCCTCTCCTTCCCCACCGCTGCGGCCGGGTGGGCCGCCTTCGCCACCGAGCGTCCCGCCGAGCGGATCGCGCGCGTCCACGTGGTCGATGCACGGCTGAGATCCGAGCCTGCGCTCTCGACGCGAGAGCGGCTGGCTCTGTGGAACGATGCCGAGATCGCGCTGCAACAGGCACTGAGCGAGGCGTACGTCCTCAGTGAGGCGCACCCCGACGCGGCCGTGCGCGAGCTTGCGGAAGCGCGGGTGCAGGCGGTCGAGTCGCTCACATCGCAGCGCCTGCTCGACCGCGACCTGTGGGCGGCGTTCTCGGAATCATCCGCGGACGGTCTCGATCCCGACGAGGCGCGGCTGCTCGCGCACCTGCTGCGCGACTTCCGCCGCGGCGGAGTGCACCTCGAAAATGCCCAGCGCGAGCGCGCGCGGTGGCTCGCCGACCGCGACACCGAGTTGTCGCTCACCTTCTCGCGCAACATCCGTGACGGCCGCCGTGAGGTCACCGTGCCGCGCTCCGGCCTGGCGGGCATGCCGCAGGACTTCGTCGACGCGCATCCGGCGGACGAGAACGGCATGGTGACGCTGTCGACCGACTACCCCGACCTGATGCCCGTCCGCGAGTACGCGACGGATCGCGCCACCCGGCACGCGCTCGTCGGCGCGTACAACGACCTCGCGTGGCCCGAGAACGAGCCGGTTCTCGCCGAACTGCTCGCGGTGCGCGCCGAGCGGGCGGCCCTGCTGGGCTATGCGGATTGGGCGGATTTCGAGACCGAGACGCGCATGATCGGCAGCGGGGCCGAGATCCGAAGGTTCCTGGCGCGGCTGGACGAGGCATCCCGCCCCGCCGCGGAGGCGGAATACGCGGTCCTCCGCGAGCGGCTGCAGCGCGACCTGCCCACCGCGGATGCCGTCACGATCGCCGATTTCTGGCACCTACTGAGCATCGTCAAGGCCGAGCGGTTCGACGTCGACCCGCAGCTGGTGCGCTCGTACTTCCCGTTCGAACGGGTGCTGCCGGGCGTCCTGGATGTGAGCGGTCGGCTGCTGCAGGTCGAGTACGAGCCGGTCGATGCCGGCGCGTGGCATGACGACGTGCGGTCGTACGACGTGGTGCGGGAGGGCGTGAGGCTCGGCCGCATCCATTTGGATCTGCACCCCCGGGACGGCAAGTTCAGTCACGCCGCCTGCTTCCCGCTTGCGCCGGGAATCGCGGACCGGGTCCTTCCCGAGGCGGCGCTGCTGTGCAACTTCTCGCGGGGACTGCTCGAGCACGACCAGGTGGTGACGTTCTTCCACGAGTTCGGTCATCTGGTCCATGAGATCCTCGGCGGTCGTCAGCGCTTCGCGCGATTCGCGGGCGTCCAGGCCGAGTGGGACTTCGTGGAGGCGCCGAGCCAGCTGCTGGAGGAGTGGGCGTGGGATCCCGAGGTGCTCGCGTCGTTCACCGGGAACGCCGACGGTGACCCGATCCCGATGGACCTCGTGCGAAGGATGCGCACGGCGGACGCCTTCGGTCGCGCCCTCGAGGTGCGACGACAGCTGGGCCACGCGAACGTGTCGTACCAACTGCACGTCCAGCGTCCGGCGGATCTGCAGGCCGAGACCGAGCGGCTCTACGCATCCACCAGCCCGGTGCAGCCGCTGCCTGGGCTGCACCCGTACGCGGGATTCGGGCACCTCACGGGGTACGGCGCCTGCTACTACACCTACCAGTGGAGTCTCGTGATCGCCCGCGACCTGCTCACCGGTTTCGAGGGCGGGCTGATGAACGAGACGGATGCCTCCCGCTATCGGCACCTGGTGCTCGAACCCGGTGGATCACGGGACGCGAAGGACCTCGTCGAGGCGTTCCTCGGCCGCCCGTACTCGTTCGAGGCGTACCGGGAGTGGCTGGGCGAGGCGCGTACCGAAGTCACTGTTCCCCGCACCTAGACGCGGAGGGTATTGTTCGACTACGCCGGAGGCGAAGGCATCCCCACGACGCAGCCCCCCCGGTGTCGTCGAGGGCGATGCGATCTTCCGCGGTTTCCCCTGCCGTCGCACCACCGTGGTCGTCGGCGGAACCACGGCGCGACGGCCCACGCCGACACAGCTCACCAGGAATCGGAGACACACGATGTCCGACAACGCCCCAGCCGAAGACGACACGGCGGACGACGCCAGCCCGTTCGACAGCCTCATCGGCGACGCCGCCGTCGCCGCCACGGACGCCGGCTTCGCCACGGTGTTCCGCGGCTACGACAGAGAAGAGGTCGACGCGGCGATCGCCGGGCTGAACGCGCGCGTGCGCGCCGCGAACGACGAGGTCACGCAGCTCAAGCAGCACCAGCGGCGCGCCGGCGCCGTGGTCGCGCAGAGCCGGGCGAAGGCCGAGCGGCTCGAGACCGAGATCGAGGCGGCCCGTGCGCAACGCAACGGCGAGGTCGAGCGGCTCGCCGCCGAGGCGCGGGCCGAGCTCGAGGCGCAGTTCGCCGGGGCGGAGGCCCGCCATCGCGAGGAGGTTCAGCGCCTGGGAGCCGAGGTCGAGCGGCTCCGTACCGAGGCCGCGACGGCCCGCACGCATGGCGCCGACGAGGCGGAGCAGCTCAAGGCCGAGCTCGCCGCCGCGAACGCGCGTCTCGCGAACGCGGACGCCCAGGTGCAGGCGCTGTCGGAGGAGCTCTCGGCCGCCCCCACCGACTCGCCCAACCGCCACCAGTTCGAAGAGGTGCTGCGAGTCGCCGAAGAGCAGGCGAGCGTGCTCATCCGCAACGCGACGGTACAGGGCGACCGACTGCTCGAGGCGGCCCGCGAAGAGATCGAGAACCGCCGCCGGTCGGCGCAGGCCGAGGCCGACGGCATCATCTCCCAGGCCCAGCACGAGGCGCAGCAGGTACGGCTCCGCGTCGACACCGAGCTCACCGCCCACGAGGCCAGGCTCGAGCGCGAAGGCGCCCACGCCGCCGAGAAGCTGTCGCAGGCCGAGCGTGAGGCCGCTGCGATCCGCTCAGAGGCCGAGAAGGGCGCTGCCGCTCTGCGGTCGATGGTCGCCCGCGAGACGTCGCTCGACCGCTCAGAGGCCGAGGAGGCCGTGCGCGAGCTGCGGGTGCGCGCCCTCGAGTTCGAGGCATCCCTCACGCGCCGTCAGGACGACGCCCACCAGGAGTTCCTGGTGCTGCACAATCAGGCCGTCGCGCACGCCGAGCGCATCACGCAGGACGCCAACGAACAGGTCTCGGCGTCGCTGGAGCACGCTCAGCGCGTGGCCGGAAAGGCCGAGGACTTCGAACGGCTGATGCGGGCGCAGGCCCAGCAGATCGAGGCCGATGCGCGGCTCCGGGCCCGCGAGCACCTCGACCAGGCGCGGGCGAAGGCCGAGCGGATCATGGAGCTCGTCACGACCCACTCGCAGGCCGTGCTGCGCGACGCCGAGGACCGCACGCGGCAGCTGCGGTGGCAGCAGCATCAGCTCACCAGCTTCATGGCCGAGGTCAAGGAGCTCATCCGTCCCGAAGCGCCCCGCACCGCGGTGGCCGATGCCCCCGACGACGGCGACGTCCCCGGTGAGGCCGAGGCCTCGTCGGACGCCGAGGCCGAGGTGGAGGCAGCAGCAGAGGTCGATGTGGAGACCGAGCAGCACGACGAGGGCGCGGACGCTCAAGACGACGCCGAGCACGCCGAGACCGCGGAGGACGCCGAGACCGCGGAGGACGCCGAGCAGGCCGAGACCGTGGAGGACGCCGAGACCGTGGAGGACGCCGAGCAGGCCGAGACCGCGGAGGACGCCGAGCAGCACGACGAGGCCTCCCCGGACGAGGATCCGTCGTCGGCCGACTCTGCCGACGATGCCGCCGAGGCAGGCTCGCTCGAGGACGTCACGCTCGACGACGTCGACGCCGAGCTCGCCGAACTCGTCGATGCGGCCGAGGCCGAGGACGGCCCCGAGGCGGAGGCTTCCGAGGACAGCGCGAACGACGAGGTCGAGCGCACCGAGTCCTGAGCCTGCGCGCGGTCCCCGGCGGATCACCGGGGACCGGCCACGCAGGGGGCGGTGCTAGGAGGCCGCCGAGGTCTCGCGGGCGATCGCGGCGATGAACGCGTCGATGTCGTTCTCGGAGGTGTCGAAGCTGCACATCCAGCGCACCTCGTTCTTCGCGGCATCCCAGTCGTAGAACCGGAACGACTCGCGCAGCCGGTCGGCGACTCCGTCAGGCAGCGTGGCGAACACGCCGTTGGCCTGCGTCGGCTGCGTGAATGCGACGCCGCGGATGGAACCGTCCGCGATGCCCGCCTCGACGCCTGCACGCAGTCGCTGCGCCATGGCGTTGGAGTGCGATGCGTTGCGCAGCCACAGGTCGTCCTCGAGGAGCGCGATCAGCTGGGCCGAGACGAACCGCATCTTCGACGCGAGCTGCATGTCGAGCTTGCGCAGGAACTTCAGGCCGGTCGATGCCTCGGGGTTGAGCACCACGACCGCCTCGCCGAGCATCGCGCCGTTCTTGGTGCCGCCGAAGCTGAGGACGTCCACCCCCGCGTCGCGCGTGAACGCGCGGAACGGCACGCCGAGCGAGGCCGCGGCGTTGGAGAGCCGGGAGCCGTCCATGTGGACGTTCATCCCGAGACTGTGCGCGTGGTCGGCGATCGCCGCGACCTCGTCGACGGTGTAGAGCGTGCCCAGCTCGGTCGACTGCGTGATCGAGACGGCGAGGGGCTGCGCGCGGTGCTCGTCGCCCCACCCCCAGGCCTCGCGGTCGATCAGCTCGGGCGTGAGCTTGCCGTCGTCGGTCGGCACCGTCAGCAGCTTGATGCCGGCGACCCGTTCGGGCGCCCCGCCTTCGTCGACGTTGATGTGCGCCGTGCCGGCCGCGACCACGGCGCCCCAGCGCGGCAGCATCGACTGCAGGCCGACGACGTTCGCCCCGGTGCCGTTGAACACCGGGAAGGCCTCGACGCCGTCACCGAAGTGGCGGGCGAAGACCTCCTGGAGCCGCTCGGTGTAGATGTCGTCGCCGTACGCGACCTGGTGGCCGTCGTTGGCGGCGGCGATCGCCGCGAGCACCTCAGGGTGGATGCCGGAGTAGTTGTCGGAGGCGAAGCCGCGCAGGTTCGGGTCGTGGAGTGTGGTCACGGATGTCCAATCTAGTTCGGCGGGCACGCTTCAGCCCGCCGGGGCGGGGTGGGTCAGAGCGAGGGCTCGGTCAGCTCAGCTCGACCACGGTGTCGTTGATGTCGTCGGCCTGCGAGACGAAGAGGCCGGCGAATCGCTGCGCGAGGGCATCCTCGAGTCCCGCCAGGCTCTTGACCCGGAAGACGACGGATGCCGCGCGCAGCGGCTGCTTCGCGTCCCGTGCCGCCTTCGCGAAGCCCTGCGCGACGGCGCGCGCCCACGCCTCGGTCGCGGCTTTGACCGCCGCGTAGTTGGCTCCGCCGGCGAGCGGACGCGCGACCGCGGTGGATGACACCACGGCCAGCCGCCCGGCGTCGGAGGCGCGCAGATCGTCGTCGAAAGCACGGCTGACATGGCGCAGCGCCGTGAACGAGCTCTCGAGCTCGCGGTAGTCGGCGTCGGTCTGCCCGGCGAGCCCGCCGCCGCCGCGCCATCCGCCGACGAGGTGCAGCACCCCGTCGACCCTGCCGTCGGTCGCGTGGATGCGCTCGGCGAGGGCGCCGACCGCCGCTTCGTCGGCGAGGTCGCACACCTCGAGGCGGGCGTCCGGCACCGCATCGGCGAGGGCGGCCAGCTTGGCGCGGTGGCGCCCGACGGCCACGACCCGTGCGCCGTCGCCCGCGAGGACTCGCGCGGCGGCGAGGCCCGAGGCGCTCGTCGCGCCCGCCAGCAGCACCAGCTTGCCGTTCACACTCATGTCTCCTCGCCCTTCCCGCGTCGGGGACGCGTGCTCTCGCCGAACGACCACGCTATCGGCGCCGGCAGCCTGCGTCCTCGGCGAGTGCACATGACCCCGAGGATCGACGGGCTTCAGGCATCCGCGCGCCCCGTGATGCCCGCCGTCGACTCGATGACCGGCTTCATCTTCTTCTCGAGCGCCTCGTAGAACATCGACAGCGGGAACTCGTCGTCCATGACCGCGTCGGTGTAGCCCTTCGGCGGGCCCGCGAGCACCTCATCGGCGAGCCCGCGCGCCCACGCCGAGGCGGGATTCGGCGTCAGAGTCGAGCGGACCAGCTCGTACGCCGCCAGCCAGTGCGCCTTCTTCGGGCGGTCGATCGAGCGCCAGTACAGCTCGTCGATCGCATCGGCGAGCGCGACCACCGCGGCGGGCACCTCGTCCCAGTCGAACGCGAGGGACGTGTCGGTCCAGTCCAGCACGCCGCGCTGGTGTAGCCACGCGAACAGCAGCTGACCGCCGAGCCCGTCGTAGTTGCGCACGCGCGATCCGGTGATCGCGAACCGGAAGATCCGGTCGAAGATCACCGCGTACTGCACGAGCGTCGCGTGCTCGAGCGTCTCGCGCTCGACCGCGGTCAGGTCGTCCCGCGCCGAGAGGCGCGCGGCGATCGCGACGCACTCGCGGAATGCCGTGAGGTCGCACCGCAGCTCCTCGAGCGAATACAGGAAGTACGGCATCCGCTGCTTGATCATGAACGGGTCGAACGGCAGGTCGCCGCGCATGTGGGTGCGGTCGTGGATGATGTCCCACATCACGAACGTCTTCTCGGTGAGCGCCTGGTCGTCGAGCATGCGCGTGGCGTCGGCGGGAAGCTCGAGCTTGGTGATCTCGGCCGCCGCGCGGACGACGCGGCGGTAGCGCGCGGCCTCGCGGTCCTGGAAGATCGCGCCCCACGTGAACGCGGGGATCTCGCGCATGGCCACCGTCTCGGGGAACAGGACGGCGGAGTTCGTGTCGTAGCCGGGCGTGAAGTCGAGGAACCGCAGCGACACGAACAGCCGGTTCGTGTACTCGGTCTCGAGCTGCGCGATGAACTCGGGCCAGATCACCTCGACGAGCACCGCCTCGACGAACCGGTTGGACGAGCCGTTCTGCGTGTACATCGGAAAGACGACGAGATGACGGATGCCGTCGATCCGGCGCTGCTGCGGCTGGAACGCCACGAGCGACTCGAGGAAGTCCGGCACGCCGAAGCCGCTGTCGGCCCAGCGGTCGAAGTCGCGGACGGATGCTTCGAGGTACGCGTCGTCGTGGGGGAAGAGCGGTCGCAGCTCGGCGATCGCCGCCGTGATCGCCGCGACGTGGTCTCGGGCGGCGGCGTGGGACGCGGCATCCGGAATCGATCCGTCCTGCACCTGCAAGGACTGCAGCGCCGTCGCCGCCGCCTTGAGCGACAGCCACGCCGGGTGGGTCTCGAGAGCGGCGTCCTCGACACCGGCGTCCTCGAGACCGGCGTCCTCGAGGACCTCGGGCTCTCCGACGATGGACTTCGCGTTGTGCGCGGTCATGGACATGGGAACCTCCGATCCACGAAGAAGTGAAGAAACAGGAACATTTCCGGCTAGAGCCGGATCTCACAGGTATTCTTCCACGTATGGAGGATGCTGTCGATCAACGGATCGTGCGCGAGGTCTCACTCAACGCCCGGGCTACGCTCGCCGAGCTCTCGGCCGCGGTCGGTCTGTCGGTCTCTGCCGTGCAGACACGGCTGCGGCGACTCGAGACGCGTGGCGTGATCACCGGCTACCGCGCCGCGGTGGATCCCGAGGCGGTCGGCAAGCCGCTGTCGGCCTTCATCGAGATCACGCCGCTGGATCCGGCGCAGCCCGACAACGCGCCCGAGCTGCTCGAGCACCTCGCCGAGATCGAGGCGTGCCACTCGATCGCGGGCGACGCGAGCTACATGCTCTTCGCGCGTGTGGCATCGCCGCGGCATCTCGAGTCGCTGATCCGCGACATCCGGCTCGCCGCGTCCGTCAACACCCGCACCACGGTCGTGCTGCAGACCTTCTACGAGAACCGGCCGATCCTGCCGGCCTGAGGTGCCGAGCGGTGGTGAGGCAAGACGGGCCGCGCAGGTGAGCCCGGGGTAGCCTCGGGCCATGCCGCCTACGCCCACAGTCCTCGCCGCCACCGGGCGCGGGCTCTTCATCGTGCGCAACGCGCAGTCGGGCACGGCGGTGATCCGCAGCGACCCTGCGGCGCTGTTCGCCGAGCGGCTGCCCGAGGCGGTCGTGCGCGAGCTCGGCGAGGACGACGACCTCGACACGATCGTCGAGGAGGTGATGGAGGCGGATGCTGCGCCCGATGTTCTGGGCGTGTACGGCGGCGACGGCTCGGTCTCGCGCATGGCGCAGCTCGCCCGGCGCTATGGACGGCCGCTGCTGGTGCTGCCGGGCGGCACGTTCAATCACTTCGCGGGGTCGGCCGGCCTCACCGATGTGGCGACCGCGATCGACGCCTTCCAAGCGGGGACCACGATCGAGGTCAGCGCGGTCGAGGTCAGCGCGGTCGAGGAGACCGCGGCTGACGGCACAGCGATCCTCGCGCTCAACGCGGTCTCGGTCGGCGCCTATCCCGAGCTCATCGACGAGCGCGAGCGGCATCGCCCCCGCCTCGGCAAGTGGCTCGGCGGCGTCGTCGCGGCGCAGCACGCCTTGCGCGAGGCCGAGCCGCTGGTCATCGTGCGCGACGGTCGCCGTGCCCGCGTGTGGTCGGTCTTCGTCGGGGTCGGTCGCAACGACCCGCGTCGCGTTGCCACCATGCAGCGCGCGCACCTCGAGGAGCCCGTGCTCGACGTGCGGATCCACCATGCCCGCGGCACCCGGCTGCGGGCGATCGCGTCGCTCGCGTTCGGCCGGCGCACCGCCGCCGTGCTGCGGGCGCTGCGCCTCATGCCGCCCCGGTCCGACGTGGAGCGCCTGGTCGTCTCGGAGTTCGAGCTGACGGTTCGCCCCGGGCCGGGGCATCCGTCGGTCTTCGTCCACGACGGCGAACTCGAGGAGGAACCGGGTGACGAGTTCAGGCTGCGCTGCGTCGCCGTCCCTCGCGCGGTGACGGTCTTCGTGCCACCGCGCGAGGCATGACCGCGGAGCGCGATCCGAAGCGCGTCACGTGTGCTGTGGGAAGCCCAGATTCAGGCCGCCGTGCGACGGGTCGAGCCAGCGCGAGATCACGGCCTTCTCGGCGGTGAAGAACTCGAACGCGTGAGGGCCATAGGCCTTGGTGTCACCGAAGTGCGAGGCCTTCCAGCCGCCGAACGAGTGATAGGCGACCGGCACCGGGATCGGCACGTTGATGCCGATCATGCCGACGGTGGCCTCGTGCTGGAAGCGCCGTGCGGCGCCGCCGTCGTTCGTGAAGATCGCCGTGCCGTTGCCGTACGGGCTGGAGTTGATGATGTCGAGGCCGTCCTCATAGCCCTCGACGCGCACGACCGAGAGCACCGGGCCGAACACCTCGTCGGCGTACACCGAGGAGGTCGTCGGAACGTTGTCGATGAGCGTCGGTCCGAGCCAGAAGCCGTTCGGGTCGCCGTCGATCTCGACATCCCGTCCGTCGACGACGACCGCGGCGCCGTCCGACGCGGCGACATCGATGTACGAGGTGACCTTGTCGCGGTGCTGTCCGGTGATGAGGGGTCCCATGTCGCAGCCGCGCATGCCGTCGCCGGTGCGGAGCGTCTTCATGCGCTCCGAGACCTTGCGCACGAACTCGTCCGCCACCGTGTCGACGGCGAGCACCACCGAGATGGCCATGCAGCGCTCGCCCGCCGAGCCGAAGCCGGCGTTGACGGCGGCGTCCGCGGCGAGGTCGAGGTCGGCATCCGGAAGCACCAGCATGTGGTTCTTCGCCCCGCCGAACGCCTGCACGCGCTTGCCGTGGGAGGTGGCCGTCTCGTACACGTACTTCGCGATCGGGGTGGAGCCCACGAACGAGATCGCGCGCACATCCGGGTGCTCCAGCAGCGCGTCCACGGATTCCTTGTCGCCGTGCACCACATTGAAGACACCGGCCGGCAGCCCCGCCTCGGTGAGCAGCGCCGCCATCCAGTTGGCAGCGGTCGGATCCTTCTCGGAGGGCTTGAGGATCACGGCGTTCCCGGCCGCGAGAGCGACCGAGAAGAACCACAGCGGAACCATGGCCGGGAAGTTGAAGGGGCTGATGATGCCCACGACGCCGAGCGGCTGCTTCACCGTGTAGACGTCGATGCCGCTCGACGCGTTCTCGGTATAGGCGCCCTTGGTGAGGTGGCCGACGCCGCACGCGAACTCGACGACCTCCATGCCCCGGGCGATCTCGCCCAGTGCGTCCGAGAGCACCTTGCCGTGCTCGGACGTGAGGATCTCGGCGAGCTCGTGCTTTCGCTGGTTCAGCAGCTCGCGGAACGCGAACATGACCGCCTGGCGCTTCGCGATGGAGGTGTCGCGCCACTGCGCCCATGCCCCGGTTGCGACGCGGACCGCGTGATCCACGTCTGCCGTCGAGGCGAACCGCACGTGCTTCTGCACGGTGCCGAGCGCGGGGTTGAAGACCTGTCCGGTGCGCTCGGATGCTCCGGCCCACGGTGCGCCGTCGACCCAGTGATCGAGGACCGAGGTCTCGGCATCCGCCGTGGGCGGGGCCACTGTCGTGGTGTCTGTCATGTCGTCTTCCTCCTTTGGAAGTCCCCCTCGTAAGGGGACATCAGACGAGATCCGCTTCGACGCTCGTCAGAGCTTCATCGTAGATCGACATCGCCTGATCCACCTCCCCGGCTGTGACCACGCAGGGCGGCACGACGTGGATGCGGTTCTCGGCGGTGAAGGGCAGCAGCCCGCGCGCGGTGAGCTCCTTCTTGAGCCGCCCGATCACGTCGGGACCGGCGGGCTCGCGGGTCTCACGGTCGGTGACCAGCTCCATCGCCCAGAAGACGCCCTCGCCGCGCACCTCCCCGATCAGGCGGTGGCCTTCGGCGAGCGTCCGCAGGCCGGGCCCGATCGCCTCTTCTCCGATACGGCGGGCGTTGTCGACGATGCCCTCGTCCTGCATCGCGTCGATCGAGGCGACGATGGATGCCGCAGCCAGCGGGTGCCCGGAATAGGTGAGTCCGCCGGGGAAGACCCGATCGTCGAACGTCTGGGAGATCGGGTCGGAGATGATCACGCCGCCGACCGGCACGTAGCCCGAGTTCACGCCCTTTGCGAAGGTGACGAGGTCGGGCACGACGTCGTGCCCGTCGAACGCGAACCAGCGGCCGGTGCGCCCGAAGCCGCACATGACCTCGTCCAGGATGAGGAGCAGGTCGTAGCGGTCGCACAGTTCCCGGACCCCGGCGAGGTAGCCGGGCGGCGGCACGAGGATGCCCGCCGTTCCCGGCACCGACTCGAGCAGGACCGCCGCGATCGTCGAAGGGCCCTCGGACTGGATCACGCGCTCCAGGTGGTGGAGCGCTCGCTCGCACTCCTCCTCGGGTGTCGTCGCCCAGAACTCGCTGCGGTACAGGTACGGCCCGAAGAAGTGCACGTGTCCGCGTGCGTACTGGTTAGGCATCCGTCGCCAATCGCCGGTCGCGACGATCGCCGCGCCGGTGTTGCCGTGATACGAGCGATACGTCGAGAGCACGGTGTCGCGGCCGGGGTTCTGACGAGAAGCGTGGAGCCTGGCCATGCGGATGGCGTTCTCGACGGCATCCGCTCCGCCGTTGGTGAAGAACACCTTGGCGAAACCATCCGGGGCCTTCGACAGGATGCGCTCCGCCGCCTCGCCGCGCTTGAGGTTCGCCGTCGCGGGACCGATCGTCGCGAGTTCGGCCGCCTGCGCCTGGATCGCCGCGACGACGGCCGGATGCTGGTGCCCGATGTTGACGTTCACGAGCTGACTGGCGAAGTCGAGCATGCGGTGGCCGGCGTGGTCCCACACCACCGTGCCCTGGCCGCCGGCGATCACCGGCAGGTCGAGGCCCGCCTGCGCCGACCACGAGTGGAAGACGTGATCCCTGTCCAGTTGCTTCGCACGGGCGTCGAGGTCGTCGGTCGTCATGGCGCACTCTCCTTCCGTGGCGCAGAGCTTTCGTATCGCTCTCCGCTACGTTCGTCGCTCGGCGACCGGGGGTCAACAGGCAACCCGGCCGCCGAGCGCTCGAAGCAGGACGGAACGTCCGACTCGCGTCAGTTTCCGCCTTCCTGGAGTTCGACCTCGATCGGCGTGAACCCGTCGCCGGTGAGGTCGACGCCGTCGGCCTCGAGTTCGTCGAGCGCCTGCTGGATGTACTCGTTCGACCACGCGCTGGGCGGCGGCTCCTCGGTGATCAGGTGGGCACCCGTCTCGTTGACGGCCGCCAGAGCGCCGTCCACGGTCTGCTGCCACGCGGCCTCGTCGATGATGCCGATGCCGTCGGGGGAGGGCCAGATCAGCTTGTTGATCTCGTTCATCATCCAGAGCTCGTGGCTCGGTCCCCACGCGGACCCGTTGGCGAGGGTGATCTCGGCGGCATCCTCCGGGTTGTCGCGCGCGAACATCCAGCCCTTGACCACGGCCTTGAGGAAGGCGACCGCCGTGTCGGCGTACTCTTCGTCGCTCTCGAGCCGCGCCGTGTCGGCCCAGATCGCATCCTGCAGCATCGCGCCGACGGTGTCTTCGTAGCTGATGACGTTGAAGTCCTCCGGCTGGTACAGCTCGCCGGTGTCGGGGTTCGTCGTCTCGAGCAGCTGCGCGTACTCGTTGTAGGTCATCGCCTGGGCCGCGTCGATGTCACCCTGCAGGAAGGCGTTCATGTTGAAGTCCTGCGTGATGATCTGGACGGTCGTGGAGTCGAGTCCCTCGGCGGCCATCGCCGCGAAGATCTCCCACTCGTTGCCGAACCCCCACGAGCCGATGGTCTTCCCTTCGAAGTCGGCGACGGACTCGATGCCGGAGTCCGCCCACGACACCTGGAGCGTGCCCGAGCGCTGGAAGATCTGCGCGATGTCGGTGAGGTTCGCGCCGGCCTCGATCGAGCCGAGCACCTTGGGGACCCACGCGATCGCGAAGTCGACGTCGCCGTTGGCCAGCGCATCCTGCGGCACGATGTCGCCACCGGACGGGATGATCTCGACCTCCAGTCCCTCCTCCTCGAAATAACCCTGATCGATCGCGGCGAAGTAGCCCGCGAACTGGGCCTGGGGCAGCCACTGGAGCTGCAGCTTCACCGGAGTGAGCTCGCCTGCCTCGGGATCGCCGCCCTCGGTCGGGGTGCCGCCGCCGGCGCATCCGGCCAGCAGGAGCGCGGCCGACAGGGTGAACGCGCCTGTCGCGAGCGCGCGGCGTGTGCTGTGTCTCATGTCGTTCCTTTCAGACCCCTCGCGGGGTTTCGCTGAGTGGTGCAGAGCCGGCCTCGCGGAACGAGGACGATGGAGGAGTGGCGCGTGTCATCCGGCGGTCCCGGATGGGATGCGGCGGAGCACGAGCCACTCGAGCAGCGCGGTGGCGAGGTAGAAGACGAGTCCGAGCGCGATCGCCGCGGCGACGTATGCCCACGCGCGGGCGTACGCGCTCGTCGCTGCCGAGGTCGCGATGAAGGTGCCCAGGCCCCCGCGCGGACCGCCGAAGTACTCCGCGACGAGGGCCGAGATGACGGCGAGCGAGCTTGCGATGCGGATGCCGGTCATGAGGTACGGCACCGCCGTGGGCAGCGTCACCGTGCGGAAGGCCTGGGCGCCGGAAGCGGCGTACACCCGCATCAGATCGCGGTGCACCGGCAGGGTCTGCCGCAGCCCTCGCAACGTGTTGAGGAACACCGGGACGAAGGCGGCGAGCGCGGCGATGGCCTGCCGGCCGAACTGGCTGTCGGCCCCGAACATCGAGTTCAGCACAGGAGCCAGCGCGACGATCGGAACGACGGCGAGCGACGCGACGATCGGCGCCGACATGCCGTCGATCGCGTGCCAGCGGGCGGCGAGCGCGGCGAGCAGGACCGCCAGGACCGTACCGACGACGAGCCCCACGAGCGCGTTCGCGCCGGTGACGAGCGTCGCCTGCAGGATGGCGGACGAGAACTCCACGAGCTGCTCGAGGATGGCGGCGGGGCTCGGCAGCAGGTAGTCCGAGACACCGACGACGCTGACCAGGAACTGCCACAGCGCGAGGCCCAAGAGCCCGACGGCGATCGGAGCAATGACCCGCAGGCGGCGTTCGGCCGCAGGGCTCCAGCCGGGCGCTGTCGGAGGAACCGGTCGCTGAGAACGCTCCGGCCGCCGAGCCTGCCGAACGGTCGTCATCGTCGCTCCCTGCCGCCACCTGTGACCGGGGCACCGTGCAGCGCCTCGCGCACCTCCGTCACGCGGGTGAAGAACGCCGGGGTCTCGCGCAGCGCATCGGAACGCGGAGCGTCCCTGCGGAATCCGGTCGAGATCACCGTCGTGATGCGGCCGGGGCGGGGCGACATCACCACGACGCGGTCCGACAGGAACACCGCCTCGGGGATCGAGTGCGTGACGAAGACGACCGCGGCGCCGGTCTCGACGGCGATGCGCGACAGCTCCGCCTGCATGCGTTCGCGGGTCATCTCATCGAGGGCTCCGAACGGCTCGTCCATCAGCAGCAGCCGCGGCTGCTCCGCAAGCGCGCGGGCGATGGCGACGCGTTGCTGCATGCCGCCGGAGAGCTGATCCGGATGCCGGTCCGCGAAGTCCGACAGACCCACGAGGTCGGCGAGTGCGGCCACACGGGCCCTGCGCTGCCCCGCCGGGACGCCGTGGAGCTCGAGCGGCACCGCGATATTGGCCGCCACCGTGCGCCAGGGGAGGAGCCCCGCCTGCTGGAACGCGATGCCGTAGTCCTGGTCGCGTCGGGCACGCGCTGCGGGCTTGCCGAACACCTCGATGGTGCCCGAGGTCGGGGTATCGAGGTCGGCGATCAGCCGCAGCAGCGTCGACTTGCCGCAGCCGGACGGGCCGATGAGCGAGACGAACTCGCCCTCGCGGACCGTCAGATCGATGCCCTCGAGCGCGGTCACGTCACCGGCCTTGGCCGGGAAGACCTTCGAGGCCGCGCGGACGGTCACCGCTGCGGTGCCCGTCGTCTCGGGGTTGCCGGACTCCGCGCCCTCGGCCTGTCGAAGTGTCATCACGCTGCCTCTCCTCGCCGGTAGTCCTTCAGGAACAGTCCGAGCAGCGCCACCGAGCCGGCGGCGACGAGCCCGAGCGCGATGGCGCCGAAGATCGGGCCCCACGCTTTGGCAGGGTCGCCGGATGCCTGCCCGGCGAACTGAATCAGCAGCCGCCCGATTCCTCCCTGCAGGCCCGTCGAGACCTCGGCCACCACCGCGCCGACGACGGCGTTGGCAGCGCCGAGTCGCAGCGCGGGGAGCAGGTACGGCACGGATGCGGGGAGTCGCAGCTTGATCAGCGTCGGCCAGTATCCGGCGGCGTACGTGTGCATGAGCTCGGTGTGGATGCGGTCGGGCGACTGCAGCCCGCGCAGCGCCCCGACGGCGATGGGGAAGAACGCGAGGTACGACGCGATCAGCGCCACCGACATCCAGTCCTGCCACTCGAACCCGCCGATCTCGATGCGCGAGCCCCAACTCTTGACGATGGGCGCGAAGGCGATCAGCGGCACGGTCTGGCTGAGGATGATCCAGGGCAGGAGCCCCCACTCGGCGAGGCGCCAGCGCTGCATGAGCAGGGCGAAGGCGAAGCCCACGATCATGCCGATGAGCCACCCCACCGCCGCGATGCCGAGCGTCGTGAGCGCACCGAGGGCGATGACGCCCCACAGCGGGGGAGACCCCTCCTGCCGGGTGACGGGCTCGAGCAGACGCCCGGCCATGTCCCACACGTGGGGCATGGCCAGGTCGGTCGGGCGCGGGAGGATGCGCACGCCCGCGACGAGCACGCCGTCCTCGGGCGCGAGGAGCTTGTACAGCTCCCACACGATCATGACCACCGCGACGCCGACGATGCCCCACAGCCACGGTGCATTCGAGCGGTGCGACCGCCGGCGCGGCGCCCGGGCCGGATGAGCGGGATCGCCCGGCGCGGGCGGCCGCCAGACGACGGGCTCGGCGGTCGAGGGTGCCGTCATGCCTTCGCCGTGACGTGAGCGGAGAGCGCCGGGATGACGGTCTCGCCGTAGACCCGCATCGTCTCTTCCTTGTTGTCGTGCTGCAGGTAGCCGGCGAACTGCGTGACGCCGAGCGCCCGCAGCTGCTCGAGCTTGGCGATGTGCTCGTCGGCGGTGCCGAGGATGCAGAACCGCTCCACGATCTCGTCGGGAACGAAGTCGACGTGGTCGTTCTCGGCTCGTCCGTGGGTGTTGTAGTCGTAGCCCTTCCGGCCCTCGATGTAGTCGGTGAGCGCGCCGGGGATCGCTCCGTCCTCCGAACCGGCGCCCGCTTGCGAACCGGCGCTGTGATGGCCGTACTTCGCCACGATGTCGGCGACGTGGTTGCCGACCATGCCGCCGAACCAGCGGCACTGGTCGCGCATGTGCTGCCAGTCCTGCCCGATGTACATCGGCGCGGCCACGCAGAAGGCGAGCGACTCGGGGTCGCGGCCGGCGGCGGCCGCGGCATCCTTCACCGTCTTGATCATCCACGCGGCGATGTCGACGTCCGCGAGCTGCAGGATGAAGCCGTCGCCGACCTCTCCCGCGAGCTTCAGCGCCATGGGACCGTAGGCCGCCACCCACACTTCCAGCTCTGAGCCGCGGCTCCATGGGAACTGCAGCGTCGCGCCGTTGTATTCGACGGGCCGAGAGTTGGCCAGCTCGCGAATGACGTGGATCGATTGCCGCAGCTCTGCGATCGTGGTGGGCTTGCCGTTGGTCACGCGCACGGCGGAGTCGCCGCGGCCGATGCCGCAGACGGTGCGGTTGCCGTACATCTCGTTGAGCGTGGCGAAGACGGATGCCGTGACCGTCCAGTCCCGCGTGGCCGGGTTCGTCACGAACGGGCCGACGGTGACGCGGTTGGTCTCGGCGAGGATCGCCGAGTGGATGACGTACGGCTCCTGCCACAGCAGGTGGGAGTCGAAGGTCCACACGTGGCTGAACCCGTGCGCCTCGGCCAGCTTCGCAAGTTGAACGGTGCGCGCGGCGGGCGGGTTGGTCTGCAGAACGACGCCGAAGTCCATGGGTTCTCCCTCAGATCAGGTATTGGCTCAGGCCGCGCTTGAGGAACCGGCCGTCGCCCTTGGCGCCGAGGTACTCGCCGTCGTCGACGATGACTTTGCCGCGCGAGACGACGGTGTCTACGTGCCCGTCGATCTCGAAGCCCTCCCATGCGGAGTGGTCCATGTTCATGTGATGGGATGCCGCCGAGATCGAGGTGTGCCCGTTCGGGTCGTAGACCACGACGTCGCCGTCGGCGCCGGGCTGGATCACGCCCTTCCTGCCGTAGATGCCGAACATCCGCGCGGGGGTGGTCGAAGTGAGCTCGACCCACCGCTCGAGTGTGATCTTGCCGGTCACGACGCCCTGGTACATGAGGTCCATGCGATGCTCGACCGACCCGATCCCGTTCGGGATCGCGCGGAAGTCGTCCAGGCCCAGGTCCTTCTGGCCCTTCATGCAGAACGGGCAGTGGTCGGTCGAGACCATCTGGATGTCGTTGGTGCGCAGCGCCTGCCACATGTGGTGCTGGTGGCCCTCCTTGTGGCTGCGCAGCGGCGTCGAGCACACCCACTTGGCGCCCTCGAACTGGCCCCACTCCTCGCTGAAGCCGCCGAGCTGCTCCTCGAGCGAGAGGTACAGGTACTGCGGGCAGGTCTCGCCGAACACGTTCCAGCCCTGGTCGCGCGCCCACGCGATCTGGTCCACGGCCTGCTTCGCGCTGACGTGCACCGTGTACAGCGGTGCCCCGGTCAGGTTCGCGAGCATGATCGCGCGGTGCGTGGCCTCCTCCTCCATCTGCCAGGCGCGAGCGATGCCGTGGTAGTACGGCGCCTTCTTGCCGGCCTCGGCGAGCTGCGCGGCGAGGACGTCGATCGCGGGCCCGTTCTCGGCGTGCATCATCGTGAGCAGCCCGGTCTCGGCCGAGACCTGCATCGCCTTGAGCACCTGGGCGTCGTCGGAGTAGAAGACTCCCGGGTAGGCCATGAAGAGCTTGAAGCTCGAGATGCCCTCATCGAGCAGGCCGCGCATCGCGGCGAGCGAGTCGTCGTCGACTCCGCCGACGATCTGGTGGAAGCCGTAGTCGATCGCGCAGTTGCCTCGCGCCTTCTCGTGCCAGGCGGCGAGGCCGTCCTGCACGCGCTCGCCGTAGCGCTGCACCGCGAAGTCGATGACCGACGTCGTGCCGCCCCATGCGGCGGCGCGCGTGCCCGTCTCGAAGGTGTCGGACGCGTTGGTGCCGCCGAACGGCAGCTCCATGTGCGTGTGGGCGTCGATGCCGCCGGGGATCACGTACTTGCCGGAAGCGTCGACGACGGTGTCGACCGAGGCTGCGACATCCGTCCCCAGAAGCTGCGAGCCCGGCGCGAGCACGGCGGCGATCGTCTCGCCGTCGATGAGCACGTCCGCTTCGCCGCGCCCGGTCGCCGAGACGACGGTTCCGCCCTTGATGAGTGTGGTGGTCACGATGACTCTCCCTGTTTCTCGGTCCGCTGCGCGGTACGGGCCGCGGCGGCGCATGCCCCCGGCGGCCTCCTTCGTCGGTCGCCTCCCGCCAGACCCGATGCCAGCGCCGCCGCAGCCCGCACCGCTCCGCTCACGTGCATCGAGATCACGGCTTCGCGATCCGGGTATAGGAGTCGGGGCGGCGGTCACGGTAGAAC
Source organism: Microbacterium sp. I2 (assembly GCF_051364985.1). Lineage (NCBI taxonomy): Bacteria > Bacillati > Actinomycetota > Actinomycetes > Micrococcales > Microbacteriaceae > Microbacterium > Microbacterium sp. I2. Next base: position 188,112 of record NZ_JBLWIH010000022.1, read on the forward strand.
TGCCAGTCGTCGCGCATCTCGCGCACCATCTCGAGGTCGAGGTCGCGGACGAGCAGCTCCTCGTGCTCGCCGGATCCGCGCTCGCCGACGAAGTTGCCGCGCGGGTCGATGACCTGGCTCGTGCCGTAGAAGTCGACGGCGAGGTCGCCGTACTCGTTGTCCTCCCGTCCGACGCGGTTCGGCTGCAGCACGAAGTAGCCGTTGGCGACGGCCGCGGCGGGACCCTCGACCTCCCACAGCCGGTTCGACAGGCCGGGCTTGGTGGCGTTGGGATTGAACACGATGTGGGCGTCGGCGAGGCCGAGTTCGCGCCATCCCTCCGGGAAGTGCCGGTCGTAGCAGATGTACATGCCGACGCGTCCGACGGCCGTGTCGAACACCGGATAGCCGAGGTTGCCGGGACGGAAGTAGAACTTCTCCCAGAACCTGTCGAGGTGCGGCAGATGGTGCTTGCGGTACTTGCCGAGGATCGTGCCGTCGGCGTCCACGAGCACCGAGGTGTTGTAGTACACCCCGGTCTCGGCTTCCTCGTAGATGGGCAGCACGATCACGACGCCGAGCTCCTTCGCGAGGGCCGCGAACCGCTGCACGATCGGTCCGTCGGCCGGCTCGGCGAAGCGGTAGTACTTCTTGTCCTGCGTGATCCCGAAGTACGGGCCGTAGAACAGCTCCTGGAAGCACACGACCTGCGCGCCTTGCGCGGCGGCATCCCGCGCGAAGCCCTCGTGCTTGTCGAGCATCGACTCCTTGTCGCCGGTCCAGGTGGTCTGTGAAATGGCCGCGCGTACCGTGGTCATGGTTCTCCGTCCGTCCTTGGCTGGGTCCCTCGGGGTGGAGCCTTCGGTTCGGATCGATGGAGCAGCCCGTTCTCTGATCCTGTCGATCCGACGTTTCCCGTCGGTTTCGCCCTGTGACGCGACAGTAAAGCCTGCGGCCCCGAGAGGCAATGGTCGGCTCGGCAGACCTTTAGCGGCCGGACCGGATACATCGCGAGACGGATGCCGCGGCATCCGGTCTCGCGTACCGTGAAACGGTGTTCCGCCGCCTGAAGCCCTACCAGCTCGTCGTCGACGTCGGGCTCGCGGTGGTCTTCCTCCTCATCGCATGGCCGGTCGAGACCGTGCTCGTCGCCGGAGCATCCGGCCTGGGCAGCCCCGCCTTCGTCTTGCCGGCGCTGGCCGCGTTCGTGATCGCCGCGCTGTTCAGCGGGGCCCTCGCGGTGCGACGGATATCTCCCGCGCTGGCTCTCGCGCTCGCCTGGGCAGGGGCACTGCTGCAGGTGGGGCTCGGCCGCCCGCCCAGCTTCTCGGACGTCGCCATCTTCGGTGTGTTGTATACGACGGCCGCCTACGGCTCCCGGTGGGTGTCGCGAGCGGGGCTCGCCTCGGCGCTGCTGGGTGCCGTCGTGATCGCGGTGTACCTCACGACCGGACCGTTGAACGTGGGCGGCGGGCTGTCGTGGGAGACCCTGCCGTCCGCGCTGTCGCTGCTGGTCGCCGCAGCCTTCGCGCTGGGGCTGTCGTGGACGGTCGGAGCGCTCGTGCGCACCGCCGTGCGGGCGCGCGAGAACCGCCGAGCGCAGGAGACGGCCGAGGCCGAGGCGTACGCCGAGCAGGAGCGCGTGCGCATCGCCCGCGACATGCACGACGTCGTGGCGCATTCCCTCACGGTCGTGATCGCGCAGGCCAACGGCGCGCGCTATGCGGCCGCCTCCGATCCGACGGCCGCGGCGACGGCCCTCGAGACGATCTCGAGCACCGCCGGCGCCGCTCTCGCCGATGTGCGGCTGCTGCTCACGCAGCTGCGGCACAGTCAGAGCGACGGACCGCAGCCGACGCTCGCCGACCTCGAGGGGCTCTACGCCCAGGTGCGTGCCGCCGGCGTGCCGCTGCGGGTGGACGTCGATCCGGTGCCGCCGGGCACGCCGCCCGCGGCAGCCCAGCTCGCGGTCTACCGCATCCTGCAGGAGGCTCTCACGAATGCGCTGCGCCACGGCGCCCCCGGCGGACCGGTCGATGTGCGGCTGTCGTGGTTCCCGGACCGCGTCGAGGTCGCCGTCCGGAACGGTCTCGCCGAACGCCCGCAGAGCGGTTCCGACCCGGTCCGCGGCCACGGCATCATCGGCATGCGCGAGCGGGCTCAGCTGGCCGGTGGCCGGCTCGAGGCCGGCGCCGACCCCGGCGGGTCGTTCATCGTCTCGGCCGTCATCCCGATCGGAGGGGGCGCATGATCCGCGTCGTGCTCAATGTGGGCGCCGGCACCGGGTGCACAGAATCGGAGGTTCTCGCCGACACGCCGGCGCGCCGCATCCGTTCCCGGCGTGTGGTCCAGAACCTCCGACGCTGTGCATCGCTCCCGATCGGAGGGGCGGCATGATCCGAGTCGCCCTCGTCGACGACCAGGCGCTGTTCCGCGCCGGCATCCGCATGCTGGTCGACTCTCAGCCCGACCTGGAGGTCGTGGCCGAGGCGTCCGACGGTCGCGAAGCGCTCGCCGCGGTACGCACGAGCCGTCCCGACGTGGTGCTGATGGACATCCGGATGCCGGTCATGGACGGCCTGGCCGCAACCGCCGAGCTGCTCACCGACCCCCAGGTGCCGGGAGCGCAGGCGCCGCGCATCGTGATGCTCACCACGTTCGACCTCGACGAAGCGGCCGCCCGGGCGATCCGGCAAGGGGCGAGCGGGTTCCTGCTGAAGGACGCCGACCCAGAGTTCCTGCTCGCGGCGATCCGCACCGTGCATGCGGGTTCGGCCGTGATCGCGGCATCCGCCACTCGCGAGCTGTTCGAGAGATTCACGGATGCCGCACCCCGGCCGGTTCCGCCGGCCTATGCCGACCTGACCGAGCGGGAGCGCGAGATCTTCGCGCTGGCCGCGCGTGGCCTGTCCAACGCCGAGATCGCCGCGCGGGAGTTCCTCTCCGAGGCCACGGTGAAGACCCACATCAGCCGGATCCTCACCAAGCTCTCGCTGCGCGACCGGGTGCAGCTGGTGGTCTTCGCCTTCGAACACGGTCTGGCGTAGCAGGGCACAATCGGGGCATGGAACTGCAGCTGAGCATGGTCGTGCTGGAAGTGGCCGACATCGACGCGTCGCTCCGCTTCTACCGGCGCCTGGGGCTGGATATGCCCGACCCGGTCGCCGGTGGCACCGTCGTGGCGCACCGGATGGGCAGCGGCGTCACGCTGCTGCTGACGACCGCGTTCGCGTCGCGCTACGACCCGACCTGGGCGCCGCCCTCGGGTGGCGGCTACTCGCAGATGCTCGAGTTCTACGTCGGCGGCGACGACGTGGTCGACAGCACGTGGGCCGACCTCGTCGGGGCGGGCTACACGGGGCGCATGCCGCCCACTCGCACGGTCGGCCCGTACGCCGCCCTCGTCGAAGACCCGGACGGCAACGTGGTCCTGCTGACCTCCGACGAGGCTGCCTCGCCCGACGCGGCCTGACCCCGAGCCGGGAACGGGCGACGCGAGGATCATCCTTGCGATGTATGCGGGATGGCCCGCCAGGCCGACGCGGTGCGCGTGCGCCGGTTCGTAGCGTCGAAGGCATGGAGATTTCATCGACCGACCTGGGCCTGGCGGCCCGGGTGCAGCAGCTCACCAAGACCTACGGCACCGGCGAGAGCACGGTGCGCGCGCTCGACGGCGTGAGCGTCGGCATCCGTCGCGGCGAGTTCACCGCGATCATGGGGCCGTCGGGCTCGGGCAAGTCCACGCTCATGCACATCATGGCGGGCCTCGATGCTCCGACCGCCGGCCGCGCGTGGATCGGCGACACCGACATCACGGGGCTGTCAGACCTCGAGCTCACGATCCTGCGCCGCCGCCGCGTCGGCTTCGTCTTCCAGGCGTTCAACCTGGTGCCGACGCTCGACGCGATCGGCAACATCCTGCTGCCGTTCGACCTCGACGGCCGGCGGCCCACGGCGCTCGAACGGTCGCGCATCGACGGCCTCGTCGAGACCCTCGGGCTGACCGCGCGTCTGGGTCACCGCCCGCACCAGCTCTCGGGCGGTCAGCAGCAGCGCGTCGCGATCGCTCGCGCCCTCGCCACAGCCCCGGACCTCGTGTTCGCCGACGAGCCCACCGGCAACCTCGACTCCCGCAGCGGCCGCGAGGTGCTGGGGCTCCTCGCCACCGCGAGCCGGGAGCACGGCCAGTCCATCGCGATGGTCACCCACGACGCGGTCGCCGCGTCGCACGCCGACCGCGTGCTGTTCCTCGGCGACGGCCGCATCGTCGCCGACAAGCCGCGCCAGAGTCCCGAAGAGATCGCGGCCTACATGCTGGCTTCCGAGCTCGGCTCCGCACCGGCTGTGGCGGTGGCGTCGTGAGCGCGGTCGTGGAGAGAACGGGCGAACGGATGCCGTCGGCCGCGGCATCCGGAACGCCCTCGTCGTCCCAATCGGCGCCGCTGAGCTGGCTCCGCGAGCGGGGCATGGGGGCGAGCATCCTCGTCGCCGGGATCTCGAGCGCCTTCGGTGCGGTGCTGCTGAGCGCCACCGGCTACATCGCCGCGGTCATGCGCGCCGATCCCTACATCGGCGACAGCGGCACGCTCGCGGTCGTCCTCGCGATCATGTCGGTGATCCTGGTCGGAGTCGCGGTGTACGTCGCGTCGATCGTGACGGCCAACACGTTCGCGACCGTCGTCGCCGGACGCACGCGCCGCATCGCGCTCATGCGCCTCATCGGCGCGTCGGCGCGTTCGCAGCGCTCCGAGATCGCCCGCCAGGGCCTCGCGGTCGGCGTCATCGGCGCCGCTGTCGGCCTGGTCGCCGGCACGCTGCTCTCGTGGGCGGGCGTGCTCCTGGCCGAAGCGGCGCTCGCCGTCGAGGGCGTGGAGTATGCCGTCGTGCAGCCGGTGCTGATCATCCCCGCGGTCGTGGTGGCGCTCACGACGTGGGCTGCGGCCTGGGCGGGTTCGCGCCGTGTGCTGACCGTCACGCCGCTGCAGGCGCTCGGCGGCTCGGTCGAGGCATCCCACGACGCGTTCGCCGGGCGTCGCGGCCGCAACGGCGTCGCGATCACGCTCTTCGCGATCGGCGGTGCGCTGCTGGCGGCGGGGATCGCGCTCGGATTGATCACGCCGCTGGGCGTGATCGTGGCGTTCTTCGGTGGCATCTTCTCGTTCACCGGGCTCGCTCTCGGCGCGACGCTCGTCATGCCGCCGGTGCTGCGGCTCGTGGGCAGGGCGTTCGGCCGTTCGGCGACCGCGCGGCTGGCGGCTGAGAACGCGCTGCGCTATCCGGAGCGGTCGAGCCGCATGGCGATCGGCGTGGTGATGGGCGTCACCTTGGTCACGATGTTCGCCGTCGCGCTCGAGACCGTGAAGGTCGTGATCGCGGCCTCGGCGGGCGGCGAGATCGAGCCCGAGTTCGCCGCGATCATCGATGCCTTCGCGGCCATCATGATGGGCCTCGTTGCGGTGTCCGCCGTGATCGCGGCCGTCGGGCTGGTGAACCTCCTGACGATCGGCGTCGTGCAGCGCCGCCGCGAACTGGGCCTGCTCCGTGCGCTGGGCGTCTCGACCGGGCAGGTGCGCCGCATGGTGCTGCTCGAGGCCGCGCACATCACGATCGCCGCGACCGCGACCGGCCTCGTGCTCGGCATCGCGTACGGCTGGGCGGGAGCTCAGTCGCTGCTCGGGGCGGTGGCCATCCCGCCGTCGTTCTCGGCGCCCACGTTCGTGGCTCCTGCCGTGCCGTGGCTTCCGGTCGCGATCATCGTCGTGGCCACCGCGGTGCTGACGCTCGTGGCCGCCGTGGTGCCCACGCGGCTCGCCACCCGCGTGGTGCCGGTCGAGGCGCTCGCCGACTGAGGTTGAGAAACCATGTGCAGGTTGAGAAACCGTGTGGAGGTTGGGAAACCGCGCGCGGTGTGGTTTCTCAACCCGCGTGTGGTTTCCAAACCCCGAGCACGCGGGACTTGCCCGGAACCCCGCTTTCCCATTCGCCACCGCCGCGCAAGGGGGATGCGGATCCGGTCGGCCGAGCGCAGGCTGGGCATCATGGAGATCGAGATCATGCAGCATGAACCGCCGTACCGCGTGGGCGTCATCGTGGGCAGCCTCTCGCGCGAGTCCATCAACCGCCGCCTTGCCGAGGCGCTGAAACGGGTCGCGCCGCCGGAGTTCGAGTTCTTCGAGATCTCGTACGCCGATCTGCCCATCTACAATCGCGACGCGGACGCCGACTATCCACAGGTCGCGTTGGACTTCAAGGATGCGGTGCGCTCCGCCGATGCCTTGGTGTTCGTGACCCCCGAGTACAACCGCTCGATCCCGGGGGCATTGAAGAACGCCATCGACTGGGGAAGCCGGCCCTACGGTGACAACGCGTGGTCCGACAAGCCCACAGCCGTCATCGGCGCCTCATCCGGTCAGATCGGCACCGCGGTCGGACAGCAGTCGCTGCGCGGTACGCTCAGCTACCTCAACACCCGGCAGATGACCGCGCCCGAAGCGTACATCCACTTCACGCCGGGGCTGATCGAGGCCGACGGCACGGTCACAGTCTCGTCGACCGAGGACTTCCTGCGCACCTTCATGAGGCAGTTCCTCGACTACACGGCACGCGTGCTGACGGTGATCCCGCAAGACTGAGGCCCGTGGAGGATCTCCTGTGGGCTCGAGTGCGGGCTGACGGCTCCGGCAGCCGTCATGGCGACGCCGGGCGCACCATGCGGATCTCGTGTGCCCCGCCCAGGCACCCGTCGTCCTAGGGGGCGCCGTCGACGACGACCTCAGGCGCCGGCACCGTCAGCGTCATGAGGTGCGGGGTCGCGCGGCTCCGGGTCGTGGGCCCACGTCGGCGCCAGCGCGCGGATTCGGGCGCCGCGCCACTGCCACATGCTCCACAGCACGGGCCACAGCGCGGGCGCGGTCGGCCCGCCGATGACGAGCCGGTCGCGCCACAGCGTCTTGGCTGGGGCGCCCGGAGCGGGGGAGACGGCCATCTGGTGATCCCACACGTCGAGGCTCGCGAGCGGACCCGTGAGCGGGATGCCGCTGTCACGGAAGATGCGCACCGGACCGTCGGGGCCGGGCACGGTGCGTTCGCTCGCGTGGATGAGCTGCCGGCCCATCGGCAGCGCGCCGAACGCCGACAGCTGGACCGGGATGTCGTCGCCCGGGCTCCACGCCGTGGGAAGCCCGTTCGGCACGAGGGGTTCCAGATCGAGCAGGGGACCGTAGAGCTCGGCCACCGCACGAGGCGAGTGCACCGCCCGCCAAGCCGCGTCGGCGTCGCAGTCGATCACGAACTTCAACAGGATCCGCATGCTCCAGTCTCGCACCGCCCCCGCGGGGGGACGCCCCCTTGCCCCGTCGGCCTCCGTCGAGTACGCGCGTCTCGGGGAGTACGTACAGTCCCGACGGCGACGAGGTGTGGTCTCGGCGAGTACGTGCGGGCTCGAGGAGCGACCGGGGCGCCGATCTACGCTGGACGGATGCCCCTCGCAGAGAACCCCTTCGATCAGCGCCGGTACCAGGTCCGCTTCGAGTGGGGCGCGGCGGGGCTGGCCAGGCTCGCCCCCGCCGACGTCGTCGTGGTGGTCGACATGCTGCGGTTCTCCACGGCGGTGACGAATTCCGTCGCTCGTGGCGAGACCGTGCCGCTGGGCGACGCCGCCCACGCCGTGTCGCTCAACGGCGCGGCGGTCGCTGCGGCGGCCGCAGCATCCGGATCCCTCGTCGTGTTGGGTTGCCTGCGGAATGCGCGCGCCGTCGCCGAGGCCGTGCTCGCCGAGCAGCAGCGGCGTGGCGAGCGCACCAGCATCGCGGTGATCGCCGCGGGCGAGCTCACGGGGCGCGACCCGGGATCGCCGCTGCGGTTCGCTGTGGAGGATCAGCTCGGCGCCGGCGCGATCATCGACGCGCTGGGTGTGCTCGGCATCGACCACACGTCGCCAGAGGCAGCGGCGGCATGCGAGTCCTTCCACGGCCTCCGCGGCGCGGTGCGGCACCTGCTCACCGCGAGCGGCTCCGGGCAAGAGCTCGTGGCCCTCGGCCGGCGAGACGAGGTGCTCGCAGCCGCCGAGCTGGATGCGGAGACCGCTGTCGCGGTGCTCCGCGAGGGCGCCTTCGTCGCGTCCTGACGCTCGCGCTACCGCGGAGTCATCGCGGCGAGGCGCGCGGCGGGCGTGATCTCACGACGGGTCCAGGTGAAGAGGTAGCGCTCGTCGAACACCCGCGCGCACTTCGCGCACGACGTCGGGCGCACAGCCTTGCGGTGGCGGTACGCGACGTGCCCGGACGGGCAGACCCCGATCCAGGGCGCGAGTTCGGTCGCCGTTTCGCCGCCGTGCGTCGTGCCGCCGACGTATCCCAGCTCGCGCGCGACGGCCTTCCACCGCGGGCCATGACCGGCTCCCGCTCCCGCGAGGGCATGTGCCACCTCGTGCAGCAGCGTCTGGTGGTTCGTGTCGTCGTCGTAGCGCGCGGCGAGGTACCGCGACACGCTGATGCGCTTGTGCGTGTAGTCGCACAGTCCCGCGCGGCGCTTGGCGTTGTCGAAGGCGAACGTCCAGGAGGAGTCGAGATGGGCGTCGATCAGGGCCTCGGCCCAGTGGCGCACGCGATGCAGTTCCGACATGGGCGACAGGCTAGAACGTATCTACGACACTCGAGCGGCGAACGGCCACCGTCAGCTGGCGACGGATGCCGCAGCCCGGCGCCGGTCCGCGGCGTCGATCGCGAGCAGCGTGGACTCGAGCTGATCCTCGGTCGCACCGGACTCCTGGCGGAGGAACAGCGCGCGCTTGAAATCTTTGCGGGCGGACTCGAAGTCGCCGTCGTCGAAGTTGACCTTGCCGCGGTGCTGGTACGCGAAGGCGGCGATGCTCGCCCAGCCCTGTCCTTCCGCCTCCTCGGCGCACGTCGTCAGCTCCTGCTCGGCCGCGGCGTACGCGCCGCGCGACTGCAGCACGGTGGCGTGGAGGATGCGTGCCCGCAGCAGGTCCTTGCGCGTTCCTGCCATGCGCGCGACCCGCACGGACTGCTCCGAGATCACGAGCGCGTCCTCGCTGCGGTCGAGCACCTTCAGCAGCCATACCCGCTCGAGGAGCGCCGGCAGGCTGCGCTGGTCGCCGATCTCGTCGAGCCGCTCCTTGCACTGCCGCGAGTCGACCTTCTCACGAAGGGTGTCGGGGTCGAATCCCTTGATGTAGCTCACGAAGACTCCCTTCACACGCGCTGCCGATCGCCCTTCCAGTGTGCCTCTGGGCACCTGCCCTCCGGGTCGTGCCACGCCGGTCAGAGGTCGAAGACGGATGCCGCGGGCCGGGGTGAGGGCGTCGCGTCGGCGTCGGTGGCCACCCGCGCGCCGCGCGCGAAGTCGTCGACCTCGCGCCCTTCCGCGACCTTCGCGGGGTGCGGCCCGGCCGCCAGCAGCCGGGGAAGCCACTCCGTGGGCAGTGGAGCCGGGGATGCGGCGATCACCAGGTTGCCGAAGCGCCGGCCCTTCAGCGTCTGCACCTCGGCGAGGACGATGACGTGCTCGAGCACGGACTGCACGGTCGCGACCTGACGGCGGGCGAAGGCCAGTCCGGCGCCGTCGGCGACGTTGACCAGGAGTACGCCGTCGGGCGCGAGGAAGCGCGCGGCCGCGGTGAAGAACTCCACGGTCGTGAGGTGCGCGGGGGTCTGCGCGCCGGAGTACACGTCCGACACGACGAGGTCGGCGGACCCCACGAGCCCGGCGGGCAGCCGGCCGAGGACTTCGCGCGCGTCGCCGATGCGCACGCGGATCGATGCTCCGCGCGGCAGCGGCAGGTTCTCGCGCACGAGGTCCCACAGCGCCGGCTCGAGCTCGACGACCTGTTGCCGCGAGCCCGGCCGGGTGGCCTCGACGTACCGCGGAATGGTCAGAGCCCCCGCTCCCAGATGGATTGCGGTCAGCGGCTGTCCCGGCATCCGGAGTCTGTCGATGACCGCGCCCATTCGCGCGACGTATTCGAAATGCAGGTGCGTGGGATCGTCGAGGTCGACGTGGGACTGGGGCGTTCCGTCGACGTCGAGCTCGAACCCGCCCCCGAAGGCCGACGGGATGACCCGCGCGAGGGTGCCGTCCGACAGTCGGGCCGAGGGCGCCGCCTCGTCACTGCGCCCTCTCGCCATGGCCTCAGGGTATCCCGTCGACCGTGTCGCTTTCCCGCGACCGAGTCGTCGCCCGTATTCGGACGGGAGAGCGCCTGGTTGATGGTTCTGTGATCCGTCGCAAGTGGAGACTGTGCAGATCGCTCAGGTAGAGGCATCCGATCGTGTCGAAACACAATCGAGACACACGCGTAATCGTACGGACCGCTGTCGCCGGGTAGCGTCGAGACATCACACCCTGCTGAGGGCTGCGCGCACCTCTGCTCCACGATGACGTGCAGCAAGGCCCACACGATATGGAAGGTGCACAGCACATGCTCCACACTGCCAAGAGGCGCTGGCTCACCGGCGCCGCGGCCGTCGCAATCGGTGCGGTCGTCCTGACCGCCTGCGCGAGTCAGCGCGAGGAGGGCGGCGGCACGGAAGAGCCGAGCGACGTCGACTCCACGTTCATCTTCGGCGCGTCGGGCGACATCGCCGGTCTCGACCCGGCGATGGCCAACGACGGCGAGACGTTCCGCGTCTCGCGTCAGATCTTCGAGGGTCTGGTCGGTGTCGAGCCGGGCACGGCCGACCCCGCTCCGGGTCTCGCCGAGAGCTGGGAGCAGTCCGAGGACGGCCTGTCGTACACGTTCCAGCTCAAGGAAGGCGTGACCTTCCACGACGGCACGGACTTCAACGCCGAGGCGGTCTGCTTCAACTTCGACCGCATGAACAACTTCACCGGCCTGGCCGCCACCGAGAGCCTCTCGTATTACTGGGGCAAGCTCATGCGCGGCTACGCCGAGACCGGCACTTCGATCTACGGCGGCTGCGAGGCGACGAGTGAGACCGAGGCGACGATCACGCTGACCCAGCCGTTCGCCGGCTTCATCCCCGCGCTGTCGCTGCCGTCGTTCGCGATCCAGAGCCCCGCGGCGCTCGAGGAGTTCGCGGCTGACGAGGTCGGCGGCACCGCCGAGGCGCCCGTGCTCAGCGAGTACGCACAGGGCCACCCGGTCGGCACCGGCCCGTTCAAGTTCGACGAGTGGGCGCCGGGCGAGTCCGTGACGCTCAGCGCGTACGAGGACTACTGGGGCGAGCAGGGCCAGGTGCAGGAGGTCATCTTCCAGGTGATCGGCGACACCACCGCTCGCCGCCAGGCCCTCGAGTCCGGCTCGATCGACGGGTACGACCTCGTCGCTCCCGCCGACCTCGGCGCGCTCGAGGAGGACGGGTTCAACCTCGTCAACCGCGACCCGTTCAACATCCTCTACCTGGCGATGAACCAGGCGGTGCCGGCGCTTGCCGACATCCGAGTGCGCCAGGCGATCGCCCACGCGATCGACAAGGAGCAGCTGGTGACGCAGGTCCTGCCCGAAGGCACCGAGGTGGCCTCGCAGTTCATGCCGCCCGCGGTGATCGGCTGGAACGAGGACGTCACGACGTACGACTACGACCCCGAGGCCGCTCAGGCGCTCCTGGCCGAGGCCGGCTACGACGAGGCGAACCCGCTGACGCTGCAGTTCAACTACCCCGTCAACGTGTCGCGTCCGTACATGCCCAACCCGGAGCAGATCTACACCAACCTGGCGTCGCAGCTCGAAGCCGTCGGCATCGTGCTCACGCCGGTCGGCGAAGACTGGAACCCCACGTACCTCGACCGCATCCAGGGCGGCAGCGATCACGGCATCCACCTGCTCGGCTGGACCGGCGACTACAACGACCCCGACAACTTCGTCGGGACGTTCTTCGCCACCGCCGGCAACGAGTGGGGCTTCGAGAACGCCGAGCTGACCTCGGCGCTCACCGACGCCCGTGGCCTTGCCACCGAGGAGGAGCAGGAATCGGCCTACCTCGAGGTGAACGAGCAGATCATGGAGTTCCTGCCCGGCGTGCCGCTGGCCCACCCGGTCCCGACGCTGGCGTTCGCGCCGCGCGTGACCTCGTACCCGGCCAGCCCCGTCCAGGACGAGGTCTACAACCTGGTCGAACTGAGCGAGTAGCGCGGAGAAGGATGCCCCGGCCCGGCGCCCGAACGCCGGGCCGGGGCATCCCGCCGCCTCCCTCGTGACGTCCCGCGGCTGCACGCCGCCGTCCTCCCCCGGAGATTCACCCCGTGCTACGCACCATCGGCCACCGGCTGCTCCTGCTGATCCCGACCCTGCTCGGCTTGTCCGTCCTGCTGTTCCTCTGGGTGCGCGCGCTGCCGGGCGGCCCTGCCGTCGCTTTGCTCGGGGAGCGCGCCACCCCCGAGGCGGTCGAGCAGATCAACGAGCAGTACGGCTTCAACGAGCCCCTGTTCGTGCAGTACTTCACGTGGCTCGGCCAGCTGCTGTCGGGCGACTTCGGCACGTCGCTGCAGACGCGCCAGCCCGTCATCGACGAGTTCCTGCGCCGCCTGCCGGCAACGCTCGAGCTGAGCTTCGTGGCGATCATCCTGGCAGTGGGCATCGGCATCCCGCTGGGGTACCTGGCCGCGCGCCGCCACGGTCGCGCGTCCGACCACCTCCTCGTCGGCGCGAGCCTGCTGGGCATCACGATCCCGGTCTTCTTCCTCGCCTTCATGCTCAAGTGGGTCTTCGCGGTGCAGCTGGGCTGGCTGCCGTCCGAGGGGCGCCAGAACCCTCGCATCGACGCGACGCATTACACCGGCTTCTACGTGCTCGACGGCATCATCACGGGGGAATGGGATGCCGCGTGGGACGCGTTCCTGCACCTGATCCTGCCCGCGATCGCGCTCGCGTCGATCCCGCTCGCGATCATCGTCCGCATCACGCGGGCGTCGGTGCTCGAGGTGCAGAACTCGGACTATGTCCGCACCGGCATGGCGAAGGGCATCTCGCGCTCGACGATCCGCAGCCGGTTCATCATGCGCAACGCCATGCTGCCGGTCATCACGACGATCGGCCTGCAGGTCGGCTTGCTGATCTCGGGCGCGGTCCTCACCGAGACGGTGTTCGCCTTCCCCGGTGTCGGCTCGTTCCTCGCCCGGGCGATCTTCACGCGGGACTATCCGGTGCTGCAGGGCTTCATCATCTTCATCGCGATCGGCTACGCCCTGATCAACCTGGCGGTCGACGTGTCGTACAGCTTCATCGACCCGAGAGTGAGGGTCTCATGACATCCGCCATGCTTCCCCCCGCCCCGAGCGGCGGGCCCGTCGACGACACCTCTGTCGACGACAAGGAGCTGCTCGGCGCGAAGACCGGTGGCGGCGGGTTCTGGCGCGCCGTGTTCCGCCGGCTGCGCCGCAACCCGAGCGCGTGGGTGGGCGCCGCGATCATCGCAGTGTTCCTCCTCGTGGCGCTCCTGGCGCCGTGGCTCGCACCCTACGGGCCGACCGAGCTGCCGGGTCAGCGCTTCATCACCCCCACGCACATCCCCGGTCCGGGCGAGATCCCCGAGTTCCCGCTGGGACTGGACCGCTTCGGCGGCGACGTCCTGTCCAAGCTCATCTGGGGCGCCCGAGCCACCCTTCTGATCGGCGTCATCTCCACCGCGATCGGTCTGGCCGGCGGCATGATCCTCGGATTCCTGTGCGGCATGTTCGGCGGTTGGGTCGACACCCTGATCATGCGGATCGTCGACATCCTGCTGTCCGTGCCGTCGCTGCTGCTGGCCGTCTCGATCGCGGCCGTGATCGGCCAGAACCAGGCATCCGTCATGATCGCGATCGGGGTCGTGCAGGTGCCGGTGTTCGCGCGTCTGCTGCGCGCGTCGATGCTGCAGCAGCGCAACGCCGACTACGTGCTGTCGGCGCAGACGCTCGGCCTCGGCCGCGGCACCATCACGATGAGCCACGTGCTGCCGAACTCGGTCGGACCCGTCATCGTGCAGGGCACGCTGTCGCTGGCGACGGCCGTGATCGAGGCGGCCGCGCTGTCGTACCTCGGGCTCGGCGGCGACGTGCCCCAGACGGCGGAGTGGGGGCGCATGCTCACCTACGCGCAGCTCGAGCTCGCGATCGCGCCATGGCTGGCGTTCCTCCCCGGCATCTGCATCACCGTGACCGCGCTGGGCTTCACGCTGTTCGGCGAGGCGCTGCGCGAGGCCATGGACCCCCGCACCCGCGCGCGCTGAGGCAGGGCCCGCGCGCCTGGAGGGGGCGGGCCGGACGCGACGGATGCCGGGCTCAGACCGCGATGTCGAGCTCGTTGCCGGGGATCGAGGCCAGCAGGCGCCGTGTGTACGGGTCGCGCGGGTTGGTGAAGATCTCTTCGGAGGATGCCGCCTCCACCAGAGCGCCGTCCTTCATGACGCATACGTAGTCGCTGATGAGGCGCACCACCGCGAGGTCGTGCGAGATGAAGAGGTAGCTGAGGCCGTATTCGCGCTGCAGGTCGCGCAGCAGCGACAGCACCTGGTCCTGCACGAGCACGTCGAGGGCCGACACCGGCTCGTCGCACACGATGAGGTCGGGCGAGAGCGCGAGCGCGCGAGCGATGGCGACGCGCTGCCGCTGGCCGCCCGACAGCTCGGACGGATAGCGGCTGAGCATCGTCTGCGGCAGTGCGACGTCGTCGAGCAGCTGCCGCACGCGGGCGGCGCGGTCCTTCGACGAGCCACGCTTGTAGAACTCCAGCGGCTCCGAGATGATCCGCTCGATCGAGAACATCGGGTTCAGCGACGAGTACGGGTCCTGGAAGATCGGCTGCACGCGCTGCCGGAACTCGCGCAGCTCGCGACCCTTGAGCGTCGCGACGTCCTGCCCGTCGAAGCGGATCGCGCCCTCTGTCGGCTCGATGACCTTCAGCATCATGCGCGCCGTCGTGGTCTTGCCCGAGCCGGACTCGCCCACGATCGCCACGGTCTCGCCGCGCGGGATCGCGAACGACACGTCCTTGACGGCGGCGAAGTCCTCCTTCTGCCCGCGGATCTTGTAGATCTTCGTGAGCCCCTCGACCTCGACGATGTTGTCGACGGCGGCTGCCGCGCCGGGTTCGGTGACCCGGGGCTCGGTGACCGCTGCCGCCGGGGCGTCCGGTGCCGTCGCCGTCGGGGTGTCAGGCGTGATGTCGGGCTGCGGCGCCGGCTTGCGGAACGCCTCGGGCCGCAGCCGCACGGCCGCAACGGACGGAGCCGCCCTGACCAGTGCCTGCGTGTACGGATGCTGGGGGTCCTCGAGGATCTGCCGCGCGGGACCCTGCTCGACGATGCGGCCGCGGTTCATCACGACCACGCGCGACGCGCGCTCGGCGGCGAGCCCGAGGTCGTGGGTGATGAGCATGAGCGCGGTGCCGCGCTCGCTCGTCATGCGCTCGAGCTGGTCGAGGATCGTCTTCTGCACGGTGACGTCGAGTGCGCTGGTGGGCTCGTCGGCGATCAGCAGTTTCGGGTCGCAGGCCAGGCCGATCGCGATCAGCGCGCGCTGGCGCATGCCGCCCGAGAACTCGTGCGGATACTGCTTGGCGCGGTCCTCGGCGTTGGGCAGGCCGGCCGCGGCGAGGGTCTCGACGACCTTGCGGTCGACGTCCCTGCGGGTCGCGAGGCCGTGGGCCAGGAGCGTCTCGGCGATCTGCGTGCCGATCTTGGCGACCGGGTTGAGGTTCGACATCGGGTCCTGCGGCACGAGACCGATCGAGCGCCCGCGGATGCTGCGCATGACGCCCTCGGAGGCGCCGACGAGGTTCTCGCCCTCGAACATGATGCTGCCGCGGGTGACCTTGCCGTTGCCCGGCAGCAGCCCGATGACCGCCATCGCTGTGGTGGACTTGCCCGAACCGGACTCGCCGACGATCGCGAGCGTCTCGCCCGCGGCGAGGTCGAGGTCGACGCCCTCGACGGCGTGCACCGGACCGTCGATGGTCTGGAACTGGACGGCGACGTCGCGCACCTGGAGCAGCGGCGCTCCGACCGCGAGACGTTCAGTGTTTCGGGCCATTGCTCCATCCTGCCTGGCGCGCACTCTTTGCGCACCGGTTCGCCGCCAGCCTTTACGCATCCGTAACGCGTGGGCGCATCTGCTGAGCGAAATGATCTGCGGCGACCACCCGGGGCGCCGGCGCGGGGACATCTGGGGCGCGCGGCGGGAGGCCCGCGGGTAGCGTGAAGACATGGCGGCGATCGACCTCAACGCGGACCTCGGCGAGACCGTCGACGGCGTGCCGACCGCCGACGACGAGGCGATGTTCGCGGTGATCTCGAGCGCGAGCATCGCGTGCGGCGGGCACGCGGGCGATGCCGCCTCGATGCACGAGGCGATCGACCGGGCCGTGCGATTCGGCGTCGCCGTCGGGGCTCACCCCTCCTACCCCGATCGCGCGAACTTCGGCCGCGTGCCGGTCGCGATCGACCCGCCCGCCCTCGCCGCCACGGTCGCCGCGCAGCTCGACGCCCTTCGCCGCGCCGGCGCCGACCTGCGCTACGTCAAGCCGCATGGCGCGCTCTATCACGCGGTCATCGGGGATCCGGAGCAGGCGGATGCCGTCGCCCGCGCGATCGCGGACATCTCGAGCACGATCGGCCGGCCCCTGCCCGTCCTCGGTCTGGGCGGCGAGATGGCGCGGGCCGCGGCATCCGTCGACCTTCCCTTCGTGTACGAGGCGTTCCTCGACCGCGGCTACCGGCCTGACGGCGGGCTCGTCCCGCGGACCGAGCCGGGAGCCCTCCTCGACGATCCCGATCTGGTCGCCGCGCGCGCCGTGCGGCTCGCGCTCACGGGCGAGGTCGAGGCCGTCGACGGCGCGATCGTGGTGACAGCAGCCGCCTCGCTGTGCCTGCACGGAGACTCGCCCGCCGCCGTGGTCATGGCCCGCGCGGTGCGCGCAGCGCTCGACGACGCCGGGGTCGAGGTGCGCGCGCCGTGGTGAGCGTGACGGCGCGGCCGATGGGGGAGCGGGCGCTCCTGCTCGAGGTCGCCTCGCTCGAGGAGGTGCTGGCCGTCCACGCCGCGCTCGCCGCATCCCGACCGCACGGCGTCGTCGACCTCGTGCCCGCGGCCCGCACGGTGCTCGTGCGGGTCGATCCGCGCGTGCTTGCGGTGCCGGCGGCGCGCTCATGGGCGACCGCCGCGGCTGCGCACGCCGTGCCCACAGCGGCGGCGGACCAGCCGGTCGTCGAACTCGACATCGTGTACGACGGTGCCGATCTGACCGAGACCGCGGACCTGCTCGGGGTCTCCGCCGACGAACTCGTGCGGCGCCACGCGGCGGCGGAGTGGACGGTCGCATTCACGGGCTTCGCACCGGGTTTCGGCTACCTCATGAGCCCCGACTGGCCGTTCGACGTGCCGCGACTGCCGTCACCACGCACGCGCGTCCCAGCCGGAGCAGTGGGCCTGGCCGGCGCCTTCAGCGGCGCCTACCCGCGTGAGTCGCCGGGCGGCTGGCGGCTGATCGGCACGACCGGCACGAGGCTGTTCGACCCGGACTCGGCGCACCCCGCCCTGCTCGCCCCCGGCACGCGCGTGCGCTTCGCCTCTCGACGTGATCTGAATCGTGCCCGGCAGCAGGCTGTCGGCAACCCTGGTGGCGGATCAGCCGCCGACGAGGCGCTTCCAGCCACATCCGGCCTGCGCCAGGGTGCGGCCGCCGGCATCCGCATCGTCGAACCGGGCCTGCTGTCGACCCTGCAGGATCTCGGACGGCCGGGTGCGGCGTCGCTGGGCATCGCCGTGTCGGGAGCACTCGACCGCGCGGCGCTCCGCACCGCGAACCGGCTGCTGGGCAACCCCGAGGACTCCGCCGGGATCGAAGTGACGATGGGCGGGCTGCGGGCGATCGCCGAACGCGACCTGTGGGTCGCCGTGAGCGGCGCGTGGGGACCGCTGCGCCTCGACGGGCACGAGATCGATCCGTATCGGGCGCACGCATGGCCGGCGGGATCCGAGCTGCATGTCGACTGGTTCGCGCACGGCGCCCGGGCGTACGTCGCGGTGCGCGGCGGGCTCGACGGGCGCGTCGCGCTCGGATCGCGCGCCACCGACCTGCTCGCGGGGCTCGGGCCGCAGGCACTGCGGGGCGGGGACGTGATCCCGGTACGCGAGGACGCGCTCGCCCCCATCCCGGTCGCCGACCTCGCACCGTGGAGCGCGCCGCACGACGACGAGCTCGAAGTCGAGCTGGCGCCGGGCCCTCGCGCAGACTGGTTCGCCGCGGACGCGCTCGAGACCCTGTTCGAGGCGGTGTGGACGGTGTCGAACGACGCCGACCGGGTCGGCGTGCGCCTCGACGGCCCCGAACTCGCGCGCACGCGAGAGGACGAGCTGCCCAGCGAGGGCATGGTCGCCGGTGCGCTTCAGGTTCCCCCGAGCGGCAGGCCGACGATCCTCCTCGGCGACGGCCCGGTGACCGGTGGCTACCCCGTGATCGCCGTGGTGACGGATGCTTCGCTCGACTTGATCGCGCAGGCCCGGCCGGGCACCCGCATCCGGTTCCGCCACGCCCGCCCGCCCGTCTGACCTGCCCGCCTGAGCCCGCGCGGCGCCCGCGCCGTTGGCCCATGGATCCCGGCGATCCGAAAATCCGAGAAGCTACTTGTTCCCGGATGCCGGCGCGGCGGGCGCTCCGGAAAGCGCGCCATTCTCCGATCCTCGGATCCGGCTGAGACGTCCGCTGCCCGCGGCTCACCAGCCGCGCAGCGCCTCGGCGACCTCTGCGTAGACGGATCCCGGGAGCGCGAGGTGCACGGCCTCGGCGAGCGTCAGCTCGGCGCCCGCGGCCTCGCCGGCCTCGACGCTCGCCGGATCGCGGCCACGGAGGATCTCGAGATACGGGGTGTGCACGGTGAACGCCTCGACGTCGAAGATCCCGATGCGGCGGCGGATCTCGCCGGCGGCAACCGCGAGAGCGGCGGCGCGCCACGCCTCTCCGTGCGCGGCCGCGACCGCACAGACGCCCTCGAGCCCGTACGCCACGCCTTCGTCGTAGTGCAGCCGGATCGACAGCAGCAGCGTGTGGACGAACTCCTCCTCGGCCCGCTCGATGCGGCCGAGCTGGAAGTTCAGGCGTGAGCGCAGGTTGCCCGCGACGGATGTCGTGAACAGGTCGTCGCCGGCCTCGGCGACCTCGGTCGCGCGATCGAAGTGAGCCAGCGCGTCGTCGGTCGCGCCGCGCACCCACGCGAGTCGCCCGAGCGAGACTTCGGTGATCGCCTCGGCCCACCCGTTCCCGAGCTCCCGCAGCTTCGTCACGGCGGCGCGCAGCTCTGCCTCGGCCTTGTCGGCGTCGGGGTCGGACAGCTGCACCCGCGCGGTCGCGCGCGCCGCGAGCGCCATGGCCGCAGCATCCTGATCCCCGCTCTCGGTGAACAGTCGCACGCATTCGCCGAGGCCCGCGACCACCTGCTCGCTCGGGCGCTGCCACATCTCGCCCCACAGCGCGAAGAACCAGGCGATCGCCCGGGTGTGCTGCGTGATGGGCTGTTCCTGCTGCTTATCGAGCAGCTCGAGCATCCACAGGCGCACCTCGGCGAAGAAGCCCGAGATCCACCAGTAGATGAGCAGGCTCCACGCGAAGTCCCCCGCGTCGTCGAGCCGGTTCGTGTACACGAGGTGGCGCACGGCGGCGCGAAGGTTCGGCAGCTCCAGGCCGAGTCGCGCGACGGCCTCGGCCTGACCCAGACCTCCGAGGTCGGGTGCGACGCTCTTGACGAGGCGGCAGTAGTGGTCGGCGTGCGCGAGCCGGACGCGGTCGGCGTCGCCGCGCGCCTTGAGCCGGCCGAGCGCGTACTCCCGCACGATCGCGAGCAGCGCGAAGACGCGGCGCCCGCCCATGTCGTGCTGCTTGACCAGCGACCCGTCCACGAGCGCCGCCAGAGCGTCGATCGCCTGACCGTCCCACGAGCGGCCCGAGCCGATCGCCTCAACGGCGTCGAGCGTGAAGCGCGTCGCGAAGACGCCGAGGTCTTCCAGCAGATCGCGCTGCTCCTCGGGCAGCAGGCTGACGCTCCAGTCGATGGTCGCGCGCATCGTGCGGTGGCGCTCGGGAAGGTCGCGCACCGCCGCCGTCAGGAGCGGGAGGCTCTCGCCCAGCCGTTCGGCGATCCCGGCAGGGCTCAGGATGCGCACCTTCGCCGCCGCCAGTTCGATCGCCAGCGGAAGTCCTTCGAGCGAGCGGCAGATGTCGGCGAGGGCTCCCGCGTTGTCGGCCGTGACCTCGAAGGCCGGATCGATCGCCTGCGCGCGATCGACGAAGAGGGCCACCGCGGCCGTCCGCGTGTCGGGGTCGAGACTGGCCGGCGCGTGGCCGACCGGCGTCGTGAGCGCCGGCACCTCGTACACGCGCTCGCCGCGGATGCGCAGCACGATGCGGCTCGTGACGAGGAAGGTCGCGGTCGGCGCGACGTTGTACAGGCGCACCAGCGAGGGCGCCGCTTCGACGATCTGCTCGAAGTTGTCGAGCACGATCAGCACCTTGCGCTCGGCCAGCGCGTGCGCGATGCGCTCCTCGAGCGCGGCTTCGCCGTTGTCGCGGATGCCGAGGTAGTAGGCGATCGTCGGCAGCAGCAGACCCGTCTCGAGCACACCCTCCAGCAGCACGAAGTAGACGCCGTCGGGGTACAGGTCCTCGCACGCGCGAGCGGTCTCGATGGCGAGCCGGCTCTTGCCGATGCCGCCCGGCCCGATGAGGCTCACGACACGGTCCGTGCCGCGCGCCAGCAGATCCCGCACCGCCGCGATGTCGGCATCCCGCCCGATCGTGGTCGTGTACGGGACGGGGACCTCTCCGACGAGGGATGCCGTCGCCTCCGGTGGATCCGCGAGCTCGGCCAGTCGCGACTCGTCGAACCGTTCGGCGAGGAGCATCGCCAGGTCGGCCGCGACCTGAGCCTCGAGGTCCTCGGCGCGCTCGAAGTGGAGATAGGCCGCGGTGTCGTCGGCCTGGATGCGGGCGATCAGACCCGCGAGGCGTTCATCGCGCTGCTCGGCCGCTTTGACGTAGATCAGCTTGGGCATCGCGCGGGGCGCGAGGTTGTACTCGTCCTCGAGTCCCGAGACCTCTTCGTCGGGGGCGATCCACCCGTAGCTGGATCCGTAGATGCCGACGAAGACGTCGCTCTGCGCGAGGTACGAGCGATACAGCTCTCGCGGCGGATGAGGCCTCGCGCCCAGCTCGAACATCACCGGCGCGAGCCGCAGCCGCTCGATGGCCGCCCTGACCGCTTCGCGCTCCTCAGCGAGCTCGCGCAGCGTCGAGCTCACGAACACCCGGAGCCGCTGGTCGGGAGTGCGGATCACGGGGTGTCCTACCCCAGTCATGTGCACATCATGGACCCGGTGGGACCGTTCCGCCATCCTCTTCTCCGAACAGGCCTGCGCGACGGACGCCATGCCGCCGCCTCGACCCTGGTGATGCGCAGTGAGCCGGGCGCCGGGGCTGTGCTGAGACTGGGCGTGCGCGTTACGCTGATCCTGTCCGAGGCGAGCCCGACGCCGACCGGACAGGCGACACCGCCGGCGAGTGGGGGAGACGGGTCGTGAGCGGCAACCGCGCAGGCTCCACCCGGGTGCTGGCGAGGGCCGGCGTGGCCGTCGGGATCGCTCTGGTCCTCGTGGCCGCGGTGTGGCTGACCAACCTGAATCGCGTGTCCATGGCTCAGCGATCGGAACCGGTCGAGGCGCCGACCACGGCGATCGAGGTGTCGGGCGAGGTCGGGTCGGGAGCAGGCGCCGAAACCTCCGAGGCGGCACCGGCCCCCGCGTCGGTGCAAGTGCGGGTCGACGAGGCCTGGAGCGCGCGTGTCGCGTCGGCCACCGGCATCCCCCGCCGCGCTCTCGATGCCTACGCGGCCGCCGAGCTCCTCATCGACGCCGAGCAGCCCGGGTGCGGCGTCGGCTGGAACACCCTGGCCGGCATCGGCGCGATCGAGACCGACCACGGTCGTCACGGCGGCGCCGTGCTCGGTGATGAGGGCTACCCGATGCCGGCGATTCGAGGCCCGCAGCTGGACGGCGACGGCAACGCCGCGATCGCCGACACCGACGGCGGCGCGTGGGACGGCGACACCGTGTGGGACCGCGCCGTGGGTCCGATGCAGTTCATCCCCGACACGTGGTCGCGATGGGGCGCAGACGCCAACGGCGACGGCGCGAGCGATCCCAACCAGATCGACGACGCCGCGCTCGCCGCGGCCCGGTACCTGTGCCACTCGGGCGAGATGTCGAGCGTCGACGGCTGGCGCACGGCGATCTTCAGCTACAACCACCTCGACGTCTACGTCGACGACGTCGCCGCCATGGCGAACTCCTACGCGCTCGCGGCGGGATGAGCGCCGCGCCGGTGGTCGACCCGTTCCGGGTGGTGCATCGGGCGAACCGGCGGCGCTTGGCGGCTCGCGGGGTCTTGCTGGGCCTGGCCGCCTCGGCGATCGTCGCCGCGGGTGGATCCTTGCCGGTGCCGTGGGAGCGCTCGCCAGAGCGGGTCTTCCCGCGGCGAGCGGGAGGGCGTAGCTTGTGCGCCGGGGAGGGCCGCACCCGCGGCTCCGAATCTGGGAGGTAGGAACATGAAGCGATTGGTGACAGGCTGCGTTCTCGCGCTGGGGCTCGTGCTGGCAGGAGCCGGCGCGGCGAACGCGGGCGAGGCCACCGGCAACGGCGGGGAGGCGCAAGGGGCATCGCACGCCTCGTCCGAATGCGCGTTCTCCGGACAGGACACCGTGGACTCGGTCGAGGGCAACCCGGAGGGCTTCGACGACGACGCCCTCGCGATGCGGGGCAATCAGAAGCACGGATACCACGGCATCCAGAGCTACGGGATGTTCGTGAGCGCAGGCGTCGACGTCGGGGTCAACCCCGGCCTCGCCTGTCGCGGCAACGCCGGACACTAGCACTTCGCCTGCGTGCACGGCAGGGGCGCCGTGCACGCAGGCGCGGGGCCGTGGAGCGGGCTTATACCGCAGCATCCGGAACTTTTCAAGAATCAGGTGGACACGGCGCGTCATCGGGCGTATAGTGGGTCCTTGCGCTCTTGGATTCCCCCTGCCCTCATATGGTGGTCGGCTGTGCCTGCGCCCCCTTGCTTGCTGCAAGGTGTGCCGCGCGGGTTTCGGGGACCGGAGCACTCCACCTGACGACAAGGAAACGAGCCCCACCGGGCCCACGGAGGTATTCCCCTTGGCTGCTGCGCGCAACGCATCCAACCCCACCACCACCCTCAAGAACGGACGCGGAGCATCCCGCCTCTCGTTCGCCAAGATCTCCGACACGCTGACGGTCCCCGACCTTCTCGCGCTGCAGACCGAGTCGTTCGACTGGCTGGTCGGCAACGAGGCATGGAAGGCGCGCGTCGCGGACGCGAAGGCCGCCGGTCGCACCGACGTGCCCGAGGTCAGCGGTCTCGAGGAGATCTTCGAGGAGATCTCGCCGATCGAGGACCTGAGCGAGACGATGCAGCTCTCGTTCACGAATCCGTACCTCGAGCCCGAGAAGTACTCCATCGAGGAGTGCAAGGAGCGCGGCAAGACGTACGCGGCCCCGCTCTACGTCGAGGCCGAGTTCATGAACCACCAGACCGGTGAGATCAAGACCCAGACGGTCTTCATGGGCGACTTCCCGCTCCAGACCGGCAAGGGCACGTTCATCATCAACGGCACCGAGCGCGTCGTCGTGTCGCAGCTCGTCCGTTCGCCCGGCGTCTACTTCGACAAGACCCCCGACAAGACCTCCGACAAGGACATCGTGTCGGCCCGTGTCATCCCCAGCCGTGGGGCATGGCTCGAGTTCGAGATCGACAAGCGCGACCAGGTCGGCGTGCGCATCGACCGCAAGCGCAAGCAGTCCGTCACCGTGTTCCTCAAGGCGCTGGGCCTGACCTCGGAAGAGATCCTCACCGAGTTCGCCGGCTTCGAGTCCATCGAGGAGACGCTGTCGAAGGACACCATCCTCACCAAGGAAGACGCGCTGCGCGACATCTACCGCAAGCTGCGCCCGGGCGAGCAGGTGGCCGCCGAGGCCGCCCGCGCGCTGCTGGACAACTTCTACTTCAACCCGAAGCGCTACGACCTGGCCAAGGTGGGTCGCTACAAGATCAACCACAAGCTCGGCCTCGACAAGCCGCTCTCGGACTCGGTGCTCACCGTCGACGACATCGTCGCGACCATCAAGTACCTGGTGCGCCTGCACCGCGGCGACGTCACGTTCGACGGCGTGCGCGGCGGCAAGACGGCCGAGATCCGTCTCGACATCGACGACATCGACAACTTCGGCAACCGTCGCATCCGCGCGGTCGGCGAGCTCATCCAGAACCAGGTCCGCACCGGTCTGTCGCGCATGGAGCGCGTCGTCCGCGAGCGCATGACCACGCAGGACATCGAGGCGATCACGCCGCAGACCCTGATCAACGTCCGCCCCGTGGTGGCCGCGATCAAGGAGTTCTTCGGAACGTCGCAGCTGTCGCAGTTCATGGACCAGAACAACCCGCTCGCAGGCCTGACCCACAAGCGCCGCCTGTCGGCGCTCGGCCCCGGCGGTCTGTCGCGTGAGCGCGCGGGCGTCGAGGTCCGTGACGTCCACCCCTCGCACTACGGCCGCATGTGCCCGATCGAGACGCCGGAAGGCCCGAACATCGGCCTCATCGGATCGCTCGCCTCATTCGCGCGGATCAACGCGTTCGGCTTCATCGAGACGCCGTACCGTCGCGTGGTCAACGGCAAGGTCACCGACCAGATCGACTACCTGACCGCCTCGGAGGAGAGCGACTACATCGTCGCCCAGGCCGGTGTCGAGCTGAAGGCCGACGGCAGCTTCGCGCAGGACCGCGTCCTCGCACGTCGCGGCCAGGGTGGCGAGGTCGACCTGTTCCACGCCGAGGAGATCGGTTACATGGACGTCTCGCCGCGCCAGATGGTGTCGGTCGCGACCTCGCTGATCCCGTTCCTCGAGCACGACGACGCCAACCGCGCCCTCATGGGCGCGAACATGCAGCGTCAGGCCGTGCCCCTGCTGCGCTCGGAGTCGCCTGTGGTCGGCACCGGTATGGAGGGCTACGCCGCGATCGACGCCGGTGACGTCGTCACCGCCGAGAAGGCCGGTGTGGTCATCGAGGTCTCGGCCGACGTCGTGACCGTGCAGCTGGACGAGGGCGGCACGCAGGACTACTTCCTGCGCAAGTTCGACCGCTCCAACCAGGGCACCAGCTACAACCAGCGCGTCATCGTCTCGGCGGGTGACCGTGTCGAGAAGGGCGAGGTCATCGCCGACGGACCGGCGACGGAGAACGGCGAGCTCGCGCTCGGCAAGAACCTCCTCGTCGCGTTCATGACGTGGGAGGGCCACAACTTCGAGGACGCGATCATCCTCAGCCAGGACCTCGTGAAGGACGACACCCTCTCTTCGATCCACATCGAGGAGTACGAGGTGGACGCCCGCGACACGAAGCTCGGCAAGGAGGAGATCACCCGCGACCTCCCCAACGTGAGCCCCGACCTGCTGAAGGACCTCGACGAGCGCGGCATCATCCGCATCGGCGCCGAGGTGCGCCCCGGCGACATCCTCGTCGGCAAGGTCACGCCCAAGGGCGAGACCGAGCTGTCGGCCGAGGAGCGTCTGCTCCGCGCGATCTTCAACGAGAAGAGCCGCGAGGTGCGCGACACGTCGCTCAAGGTGCCCCATGGTGAGCAGGGCACGATCATCGCCGTCAAGGAGTTCAACGCCGAGGACGGCGATGACGAGCTCGGCTCGGGCGTCAACCGCCGCGTCGTGGTCTACATCGCCCAGAAGCGCAAGATCACCGAGGGCGACAAGCTCGCCGGACGTCACGGCAACAAGGGTGTCATCGCGAAGATCCTCCCCATCGAGGACATGCCCTTCCTCGCGGACGGCACCCCGGTCGACGTCATCCTCAACCCGCTCGGCATCCCCGGTCGAATGAACTTCGGCCAGGTCCTCGAGACCCACCTCGGGTGGATCGCGAAGCAGGGCTGGAAGGTCGAGGGCAACCCCGAGTGGGCCGCGCGCCTGCCCGAGGAGGCTCGTGAGGCCGCGCCCGGCACGAAGGTCGCGACCCCGGTGTTCGACGGTGCGTTCGAGGAGGAGATCGCGGGTCTGCTCGACTCGACGAACCCGACGCGCGACGGCGACCGGCTCATCGACTCGACGGGCAAGACGCTGCTGTACGACGGCCGCTCCGGCGAGCCGTTCCCGGCTCCGATCTCGGTCGGCTACATGTACATCCTGAAGCTGCACCACCTCGTGGACGACAAGATCCACGCGCGCTCGACGGGCCCGTACTCGATGATCACCCAGCAGCCGCTCGGTGGTAAGGCGCAGTTCGGCGGTCAGCGCTTCGGTGAGATGGAGGTGTGGGCCCTCGAGGCCTACGGCGCCGCTTACGCGCTCCAGGAGCTCCTCACGATCAAGTCCGACGACATCCTCGGCCGCGTCAAGGTGTACGAGGCGATCGTCAAGGGCGAGAACATCCAGGAGCCCGGCATCCCCGAGTCCTTCAAGGTGCTCATGAAGGAGATGCAGTCGCTCTGCCTGAACGTCGAGGTGCTCTCGGCCGACGGCACGGAGGTCAACCTGCGTGACACCGACGACGAGGCCTTCCGCGCCGCTGAAGAGCTCGGCATCAACATCTCCAGCCGTTTCGAGTCCTCGTCGATCGACGAGATCTGACCCGGCCAGGCAACGACAGAATTCCGACACAGGAGAACTGAGAACTAGTGCTCGAATCAACAACTTTCGATCAGCTTCGCATCGGCCTGGCCACCGCTGACGACATCCGTCGTTGGTCGTACGGTGAGGTCAAGAAGCCCGAGACCATCAACTACCGCACCCTCAAGCCCGAGAAGGACGGTCTCTTCGGAGAGCAGATCTTCGGGCCCTCCCGCGACTGGGAGTGCGCGTGCGGCAAGTACAAGCGCGTCCGCTTCAAGGGCATCGTGTGCGAGCGCTGCGGCGTGGAGGTCACCAAGTCCTCCGTCCGCCGTGAGCGCATGGGCCACATCGAGCTCGCCGCGCCGGTCACCCACATCTGGTACTTCAAGGGCGTGCCCTCGCGCCTCGGGTACCTGCTCGACATGGCGCCGAAGGACCTCGAGAAGGTCATCTACTTCGCCGCGTACATGGTCATCTCGGTCGATGAGGACGCGCGTCACCGCGACCTCGCGACGCAGGAGAACAACATCCGTCTCGAGCTGAAGACGCTCGGTGACCGCCGCGACGCCCGCGTCGCAGCCCGCCTCCAGAAGCTGGAGGAGGAGCTCGCCGCGCTCGAGGAGGAGGGTGCCAAGGCCGACCAGAAGAAGAAGGTCAAGGACGCCGCCGAGAAGGAGATGGCTCAGATCCGCAAGAACGCGGACGACCAGATCATCCGCCTCGAGAAGGTGTGGGAGGACTTCCGCACGCTCGAGGTCGGCCAGCTCAAGGGTGAAGACGAGATCTTCCACGAGCTGCAGGACCGCTTCGGTCAGTACTTCGAGGCCCACATGGGCGCGGAGTCGATCAAGCGCCGCCTGGAGGCGTTCGACCTGGCCGCCGAGTCGGAGAGCCTGCACCTGCAGATCTCCGAGGGCAAGGGTCAGCGCAAGATCCGCGCGATCAAGCGCCTGAAGGTCGTCAACTCGTTCCTGCAGACCGGTATGAGCCCGGCCTCGATGGTGCTCGACGTCGTCCCGGTGATCCCGCCGGAGCTGCGCCCGATGGTGCAGCTGGACGGTGGCCGCTTCGCGACCTCCGACCTGAACGACCTCTACCGTCGCGTGATCAACCGCAACAACCGCCTCCGTCGCCTGATCGACCTCGGTGCTCCCGAGATCATCGTCAACAACGAGAAGCGGATGCTGCAGGAGGCCGTCGACGCGCTGTTCGACAACGGCCGCCGCGGCCGTCCCGTGACGGGCACCGGCAACCGCGCGCTGAAGTCGCTGAGCGACATGCTCAAGGGCAAGCAGGGCCGGTTCCGCCAGAACCTGCTCGGCAAGCGCGTGGACTACTCGGGCCGTTCGGTCATCATCGTCGGTCCGCAGCTGAAGCTGCACCAGTGCGGTCTGCCCAAGCAGATGGCGCTGGAGCTGTTCAAGCCGTTCGTGATCAAGCGCCTGATCGACCTCGGTCACTCGCAGAACATCAAGGCCGCCAAGCGCGCCGTCGAGCGCACGCGTCCCGAGGTCTGGGACGTGCTCGAGGAGATCATCCGCGAGCGCCCCGTGCTGCTCAACCGCGCGCCCACGCTGCACCGTCTGGGCATCCAGGCGTTCGAGCCGCAGCTCGTGGAGGGCAAGGCGATCCAGCTGCACCCGCTCGTCTGCGCCGCCTTCAACGCGGACTTCGACGGCGACCAGATGGCCGTCCACCTGCCGCTGTCGGTCGAGGCCCAGGCCGAGGCACGCATCCTGATGCTCGCCTCGAACAACATCCTGAAGCCGTCTGACGGCCGCCCGGTGACCCTGCCCTCGCAGGACATGATCATCGGCCTGCACCACCTGACCACGGTCAAGGCGGGCGCAGCCGGTGAGGGTCGTGTGTTCGGCTCGGTCGGCGAGGCGATCCTGGCCAAGGACGAGGGCACCCTCGACCTGCAGGCCAAGGTCCGCATCCGCGTCCCCGGCCTGACGTTCCTCGAGGGCGAAGCTCCCGAGGGCTACGAGCGCCACGGTCTCGTGGACGCCTCGCTCGGCCAGGCGATCTTCAACGACACGCTCCCCAAGGGCTACCCGTTCGTGCGCGAACAGGCCGACAAGGGCAAGCTGTCGCAGATCGTGAACAAGCTGGCGGAGGAGTACCCCAAGGTGGAGGTCGCGGCATCCCTCGACCGCATCAAGGACGCCGGCTTCTACTGGGCCACCCGTTCGGGTGTCACGGTGGCGCTGAGCGACATCCTCACGCCCCCGAACAAGGGCGAGATCGTCGCCGGCTACGAGAAGAAGGCCGCGAAGGCTCAGGACCAGTTCGAGAAGGGTCTCACCACCGACGCCGAGCGTCGTCAGGAGCTCATCAAGATCTGGACCGAGGCGACCGACGAGGTCCAGAAGGCCATGCGCGACAACTTCCCCGAGGACAACACCATCAACCGCATGGTGTCGTCGGGTGCTCGTGGTAACTGGCTGCAGATCCGGAACATCGCCGGTATGCGAGGCCTGGTGAACAACCCCAAGGGTGAGATCATCCCCCGTCCGATCATCTCCTCGTACCGCGAGGGTCTGTCGGTGGCGGAGTACTTCATCGCGACGCACGGTGCCCGTAAGGGTCTGGCCGACACGGCCCTCCGTACGGCCGACTCGGGATACCTCACGCGTCGTCTCGTGGACGTCTCGCAGGATGTCATCATCCGCGAGGAGGACTGCGGCACGACCAAGGGCCTGGAGTTCACCATCGCGGCGCCCGGCGCGGACGGCGCGCTCGTGCGCGACGCGAACGTCGAGAACTCGGTGTTCGCCCGCACGCTCGCGGCCGATGTCACGGCGCCCAACGGAGACGTGCTCGCGGCTGCCGGCGACGACGTGGGCGACGTGCTCATCGACAAGCTGGTCGGCGCGGGTGTCGAGTCCATCAAGGTGCGCTCGGTGCTCACGTGCGAGTCGGCGGTCGGTGTCTGCGCGAAGTGCTACGGCCGTTCGCTGGCCACCGGCAAGATCGTCGACATCGGCGAGGCCGTCGGCATCATCGCGGCCCAGTCGATCGGTGAGCCCGGAACGCAGCTGACGATGCGTACCTTCCACACCGGTGGTTCGGCGTCGGCGGATGACATCACGCAGGGTCTTCCCCGCGTGCAGGAGCTGTTCGAGGCCCGTACCCCCAAGGGTGCGTCGCCGATCGCGGAGGCCGACGGCCGCATCACGATCGACGAGACCGAGAAGAGCAAGAAGGTCATCCTCACGCCCGACAACGGCGACGAGCCGCACGTCTACCCCGTGCTCAAGCGCGCGACGCTGCTGGTCGAGGACGGCCAGCACGTCACGGTCGGCCAGCCGCTGCAGGTCGGAACGCTCGACCCCAAGGAGGTCATGCGCGTGCAGGGTGCCCGCGAGGTGCAGAAGTACCTCGTGAACGGCGTCCAGGGCGTGTACCGCTCGCAGGGTGTGCCGATCCACGACAAGCACATCGAGGTCATCGTCCGTCAGATGCTGCGCAAGGTCACCGTGGTCGACCACGGTGAGACCACGCTGCTGCCGGGTGAGCTGGTGGACTTCAAGCGCTACCAGAACATGAACCGCGAGGCTGTCGCCGAGGGCAAGCGCCCGGCGTCGGGTCGTCCGGAGCTGATGGGTATCACGAAGGCGTCGCTCGCGACGGAGTCGTGGCTGTCGGCCGCGTCGTTCCAGGAGACGACGCGCGTCCTCACCCAGGCGGCGATGGAGGGCAAGAGCGACCCGCTCGTCGGCCTCAAGGAGAACGTCATCATCGGAAAGCTCATCCCCGCCGGAACCGGACTTGCGAAGTACCGCAACGTCACGGTCGAGGCGACGGAGGAGGCCAAGAGCGAGCGGTACCCCAACCGCATCTTCGCCTCGGACGGCGCCTATAGCGACGCCGACCTGAGCTACGTCGACTTCGACAGCTTCTCCACGGACGGTTTCACGACCGACTACAACTAGGCGGTGAAACACGAAGGGCCCCGGTTCGCCGGGGCCCTTCGTCGTGTGCGGGATGGATGCCTCAGCCCGCCGGCTGCGACCCCCCGTACTCGCCGCCGGTCGAACCAGTCGTCGATCCGCCGCTCGTCGATCCGCCGCTCGTCGATCCACCGCTCGACGGGCCGACGTTCTCCTTCACGTGGTCGGTGGCGACGCGCGCCTCTTCCTTGACCTCGTGCGCCGCGTCCTCGGCGCTCGCCTTGACCTGTTCCATGGCATCCCGCGCCGGCTGTTCCAGCCCGGCCGCCAGTTCGCGCGCGCTCTCTGCCGCACTGTCGACCAGCGGCTGCGCGGCGTCACGCAGCGAGCGGGCGATCCGCCGCTCGGCATCGGTGGGCGGCGCGAGCGACGCGGCGACCCAGCCCAGAGCCAGGGCGGCGAGGCCCACGGCCAGCGGCGCGCCCTGCACCTTCCTCGCCGCGGCACCGGGAAGGTCCCCGATGCCGTGCGCCGCCGAGTCCGTGGCAGAGGACACCGAGTCGCCGACATCCTC
Organism: Microbacterium sp. I2; assembly: GCF_051364985.1. Taxonomy (NCBI): domain Bacteria; kingdom Bacillati; phylum Actinomycetota; class Actinomycetes; order Micrococcales; family Microbacteriaceae; genus Microbacterium; species Microbacterium sp. I2. Next base: position 219,201 of record NZ_JBLWIH010000022.1, read on the forward strand.
TGCCACGCCCATGATGCGGCCCTTGACGTCATCGACCGCGCGCCGCAGCCGCGTCTTCTGCCGTTCCATCACCTTGCTCGGTGTGACCTTGTCGGCCAGGGCGTCGACGTCGCGCCCGAGCTCGTCGCGCGTGACCTCGATGTCGGCGCGGATCTGTTCGGTGTTGCTCATGATCGGTTCTCCTCGTTCCTCTTCAGTGCTTCGGGAATCTCTTTGACGGTCTCGACGGTGCGGGGCGCCCCGCGGACGGACTTCATGCGCTTCATGCCCACGGCGTACAGGACGCCGGCGATGATCGCCCACAGCACGGCCACGATGACGCCGGACCATCCGCCGCCGATGAGGGTGCCCAGGGCCCACCACAGTGCGATCGACAGGAACAGCACCGTCATCATCGCCGCGTATCCCGCCCCGCCGAGGAGCCCCGCCCCCGCGCCTGCCTTCTTGGCGGAGTCCGTCAGCTCGGCCTTGGCCAGCTCGAGCTCCTTCCGCATCAGCTCCGACAGGTCGCGCGACACCTCGCCGACGAGCTCGCCGACGGACGTGGTCGCCGCCTTCTGCTGAGACGGCGTCGGCATGTCGCTCATCGCTGCGCCTCGCCGCTCGGCGACCACTCGTCCTGCGTGCCCGCACCCGTCGGGGGTACGTCTGGCCGGCTCATGCCTCGCCGCACGGTTGACGCGTCGCTCGCACCCGCGGCGACGGAGTCGCCGATCGGTGTTCCGCCGAGCGGCGCGCCGGTGCCCGGGCTGGGGCCGGTGCCGGCGGGCATGGATGCACCCGCGCCGACGCCCGTCGCTCCGCCGGTTCCTGCCGCACCCACCGGTGTAGCCCGCGGCGCACCACCCTGCACACCGGCCGCCGAGCCGGACGCGCCACCCGAACCATTCCCGTCGGAGAGGAGCGCCCTCGTCAGCCGGCCGGCGACCAGGCCGACGCCCAGCGCGGCGACGAGGAAGACGCCGGTGTGCCGGCGTGCGAATCCGCGCACCTCGCGCACCAGATCGCCCGGCTCGCGCTGCTCGAGCCATGACGCCGCGTGCTTCGACTGGTCGCCGAGGCTGCGCACCAGACCGGTCGCCAGACCCCCGCCGGACGAGGCCCGAGACATCTCGGAGAGTTCGTCGCCGGTCGTGCGGAGGGCCCCCGCTGCGCGCTGCTGCTGCGCGGTCGCCTGTTCCGAGAGCTGCATCTTGGTCTCGTCGAAGAATCCACGCGCCGCTTCCTTGGCGTCGCGGGCCACCCTGCCCGCCTCGTCGCCCGCGACGCCCGCCACGTGCATCGCGGCGGCGTCCACCTCGGCGACGGTCTCGACGGCGCGTTCACGCGGGCCGCCGGCACTCTCGCCGCCGGCGGTGGATCCCATCTCCTGCGTTGTCATCTCGTGCTCCTTTGCTCGTGCCGACGCCGTGGACCGATCGGGGAGGCCCGATCGGATGCGCGTCGTCCCGATACCGTCGCCGCTCACCGTCGCCCGACCGAGGGGGTTCTTTCCGGAGGCGCTGGGCAGTATCATCCGCTTCCCGCGGCCGACACGGAGCACTCACTGCGCGCCGCGCCGAGGCATCCGTCGTCGCGGCTTACCGTGTAAGCGGAGGTGGGGGCCTATGGCGCGGATCGGGGGGCGCAACTCGTGGATCGCCGTGCCCGCCGGCGTGATCTGCGCGGCGGTGATCGGTGCGCTCGTGTGGCTTTCGCTGCCCATGGTGCCCGTCACGGTGGCGTGGATCGGCGAGACGCTGCGGCGGGCGACATCGCCCGCGCCCACCACGACGTCCGAGCCCTCGGCGGCGATGCAGGCGGCCGAAGGGGGCGCGATCGACTGCCGCACGCTGTACCCCGACGACCTCTGGAACGAGCTGACCTGGCGGGGCGGGTCGCTGCTGAACCAGACCGCGACGCCGCCCGCGACCGAAGCCGCCTCGCTCGTGGAGGCGGTGACGCCCGAGGTGCTGGTGACGTGCGAGTGGAGCTTCGCATCGGGCAGCATCGTCACGACGCTGTCGCGCGTGCCGGCCGACGCGCGACCGATCGCCGAGGCGGCGTTCGCGGGGCAGGGGTTCTCGTGCACGACGTCGGATGCCGCGCTGGTGTGCGCACGTACGCGAGGCGAGGTGCTCGAGGAGCACACGCTGCGCGACGACCTGTGGCTGGCCAGCGTCGAGTCGCCATGGCATCCCGAGGACTACGGTCCCCGGCTGGACGGCAACGTGTGGGACTGAGCGGCTCCGCCGCTAGCCGAAGAGACTCTCGACGATCGAGGCGGTGTACCCCGTGGGAGCGAGGTTCGAGAACCGTGTGTCGACGAGGATGTCGTCGCGCCAGAACAGCGTGCGGCCATCGGTGACCGGGTACGTCTCGTTCTGCCACGTCTTCTCGCACCGCGTGCCGCCGTCTGGCGTGTAGCAGGTGAAGCCCTCGTCGTCGGCGAGCTGGTTGAGCATGTCGAGCGCCGGCCCGCGCGAGAGGTACGAGATGGTCGTGACGAGGCCTGTCGTGTCGGTGGCGGGGTCGCGCCAGACGCAGATCAGGCTGCCGTCGGACTGCGGCCCGGTGGGGGCGAAGGCCGCGGCGTTGAGGGGTATCCCGTCCAGCTGCGACAGCACGTCGTCCCCGACGATCGCGAGGCAGTCGTCGGGGATGTCGGCGCGCGCCGTCGCCGAGGGTGTCGGCGTCGCCCCGGGCGACGCCGTGCCGGACGCCGACAAGGACGGCGATGAGGTCGGCCGGCCGGTGTCATCGGGGTCGGCGCCGCCCGCGTCGGGGGCGCACGCCGAGAGCACAGCGGCGACGAGAACGGATGCCGCGGCTGCGGCGAGTCGCGATGCTCGGAGTGCCATGGCGCCAGGTTAGGGGCATCCGCTGTGGTTCACCTGCCGCACCGCGCCGGAATCTCACGGCACGCCTCCGACGTGTGCGCGGGAGCGGCGGCTACTCTCGCACTGCGGGAACTGTCCCCGCGTGAGGAGTGCCTGCGATGAGTGACCCCAAGTCGTCTTACGGCGAGCCCGTCGAAGAGCCCGGCGACGTCGACGACGTCGTCGGTCGCGCCAACGAAGGCCTCGCCGAGGCGGAGGCCGCCCGGCGCGATGCCGCCGCGCGCTCCGCCGCGTCCGCCGAGACGGACGCCCCCGATGCCAACGGCTCCGACGCCAACGGCTCCGATGCCAACGGCTCCGAGCCCCAGGCCGCTTCGGCGGCTCCCGACACCGCCGGCCCGCTCGCCGGCTCGCGTGCCGCCGACGGCACCCCCGCCGAGCCCGACCCGTGGGAGTCCGAGGAAGCCGCATCCCTCGACTACCGCAGCACGCCGTCCGACACGGCCGTGTACTCGTCCGCCGGCAATGACGATGCACCGACCGTCGTCAACGCCCCGGTGGTGACGCCGAGCGAGCCCGTCTCCGAGCCCGCGGTCGGCAGTGCCGCTTTCGCTCCGCAGCCGATCTTCGTGCAGGCTCCCGAGGCGCCGCGCCCGCGCGGCAACCGCGGCGCCGCCGGTGCGATCGGGCTGCTGGCCGCGCTCGCATTCGCCGTGCTGTACTTCGCCGCGTGGATGGGGTTCGGCGCGCTCGCCGGCGACGTCACCGGCGAGAACGTGGCGACCACGGCGCTCGAGGCGCTGGGCACCTGGTCGCTGTGGATCCCGGTGATCGTGTTCTTCCTGGCGTTCTGGCTGCTCGGCGCGATCATCAACCGCGGCCGCTGGGGCGCGTGGGTCGTGTTCGGCCTGCTGGTGGGCATCGCCGCGTACGGCGGTCACATCCTCGGTGCGCTGTTCCAGGCCCCGTTCTGGATGCTCACCGCACGCGAGGGCGCCGAACTGGTCGAGGCCGAGCTGCTGGCGCCGCTCGCGATCGCGGCGTTCGTGATCGGCCGCGAGCTGACGATCTGGTTCGGCGCGTGGGTCGCGGCGCGGGGCAGGCGCGTCACCGAGCTCAACATCGAGGCGCAGCGCGAATACGAACGCACGCTCGAGGCGGGCCCGCAGCTCGTCCGGCAGTAGAGGTCGCTGATGTAGATGAGCGAGTCGCCGCAGGGTGAGGGCGGTCCCGTCCGCCCTCTCACGGCGCTCGCGTTCGCGACCATCGGCTTCGTGGCGCTCGCGATCTTCGGTCTCGGCATGACGAGCCTCGCGATCGGCGAGGACGTCATCGCGACTCCGGGGCTCGGGCAGATCCCGGGTGCGACGGGTGTTGTGCTGGCGACCCTCGCCTTCGCCGGCGGGCTGTGGGCTGCGATCGGGAGGGCGGACCGGACGGATGCCGCGGCCCCGGCCGGCGCGGAAGCCTCGAGGTCTCAGGGGGTCGGTGGCGGTGGCGGTGGCGCGGGCGTCGGCGTCGGCGCCGGGGCGGGGCATCCGTCGTTCTGGGGCTCCGCGTGGACGACCCTGGCCTGCTTCGTGGCGTACGTCGGCGGCGTATGGCTCGCGGGGCTCGCGACCGGCGCGGACCTGGCCGTCGCGACCGCCGTCGCCGGGCGCCTCGCGACCTCCTGGTTCGGCGTCGCCGTCGCTGCGGCGGCGTTCGTGTGTTCGTGGTCGGGCATCGCGCTCGTGCGCACCCGCGCCCGCCGCCCCCGCTGGCCCTGGGAAGACTCCTCCTGACCCCAGGCCCCCGCCCCGCGCCACCGCCTCGCTCTCTTCGCCGAGCCTGTCGTTCCTGGCGCGGCCGTGTCGTCTCGGACCGACCTTGTCGACCTTCTCGGTGGGGAAACGACGTGGTCGGCGACGAAAACGAGAGGCGGCGGGGGAGGAGAGAGTAACTTGGAGCCGTGGAGCGGTCGCTCGAGACCCAGGTCAGCCAGGCGGTGGACGCCTGGCTTGCGTGGCTTCCCCGCTGGGAGCCGGCAACGCACCGGGGGCGGGTGGCGCCGTGCCGCCGCTGTTTCGGATCGCCGGTGCTGTCGGCCGCGGGGCTCGGCGCCGACGTGCCGCACGGCGTGCAGCACGGACTGTCGACCCGAATCAAGACGATCGTGGACCGGGCCGTGGCCGAGTACACGTCCCTGAACCTGCCGATGCTGCAGGCCGAGCTCGACCAGCAGGCGGCGCGCAACCGCGCGCGCAGCTATCGGCCGGCCGAGGGACTCGACCCCGAGTTCGAGGGTCTTCCGCTCGATCCCGATCCTGTGCCGGGTGCCCCGTTCCTGTTCACGATCGCGGGCATGGCGGAAGAGGCGGCGGCCGGCATCCCGGCGCTCCCCCCGCTAACCGAGGACGCCAAGGCGGCCCTGCGGCAGGAGGTCGGCCTCGCCGACGACTATGCCAACATGGTCGGGCGCGAGGTCTGCACGATCCTGCTCCACCACCGGCTGCGGATCCAGGCGGCGGTGACCGAGTTCGTCGAGCCGCAGATCGAGGCGATGCTCGCCGAGCTGACACGCTCACTCGATGCCCCGTTCGACCCCAACGACCCGCCGCAGCCCTGACCCGCGGCATCCGTCGTCGTTCGTTCGCCCCGCGCCTTTAGCCCGGTCTGCCGTTCATCCCCTACGGCCGTACCCTACGGCGGTTCACACCCGACGGCCGTTCACACCCCCACGGCCCCACCCGCTGCGGCCCACCCCCTAGGGCCCCCCGACGGCCCAGTCCCTACGGCGGACACCTACGGCCTCCACCCCCACGGCGGTTGCAAAAACACCAGTCCGTAACGACGACACGCCGACGACGGATGCCAGGGCACGGCGTGTCGGGTGACGCACTGGTGTTTTCGCAACCGGGCGAGGGCACACAAGAGACTGCTGGCGCGGCGATCGGCTCCTCCACAGGAGGTCCAAGGGCGGGCTTCTGCACAGATCCGTCCAAGCCGCACCACCACACGTCCGGGCGCGAGCAGGCTCGTGGGCATGTCGGTCGAATCAGCCGTGGAGGCCGTCCGCACTCTGGGCGGCACAGCGCGCACGTCACAATTGGTGAGGCCGGGCGTCGGACGCAGCGACCTCACGCACGCTGTCCGGGAGGGGCGGCTGCTCCGACCGCGGAACGGCGTCTACGCACTCCCCGACACCACACCCGGGCTTATCGAAGCGCTCAGCCATCGAGGGCGCGTGGCGTGCGTCAGCGCTGGGCGGGCATGGGGCATGTGGATCCTCGACGATGACGAGGACGAGCGGACCCATACGTGGGTGCGCCCCGGTCACCATCCGACACGGTTGGTCATCGATCCGGATCTCGAGGGGAAGCCGTGCTGCGTGTTCCACCGCGACATCCCGGTCGACGACCTCGCATTGGATCGAGTGGGCGTCATCCAGTGCCTCCTTCAGATCCTTCGGTGCAGGGGGCGTGAGGTCTTCTTCGCGGCCCTCGAATCCGCGCTCCGGCAACGGCTCCTTGATCGCTCGGGTCGGGAAAGGCTTCGCAGCCTCGTACCGGAGGGGTGGCGCTGGCTGGTCGACTTCGCCCGCAGCGACGCTGACAGCGGCCTCGAGTCGCTGCTCCGCCTCCGGCTCCATCGGCACGGCATCTCTGTCGCGAGCCAGGTCGAGATACCCGGCGTCGGCAGGGTGGACTTCGTGCTCGGCGACTGCCTGATCATCGAGGCCGACGGAGGCACCCACGACGGGCCGGCCAGACACCGCGATCGCGTTCGGGATGCCGCGGCCATGGCTCTCGGCTTCGTGACGCTCCGACTGGACTACACGCTGATCATCCACGACTGGGAGCTCGTCGAGAGCGCGATCCTCGCGGCGGTGGCCCGCAATCTTCACCGGAGCATCGCCGGCCTCACCTGGTGAGCGCCGATGCCCGAGGCATCCGTCGTCTCTTCGGGCTCGGGGCCCCTGCTGTCTCCCGGGGTGCGAAAACACCAGTCCGTAACGACGACGCGCCGGTGACGGATGCCTCGGCTCGGCGTGTTGTGCGACGGACTGGTGTTTTCCGCAACGGGACCGTGGTGCAGGGGCGGGGCGGCCCGCGGCATCCGTCGTCTCTTCTGACTCGGGCGCCTGCCCGCCTAACCGGGTGCGAGAACACCAGTCCGTAACGACGACGCGCCGGTGACGGATGCCTCGGCTCGGCGTGTTGTGCGACGGACTGGTGTTTTCCGCAACGGGACCGTGGTGCAGGGGCGGGGCGGCCCGCGGCATCCGTCGTCTCTTCTGACTCGGGCGCCTGCCCGCCTAACCGGGTGCGAGAACACCAGTCCGTAACGACGACGCGCCGGTGACGGATGCCTCGGCTCGGCGTGTTGCGCGACGGGCTGGTGTTTTCGCGACAGGGCCGGGGAGAAGGGGCAGGGCAAGGGCGGGGAAAGGGGGCGCGGGGCACTCTCGCAGGTGGCTTTGTTAGCATTGCCGAGTTTGCTGCCGCTTCTCGGCAGGAGTCGTCCTTGGCATAGGCCCACGGGCCCATCGTCGGCAGCTGGAGGTGAGGTGGCCACACGGCTTCCTTCGGCGCCTCCGATCCTGCCCGGACTCGCCTACATACGCCCACTGGGATCAGGCGGCTTCGCCGACGTCTTCCTCTATGAGCAGGACATGCCCCGCCGCAACGTCGCGGTCAAGGTGATGCCCAGCGACGTGCGCGATCCCGAGCTGCGCCGCATGTTCAACGCCGAGGCCGACGTGCTCGCTCACCTGTCGGCGCATCCCTCGATCGTGACGGTGTACCAGGCGAGCATCTCGGCTGACGGCCGCCCGTACATCGTGATGGAGTACTGCCCGGGCTCACTCGCGCAGCGCTACCGCGTCGAGCGCATCCCCGTCGAGGAGGTCCTCGCGATCGGCGTGCGCATGGCCAGCGCGCTGGAGTCGGCGCACCGCGCCGGCCTCGTGCATCGCGACGTCAAGCCGAGCAACATCCTCATCACGACCTTCGGCACTCCCGTCCTCGCCGACTTCGGAATCTCGTCGTCGCTGCTGCGGCGGACCGCGGACGAGGTGCTCGCGATGTCGATCCCGTGGAGTGCGCCCGAGGTCGTCGCCGAGCAGACCGCCGGCACGGTGAGCAGCGAGGTGTGGAGCCTCGGGGCGACGGTGTATTCGCTGCTGGCCGGCCACAGTCCGTTCGAGCGCCGCGAGCGCGGCCAGAACACCAAGGAGCTGCTGCGGCGGCGCATCGCCCGCGCGGCATACGTCGAGATTCCGCGCGCCGACGTCCCGGCGTCGCTGCAGCGCGTGCTCGCCACGGCGATGAGCCGCGATCCGGGCGGCCGGCAGCCGTCCGCCCGCGCATTCGGCGAGGCGCTGCGCCAGGTGCAGGCCGAGCTCGGCCAGCACCCGACGCCCCTCGAGGTTCCCGACGCCGACTGGTCTCCGTCATCCGCCCCCGTCGATTTCGGCGATTCCGCGCTGCGGGGTCCGGCCCGGTCACGCGTCGAGCGCGATACGACCCGCAAGGTGCGATCGGGCACCGGAGTGGCGGCGCTGGCCCGCGATGAAGACACCGACATCTCGGCTCCGGCCGCCCGGCGGCGGGGCGCCTTGCCGTGGGTCGCGGGCGTCGGAGCCGGCCTCGTGCTCGGAGCCGTCGCGGTCGTGGCGACCCTGTACCTGGCGGGCGTGCTGTGATGCGGCGGAGGACGATCGCCGGACTCGTCGCGGCGGGTGCCGCCGTCGCCGTCGTGATCGGCGTCAGCGTCGTGTGGCCGGGCCTGGATGCCCAGGAGACCCCCGAGGTCGACACGGCAGTGTGGGCGCTGCAGACCGGCGAGGGCCGCCGCTACGCGCGCGTGAACACCTCGATCGGCGAGCTCGACACCGTCCGCAGCATCAGCAATCCCGACCAGGTCGTGCAGACCGGCGACGCGGCCTACGTCTTCAGCGACAGCTTCAGCAAGGTGACGCGCATCGACGAGGCGCAGCCGACCGATCTCGATGAGGAGGCGCTGCAGGCCTCGACCTCGACCCCGGCCGGCACCACCGACGTCGTGACGGCGGGGGACTACGTCGCCTACCTCACTGACTCGGGCGCCGTCTTCGCGGGCCTGCTCTCGACGGGCGCCGCGGCTCAGCTCGACCCGTTCCCGTCCGACGACGAGGACGCCCCCCAGTACGCCGCCGACGCGATCGCCGTCGATGAGCGCGGCGTGCTGTTCAGCTACTCGCGCGCCGACGGCTCGGTGCTGCGCTGGGACATCGACGACGCGGCCGTGCGCGGCCGCGATCCGCTCGACGTGGACGGGATCACCGAGCCCGCGATCACCGCCGCCGGAGACACGTGGGCGGTCGTCGACACCGAGGACGGCGACGTGTGGCTGCGAGGGACGGATGCTGCGGCATCCGCTCCCACGACCGGCGCCGTCGTCGTGGGCGCACCCGACGCGACCGGCTCCGACGTGTACCTCGCCGACGAGACGTCGCTCGTGCGCGTTCCGGTCGACGGATCGGATATGGATGTCGAGGTCGGCACCGGAACCGGTGCTGTGCTGGGCACGCCCGCACAGCCGGTGCCGCACGATGGCGCGGTCTACGCGGCATGGCTGCCTCAGGGCGAGACCGGCGGCACGCTGTGGCGCACCGGCGGTGAGACGATCGCGCTGGACTACGGCGACGAGTCGATGCCCGACGAGCGACGGCCGACCTTCGTCGCGACCGGCTCGGCGATGATCCTCAACGAGACGCGCTCGGGGTGGGCGTGGTCGGTTCCCGACGGCGAGCTGATCGCCTCGAGCCAGGACTGGTCGCTCGATGACCGCACCGACCCCGACGCCGTGCCGAGCGAGGAGCAGTTGCAGGTCGTGCTCGACCCCAAGCCGCCCATCGCGGAGCCGGACTCGTTCGGCGTGCGCGCGGGAAGCCTGGCGTCGCTGCCGGTGCTCATGAACGACCATGACCCGAACGAGGACGTGCTGGCGATCGATCCCCGGTCGGTCACCGGACTCGACCCCGGGTTCGGCACGGTGACCGTGACCGACGACGGCCAGCGGTTCGCGGTGCGGCTGGACCCCGAGGCCAGCGGGTCGGGGACGTTCTCGTACGTCGTCTCGGACGGCACGGCGCAGGACGGACTGACCTCTGAACCGGCGACGGTGACGCTCTCGGTCGCCGCGCCGTCGGTGAACAGCGCGCCGGAGTGGTGCGGTGTGGATCGCTGCCTCGTGGAGTGGCCCGAGCCCGAGGTGGCGCGCGGCGGCACGGTGACCGTGCCGGTGCTGCCGGGATGGGTCGATCCCGAGGGCGATCCGCTGCTGCTCCTGGGCGTCCAGAACGTGACCGGCGTCGGAAGCGTCGCCGCGACCCCCGGCGGCGACGTGGTCTATCAGCACAGCGACACCGGCGAGGGCGGCGAGCAGCAGATCGAGCTGGCGGTGACCGTCGCCGACACCTTCGGACAGACCGCGGTGAAGTCCCTCGTGGTGAGGGTCTCGCCGCAGCCTCAGCTCGCCGCGCAGTCGTTCGCCGTCGTCGACACCGCCGTCTCGGGCATCACGATCGATGTGGCAGATCACGTCACCGGGACCGCAGGCACTCTGTCGCTGGACTCGGTGCGTGTGCTCGACGACGCCGCGGCGACGGCCACGGTCATCGGCGGCTCGACGTCGTTCGACTTCACCGCTCAGGGCGCGGGAACCTACCGCGTGGACTTCACCGTCACCGACGGCACCAGCAACGCCACCGGCACGGCGCGCATCACGCTGCTGCCCGCCGACGCTCCCGCCCAGCTGGCGACGTCGCCGGTCGTCGCCTTCGTGCATCCTCAGCAGGACGCGACGCTCGACGTGTTCGACGCCGTCTCGAACCCGACGCACCGCGTGCTGCTGCTCAGCGATGTGGTGGCGACGGCGGATGCCGGGGCCACCCTCTCGGTGGACGCTGTGGGTCAGAACCACCTCCGTGTGTCGGGCTCCACGCCCGACGGCGGACCGGGCCGCCTGGGCACGGTCTCGTACGTCGTCAGCGACGGCACCGAGGACGAGGGTGCGCGAGTGCATGGCGAGGCGACGGTGTACCTGCTGCCGCAGGCTCCCGAGCTGTCGCCGATCGCGATCGACGACACGGTCGTCGTGCGCGCGGGGGCGCAGATCGACATCCCGGTGCTCGACAACGACGTCTCACCCGCCGGCGGTCGTCCGACGCTCGATGCGTCGCAGGTGACGTCGTCGACGGATGCCGCGCTCGCGTTCGCGGCAGGCGACGTGCTTCGCTACCTCGCGCCCTCCGAGCCGGGGGAGTACGGCATCGACTACGCGGTGTTCACGACGGGCGCCCCTGCGCTCGCCGACACCGCGATGGTGCGCGTGCGTGTGATCGACGACGACGCCAACCGTGCGCCCTCCGCCGACACCCTCGAGGGCCGCGTGCTCAGCGGTCAGTCGGCACTGGTCGACTTCGACGGCTTCGGCATGGATCCCGACGGCGATGTCGTGACACTCGATCGCATCGTCGAGCAGCCCGAGCGGGGCTCCGCGACGATCTCGGCGGATGGGGCATCCATTCTCTACTCCAGCGTGCCGGGCGACAGCGGACAGGTGTCGTTCCGCTACCGCGTGGTGGACGCCTTCGGTGAGACCGCCGAGGGCGCGGTGCGCGTGGGCGTGCTCGACAGCGAGGCGAACCCCAGCCCCGTCACGTTCACCGACTACGTGCAGGTGCAGGCAGGTGAGGGCAACACGATCCGTGTCAGCCCGCTGTCGAACGACCTGGACCCGACGCTGGGTGCGCTGAAGGTCACCGACATCCGTCCCGATGTGCCCATGTCTCTGGTGGACGGCAGCGAGAACCCGGAGTATGCGCGTCTGGATGAGCGCATCCAGACGGTCGACGATGCCACCGTCGTCATCGAGGCCGGTGCCGAGCCGGGCACGATGTCGTTCCTCTACGACGTCGAGTCGACGTCGGGCAACACCGGACGAGGCCTCATCGTGGTGCGAGTGGTGCGCGAGAGCGTGCCCGATTACCCGATCGTCTCCGACACGATCCTGACCGTAGAGTCCCGCGAGGACTTCCCGCGCGGTGTCGATGTGCTCGACGGCAAGGTCACGTGGTCCGGCGGCGACATCTCGGATCTCGACGTGTCGCTGTGGGGCGAGCCCGAGGGCGTGACGGTCGACGGCACCGAGCTTCGTGGCGAGCTGCCGCCGACGACGCGTCTCATCCCGTTCGCGGTGACGGGCGAGAGCGCGCACGCCGGCGACGCGGCCGAGACGGTGACCACCTACGGGTTCCTCAAGGTGCCCGGCGACGACGATCTGGCACTGACCCTGCGGGCCGGTGCCGCGTCGCCGGAAGTGCGCGAGACCGAGTCGACCACGTTCGACATGACCGAGCTCGTGGCCCGTCCCCGCGGCAGCCGCATCGAGGTCGGACCGGACGTGCGCGTCTCGGGCGCGCGCGCCGAGGCAGCCTGCACCGTGGAATCGGGCACGGTGGTGCGCTACGACGCGGGCGCCGGAGCGCCGTGGGTCGACGCGTGCCAGGTGCCGGTGCGCATCGCGGGCAAGGACGACTGGACGTACCTGTCAGTGCCGATCACGGTGCAGCCGCAGGACCCGCAGCCGGTGCTGCGACCGGGATCGATCACGGTCGGGCCTGGCGAGACGGCGACGTTCGACCTGCGCAACATGACGACCTGGCAGCTGCGCGAGGACTGGGACGGCATCCAGTACGCCGTCGAGCACGGCGGCGGGTCGTTCGATGTCACGCAGGAAGGCTCGGTGCTCACGGTCACCGGTGCCGACGCCGCGGTGCCCGGGTCGGAAGAGGCCGCGCTCGTCTCGGTCATCAGTCACCCGGCGGTGGCGCCGGCGCGGCTGATCCTGCGGGTCGGCGCGGCGCCCTCGACGCTGCCGCAGGGCGGCTCGGTGGTCAAGCAGTGCTCGCAGAGCTCCGGCTCGTCGTGCAGCATCTCGGTCATCGGCGTGGGCGGCGAGGTCAACCCGCTTCCGCGCACGCCCCTCGAGGTCGTCGGTGTGCGCCCGACCGGCGCGTGCCTCGGCGTCAGCTTCGCGGTCGCCTCGGCCACGAACGTGACGGCGTCGTGGACGGGGGATGCCCCGGGCGCGACGTGCACGGCGGCGTTCTCGGTGCGCGACGCACAGGGGCGCGTGACCAGCTCCGAGCGCGACGGGCGCGTGATGCTCGACCTTCTCGGCTATCCCAAGACGCCGTCCAGCGTCGCGCAGACCGGCTACGCCGACGGCACGGTCTCGCTGCGCGTCGACCCGGGCGAGGCGCGGCAGGCCTATCCCGCCCTGAGCGGGTTCGTCGTCCGCTCGGGTGGCGAGGAGGTCGCGCGCTGCGGGGCCGACGGCGCCTGCCCGCCGATTCCGGCGCCCAACGGGGATCAGCGCACGTACGAGGCATGGGCGGTCAACAGCGTGGGCGAATCGCGCGGCAGCGTGCGCACCGTCGCGTGGGCGTACGACACCCCGGGCAGCCCGTCGCGGGTGGAGTGGTCACCGGTCGTCACCGACGGCGAGGGCGGCGTCGTCTCGCTCGTGATCCATGGCGTCGACGGCGCCGAGACCGGCACGCTGGAGATCTCGAGCCCGGCCGGCGAGACCGTGCGCGTGCCGGTGAGTCACAACTCCGAGCGTGTCGACGTACCCCGCTTCCGGGTTGGCTCGAACTCGGGCACACCCGTCTCGGTCACCCCGTACTCGCGGTACTCGCTGCCTCCGGGGCTCGGCGGGCGGCCCTCGGGCGAGACGATCACGGTCAACGCCAACGGCGTGGGCGCCCCGCAGAACGTGACGCTGTCGCTCAGCTCGCAGTCGACCGGCGACGGGTTCGCGACGGTGAACGCCGTGGCAACCGCCCAGCCGAACGGCACAGGTTCAGAGCTGCGTTACCACATCGTTCGCTATGAGGACCGGCACCGTTGCGATCCTGTGACCGGCGGGGCGAACGCGTCCTTCCCGGGCCTCGAGGACGGCGAGGAGTACCGCTTCTTCGTGTGCGTCGAGTCCTGGTACGGCGGTGCCGTGTACGGCGGAGGCGGCGCCGAGCAGACTGTCCGTGCGAACCAGAGCGGCGCCGCGCCCCGGGGATACACGTTCGTCGTCGACCGCAGCCCGTCGATCGTGGGTCAGCAGGCGCGCTGGAGCATCAGCCAGACGCCCGACTCGACCGAGAACCCGCCGCGTAGCAACGAGGTTCACTTCGAGGGGTGGGATGGGTCGACCTCGATCTACGACCACGACCCCGGCATCTACGTGTACTACCGGCACAGGCTCTGGGGCAACGAGTCGGCGCGCGCCCTCGTCGTCCCGGCGGCAGGGAGCGCCCCGTACCAGGTGCAGGCGAGCTGGTCGATCCAGTCCTGCACGGCCGGCACGACGCTGCAGCGCACTTGGCAGTCCAGCAACGGCGATGCCACGATCACGTGGTCGGACGCCGGCATCGTCTTCCGCGACGAGCAAGGCGCGGCATTGACCTACAGCGCGGGTTCGTGGCAGGTGCCGCTCGGTGCGGTCAGCGTCGAAGGCGTCACCGTCAGCGCCGGCTGGAACGCCGCGTGGAACCTCGATCCGGCCTCCCAGACGCTGCCGAGGACGCAATGCGATCCCGGTACGCCGCCCGACACGGGAACCCCGCCCACACCCTGATCGGCCGCACGACGCATCACGCCTCCCCTCCCCGCCAGAACAGCAAGGACATCACGACATGACCATCACCCAGGATCAGGCCGACTGGTTCGCCCAGACGTTCGGGCAGATCGCCGACAACGTCGAGCGTGCCCTGCTGGGCAAGCGTCATGTCGTCGAGCTGGTCCTCACCGCGATGCTCAGCGACGGCCACGTGCTGCTCGAGGACGTTCCGGGAACCGGCAAGACCTCGCTGGCTCGCGCCATGGGCCAATCGGTGCAGGGCGTCAACACGCGCATCCAGTTCACGCCCGACCTGCTCCCCAGCGACATCACGGGATTGAGCGTGTACGACCAGAAGGAGGGCGTGTTCGAGTTCCACGCCGGCCCGATCTTCGCCAACATCGTGCTGGCCGACGAGATCAACCGCGCGAGTCCCAAGACGCAGTCGGCCCTCCTCGAGGTCATGGAGGAGGGGCGCGTCACGATCGACGGCGTCTCACGTCAGGTGGGCGTGCCGTTCCTCGTGCTCGCCACGCAGAACCCGGTGGAGCAGGCAGGCACCTACCGCCTGCCCGAGGCGCAGCTCGACCGCTTCATGATGCGCGCGTCGCTCGGCTATCCCGATCACGCCGCGACCGTCCGCATCCTCGACGGCGCGGCCGTCGCGACGGCCGACCTGTCGCCGATCATCACGCCGCAGGCCCTCGTGGGCATGGCCGATCTCGCCACGCAGGTGTACGTCGACGCACTGGTGCTGGACTACATCGCCCGGCTCGTTGACGCCACGCGAGCGGCCGACGAAGTGCGGCTGGGCGTCAGCATCCGCGGGGCCCTCGCGCTGTCGAAGGCCACGCGCACGCGCGCGGCGTCGCAGGGCCGCACCTACGCGACGCCCGACGACGTGAAGGCTCTCGCCGTGCCCGTGCTCTCGCACCGCCTGATCCTGCACCCCGAGGCCGAGTTCGACGGCGTCACCCAGGAGACCGTGGTCGGGCAGGTGCTGCTGGACGTCGCACCCCCCGCCCGCCGCGAAGCCGCCGTCTGATCCGAGACCGCATGAGCCTCACCGAGTCGCGTCTGACACGCACGGTCCAATCCACGGGGATGACCGGGCGCACGCACGCGACCGCCACGAGCGTCGCGTCGCCCCGCGCACGCGCCCTCGTGCGGGCCGCGGTGTGGTGGACGAGCGCGTCGCGCGCGACCGGTGCGGCGATCGCGACTGCGGCGACCTGGGCCTCGCGCACGGTCCGCCCGGCGGGCACGCTCGTCGCCGTCGCGGCGACCGCGGGCCTCGTGCTCGGCCTCGTGTTCGGCTGGGTGGAGTGGATGGTCGCGGGCGCGGCATCCGTCGTCCTCCTCGTCACGGCGGTGCCGTTCCTGTTCGGGGCCCGTGCGTACGATGTCGACCTCACACTCACGCACGAGCGGGTCGTCGCGGGTGACGGCGTGACGGGCGAGATCGTGGTGCGCAACGACGGGCACCGGATCGCACTGCCAGGCCGCATCGACATCCCGGTCGGCGCCGGCCTGGTGGAGTTCGGCGTCCCGCTGCTGCGGCCGGGGCACACCGTCGCGCAGCCCCTCGACATCCCGGGGCTGCGACGCGGCGTCGTCACCGTCGGCCCCGCGACGACCGTCCGCAGCGATCCGATCGGGCTGCTGCGGCGCGAGCACGCGTTCGAGGACGTGCACGAGGTCTACGTGCACCCGCGCACCACGATGCTGCCCTCCACCAGCGCCGGGCTGATCCGCGACCTCGAAGGCAGTCCGACGCGCCGGCTCGTCGACGCCGACATGTCGTTCCACGCGATCCGCGAGTACGCCCCCGGCGACTCGCGGCGCCAGATCCACTGGCGGTCGACGGCCAAGACCGGCAAGCTCATGGTGCGCCAGTACGAGGAGTCGCGCCGTTCGAGCATGGCGGTCGTGCTCGCCGCCTCCGAGGCGGAGTACGCAGACGCGGACGAGTTCGAGCTCGCCGTGTCGTGCGCCGCGTCGCTCGGTCTGCGCGCCGTGCACGATGCGCGTGACGTGACGATCGTGACCGGCTCCGAGATCCCCCGCGTCGTGCGCGGCCGGCTGCGCGCGATCCGGCGCGTGCCCGCCGCCGCCCCGCGCCCGATGCTCGACGGCTTCAGCTCGGTCGAGCTGCTCGAGAACACGATGCCGGTGGGCGAGGTCTGCCGCCTCACCGCCGAATCCGGCGAGCGGCTCTCCATCGCCTTCGTCGTGGTGGGTTCGCGCGTGACCCTCACGCGCCTGCAGCAGGCGGCCCTGGCGTTCCCCGGCGACACCGCGGTGATCGGCGTCATCTGCGACGAGAGCGCGCACCCGCGCATGCAGACGCTGTCGGGCCTGTCGGTGCTCACCGTCGGAACCCTGGACGATCTCGCGGGCCTGCTGCTGAGAGGGGCGACCTCGTGAGCGCCCTGACGCCTCCGGCCGTATCGCCGCGTGTGCGGCCGCCCCGCTTCGTCCCCCGTGTCGCGGCCGGCGCCGTGTTCGCGGCGGTCATCGTGGCGATCGCTGCCGTCGCCGCATGGCCGATCTACCGCTCGACGAGCCAGCTCGTGCTCGTCGCCGTCGGCGCGGGCGTCGCCGCGCTCATCGCGTCGGCCGCATGGCGGTGGCGGTGGAACGGCTGGATCGTCGCCGGGGCGCTGGCGGTCTCGGTGCTGCTGCTGGGCATTCCGCTCGCGGTGCCGTCGCGCCTGGGTGCGCCCGACCAGCTGATGCGTGGCCTCGGCGAGCTCGCGAGCGGCCTCGTGCTGGGCTGGAAGGACCTCGTGACGGTCGAGCTGCCGGTCGGCTCGTACCGCAACCTTCTCGTGCCCGCGCTGGTGGTGTTCCTCGTGGGCACCTGCGTCGTTCTCCTCCTGGCGTGGCGCGAGGGCCGTGCCGCGTACGCCGCGGTGCCGGTGGCGCTGGGCATGGTGTCGTTCGGGCTGTTCTTCGGTCGCACGACGGTGAGCGCCCCGCTGCGGATCGGTCCGGTGGCGCTGTACGCCCCCGTCGAGACCGCGATCGGCGTAGCCGCACTGCTGGCGTGCCTGCTGTGGCTGGCGTGGCGCACGCACGACCAGCGGGTGCGCGCGCTGCAGCGCGCGGCGGCATCCAGCGGCGTCCGTGTCTCGCGCCGCACGTCGCCGGCCGACCGCCGCCGCACGCTGCTGGGCGCGGGACTGACGGCCGTGGCGCTCACGATCGCCGTCGTGGTCGTGCCGTTCGCCGCGCGAGGCGCGGACCGCGATGTGCTGCGCTCGGCGATCGGGCCCGACATCGACCTGTCGGCAGAGGTCAGCCCGCTCGCGCAGTACCGTGCGCTGTTCGGCGACGAGCGCGTCGGCGAGCTGCTGTTCCGCGTCGACCCGGTCGACGGCGCGGCCCTTCCCGACCGCGTGCGCCTGGCGACGCTCGACGCCTACGACGGCGAGGTGTACCGACCCGGCGGCGGAGACGGCACGGCGGATGCCGGACGCTTCGTGCGTGTGCCCTCCGCGCTCGACGCGGGTGAGGGCGAGCCGGTGGGCGCCGCGATCTCGATCGAGGCATGGGACGGGATCTGGATGCCGACAGCCGGCCGTCTGCGGACGGTCGACTTCGGCGGCCCCCGCGCCGCGACGCTGGCCGATCGGTTCTACTACAACGCCACCGCCGCCGCCGGCGTGCAGACCGCGGGGGGCGGGCTGCAGCCCGGCGACCGGTTCGTGCTGGAGGGCGTGGAGCCGGCCACCGCCGAGCTGTCGGAGCTCGAGGCGCCCGGCGGTCCGCTCGGCGGTGTCGCGACCCCCGAGAGCCTGCACACGTGGATGGACCGGCACGGCACCGGCACGGGGGGAGCACGGCTCGACGGCCTCGTCTCGCTGATGCGTGAACGCGGCTACCTCAGCCACGGCCTGGCAGCCGGCGAGGAAGATTCGCTTCCGGCGTGGGCCACGCAGCTGTCGGACTACTCGTTCCAGCCGAGCGCGTCTGGCCACTCGCTGGCGCGCGTGGAGACGATGTTCTCGCGACTGCTCGAGCGTGAGACGGATCCTCGTGCCGAGGCATCCGGCAACTTCGTCGCCGCCGTCGGTGACGACGAGCAGTTCGCCGTCGCGGCGGCGCTGATGGCGCGCGAGCTCGGATTCCCCGCGCGGGTCGTGCTCGGGGCGCGACTGGATGCGACCGATGCGGAGCTGTCGGCCTGCGACGAGGGCGCCTGCCGCGCCGGCGACCTCGCGGCGTGGACCGAAGTGCAGTCGGCGGACGGCGAGTGGGTCGCCGTCGACGTGACGCCGCAATACGACCAGTCGCCGAGCCTGGATGTGACCGAGCAGCGCGACCCCGAGAATGTCACCGAGGTGCGCCCCGACTCGGTCGAAGCGGTGGTGCCGCCCGAGCCCACGCAGGAGGATTCGGCCTCGGACCGCGCTGCCGAGGAGGAGGCCGCCGTCGATCTCGCGTGGCTGTGGCCGGTGCTGCGGATCGCCGGCGTCGTCACGCTGGTGCTCGCGCTGGCGTTCGGGCCGTTCCTGATCGTGCTCGGCGCAAAGGCGTCGCGACGGCGGTCGCGGCGGCGCGCGGCGGCTCCGGCATCCCGCATCGCCGGCGGCTGGGACGAGTACGTCGATGCCGCGGTCGACGCGGGGCGCGATGCCCCGCGCGCCCTGACGCGGAGCGAGCTCGCCGAGGCCTTCGCCTCGCCGTCCGGCGCGGCCCTCGCGACCGCGGCCGACCGCGCCGTCTTCTCAACCGCGACACTCGACGCCGCCGAGGCGGAGGAGTACTGGGCAACCGTCGACGCCGAGCGACGCGCGCTGCGACGCGAGCGCGGTTTCTGGCGCGGGGCGCTCGCGACCGTATCGTTGAGATCGTTGCTCCGTCCGCTGGCATCCGAATCGGGTGCCGGCCTGCGAATCGCCGAGAGGGGGAGACGACGGGCAGAGCCCGCGCGTCCCATGCCATGAACGCCACCGATGCCTCTGGAGTCCTCTTCGGGATGCTCCTCAGCCTCCTGCTGGTCGCCGCCCTCTACGTGTGGGTCGCTCTCGCGCTCTCCGCCGTGTTCCGCAAGTCGGGCGTCGAGCCGTGGAAGGCGTGGGTGCCGGTCCTCAACACCGTCGTGCTGCTGCAGCTCGCGGGGCTCTCACCGTGGCTGGTCGTGCTCGCGTTCGTGCCGATCGTCCAGATCGCGTTCATCGCCGTGTTCGCCCTGGCGATCTATCGCCTCAACGTCGCGTTCGGCTTCGGCATCGGGATGACGGTGCTCGGCGTGCTGCTGCTGCCCGTGTGGGCGACGATCGTCGGCTTCGGAAGCGCCCGCTGGGTCGGCAGGGAGGCGGATGCCCCGGTCGCCCACGTTTCACGGGCGGGCTCCGGCCCCCGGCGTTCGAGCGACACTCCGCCCACGCTCCCGCCGCTGCCCTCGTTCGCGCCGGCGCCGCCCAGCTCGGCGCCGCCGCCACCCGGGGCTGCCGGCTTCACTCCCGCCTCGCCCGCCGGGTTCACGCCCGCGCAACCCGCCTCGTTCTCACCGGCTTCGACGGCGCATCCGCCGGCCCCTTCTCCGACACCCGCCCCGGCCGCAGAATTCACGGCGCCTGCGGGCGGGTGGGCCCCGCCCCCGCTGCCCAGCCCTGGCAGCGCGTCCGGGCCGGACTCCGCAGCGGCATCCGCTCCGGCCTCGAGCGCCCCCGGCGAAGGCTGGGAAGGTTTCGCGGCCGATGCCGGTGATCTCAGCAGCGAGGTCACCGGCGCGATCCCGGGTGCGCCGGCTCCGGTTTCGGCCGTGCCTGCCGTGCCCGCCGTGCCGCCGATCCCCGCGATGCTGGCGTCCGACGAGGTAGGCACCTCATCGCCGCCGGCATCCTCCCCGGGCGACCCCGTCGAGGGCCTCACCCGTCCGCCGATGGTGCGCGTGCCGCGAGGCGCCCCGGTCGATCAGAACCCTGAGCCGTGGGCTCCGGCGCGATCGCCGTTGAGCGAGCCGGAGGAGGCCTTCGCCGAGAGCTCCGGCGCCGTCTCGGCCGTGGCAGGGGCGCCCGACGCGGGCGGACCTCGCTCGGCGCGCGCTTCGGTCTCGGCGCAGCACGCCAAGCCCGAGATCCCGGACGACGACGACGTGATGGACGAGACCATCATCGCCCGTCGCCGTCGCACGCACTGGTCGCTCGTGCCGCCCACCGGCAACCCGGTCGAGATCGGCTCCGAGGTCGTCATTCTCGGTCGCCGGCCCGCGCCGGACCCGGCTCACCCGGGCGCGCAGCTCATCCCGATCCAGGACGGGACCGTCTCGAAGACCCATGCGCGCCTGCAGCTGCGCGACGATCGCTGGTACGTGACCGACCTGGGCTCCACGAACGGCGTGCTGTTCGCGACGCTCATGGGCACCGAGGTCGAGGCCCCGCCCGGGGTCGAGGTCGAGGCGGGTGACCGGTTCCTGCTGGGCGACGCCGAGGTGCGCCTCATGCGGAGCGACACGTGACGGACGTGCCCGATGAGCACACGCAGCCCGCACGGCGGACGGGACACGACGAGCCCCTCGACGAAGCCACCCGTCTCTCCTCGCGTCGCAGCGTGGACCGTGAACCGGTCGACGAGTCGACGGTGCTGTCGAAGCGGCGGTCCGCGGCGATCGAGCCGGAGCCCTTCGACGACGCGACGGTGCTGACCCCTCGCCGAGCCGTAGGCCCCGACCCCGTCGACGAGTCGACGGTGCTGTCGAAGCGCCGGTCCGCTTCCACCGAGCCGATCCATCCCGAGCCCTTCGACGACGCGACGGTGCTGACCCCTCGCCGCCGCCCGGTCGATCCCGGGCCCTTGGACGACGCGACGGTGCTGACCCCGCGCCGGGCGGTCGATCCCGAGCCCATCGACGAGTCCACCGCCCTGTCGGAGCGGGGGTTCGCACCGACCGAGCCCGAGACCTTCGACGACGGCACCGTCCTGTCCGTCAAGCGCAGCAGCGCGCTGCCGACGGATGCCGCGGCCCCGCCGGCGCGCCATGTGACGGGCCCCGCCGGTCCGCGCCGGTCCGGCGAAGCTCCGGCCCCCGTCGACCCCGACGACGGCTCGACGATCGTCGTCCGCCGCGAGTCGCGCCGCCGCGCGGAGGCCGGTCCGGCCGCGCAGGCCCCGGCGGAGCCGGCCGTGAGCGAATCCGCGGCCACGCTCGTCCCCGCGCGTGCGGCCCTGGCGCCGGCCACAGACGCCGTCTACACGCCGCGCGCCGTACCGCCGAGCGCCCAGCGCGCGCCCGCCCGCGCGCAGGCCCCGAACGCCGGGATCGAGAGCCTCGGCGACCCCGCCGCCGCGCGCCGTCGCGACCGCAGGCTCGCGGTGATCGTGGTGGCGGCAGCATCAGTCGTCGCCCTTGTGGCGGTCGTCTCGCTCGTCGCCGTCCTCGTCTCCGGCTGAGCGTCCTCCGGGGATCTCGCCGCTCGTTTGCCCGGCCCGCGAAACGCACGTATCATGGATCGGGTGTGCGCTCACGCGCTCCGTCCGCCGTGCCTGGGCGCTAGCCGAGGAATGCGGGCGGATCGCTGCTCGCCCACATCTCAGGGACCGGCCTGCGAACAGGCCACCCCCACGGCATATCCACCCACGTAACGCTCGGCACCATCCTGCCGCGCCGGTGGATGAATGTGAGCCCGCCGCGTCACGAATCGCAAGATCCGGATGCAGCGGGGGAGACACGACCGCTGTCACCGTGCAGCACAACATAGGAGAGAACGTGCCAACCATTCAGCAGTTGGTTCGCAAGGGTCGCTCGCCCAAGGTCTCGAAGACCAAGGCGCCGGCGCTCAAGGCGAACCCTCAGCAGGCGGGTGTCTGCACCCGCGTGTACACGACCACGCCCAAGAAGCCGAACTCGGCGATGCGCAAGGTCGCCCGTGTCAAGCTCCGCAACGGCACCGAGGTCACCGCGTACATCCCCGGCGAGGGCCACAACCTGCAGGAGCACTCGCTGGTGCTCGTGCGCGGCGGTCGTGTGAAGGACCTCCCGGGTGTCCGCTACAAGATCGTTCGCGGCGCCCTGGACACCCAGGCCGTCAAGAACCGCAAGCAGGCCCGTAGTCGCTACGGCGCGAAGAAGGGTTGAGTTAGATGCCTCGTAAGGGACCGGCCCCCAAGCGCCCCGTCGTCAACGATCCGGTGTACGGCGCCCCCGTCGTCACCCAGCTCGTCAACAAGATCCTCGTCGACGGCAAGAAGTCGATCGCCGAGTCGATCGTCTACACCGCCCTGCGCGGCGTCGAGGCCAAGAACGGCCAGGACGCCGTCGCCACGCTCAAGAAGGCGCTCGACAACGTGCGCCCGACGCTCGAGGTCAAGAGCCGCCGCGTGGGTGGCTCGACCTACCAGGTGCCGGTCGAGGTCAAGCCTCACCGCGCCAACACGCTCGCCCTGCGCTGGCTCGTCAGCTACGCAAAGGGCCGTCGTGAGAAGACGATGACCGAGCGCCTCCAGAACGAGATCCTGGATGCCTCGAACGGCCTGGGTGCCGCGGTCAAGCGCCGCGAAGACACCCACAAGATGGCCGAGTCGAACCGCGCCTTCGCTCACTACCGCTGGTAAACCAGCAGCTCGCCGCTCCCGTGGACCCACGGGAGCGGCGGGCCCACGACATCCGTCACCACACGTAAGGACACCCCCGTGGCACAAGAAGTGCTCACCGACCTCAACAAGGTCCGCAACATCGGCATCATGGCGCACATCGATGCCGGCAAGACGACGACGACCGAGCGCATCCTCTTCTACACGGGCGTCAACCACAAGATCGGCGAGACGCACGACGGCGCCGCCACCACCGACTGGATGGAGCAGGAGCAGGAGCGCGGCATCACGATCACGTCTGCCGCCGTGACCTGCTTCTGGGACAAGAACCAGATCAACATCATCGACACCCCCGGCCACGTGGACTTCACGGTCGAGGTGGAGCGCTCGCTCCGCGTGCTCGACGGTGCGGTCGCCGTCTTCGACGGCAAGGAGGGCGTCGAGCCCCAGTCCGAGACCGTGTGGCGTCAGGCCGACAAGTACGACGTCCCCCGCATCTGCTTCGTCAACAAGATGGACAAGCTCGGCGCGGACTTCTACTTCACCGTCGACACCATCGTGAACCGCCTCAAGGCCAAGCCCCTCGTGCTGCAGCTGCCGATCGGCGCCGAGAACGACTTCGTCGGCGTCGTCGACCTCGTCGAGATGCGCGCACTGGTGTGGCCCGGCGATGCCAAGGGCGACGTGACCATGGGCGCCAAGTACGAGATCCAGGAGATCCCGGCCGACCTCGCCGACAAGGCCGCCGAGTACCGCGAGATGCTGCTCGAGACCGTCGCCGAGTCCGACGAGGTGCTCCTCGAGAAGCACTTCGGCGGCGAGGGACTCACGGTCGCCGAGATCAAGGCCGCCATCCGCAAGATGACGATCAACTCGGAGCTCTACCCGGTGCTCTGCGGCTCGGCGTTCAAGAACCGCGGCGTGCAGCCGATGCTCGACGCGGTCGTGGACTACCTCCCGTCGCCGCTGGACGTGCCCGCCATCGAGGCGCGCGACCCGAAGAACGAAGAGACGATCATCGAGCGTCACGCCGACCGCGAGGAGCCGTTCGCGGCGCTCGCGTTCAAGATCGTGACGCACCCCTTCTTCGGTCGCCTCACCTACATCCGCGTGTACTCGGGTCACCTCGACTCCGGCGCCCAGGTCGTCAACGCGACCAAGGGCAAGAAGGAGCGCATCGGGAAGATCTTCCAGATGCACGCCAACAAGGAGATGCCGGTCGACTCGGTCACCGCCGGTCACATCTACGCCGTGATCGGCCTCAAGGACACCACCACCGGTGACACGCTGTCCGACAGCGCCAACCAGGTCGTCCTCGAGTCGATGACGTTCCCCGAGCCGGTCATCGAGGTCGCCATCGAGCCCAAGACCAAGGCCGACCAGGAGAAGCTGGGTCTCGCGATCCAGAAGCTCGCCGAAGAGGACCCGACGTTCCGCGTCGAGCAGAACTCCGAGACGGGCCAGACGGTCATCAAGGGCATGGGCGAGCTTCACCTCGACATCCTCGTGGACCGCATGAAGCGCGAGTTCAAGGTCGAGGCCAACGTCGGAAAGCCCCAGGTGGCCTACCGCGAGACGATCCGCAAGAGCGTCGAGAAGCACGACTACACGCACAAGAAGCAGACCGGTGGATCGGGTCAGTTCGCAAAGATCCAGTTCACGATCGAGCCTCTCGAGGTCACGGCCGACAAGACGTACGAGTTCGAGAACAAGGTCACCGGTGGCCGCATCCCGCGCGAGTACATCAGCCCGACCGACCAGGGCTTCCAGGACGCCATGAACGTCGGCGTGCTCGCCGGCTACCCCATGGTGGGCGTGAAGGCGATCCTCCTGGACGGCGCGTCGCACGACGTCGACTCGTCCGAGATGGCGTTCAAGATCGCCGGCTCGATGGGCTTCAAGGAGGCCGTCCGCCGCGCGAACCCGGTCATCCTCGAGCCGATCATGGCCGTCGAGGTGCGTACGCCCGAGGAGTACATGGGCGACGTCATCGGCGACCTGAACTCGCGTCGTGGCCAGATCCAGTCGATGGAGGACGCCGCCGGCGTCAAGGTGGTCCGTGCCAACGTGCCGCTGTCCGAGATGTTCGGCTACATCGGCGACCTGCGTTCGAAGACCTCGGGCCGTGCCGTCTACTCCATGGAGTTCGACAGCTACGCCGAGGTCCCGCGCAACGTCATGGACGAGATCGTCCAGAAGACCAAGGGCGAGTAGCCCTGACCTCCGGGAGCCTTGCGAGACGAGGCATCCCGGAGCACAACTTCACACAGAACCAACAGAAACCTCTCTACTAAGCTAGAGAAATCCCCGTAGAGAACCGGCGCACACCAGCGTCCGGAAATCTCTACACGAACGTCCTGAGGAGGACCCAGTGGCTAAGGCCAAGTTCGAGCGCACCAAGCCGCACGTGAACATCGGAACGATCGGTCACGTCGACCACGGCAAGACCACGCTCACCGCCGCGATCTCGAAGGTGCTCGCCGACAAGTACCCGTCGGCCACCAACGTGCAGCGCGACTTCGCGTCGATCGACTCCGCTCCCGAGGAGCGCCAGCGCGGCATCACGATCAACATCTCGCACGTCGAGTACGAGACCCCGAAGCGTCACTACGCCCACGTCGACGCCCCCGGTCACGCCGACTACATCAAGAACATGATCACCGGTGCTGCCCAGATGGACGGCGCGATCCTGGTCGTCGCGGCCACTGATGGCCCGATGGCGCAGACCCGTGAGCACGTTCTGCTCGCCAAGCAGGTCGGCGTTCCCTACCTGCTCGTCGCGCTGAACAAGGCCGACATGGTCGACGACGAGGAGATCCTGGAGCTCGTCGAGCTCGAGGTCCGCGAGCTGCTGTCGTCGCAGGACTTCGACGGCGACAACGCTCCCGTCATCCGCGTCTCGGGCCTGAAGGCCCTCGAGGGCGACGAGAAGTGGACGCAGTCCGTTCTCGAGCTCATGGAGGCCGTCGACGAGTCCATCCCCGACCCGGTGCGTGACAAGGACAAGCCGTTCCTCATGCCCATCGAGGACGTCTTCACCATCACCGGCCGTGGCACGGTCGTCACGGGTCGCGCCGAGCGTGGCACGCTGGCCATCAACTCCGAGGTCGAGATCGTGGGTCTGCGCCCGACGCAGAAGACGATCGTCACCGGTATCGAGATGTTCCACAAGCAGCTCGACGAGGCATGGGCCGGCGAGAACTGTGGTCTGCTCCTTCGCGGCACCAAGCGTGACGACGTCGAGCGCGGCCAGGTCGTCGTGAAGCCCGGTTCGGTCACGCCGCACACCAACTTCGAGGGCACGGCGTACATCCTGTCCAAGGAGGAGGGCGGCCGTCACAACCCGTTCTTCACGAACTACCGTCCGCAGTTCTACTTCCGCACCACCGACGTCACCGGCGTCATCACGCTGCCTGACGGCACCGAGATGGTCATGCCCGGCGACACCACCGACATGACGGTCGAGCTCATCCAGCCGATCGCCATGGAGGAGGGCCTCGGCTACGCGATCCGTGAGGGTGGCCGCACCGTCGGCGCCGGCACGGTCACGAAGATCCTGAAGTAACTTCGGATTCTCTTCGCTGGGTGCCCACGGCATCCACCACCGACAGGGGTCGGGCCTTCGGGCCCGGCCCCTTTCGCGTCCCCGGGGGCGACGGGTATGAGGCCGCGTCCGAGCGGGTCCGATCCGGACCCGATTCTCCCGTTTGGCACCTCACCGCGCGCGGTGGAGCCCCTGCGCGACGGAGCGCATGATCAGGTCCTGCACCTCGTGCCAGCGGTGGACGACCTGCGCGTAGCCGACGCGGATGACGTGGTAGCCCATGAGTGCGAGCTCTGCGTCATGCGCGATGTCCGCCTCGCGCTGGGCGCCGACATGGTGACCGCCATCCACTTGCAGAACGAGGCGATCGGCGATGAGCACGTCGACGCGGTGCCCGCCGATCCAGATCTGACGGCGCAGTGGCAGGCCGAGCCATCGCAGACGCGGTACGACCAGCGTCTCCAGTCCCGAGTCGGAGAAGATCCCGGCATCCTCCAGCAACCGGCGTGCGGCCGGCGGCAACGAGTATCGTGCCATCGCGTGCGGGTCGGCCCGCCCACTGCGGAAGGCGGACTCCCAGACGACGAGTGCCTCTTCGTAGGGGAGGCAGATGGCGACGAGCACGAGGGTGTTCTCGATCGAGTCGACGAGGAGATGCGGATGCCGCGGCACGATCGGCCGTGCCCAGTGCACGCGTGCCGCCGCCATGCTCGCCCTCCCGGAGTGCGGTCGCGCCGCCACGTGCGCCCCCTCGGGCACCCGCAGGACGAAGATGCCCAGACGCCTGGCCTGTGTGACGCAGGTGAGCACTACTCCGCGATGGGCTGCAGCGACGAGCAGGGGGTCCGCCGAAGGGAGTGCGACCCATCCGTTCCTCACGCGCCGCAGCACGCCGTGGGCGAGTGCCCGCTCGAGCGTCCGACGCGAGTGTCCGGCGTCGCGCACTGCTGACACGGGCGCGACGCCGTCGTGCGAGGCGATCGTCGACAGCAGCGCATCCTGAGCGGACCGGATACCTCGTTCGACGGCAGGACTCGGACTCACGACAGCCACTGTCGCTCACCGGCGGAGGCCGCGGTCGTCGACGGCGGGTGACTGTGGACGGGCCACACTTCAGGCTGCCTGGGGAGGAGCCGGCTCCTCCCGGTCGGCTGCGCACGTTCGGAGGAGATGTGGCGAAGTGGAGCGGGATATCGCCCGCGACGGCCTCCGTTCCCGCGCCAATCCTCCGGTTCTGCCCGCCTCGGGCGGGCGAAGCCGAGAAGGTGGAGGGGTGTTGTCGTCGCCTCGCCGGCGACAGAATGGCGGGTGATGCCCCGCCGGGGGCGGAGAAGGAGCAGACATGGGTATCGACGACCTCGTCAATCAGGGCAAGGACTTCCTGGAGCAGAACAAGGACAAGATCGACGACGCGATCAAGTCCGAGCAGGCGGAGGGCGTGAGCGACAACGCGCTCGACGCCGCCGCGGACTTCGTCAAGAAGGTCGCCCCCGACAGCATCGACCAGCACGTCGACGGCGTGCGCGACCACATCGACAAGGCCGTCGGCAACGAGTAGACGCGCTCCGTCGCGAAGCGGCCCGGGATCCCGGGCCGCTTCTTGCGTTCCCAGGCGTGCGTGCCAGGCTGGGAAGCCGCCGAGCATACTCGCCGCGCGACACGCCCGAGTTTGCGACACGCCCGGGCTGCACGTAGACTAATGAGGTTCCACATTCCGGCGCCCCTTTCGGCGTGCACCGGATCACTGCCAGGGCAGTGCATAGGCGGCGGACTCCTCGAGTTCGCAGGGTCCTAGGCCGCGGGCAGCAGAACCACCACATCTCGAATCCTTCCCCAAATCGCGGAGCACTGTTCCGCGTGCGGTCCGGAGAACGGATGCCGGGAGCGGCGCTTCGGCGCGGCATCCGGATTGACAGCAGAACAGCGGTGCAGCATTCCTCGCGCACCCGCGAGGAGAAAGTGCCCGGCGCGCAAGCGCCCCGTGCGTCCAATGCCCGAGAGGTATGACGCGGAAAGAGAGTGAGCAGACAATGGCGGGACAGAAGATCCGCATTCGCCTGAAGTCGTACGACCACGAGGTCATCGACTCGTCGGCACGCAAGATCGTCGACACCGTGACCCGTGCGGGCGCGACGGTCGTGGGCCCGGTGCCCCTTCCGACGGAGAAGAACGTGATCGCCGTGATCCGTTCCCCCCACAAGTACAAGGACAGCCGCGAGCACTTCGAGATGCGCACCCACAAGCGTCTGATCGACATCGTCGACCCGACGCCCAAGGCAGTCGACTCGCTCATGCGTCTCGACCTCCCGGCCGATGTGAACATCGAGATCAAGCTCTGAGGTTCGACATGGCTGACATCAACAACAAGGTTTCCAAGGGCCTGCTCGGCACCAAGCTCGGCATGACCCAGGTCTGGGACGAGAACGGCAAGCTCGTTCCCGTCACCGTCATCGAGATCGCCCCGAACGTGGTCACCCAGGTTCGCACGCCCGAGAAGGACGGCTACAAGGCCGTGCAGATCGCGTACGGGCAGATCGACCCCCGCAAGGTGAACAAGCCCGCGACCGCTCACTTCGAAGCGGCCGGCGTCACCCCGCGTCGTCACCTCACCGAGGTCCGCACCTCGGACGCTGCTGACTACTCACTCGGTCAGGAGCTCACGGTGGACGGCACGTTCGAGGCCGGCCAGCTGGTCGACGTCGTCGGCACCAGCAAGGGCAAGGGCACCGCGGGTGTCATGAAGCGCCACAACTTCAAGGGCGTCTCCGCTTCGCACGGTGCGCACCGCAACCACCGCAAGCCCGGTTCGATCGGCGCGTCGTCGACCCCGAGCCGCGTCTTCAAGGGCATGCGCATGGCCGGCCGTATGGGCGGCGAGCGCGTGACCGTTCTCAACCTCACGGTGCACGCCGTCGACGCCGAGAAGGGTCTGCTGCTCGTCAAGGGCGCTGTCCCCGGTGCTCGTGGCCGCATCGTCTACGTCCGCAACGCAGTGAAGGGTGCCTGAACTCATGGCTGACTCGACTCTCGCGCTCGACGTCGTGAAGGCAGACGGCAAGAAGGCCGGCTCCGTGGAGCTGCCCGCCGCCCTGTTCGACGTCAAGACGAACATCCCGCTCATCCACCAGGTCGTCGTCGCGCAGCTCGCGGCGGCTCGCCAGGGCACCCACTCGACCAAGCGTCGCGGTGAGGTCTCGGGCGCCGGCCGCAAGCCCTTCAAGCAGAAGGGCACGGGTAACGCCCGCCAGGGCTCGATCCGCGCGCCTCAGATGACCGGCGGTGGCATCGTGCACGGCCCGAAGCCGCGCGACTACTCGCAGCGCACGCCCAAGAAGATGATCGCCGCCGCCCTGCTGGGCGCGCTCAGCGACCGTGCTCGTGGCGAGCGTCTGCACGTCGTCGAGTCCTTCGGCATCGAGGGTGCTCCCTCGACCAAGGTCGCTTCGACGGTGCTGACCGCGCTCGGCGCGACCAAGAACGTCCTGGTCGTCATCGACCGCGACGACGAGCTCACCACGCTGAGCGTGCGCAACCTGGCGTACGTGCATGTGCTGTACTCCGACCAGCTGAACGCCTACGACGTGATCGTCTCGGACGACATCGTCTTCACCAAGGCCGCCTACGACGCGTTCGTCGCGTCGAAGACCGGCGCCACCGAGGAGGTCTCGGCATGAGCAACATCGCCGTCAACAAGGACCCGCGCGACATCATCCTGAAGCCGGTCGTGTCGGAGAAGAGCTACGGGCTCATCGACGAGGGCAAGTACACGTTCCTCGTGGACCCGCGCGCCTCGAAGACCGAGATCAAGTTCGCGATCGAGAAGATCTTCGGCGTCAAGGTGGCCGCGGTCAACACGATCAACCGCGTCGGCAAGGCCCGTCGCACCCGCTTCGGCACCGGCAAGCGCAAGGACACCAAGCGCGCCATCGTGACCCTGAAGTCGGGCACCATCGACATCTTCACGGCAGTCGGCTGACGGTCGGGATAGAGGACTAGAGATATGGCTATTCGCAAGTACAAGCCCACGACCCCGGGTCGCCGCGGCTCGTCGGTGGCCGACTTCGCCGAGATCACCCGATCGACGCCTGAGAAGTCGCTCCTCCGCCCGCTGAGCAAGACCGGTGGCCGCAACAACCAGGGCCGCATCACCACGCGTCACATCGGTGGTGGCCACAAGCGCCAGTACCGCGTGATCGACTTCCGTCGCAACGACAAGGACGGCGTCAACGCGAAGGTCGCTCACATCGAGTACGACCCCAACCGCACCGCGCGCATCGCGCTGCTGCACTACTTCGACGGCGAGAAGCGCTACATCCTCGCGCCGAACAAGCTGCAGCAGGGCGACATCGTCGAGTCGGGTGCCTCGGCCGACATCAAGCCGGGCAACAACCTGCCGCTGAAGAACATCCCCACCGGTACCGTGATCCACGCGATCGAGCTCCGCCCCGGCGGCGGTGCCAAGCTGGCACGTTCGGCCGGTGTCTCGGTGCGTCTCGTCGCCAAGGACGGTCCCTACGCCCAGCTGCGTCTGCCCTCGGGCGAGATCCGCAACGTCGACGCGCGCTGCCGCGCGACCGTCGGCGAGGTCGGCAACGCCGAGCAGTCGAACATCAACTGGGGCAAGGCCGGCCGCAACCGCTGGAAGGGCATCCGCCCGACCGTCCGCGGTGTCGCGATGAACCCCGTCGACCACCCCCACGGTGGTGGCGAGGGCAAGACCTCCGGTGGTCGTCACCCTGTTTCGCCGTGGGGCCAGGCCGAAGGCCGCACCCGTCACGCGAACAAGGAAAGTGACAAGTACATCGTCCGTCGTCGCAACGCCGGCAAGAAGCGCAAGTAGGAGTAGAGGAAGATGCCTCGTAGCCTTAAGAAGGGCCCCTTCGTCGACGAGCACCTGCTTCGCAAGGTCGTCGTCCAGAACGAAGCCGGTACCAAGAACGTCATCAAGACCTGGTCGCGCCGCTCGATGATCGTGCCGGCCATGCTCGGTCACACGATCGCCGTGCACGACGGTCGCAAGCACATCCCCGTGTTCGTCACCGAGACCATGGTCGGACACAAGCTGGGCGAATTCGCGCCCACCCGCACCTTCCGCGGCCACGTGAAGGACGACAAGAAGGGCCGTCGCCGCTAAGGCGACGCAAGAGGAGAGAGAAATGGTGGAGTCCATCGCACGCGTGCGACACATCCGCGTGACCCCTCAGAAGGCTCGTCGTGTCGTCGCGCTCATCAAGGGCAAGCAGGCCGAGGAGGCCCTGGCCATCCTCAAGTTCGCGCCGCAGGGTGCGAGCGAGCCGATCTACAAGCTCGTCGCCTCGGCGATCGCGAACGCTCGCGTGAAGGCCGACAAGGACAGCGAGTTCCTGGACGAGCAGGACCTGTACGTGAAGAACGCGTACGTGGACGAGGGTACGACGCTCAAGCGTTTCCGCCCCCGCGCCCAGGGTCGCGCATTCCAAATCAAGAAGCGCACGAGCCACATCACGGTCGTGCTCTCGACGCCCGAGGTCGCTGAGTCGGCCCCGGCTGCCAAGACCAAGAAGGCGAGCAAGTAATGGGACAGAAGGTAAACCCGTACGGCTTCCGCCTCGGCATCACCACGGACCACGTGTCCCGCTGGTTCTCCGACTCGACGAAGCCGGGACAGCGCTACGCCGACTACGTGGCCGAGGACATCAAGATCCGTCGCCTGCTGACGACCTCGCTCGACCGCGCGGGCGTCAGCAACATCGAGATCGAGCGCACGCGTGACCGCGTCCGCGTCGACATCCACACCGCCCGTCCGGGCATCGTGATCGGTCGCCGCGGCGCCGAGGCCGAGCGCATCCGCTCCGACCTCGAGAAGCTCACCGGCAAGCAGATCCAGCTGAACATCCTCGAGGTCAAGAACCCCGAGGCCGACGCTCAGCTCGTCGCGCAGGGCATCGCCGAGCAGCTCACCGCACGTGTGGCGTTCCGCCGCGCGATGCGCAAGGGTCTGCAGGGCGCGCAGCGCGCCGGCGCCAAGGGCGTCCGCATCCAGGTCTCCGGCCGCCTCGGCGGCGCCGAGATGAGCCGCTCGGAGTTCTACCGCGAAGGTCGTGTGCCCCTGCACACGCTGCGCGCGAACATCGACTACGGCTTCTACGAGGCGAAGACCACCTTCGGCCGCATCGGCGTGAAGGTCTGGATCTACAAGGGCGACCTCACCAACAAGGAGCTCGCGCGCGAGCAGGCGAACCAGAAGCCGGCGCGTGAGCGCGGTGACCGTCGCGGTCCGCGCGGCGACCGCCGCAACGAGGCCCCCGTGGCAGAAGGAGCGTCGGCGTAATGCTCATCCCCCGCAAGGTCAAGTACCGCAAGCAGCACCACCCGGGTCGCAGCGGCCAGGCCACCGGCGGCACGAAGGTCTCCTTCGGCGAGTTCGGCATCCAGGCGCTCACGCCCGCGTATGTGACGAACCGTCAGATCGAGTCCGCTCGTATCGCGATGACCCGTCACATCAAGCGTGGCGGCAAGGTGTGGATCAACATCTACCCCGACCGTCCGCTCACCAAGAAGCCGGCCGAAACCCGCATGGGTTCCGGTAAGGGCTCGCCGGAGTGGTGGGTTGCAAACGTCAAGCCGGGTCGCGTCCTCTTCGAGGTCGCCGGCGTCAACGAGGAACTCGCTCGTGAGGCCCTGACCCGTGCCATCCACAAGCTGCCTCTCAAGGCACGCATCATCAAGCGCGAGGAGGGCGACGCGTAATGGCGATCGGCACCAAGACGCTCGCCCCGAGCGAGCTCGACACGTTCGAAGAC
The DNA here is from genome assembly GCF_051364985.1 of Microbacterium sp. I2. Taxonomy (NCBI): domain Bacteria; kingdom Bacillati; phylum Actinomycetota; class Actinomycetes; order Micrococcales; family Microbacteriaceae; genus Microbacterium; species Microbacterium sp. I2. The sequence goes on from NZ_JBLWIH010000022.1 coordinate 252,533, forward strand.
CAGCGCCTGGTCGAGGAGCTGCGCAAGGCCAAGGAAGAGCTGTTCAACCTGCGCTTCCAGTCGGCCACCGGCCAGCTCGAGAGCCACGGCCGCATCCGTGCGGTCAAGCGCGACATCGCGCGGCTCTACACCGTCATCCGTGAGCGCGAGCTCGGCATCCGTGCCACTCCCGCCCCCGTGGAGACGGCGACCAAGGCGAAGAAGACGAAGGCCAAGAAGGCGGACGCCGCTGACGAGGCTACGAAGGAAGAGGCCGAGTGATGGCTGAGACCAAGAAGAAGGCTGCCGAGGCTGCGGTCGTCGAGCAGGCGGCCGGCCACGAGTCGTCCGCACACGACGTGCGCGACGCCGACGCCCGTGGCTACCGCAAGGCCCGCCGCGGCTACGTCGTCAGCGACAAGATGGACAAGACGATCGTCGTCGAGGTCGAGGACCGCGTGAAGCACCCCCTCTACGGCAAGGTCATCCGTCGCACCTCGAAGGTCAAGGCGCACGACGAGGGCAACACCGCCGGCATCGGCGACCTCGTCGTCATCAACGAGACCCGCCCGCTGAGCGCCACCAAGCGCTGGCGCCTGGTGGAGATCCTCGAGAAGGCGAAGTAAGCAATGATTCAGAACGAATCCCGCCTCAAGGTCGCCGACAACACCGGCGCCAAGGAGCTGCTCACCATCCGTGTGCTCGGTGGATCGAACCGGCGTTACGCCGGCGTCGGCGACATCATCGTCGCGACGGTCAAGGACGCGATCCCCGGCGGCAACGTGAAGAAGGGCGACGTGGTCAAGGCCGTCGTCGTCCGCACCGTCAAGTCGACCCGTCGTCCCGACGGGTCCTACATCAAGTTCGACGAGAACGCCGCCGTCATCCTGAAGAACGACGGGGAGCCCCGCGGCACCCGCATCTTCGGACCGGTCGGCCGTGAGCTTCGCGACAAGAAGTTCATGAAGATCGTCTCGCTGGCCCCGGAGGTCATCTGATCATGGCGAAGATCAAGAAGGGCGACCTGGTTCAGGTCATCTCGGGCGCCAAGCCCGAGCGCGGCGGCGACCGCGGCAAGCAGGGCAAGGTCCTCGAGGTCCTCGCCGAGCAGAACCGCGTCATCGTCGAGGGCGTGAACTACGTCACCAAGCACAGCCGTGTGGGCCAGTCCCAGCGCGGCACCAAGACGGGCGGCATCGAGACGATGGAAGCCCCGATCCACATCTCCAACGTCGCCGTCGTCGACCCCTCGACCAAGAAGCCGACCCGCGTCGGCCACCGCGTCGAGGAGCAGACGAAGGACGGCGTGAAGCGCACGGTCCGCGTGCGCTACGCGAAGAAGTCAGGCAAGGACCTCTGAATATGAGCACCGCCACTGCCGCGCCCGCTGGCAAAATCCAGCCGCGCCTGAAGCAGAAGTACAACACCGAGATCAAGAAGGCCCTGCAGGAGGAGTTCGGCTACCCGAACGTCATGCAGATCCCCGGACTGGTCAAGGTCGTCGTCAACACCGGTGTCGGTGAGGCCGCTCGCGACAGCAAGGTGATCGATGGTGCGGTCGACGACCTGACCAAGATCACCGGTCAGAAGCCCGTCGTCACGAAGGCCCGCAAGTCGATCGCGCAGTTCAAGCTGCGTGAGGGACAGGCCATCGGCGCGCACGTCACCCTCCGTGGCGACCGCGCGTGGGAGTTCGTGGACCGTCTGGTCAACCTCGCGCTTCCCCGCATCCGCGACTTCCGCGGCCTGTCGGGCACGCAGTTCGACGGCAACGGCAACTACACCTTCGGTCTCCAGGAGCAGTCCGTGTTCCACGAGATCAACCAGGACAAGATCGACCGCGTCCGCGGCTTCGACATCACGGTCGTGACGTCGGCGAAGACGGATGCCGAAGGCCGTGCGCTGCTGCGCCACCTCGGCTTCCCCTTCCGCAACGAAGACCAGGCGTGATTCGCGGATGCCTCGGCCTGCGCGCCGCGCAGGCCGGGGCATCCGATCTCCACAACTGAACATCGTCATCATGGAAGGTCGTCTGTCGTGTAACGGCAGCCGAAACCTCCTGAACAAAGGAATCAACTCATGACAATGACAGACCCGGTCGCAGACATGCTGACCCGTCTGCGCAACGCGAACTCGGCGCACCACGACTCCGTGTCGCTGCCGAGCTCCAAGCTCAAGACCCACATCGCCGACATCCTCAAGCAGGAGGGCTACATCGCCGCCTGGGACGTCAGTGACGCCCGCGTCGGCCAGACCCTCACCCTGACGCTCAAGTACGGCCCGAACCGCGAGCGGTCGATCGCCGGCATCAAGCGCGTCTCGAAGCCCGGCCTCCGCGTCTACGCGAAGTCGACCGAGATCCCCCGCGTGCTCGGTGGCCTCGGCGTCGCCATCCTGTCCACCTCCTCCGGTCTCCTCACGGACCGTCAGGCCGAGCAGAAGGGCGTGGGTGGGGAAGTCCTCGCCTACGTGTGGTGATCTGACATGTCGCGAATCGGTCGTCTTCCGATCGACATCCCCGCCGGCGTGACCGTCACGGTCGAAGGCCAGGATGTCGCCGTCAAGGGTCCCAAGGGCGAGCTCGCGCTCACCGTGGCCCGTCCCCTCGAAGTCAAGGTCGAAGAGGGCCAGGTCATCGTGACCCGTCCCGACGACGAGCGCGAGTCGCGTTCGCTCCACGGCCTGACCCGCACGCTCATCAACAACAACATCATCGGTGTCACCCAGGGCTACACCAAGGGCCTCGAGGTCGTCGGCACGGGTTACCGCGTGGCGCAGAAGGGCAGCTCGGTCGAGTTCGCCCTCGGCTTCTCGCACCCCGTCCTGGTCGAGCCGCCCGCCGGGATCACCTTCACGGTCGAGGGCAACAACAAGCTCACCGTGAGCGGCATCGACAAGCAGGCCGTCGGCGAGGCGGCTGCGAACATCCGCAAGATCCGCAAGCCCGAGCCGTACAAGGGCAAGGGTGTGCGCTACGCCGGCGAAGTCGTCCGGCGCAAGGCCGGAAAGAGTGGTAAGTAACCATGGCTGTTAAGACGAAGACCGACGCCCGCGCGCGTCGTCACGCCCGCCTCCGCAAGAAGGTCGTGGGCACGACCGAGCGTCCGCGCCTGGTCGTCACCCGTTCGGCACGCCACGTGTTCGTCCAGATCGTCGACGACAGCAAGGGCCACACGCTGGCCTCGGCTTCGACGCTCGAGACCGACCTGCGCGTGTCCGAAGACGACAAGACCGCCAAGGCCCGCAAGGTCGGCGAGCTGCTCGCCGAGCGCGCGAAGGCCGCCGGTGTGTCGGCTGTCGTGTTCGACCGTGGTGGCAACCGCTACGCGGGTCGTGTCGCCGCGATCGCCGAGGGCGCCCGCGAGGGAGGTCTGAACCTGTGAGTGACAACAAGGAGAACATCGTGACCGAGCAGGCTGCTGCCGAGGCTCCGGCCGACGCCGCCACCGCTGAGGCCGCCGCCGCTACGGCGCCCGCCGAGCGCGAGCGTGAGCCGCGTCGCGGCGGTCGCGAGCGCAACCCCAACCGTGACCGTGGTGGTCGCGACCGCAACGAGAGCCAGTTCCTGGAGCGCGTGGTCACCATCAACCGCGTGTCGAAGGTCGTCAAGGGCGGTCGTCGGTTCAGCTTCACGGCGCTCGTCGTCGTCGGCGACGGCAACGGTGTGGTCGGCGTCGGCTACGGCAAGGCCCGCGAGGTCCCCCTGGCGATCTCGAAGGGTGTCGAAGAGGCCAAGCGCAACTTCTTCCGCGTGCCCCGCGTCGGCTCCACCATCCCGCACCCGGTGCAGGGTGAGGCCGCTGCCGGCGTGGTGCTGCTGCGCCCCGCCGCTGCCGGTACCGGTGTCATCGCCGGTGGCCCGGTGCGTGCCGTCCTCGAGTGCGCCGGTATCCACGACGTGCTGTCGAAGTCGCTCGGCTCGTCGAACACGATCAACATCGTCCACGCGACGGTGGAGGCCCTGAAGCAGCTCGAGGAGCCCCGTGCGGTCGCCGCGCGTCGCGGACTCGAGTTCGACCAGGTCGCCCCCGCCCGTCTCGTCCGTGCCGAGGCTGAGGCCGCGGCCGCTGCGAAGGCAGGTGTCTGATGGCTGCGCGTCTGAAGGTCACGCAGGTCAAGTCCAAGGTGAGTGAGAAGCAGAACCAGCGCGACACGCTGCGTTCGCTCGGTCTGAAGCGGATCGGCGACTCGGTCGTCCGTCCCGACGACGCGCAGACGCGCGGTTACGTGCGGACCGTTGCTCACCTCGTGAAGGTTGAGGAGATCGACTGATGGCTGAGAAGGCCGAGAAGAACGAGGCCGTCGAGGCAGAGGCGAAGGCTCCTGCCAAGAAGGCTCCCGCGAAGAAGGCTGCTGCAAAGCCGGCCGCCGAGAAGGCTGCTGCAAAGCCGGCCGCCGACAAGGCTGCCGCCAAGCCGGCTGCCGACAAGGCTGAGAAGGCGCCCGCCGCCAAGAAGGCTCCGGCCAAGAAGGCGGCTCCGAAGGCCGACGCTCCGGCGTCGCGCCCCGGCGTGCTGAAGGTTCACCACCTCCGTCCGGTCCCCGGCTCGAACACCCCCAAGACCCGCGTGGGTCGCGGTGAGGGCTCGAAGGGCAAGACCGCCGGCCGTGGCACCAAGGGCACGAAGGCCCGCTACCAGGTCAAGGTCGGCTTCGAGGGTGGGCAGATGCCTCTGCACATGCGCACCCCGAAGCTGCGCGGATTCAAGAACCCGTTCCGCGTCGAGTACCAGGTCGTGAACCTGGACAAGCTCGCGGAGCTGTACCCGGCCGGTGGCGACGTCACCGTCGGCGACCTGGTCGCCAAGGGTGCGGTGCGCAAGAACGAGAAGGTCAAGGTGCTCGGCACCGGAGACATCTCGGTGAAGCTCAACGTGGCGGTCGACAAGGTCTCGGGTTCTGCCGAGCAGAAGATCGTCGCCGCAGGCGGTACCGTCAAGTAAGCGGTCAACAGTGGGGGTCGGAGCTTGCTCCGGCCCCCACTGGGTTACCCTGGACGTCGGCACGTCGCCGTGCGTGCCGGCATCCCCTCTGGAGGAGTCCTCTTGTTCAGCGCCATCGCGCGGGTCTTCCGCACTCCCGACCTTCGGCGGAAGATCGCATTCACTCTGGCGATCATCGCCCTGTACCGCCTCGGCGCCCACATTCCCGCGCCGTTCGTCGACTTCCCGAATGTGCAGTCCTGTCTCGACCAGTCGGCGGGCACCGAGGGCCTGCTGTCGCTGGTCAACCTCTTCTCCGGCGGTGCGCTGCTGCAGCTGTCGATCTTCGCGCTCGGCGTCATGCCGTACATCACCGCGACGATCATCGTGCAGCTGCTGCGCGTGGTCATCCCGCACTTCGAGAGCCTCTACAAGGAGGGACAGGCGGGCCAGGCGCGACTGACGCAGTACACGCGCTACCTCACGATCGCCCTCGCGCTCCTCCAGTCGACGACCCTCGTCACGGTCGCCCGCAGCGGTCAGCTCTTCGGCACCACCGGTGTTCCCGAGTGCGAGCAGCTGCTCACCAACGACGTGTGGTGGGCGCAGCTGCTCATGATCATCACGATGACCGCCGGCACCGGCCTCATCATGTGGTTCGCCGAGCTCGTCACCGAGCGCGGCATCGGCAACGGCATGTCGCTCCTCATCTTCACCTCGATCGCGGCCACGTTCCCGACCGCCATGGGCGCCATCTGGGCCTCGCGCGGCTTCGAGGTCTTCCTCCTCGTGCTCGCCGTCGGCATCGTGGTCGTCGCCCTCGTCGTGTTCGTCGAACAGTCGCAGCGGCGCATCCCGGTGCAGTATGCGAAGCGCATGGTCGGCCGTCGCACCTACGGCGGCACGAACACGTACATCCCGATCAAGGTCAACATGGCCGGCGTCGTGCCCGTCATCTTCGCCTCGTCGCTGCTGTACATCCCCGCGCTCATCGCGCAGTTCAACATGCAGCCCGGCGCCGATAACTCGATCCCCGGCTGGGTGCAGTGGATCCAGACGTACTTCACCAACGGCGACCACCCGATCTACATGGCCGTGTACTTCCTCCTCATCGTCGGGTTCACCTACTTCTACGTCGCGATCACGTTCAACCCGGTCGAGGTCGCCGACAACATGAAGAAGTACGGCGGGTTCATCCCCGGCATCCGTGCCGGTCGTCCCACCGCCGAGTACCTCGACTACGTGCTCACGCGCATCACGCTGCCCGGCTCGCTGTACCTGGGCCTCATCGCCCTCATCCCGCTCATCGCCCTCGCGACGGTCGGCGCCAACCAGAACTTCCCGTTCGGCGGCGCCTCGATCCTGATCATCGTGGGTGTCGGACTCGAGACGGTGAAGCAGATCGACGCCCAGCTGCAGCAGCGCCACTACGAAGGACTTCTCCGATGACGCGACTTCTCATCGTCGGCCCGCAGGGCTCGGGCAAGGGCACGCAGGGCGTCCGTATCGCCGAGGCCTTCGGCATCCCGGCCGTCTCGACCGGCGACGTCTTCCGCGCCGCTGTCGCGGCCGGCTCCCCGCTCGGCCAGCAGGTCAAGGCGATCATCGATTCGGGTGACCTGGTGCCTGACGAGCTGACCAGTGCGGTCGTGCGCGATCGTCTGGCGCAGGCGGATGCCGCGGGCGGATTCCTGCTCGACGGGTACCCGCGCAACGTCGCACAGGTCGCGAGCCTCGACGACTTCCTCGAGGGCCGCGACGAGGCGCTGGACGCTGTGATCGAACTCCAGGTGCCCCGCGAGGAGAGCATCGCCCGTCTGTCGCAGCGCGCTGCCGAGCAGGGCCGCAGCGATGACACCGAAGAGGGCATCGCGAACCGCCTGTCGATCTACGAGCGCGAGACGGCGCCGATCCTCGAGGTGTACCGCACGCGCGGCATCGTCGACCGGATCGACGGCGTGGGCTCGCTCGACGAGATCACCGGCCGCATCATCGCGGCGCTCGAGGCGCGCGGGCTCGCCCGCTCCGCGGCCGCGTAGTCGTGTCGCTGCGCCGCTCGATCTACAAGACGCCCGCCCAGTTGCGGGCGATGGTGGAACCCGGGCTCATCACCGCTGCCGCCCTCGATGTGGTGCGCGGTCTGATCGCACCGGGCGTCACCACCGCGGAGCTGGATGCTGCGGCATCCGATGTCATCCTCGCCCGCGGGGCGAAGTCGAACTTCCAGATGGTGCGCGGGTACCGCCACACGATCTGCGCGTCGGTGAACGACGAGGTCGTGCACGGCATCCCGGGCGACCGCGTGCTCGAGCCGGGTGACATCGTGTCGATCGACGCGGGTGCCGAGTACAAGGGCTGGAACGGCGATTCGGCGTTCACGTTCGTGGTACCGGATGCTGCGCGCCCGGAGCTCGTCGCCGAGAGGCAGCGCCTGTCGGATGTCACCGAGGGCTCGCTGTGGGCCGGCATCGCCGCGCTCGCCACCGCGAAGCACCTCGCCGAGGTGGGCGCCGCCATCCAGGAGTACATCGAGACGAACTCGCCCGAGGCAGGCACGTACGGGATCCTGCGGGAGTACGTGGGTCACGGCATCGGCCGCAAGATGCACGAGTCGCCGTCGGTCTTCAACTACCGCGTCGCCGACCACGGTCCTGAGGTGCGGCCGGGTCTGGCGCTCGCGATCGAGCCGATGGTCGTCATCGGCGATCAGGCGACATACGTCGAGGACGACGGCTGGACGGTGTCGACGATCGACGGCACGGCGGGCTCCCATTGGGAGCACAGCGTCGCCGTGCACGATGACGGCATCTGGGTGCTGACGGCACCCGACGGGGGAGCCGCGGGTCTGGCGCCGTTCGGCGTGACGCCCCGCGAGTTCGCGTAATCACGGGCGCAGGGTTTCAAGGAGTCGAGATGGCACAGGGTGCACGCAAGGTCAATTGGTTCGCGATCTGGGTGAGCGTGGCGGTCGTCGTGGCGCTCGTGCTCGTCGCGGTGCTCGTGGTGACCCTCAACAACGCGTCCGCGCCCAAGCCCGTGCCGACCGACGTGAACCCGCCGACCTCGGCGGGCATCGAGGTCGAGACCGGTGCGATCCTCGTTGGCGACGGCGAGAACCGTCTCGACACCTTCGTCGACTTCATGTGCCCCATCTGCAACCAGTTCGAGCAGGTGTACGGCGCCGAGATCGAGAGCATGGTCGATGACGGCAGCATCACGCTCGGCATCCATCCGATCTCGATCCTCGACGACCAGTCGCGCGGCACGCAGTTCTCCACCCGCGCCGCGAACGCCGCGTACTGCGTCGCCGAGGCCGACCCCGAGGCGTCGCTGCCGTTCCTGCAGGCGATGTTCGCGAATCAGCCCGCCGAGGGCTCGAGCGGCCTGACGAACAACGAGATCCTCGAGATCGCGTCGGGCGTCGGCGTGACCGGCATCGACTCGTGCGTGAACGACGGGAAGTTCGCCGGCTACGTCACCGAGATGACGCCGCAGACGCCGATCCAGCCCGGCTCGCAGGGCATCGGCACCCCCACGGTCGCGGTGAACGGCGAGGTCATCTCGAACAGCCAGCTCCCCGAGCCCGGGCAGCTCGCGACGCTCTTCGAATGACCCCGGCGTCGCTTCCCGCCGTTTCTGGTCGGGCCCTGAGAAACCGTACGTAGGTTGAGGAACCGTGCGGGGTGGGGTGTCTCGACGTCGATGTGGTTTCGCGACCCCGGCCGGGGTGCCGGGGATGCGGATGCCGGTGGCCCTGGCATCCGTCCGGGTCCTGGCTTCAGAAACCACACGGAGGTTGAGAAACCGTACGTAGGTTGAGGAACCGTGCGGGGTGGGGTGTCTCGACGTCGATGTGGTTTCGCGACCCCGGCCGGGGTGCCGGGGATGCGGATGCCGGTGGCCCTGGCATCCGTCCGGGTCCTGGCTTCAGAAACCACACGGAGGTTGAGAAACCGTACGTAGGTTGAGGAACCGTGCGGGGTGGGGTGTCTCGACGTCGATGTGGTTTCTCGACCCCGGCCGGCGTGGTGGGGATGCGGATGCCGGTGGCCCTGGCATCCGCCCGGGTCCTGGCTTCAGAAACCGCCCGGAGGTTGAGAAACCACGCGTAAGTTGAGAAACCGCGCGGCGTAAGGGGTCTCGACGTCGATGTGGTTTCTCAACCTCAACGGGGGACAGCACGGCTTGCGGCGGCGGGGAAGGACCGGCCGTTCGTCATCACCAGGAGGCCGGCGCGAGGATGTGCGATCCGCGGGATCTTCATGGCGTCGAGCCTCTCGACGAGCGGCGTCACCCGCTTGGCGTCGTTCATCTCCCAACGGTCGAATGCGCTGCACTGGCGACGCAGACGGCTCTCGCGCCGTTTCTCCTCCCGCACCCTGCGTATCGTCTCCTCGGCGGTCTCGCCGACGTACTTCCCGAAGCCGTCGGACTCGCCGATCGCACGCACGCTTGCCCATGCGAAGTCCACGCGATCGCTGAAGCCGTCGATGCGGAAGACGACCTGCAACTCGGGCGGTTCGAAGCCGGACCACACGATCACTGCCCTGCTCACGGACTCCCCGGGAGACTCCGCGCGCGGGTCGAGCAGCGGAAGGAGCAGGGTGAGGCGCCCGCGGCCGCGTCGGTGCGCCTGACTCTCCGCGAGGCTCAGGAGCATCTCGGTCGTGACACTGCCACCCTGCGCGGGGGAGATGGCGGCGTCTCCGACCGCGAGCCCGAACGCGGGCGGAAGCACCCGCATCAGGTCGATCGCCGTGTCGGCGGCTGATGTGAGGGCGAAGCCCTGCAGCCGTTCGACCACGCGCCCGTCGACACCCGTATGAACACACACATCGCCGAACCGGCGCGATGACGTGCGTTCCGAGGCGAACACGTGGATATCGCGAGGCTCACCGAACAAGGGCATGCCGCGGAGCGCGGCCGCCGATTCGTATGCGAAGACGGCGCCGGGGCATACGAGCGCGTAGGCGTGGACCCGAGCGAGGTATCGCTCCCAGGGCGCGAGCGCCTCCCACGCGGCCCGCGGCGCATAGATGCCGGCGCGGACGCGCACGTACCGCTGCCGATTCCGCAAGCTCGGGGCGCCGAACGCGGTCTCGCGCACGGCGTGCAGTTCGACCGGCGATGGCTGCACCGTCACGGGGACGACGGCGGTGGTGCTGACGGCGATCATTCCCTCATGCTCGGCCCCCGGCATCCGTTCATCTCGGGCCGACGCCCGATCTGTGGATCCCGCGGTACGCCGCCTTCCTGGGGAGGAGCGGGTGCGCAGCCTCACGCCCGTCCTCGAGTTTGAGAAACCACGCGTATGTTGAGACATCGCGCCGCGCGGGATTTCTCAACCTACGTACGGTTTCCCAACCCCTCTGTGGTTTCTCAACGCCGCACGCCGCACGCCCCCGCAGCACGCGGGGAGCACGAACGGATGCCGCGGCCGGGCCGGTTTGCCGAGGCATCCGTTATCACGTATGATTGATCTTTGGTGCGTTGCGCCTATATTGGCGTGTCGCCGCACCGAATCCCCATCCACCGCAGACCGGCCGGTCTGCAGAAGCGTAAGCGAGTATATGGCGAAGAAAGACGGTGTCATCGAGATCGAAGGCGTGATCTCCGAGGCGTTGCCCAACGCGATGTTCCGCGTCGAGCTCACCAACGGACACAAGGTGCTCGCCACGATCTCGGGCAAGATGCGGCAGAACTACATCCGCATCATCCCGGAGGACCGCGTGGTCGTGGAGCTCAGCCCCTACGACCTCACCCGCGGCCGCATCGTCTACCGCTACCGCTAGACCGGTCGAGAAGTAACGCCCCAGGCGTGCCCGACAGGGTGAAGCCTGCCCGGCGAAGACAGCGAAACAGGAAATCATGAAGGTCAATCCCTCCGTCAAGCCCATCTGCGACCACTGCAAGGTCATCCGCCGCCACGGCCGCGTCATGGTGATCTGCAAGAGCAACCCGCGTCACAAGCAGCGCCAGGGCTGACGGATGCCGCCACGCGCGGCATCCCGAATCTCATAACTCAACACACACACGGCAGCATCAGAACCCGCGTCCCGACAGGGGCGCGGGGGACACCTCGGGCGGAGGCCCGGGCACCGGTGCTGCTCCACACCTCCACTCACTCCTTAGGAGAACCGCATGGCACGTCTTGCTGGCGTGGACATCCCGCGCGACAAGCGCGTGGTGATCGCACTCACCTACATCTACGGCGTCGGCCGTACCCGCTCGAACGAGATCCTCAAGGCGACGGAGATCGACGAGAACATCCGCGTCAAGGACCTCAGCGACGACCAGCTCGTCGCGCTCCGCGACTACATCGAGGCCAACTACAAGGTCGAGGGTGACCTCCGCCGCGAGGTGACCGCCGACATCCGCCGCAAGGTCGAGATCGGCTCCTACGAGGGTATCCGCCACCGCCGCGGCCTCCCGGTGCGCGGTCAGCGCACGAAGACCAACGCGCGTACCCGCAAGGGCCCGAAGCGCACCGTCGCCGGCAAGAAGAAGGCGCGCTAAGGCGCGGCCCCAGGGTTTAGGAGAGCAAAGCAATGGCACAGGCCAAGACCGCCGCGCGCAAGCCGCGCCGCAAGGAGAAGAAGAACATCGCGCTGGGCCAGGCCCACATCAAGTCGACGTTCAACAACACGATCGTCTCGATCACCGACCCGTCGGGCGCCGTCATCAGCTGGGCGTCGTCGGGTGGCGTGGGCTTCAAGGGCTCGCGCAAGTCGACGCCGTACGCCGCCGGCATGGCCGCGGAGTCCGCTGCCCGCCAGGCGCAGGAGCACGGTGTCAAGAAGGTCGACGTCTTCGTGAAGGGCCCGGGCTCGGGTCGCGAGACCGCGATCCGCTCGCTGCAGGCCGCCGGCCTCGAGGTCGGCTCGATCCAGGACGTCACGCCCCAGGCTCACAACGGCTGCCGTCCCCCGAAGCGCCGCCGCGTCTGATCTCTCGGAGCCGGGGCACCGTCACTGGTGCCCCGGCAACCGTTCGTTTCGGGATGCCTCCACCGGGGCATCCCACGAGTAAAACTCAACACCTCACCCACCGCACGTGTCATATAGCGGGCACGTGATCGAAAGGAACACATAGTGCTCATCGCACAGCGTCCCACTCTGACCGAGGAGAAGGTCGGGGAGTTCCGCAGCCGTTTCGTCATCGAGCCGCTGGAGCCCGGCTTCGGCTACACGATCGGCAACGCGCTGCGTCGCAGCCTCCTGTCGTCCATCCCCGGCGCGGCCGTGACGTCGATCCGCATCGACGGCGTCCTCCACGAGTTCAGCACCATCCCGGGTGTGAAGGAGGATGTCACCGAGATCATCCTCAACATCAAGCAGCTGGTCGTCTCCAGCGAGCGCGACGAGCCCATCACCGCGTACCTGCGCAAGACCGGCGCCGGTGAGGTCACCGCCGCCGACATCTCCGCTCCCGCGGGCGTCGAGGTGCACAACCCCGAGCTGGTCATCGCGACCCTCAACGACACCGCGAAGTTCGAGCTCGAGCTCACGATCGAGCGTGGCCGTGGCTATGTCTCGGCGACGCAGAACCGCAACGAGTACGCCGAGGCCGGTCAGGTCCCGATCGACTCGATCTACTCGCCGGTCCTGAAGGTCTCGTACCGCGTCGAGGCGACGCGTGCCGGTGAGCGCACCGACTTCGACAAGCTCATCCTGGACGTCGAGACCAAGTCGTCGATGGCTCCGCGTGACGCCGTCGCGTCGGCCGGTCGCACCCTGACCGAGCTGTTCGGTCTGGCGCGCGAGCTGAACGTCGAGGCCGAGGGCATCGAGATCGGCCCCGCGCCGGTCGAGACCGTCCTGTCGAACGAGCTGTCGATGCCGATCGAGGACCTCGACCTGTCGGTCCGTTCGTACAACTGCCTCAAGCGTGAGGGCATCAACACCGTGTCGGAGCTCGTCGCCCTGTCGGAGACGCAGCTCATGAACATCCGCAACTTCGGTCAGAAGTCGGTCGACGAGGTGCGCGACAAGCTCGTCTCGCTCGGCCTGTCGCTGAAGGACTCGGTCCCCGGGTTCGACGGTGCGCATTTCTACGGCGGCTACGACGACGAGACCGTCTGACCGGATGCCTCGGCCCGAGGCGTCCGTCATATCGACCGACTTTTCCCACTGGAGTAACTGAGAATGCCCAAGCCCACGAAGGGTCCCCGCCTCGGAGGCGGTCCCGCACACGAGCGCCTGCTGCTTGCGAACCTCGCCGCGGCCCTCTTCACGCACAAGTCGATCAAGACGACCGAGACCAAGGCCAAGCGCCTGCGTCCGCTCGCCGAGCGTCTGATCACGTTCGCCAAGCGCGGCGACCTGCACGCCCGCCGTCGCGTGCTGTCGGTCATCGGCGACAAGTCCGTCGTGCACGAGCTCTTCACCGAGATCGCGCCGTTGGTCGCCGACCGTGAAGGCGGCTACACCCGCATCACGAAGGTCGGCAACCGCAAGGGCGACAACGCGCCCATGGCCGTGATCGAGCTCGTTCTCGAGCCCGTCACCAAGAAGCCGTCCGCCAAGAAGGCTGCGAAGGCGGATGCTGCCGCCCCCGCCGCGTCGGAGGCCCCGGCCGCCGACGAGGCTCCGGTCGAAGAGGCTTCGGCTGACGAGGCTGCTGCTGACGACACCGCCGCCGAGGCCGGCGCCGAGTCGCAGGAGGAGGGCGCTGCCGCTGAGGCTGCTGCCGAGGACGCCGTCGAGGCGCCCGCCGAGGAGAAGTCCGAGTAATCGGACCGCCGGGCGTCGCCGCCCGGCCATGCCGGAGCATCCTGTTCCGGCGTCCCTTGCACCCGCGAGACCCGCGGCCCTTCGGGGCCGCGGGTCTCGCTGCGTTTGCCGGGGTGTGTCGAGTTTGTTCACGTGCGCTGAGGTTGAGAAACCAAGCGCGGGTTGAGAAACCACGCGCGGGTTGAGAAACCGGGCGGCGCGGGGTGTTTCACCCTAGATGAGGTTTCTCAACCTCAACGTCGGGCGTGTGGCCGTGCCGACCCGGTGGCGCATGTCAGGGCGCGGACGGGAGCTGGGTGCCTCCGGACCAGGGGTTGAGGTTGAGAAACCGTGCGTAGGTTCAGAAACCGCGGCAGAGGTGGCGTCCCAACCTACATGTGGTTTCTCAACCTACGTGTGGTTTCGCAACCTACGTGTGGTGTCTCAAGAGCGACCTCGACGATCGCGGGGGCGCAGGCTGCGGCGGCGCTTCGGGTCCCGTTCGCGGCGGCGTCCCGGCCCGGCTCGTGGCGGCACTCCGTCGGGGGTTGAGGTTGAGAAACCATGCGTAGGTTCAGAAACCGCGGCAGAGGTGGTTTCTCAACCTACGTGTGGTTTCGCAACCTACGTGTGGTGTCTCAAGAGCGACCTCGACGATCGCGGGGGCGGAGGCTGCGGCGGCGCTTCGGGTCCCGTTCGCGGCGGCGTCCCGGCCCGGCTCGTGGCGGCACTCCGTCGGGGGTTGAGGTTGAGAAACCGTGCGTAGGTTCAGAAACCGCGGCAGAGGTGGTGTCTCAACCTATGTGTGGTTTCTCAATCTCAATCTCGGCAGTGCGCGACGCAAGCCGCGCGACGCAAGTCGCGCGATGGAGGGATGTGCGACGGAGGGATGCGCGCAAGGGGGAGAGGGGGGCGAGCTACGGGGTGAGGTCGACCCCGAGGTTGGCCTCGACGCTGCGGATGACGTTCGCGCGACGTTCGAGGCGTTCGCGCTCGGCGGCGTCGACGGCGTCGGCGACCGTGTCGGCGAAGAGCAGTCCGCCCTCGCCGCCGGGATGCACGTGGTCGCCGGCGAGCAGGTCGAGCCGCGGCGAGATCGCCCCCGACCAGTCGGCGATGCTCACGTTGTGCCGCGCGTCGGCGAAGGCCTGCAGATCGGCGTTGACCCCCGGGATCCAGTCGCGCGGGGCGTACGCGTTCACGAGCACGAGGTGCCGCTCCGGGCCGACCGCGGCGGCGATCTTCTCGAGCGACTCGAGGTTGACGGGGCCGTTCGTCCCGAGCGCGACGACCACGTAGGGGCGCAGCCGGCCGCTCGCGGCGAGGGACTCCAGGATGCCGGGGCCCGCCCAGATCGACCGTGACACCTCGGCGTCGACCTCGATGCCGGGCAGCCGTTCGAGCAGCCCCTTCGCCGACGCCAGCATGACCGAGTCGCCGACCGCGGTGATCCGGTCACCGGGGACGTGGACGGCGGCCGGGTCCGCGGCATCCGTCGCCTGCGGCTCCGGAGTGGCAGCAGGGGTTTCGGTCGCGCTCGGAGAGGCGCTGCTCTCGGCCTCGCGCTGGGCCAGCTCGAGTGCCTCACGCCCCGCGTCCACGACGGCCTCGCTGGTTGAAACAGGAGGGGCGGCGGCGATCGCGGCACCGGTGCCGGCGATGAAGAGCACCCCCGCCGCGGCGACGCCGATCGCACGGACGCGGGCGCGCGGGCCACTGCGCAGGCGCCCGGCGAGCACGCGCGCCGATCCACGCAGGCCCCGGCGACGCACCGGCATCTCGACGAGGCGGTACGACAGAGCGGATGCCACGGCCGTCGCTGCGAGCACGCCGAGCCCGATCCACACGGGCACGCCGGCGGAGGTTCCGGCGCCCTCGAAAGCGGCGACGGCCAGGACGAGCAGCGGCCAGTGCCACAGGTAGATGCCGTACGAACGGTCGCCGACCCACCGCAGTGGCGCGACGTCGATCGCGCGGCCGAACCACGAGCCAGGCCACACTCCAGCGACGATCGCGACCGCGGTCAGCACGCTCGCGGCGAGCAGCGCGCCCGGGAATGTGGCCGCGGAATCCGCCGCCGGCAGCATCGCGACGCCGACCACGCCGAGGATGGCGAGGACGCCGGCCACACCTGTGATCGCGCGGGCACGCCGTGAGTCGACCCACGCCGGTCGGGTCGCGCTACCCGCGGGAGTGCCCCGGTTGGTCCCGAACCGCGGGAGCACCACCTTCCAGCCCACCGAGAGGCTCGCGTCATCCAGCACCGGCTCCGCTGGAGCAGCGCCCATCCCCGCCGTCGCGGGCGGTCGCGCGAGCATGGGCGCGATGAGGAACGCGAGCCCCACGCCGAGGAGGATGCCGAACGCGTGCGTGTCGGTGCCGAAGTAGGCGCGCGTCAGGTCGTCGCCTCGGGTGACGGCGGCGCCCATCCAGAGCGCGGATGCCGCAGCCAACGCGAGCGCGACGCCGACCCGCGCCCACGCACGGGGCAGGAGGAGGAAGAGGGGGAACAGCAGCGGCCACAGGACGTAGAACTGCTCCTCGACCGCGAGCGACCAGAAGTTGCGGAACAGTTCGGGCGTGGCGGCGGCGAAGTATCCGCTGCCGCCGGCGATCGAGACCCAGTTGTAGCTGAAGGTCGCCGCGCCGAAGACCTGCGCGCCGAGGTGTACGAGCACGTCGCCGCCGATCAGCCACGCGAGCGTCGAGCACACCGCCACGACGAGCACGAGGGCGGGCAGCAGGCGCCGGGCGCGGCGCTGCCAGAACGCGCGCAGTCCGACGCGACCGGTGGTGTCATGCTCACGCAGCAGCAGGCTCGTGATGAGGAACCCGCTGATCACGAAGAACACGTCGACGCCCACGAACCCGCCCGGCAGCAGTGCCGGAGGGAACAGGTGGTAGACCACGACCAGCGTCACCGCGATGGCGCGCAGTCCATCGAGACCCCGGTACCGTGCGGGGCGTTCAGCGGGCGCAGTCGACGTCATGGGTTCTCTCGTGGGGGGAACCGCAAGTCTACGACGGAGGGTCTGTGCGGCGCCCGCAAGTAGGCTGGGTGCGTGCGGATCCGGCTCGACATCGCGTATGACGGCACGCACTTCCGCGGTTGGGCCCGCCAGCCAGGACTGCGCACCGTCCAAGAGACCCTCGAGTCCGCGCTCGGCCGCGTCCTGGGCGGGGATCCGCGCCTGGTGGTCGCAGGGCGGACGGATGCCGGAGTCCACGCCAGCGGCCAGGTCGCACACGTCGACCTCGACGAGGCGCAGGACGCCCGGCTGCTCGCACGCCGCCCGCGCGCGGGCGAGACGTCGCCCCCGGAGGATCGCGTCACGGCTCTGGCGGCGCGAATGACCGGCGTCGTCGGCGCGTACTCCGACGTCGCGGTCACGCGTTCCGTCGAAGCCGCTCCAGGGTTCGACGCGCGCTTCTCAGCCGTGTGGCGGCGGTACGAGTACCGCATCGCCGACACGGTCACCGGCTACGACCCGCTCGAGCGGCATCGCACGACCTCCGTGAGGGCATCCCTCGATCATGAGGCGATGGATGCCGCGGCCCGTGCCCTCATCGGACTTCACGACTTCGCGGCCTATTGCAAGCCGCGTGAAGAGGCGACCACGATCCGCACGCTGCTCGAGTTCGACTGGCACCGTGACGACGCCGGCGTGCTGGTCGCGAACGTCAAGGCGGACGCGTTCTGTCACAGCATGGTCCGGGCACTCGTGGGTGCGTGCGTCGCGGTCGGCGAAGGGCGGCTCGACGCCGAGGACGTCGTGGACATCCGCGACGCCCGTGACCGCGTGCCCGACGTGAAGGTGCTCGCCGCGCGGGGGCTCACCCTCACCGAGGTCGGCTACCCGGCCGACGAGCTGCTCGCCCAGCGCGCCGAGCAGACTCGGGCCCGGCGCGACCGCGAGTGATGCCGCGAGACTGACCCATCCCGTCCCCGGTCACGGCCGCACCCTCAGCCCAGGCCGCGAACGCCTCGCCCGGCCGCGCCCGAGAAGCGGGGTGTCCGCGGGCACGGACGCAGCGCGCCCGACTCCCTCACCGTCGCTCTGACCGGCTGATCAGCCGGTCGACCACCGTCGCGCTGACGCGCTCCCAGCGGTCGCCGCCCTTCTCGCTGGCGAGCACGGCCGCCTCGCGCGCGGTGTAGACGAGGGCGTCGAGGTCGTAGCCGAGGATGGTTGCCGGAGCCCAGCCGGCGCTCGCGGTGGGTCGGATCGGCAGGCTGCCCGCGGCATCCAGCTGCGGCACGCGCTCCAGCGTGGCACGCAGACTCTCGCGCACCGTGGCATCCGGTCTCGGCACCAGCGCGACGACCGACCCGGGTGCCGGCGCGACGACATCGGACTCCGCGGGGAACGTCGCCCGCACCTCCTCCTCGAACCGTGTCGAGAGCCTGGCGAAGGCGCTTGCGCCCGCGGTCTGGCGGATGTCGATGGCGTCGTCGAGGCGCAGGTACACGACTGACCAGGTCTCTGCGGTCATCTGCGCGCGCAGCAGGCGCTCCGACGCCGTCTGCTCGAACCGCTGCCACTCGGGCGTCGCGCCGCCGGTGTTCGGTGAGAACGCGGCGTCGCGCGCCGGAAGCCCCACCACGGCGACGAGTGCACAGCCGACGTACGCGAGCATCCCGATCGACGAGATCATGCGCTGCAGCACGAAGTCGTCGCCGTCCGACGGCGGGAAGAGGAACCCGGCGACGAACGATGCGAGGCCGACCACGACGAACGCGGCCGAGACGATCGCGAGCGGCAGCAGGAGCCGATCGTGGCGGCGCGCGGGAACCCGCATCCAGTCGACGAGGAACAGGCCTGCGAAGACGGATGCCGCGAGGAACGCGGTCCGGTAGCCCCAGACGAACCACGCCTGGCTCGGAGCGAGCGCGAGCGCGACGGCGGATGCGATGGCGAGCGCCGGCCCGGCCCACACGTGCGGGCGCAGCCCCCAGTGGGCGCGGAAGCCCGACCACAACAGGGCCGGTGCACCCAGCAGCGCTCCGAGCGAGGCGCGGCGCAGTGTCTCGTTGTCGCTGAGGTCTCCCATCACGACGCCGTACGTCGCCGCCATGGCCAGCACGAAAGCGAAAGCCCAGTAGAGGGTGGCCGCGCTCGGCCTGACGAGGAAGGCGATCCCGATGGTGAGGATCGTGGCCAGGGTCGTGATCGCTGCCTGGGCGATGCCCAGCTCGAAGCCGGATCCGGCGAGGATGTCGCTCATACGCGTCTCTCTGCGTGCGTGTCGGTGTCGCCGGCACCGCGGGGGAGGCACACGGTCACCGTGGTGCCGACGCCTTCCTCGCTGTCGATTGTCAGGGTTCCGCCGTGCGCCGTGACGATCTCGCGGGTGATCCCGAGGCCGAGGCCGGTGCCCGTGGCGGTCTCTCGGGCGTGGGCGCTGCGGAAGTAGGGCGTCATCACGTGGGGGAGGTCGGAGGACCGGATGCCGATCCCGGTGTCGATGATCGTGATCGTCATCGTCTCACTCCCCGCCTCGCCGATGATGCGCACGTGACCGTCGGCCGGCGTGTACTTGATCGCGTTGCTGACGAGGTTGTCGATCACCTGGCGCAGGCGGAAGCCGTCAGCGGTCACGGGTAGCGGTTCGGCCGCCTGCACGTCGAGTTCGACGTCGTTCGCGCTCGCCGTGGGGTGGAAGGACGCGACGGAGTCGAGCACGATCGAACGCAGGTCGATGTGGTCGAAGTCGTCGCGCCCGCTGTAGTCCTTGCGCGACGCCGAGAGCATGCTGTTGGTCATCTCGAGCATCCGCTCGCTCGCGTGCAGGATCGCCTCGAAGCGCCCCCGCGTGCGGGGCGTGAGCTCGTCGACCTCGAGGGCGAGTTCGGCGTTGCCGATCATCACGGTGAGCGGGTGCTTCAGCTCGTGCGACGCCATCGCCGTCAGGCGTTCCCGCTCCCGCTGCGCGTAGGTGATGGCCGTCACATCGTGCACGACGAGGAGGATCCCCGCGCCCTCCTCGCCGTGGGCGCCGAGGCGCTTCGCGGTCACCGAGAGCGTGCGCCACTCGCCTTCGGGCGTGAACAGCCATACGGAGGCGTCGGTGAAGGTCTCGCCGTGCAGCGCGCGGGTGAAGGGCCGATCGGCCAGCGGCACCGGCATCCCCCGCATTCCTGTGTACTCGACCGATCGCGCAGGCAGGAGCGGATCGCGCGGGTCGAGTCCGTACAGGCGCGAGTAGGCGTCATTCACGGCCAGGACGCGGCCGTCGTCGGCGATGCGGGCGATGCCGGTGTCGATGCCGTTGAGGATCTCAGCCGTGCGACGCTCCGCGGCCGACCGGCGCCGCGCCGTGACGGTCAGCCGCTTGGCCTGGCGGCCGAGGAGCCGTCGCAGCGAACGAGTGCGGCGCAGTGCGAGGTGGGACGTGATGCCGATGAACGTGAGCGAGAGCAGCACGATGATCACCCGCAAGGCGGTTTCGGCGCCGGGGTCCATCGCGGTCTCGATCAGAAGTGCGATGCCGATGATGCCGAGCATCGCGGTGAGGGCGATCAGGCCGAAATGCATGCCGACCCACATGACGGGGAAGACCCAGAGATATCCGAACCGCAGGTCGGTGGTCGCGGCGATCAGCGCGATCGCGATCGCGTCTGCGAACGGCACCGCCAGCACCCAGATGGGGGGAAGCCTGCCCCACGGGATGGCGAGGGCGGCGAGGGTGATCGCGACGACCAGTGCGGCGCCGACCCCGTAGTTCCAGCGGATGAACACCGCCGGCTGCAGCGCGAGCACCAGGAGGTTGATGATCACGACGCTGGCGGCCAGCACCAGCTGCGTCAGCCATACGGAGCGGGTGCGCGGATCGGGCGCGCGCACGGCGAACGCCTCCTTCGCCAACCCCCCGCTAGCCATGTGGCGATTCTAGGGCGGTGTGGGCGAGCGCTTGCCACTTGAGCGTTGCGGTTCTCTTGCGCGAACCTTGCGCTCGGCTGATGGATGCCACGGCTGCGCGTTGCGGTCGGTCGATGACACTGGGTTCGTGGCCGAAAGCGGCTTCGACATCGGAAGGGACGAACGTGACGGACATGGTGCTCCCCGCTGACGCGGAGAACGACGCCGTGCTCGCCGCGCCCGACGAGGTCGGGGCGGTGCTCGACGGCACCTCGGCGCACCCTTCCACGATCGGCTGCGTGATCCCGGCGGACTACCAGGAGGAGTCGATCGCGCAGGTGATCGAGTCGCTGCTCGGGCAGACGCGGGTTCCCGATGTCGTTCACGTTGTGGTCAGCAACGCATCGGATGCCACGATGAAGATCGCATCGCAGTACGCCGGTCCGCACGAGATCACCACCGACCTCGGCGAACACTTCACCGAGGTGTTCGTCCACGACATCGGCAAGAACCCCGACAGGAAGGTGGGGGCTCTCAACTACGGCTATTCGCTCGTCGAAGGCAACGACTACCTGCTCAGCGTGGCCGGCGACGCGGTCGCCGACGCTCGAGCGGTGGAGTATCTCGAGGCGGAGGCCACCTCCGACACCCGCATCGGCGGCATCTCGGCGATCTGCTTGATGGACGGCAGGCCGATCAAGGGGCTCGTCCCGAGGTTCCTCATCACCGGTCAGCACTCGCAGTTCGCTGCGTTCAGCATGAGCAACCTGCTGCGCGGCCCCGACGTGGCCGTTCTCGGCGGCCACTTCTCGATCTTCTCGACGCAGGCGCTGCGCGACGTCATGGCGCAGAACCACCAGTCGTCGCCGTGGGTCAAAGACAGCGAGGTCGAGAACTCGCTGCTGTCGCTGCAGATCAGGAGCGCCGGCTACCTGACCAGGATCAGCCCGTTCGCCCGTGCCGACATCGTAGGCATGGCCACGAGGCGGGGCGGCCAGCCGATCGCGAGGGTGGCGCACACCTTCTCGATGTTCATCAAGCTCATCCGCCGAAGGCGCGGATACAAGGTCTGATGCGAACCCGAATCGCATCGGAAACCGGGGTGCGCCGCTAGCTGGGGAGCGCGGCGTGGGGGAGATAGGGGAGGCATCCGTTTTCTGGGGAGACGGATGCCTCCTCTTTCCCGATCCTGCGGTCTGGGCGGGGGGACGCAGTGGTGACGGGTGCGGGGGATCGCCGGGCCGTCAGGCGGACTCGGCGGTGAGGCGGTAGCCCACCCCGCGAACCGTCTCGATGTACGTGGGGTTCGCGGCGCTGTCACCGAGCTTGCGACGCAGGTTCGTCATGTGCGCCTCGACGGCTCGCTTGTCGGCATCCCCCACGAAGTAGCTGGTGACGTACGACTCGCCGCGCAGCACCAGGGTCAGGTCGGCCTTGCTGCGCACGCGTCGCTTGGATTCGAGCAGTGTAGCGAGCAGGTCGAACTCCGTGCGGGTGAGGTCGAGTTCGGCGCCGTTCATCGTCACGAGGCGGTTCTCGGCGTGCAGCCGCAGGCCGCGGTGCTCGAGCCATTCGCCCGCGTCACCGACGGTGGCGCCGGGATGGTGGTCGACGGATGCCGCAGCCTCTGTGCCGGATGCCTCCGACGCGACGGGCACGCGGGGCGTGGGTGCGCTGGGCGAGACGGTGGGAAGGTCCGACGTCACCGGTCGCGCGCCGGGGACCGACGGGCCGACAGTGTCCTGCGAGGGGACTGTCGTGGCCGGTCCGCCGGGGCCCGCGTGGGAACGGCGCATCGCCGCGTCGATGCGGGCGCGCAGCTCGCGCGGGCGGAAGGGCTTCAGCAGGTAGTCGTCGGCGCCGGCGCCGAGGCCCGCTACGACGTCGGCTTCATCCGTCAGGCCGGTCAGCATGATGATGTACGTGTCGGACTGGGCACGGATGCGCTTGGCCGCCTCGAAGCCGTCGATGCCCGGCATATTGACGTCGAGCGTCGTCAGCAGCGGCTTGTAGGTGAGCACGGCGTGCACTCCGTCGATGCCGTTGCCGACCGAGACGGTGGAGAACCCCGCCGATTCGAGCACCTCGGCCAGGATGTGGCGGATTTCGGGGTCATCTTCGATGATGACGGCCGTCTGGGGGCCACCGGTGGGGGAACTCATGCGCGCGGGGTCCTCTCGAGCGATCTACTGCCTCGGGCCCCCGCCCCCCAGCAGCGGCCCCCCGACGCATGCGGCAAGTACCCCGATGCTACACACCCATCCGCGGGTAGCCACCGGGCGTTCCGCCGGCGATCGTGCGTGTGTCAGCTTTGAGCGGCGCGCGCACCGTCACGCCGAGGACCGAGATGGTGTGACGGACGGCGAGTGGGGCGTGGCGTATGAGGTTACTGTGAGACCCCGTCGTATCCATGGGCCGGTCACCCGTTCGACACCGGCCCGGCCTAGGCTGGGGGCCGACATGAAGGTCATCTCGTACAACCTGCGCAAGCACCGCGCCGTGGGCGAGCTCGTCCATCTGGTGGAGCATCACGGAGCCGACGTGCTCTGCCTGCAAGAGGCCGACACCTCCGATCTGCCCGAAGAGATCTCGGGTCTGCGGCTGGCCGAGTCCACGCAGCGCAACCGGCTGGGTCTCGCGGTGTACTACCGCGAGAACACGTATCGCGCCGTCGACGTGCGCGCGCTGGCGTTGAAGAAGTCGCTGCACGATCGCGTGCTGAAGCCGGCGGAGGAGCGGATGCTGGGCGTCCGGCTCCACGACATCGATGAGAATCTCGACCTCATCGTGGCGTCCTTCCATGCGGCGCCGTTGACCGCGTTGAACTCGCTGCGGCGCCACCAGATCCGCACAGCGCTCACCGAGCTGCAGCAGCTGGGTGAGGGGCTGCCGGCGCTGATGGTCGGCGACTACAACTATCCGGTGTTCAAGGAGCATCTCAGCCAGCACGTGCGCGAGCACGGGTACGAGCTGAACCTCAGCGATTCGCGCACGTACACGCGGTATCGGTTCTTCCGTGGCCACTACGACTTCGCGACGTCGATCGGCTTCGAGATCGATCGGGTGCGCACGCTGCCGCAGGGGCTGAGCGACCATCTGCCGATCCTGGTGACGGCGCGGCCGCTCGCGGGCGTTCGTCGCGTCGCGGAGGCGCAGACCGGCGTGGCCTGATCCGCCGTACGAGGTATCGTGGCGTCACGCTCACCGTTCGCACCTCGCCGCGCTTAGCGTAGCGACGGGTCGGGCTCGTCCCATTTCTCGATGCCCTGTACCACCCAGAACGCGAAGAACAGCACCAGTGCGGCCGTCTCGACGATGAGCACGATCGGGATGCCGTGGGGATCGGCGAAGGCCAGCAACAGGATGTACGCCACGAGTACGAGCGCCAGTCCCACCGCGATCGCGGTGTACAGCACCCGATAGACCGGTGCCGGCACAACACCGCGCCGTGGGAAGGCGCTGCGCACCGCCACGACGGCGAACAGTGCGAAGAACGCCACCGTCGCGACGAAGTGCCCGTACTCGAGGAACGCGCTGCGCGCGAACGCCCACGCCACCCCGACGACGATCAGCACGACCACCGCGATCGCGAGCGAGAACCGGATGGCCATGAGCGAGACCTGCCGCAGCGCCGCGAGCAGCACGGCGATCAGCACCGTGAGTGTGCCGACCACGAGGTAGGTGCCGACGCCGTTGGCGGCATCCGGTATGTACTCCGCAGGAAAGCAGCGATCGATGCACGAAGTGACCACCCCGGGGATCTCACCAGCCGCCACCGGCGTGGGCACCACGGCGATCAACGGCGCGAACAGCGCTGCGGCGTCGAGAAGCGCGCGTTCCGCCCCGCGACCCGAGAGGGCGACGAGCGCGAGAGTTGCGGCGATGAGTGCGCCGACGATGGCATTGCGCGCGGGAGTGTAGAAGTAATCGCTCACCGAGGTGAGCCAACCGACGGTCCCCGCAGCCTGGCCGACCCCGACGAAAATGACCACGATCGTGCCGGCGAGGCCGATTCGAAGGTACCGGTAGGTGCGCTCGAGCGACGTCGACACGGGGACCGTCATGGCCCCGACCATACCTGGGACGCCGGACGCCGCTGTTAGTCGGCGTCGCGCCTGCGGCGGACGACCGCGGCGATGCCGAGTGCAGCGCCAGCGAGCACGAGCGCGCCGCCGCCGATCCACAGGCCGAGCATCGAGCCGCTGTCGAGTCCGGTCACGGGCAGGCCGTCGGCTCCGGTGATCGAGACCGCGGCGGTGCCGCCGGCCGAGGTCGACGAGATCGCGGCGATGTTGTACGTGCCGGTGGCGTTGGACGGCAGCGTGATGCTGAGCGGGGCGAGCGAGCCGTTCGCCTCGGAGGTGACGACCTCGCTCGCGGTGCTGATCGCGAAGCGCACCATGCCGATCGTTGCGCCTGCGCCGTTCTCGCCGGTGACGGTGACCGTAACGCTCTCGTCGCCCGAGAAGGTGCCGGCGGCGCATTCGAAGCCGATGGTCGAGCCGGGCTGCGTCGTCGCGGGGCTGGCGGTGCAGGCGCCGGACGGCGGGTAGATCGTGGAAGCCTGCGCGGCGGCCGGAGCGCCGAGGACGGCGAACGTCGCCAGCGCGACAACAGCTGCCAGTGAGGCAGCAGGGGCGGCGCGGCGCGGCGTGCGCAGACTGGTGGCGATCATCAGGTTGATCCTACGGAGTGCCACAGGTCGAGGCAACTACGGCTGGCGCGGTCGTCGCGGTCGCGGACTGCCCGGGGGCTAGGTCGACCGAGAGGCTGACGACCCGCCGGTCGCCTATGACCCGAAGTACTCCCGCGCCGAGCGGGTGTAGAGCAGGATCAGTCCGATGATCGAGAGAATGGAGCCCGCGATCGCCGACCAAAGACTCTCGCCGTTGAACATGCCGAGCACCTCGAGCACGATGTTCGCGATGAACACGATCGTCGCGACGATACGTGCGGTTTGGTTGCCGCGCCATAGTCCGATGCCGACGATCAGTGTCACGATGCCAATGGCCAGACTCAGCCACGCGACGAGCGCGACAGGTGTGATGACCATGCCGGCGAAAATGACGAAGATCGAGGCGATGATCTGGAGGAGGCCGCTCACCCACGCGATGATCGCGACGATGGTGACGCCAAGGGGACGTTGTGCCATGGAAATCTCCGATGCGAGGTGTGTGTGGCACTCACGGTAGCGCTCACCAGTCCCGCAGGCGAGCGTTTCGCCCATCCCGACACGAGTTGCGCCCCCAAGACAGCGACCCAACTGCGAGTGGCGTGGTCCGTGCGACGCGGTCGGTCGCGACCCTACGGCCGTCCCATCCCGTAGTACGTCCAGCCGGCCGCTCGCCACGCGGAGGCATCCAAGCCGTTGCGTCCGTCCACGACAACACGTCCGGTGGCGAGTGTTGACGCATGCTCGGGGGAGAGCTCGCGCCGGTACTCATCCCATTCGGTGACGAGGATGAGCGCGTCCGCGCCGCGGATCGCTTCGTCCCGGTCTGCGACGTAGTTCAGCTGCGGGTGCAAGCGCTGTGCATTCTCGAGCGCTGCGGGGTCGGTGATCGTGACCCACGCGCCAAGGCCGTGCAGTCGCACGGCCACGTCGAGCGCGGGGGAGTCGCGGATGTCGTCGCTATGCGGTTTGAACGCCGCGCCGAGCACGGTGATGTTCTTCTTGAAGACCGAGCCGCCGAATGCGTCCACGACCAGGTCGACGGCGCGATCTCGCCGGCGCATGTTGATGGCATCGACCTCGCGAAGGAAGGCGACCGACTCGCCTCTCCCCAGTTCTTCGGCCCGCGCCGAGAATGCGCGGATGTCTTTGGGGAGGCATCCGCCGCCGAAGCCGATGCCGGCGCCGAGAAACCTGCGGCCGATGCGCGCATCGTGACCGATCGCGTCGGCGAGCTGGGTGACGTCGGCGCCGGTGACCTCGGCGATCTCGGCCATGGCGTTGATGAACGAGATCTTGGTTGCAAGGAAGGCGTTGGCTGCGACTTTCACGAGCTCCGCGGTCGCCAAGTCGGTCACGATGAACGGGGTCCCCGCCGCGACGGCCGGGTGGTACACCTGGCGCAGTACCTCGGACGCGCGTTCACCGTCGGCGTCGGGTAGGCCGGCGGTCGAGTTCATCGATACGCCCACGACGAGCCGGTCGGGCTCGATCGTGTCTTGGACAGCCCATCCCTCACGGAGGAACTCCGGGTTCCACACCAGCGTCGCGCCGGTCGCCTCGATGCGCGGCGCGAGCTCTGCCGCGGTGCCGACGGGCACGGTCGACTTTCCCGCGACGATGTCTCCCGGTCGCAGATGGGGAAGCAGCGCGTCGATCGACCCGTGGACGTACGTGAGGTCGGCGGCATCGCCGCCGCTCTGCTGGGGAGTGCCGACCGCGATGAAGTGCACGGCTGCTCCGGATGCCTCGGCGATATCTGCCGTGAACCGCAACCGCCCGGACTCGATGCCCGCCGTCAGCAGGTCCTGCAGGTCGGGCTCGAAGAAAGGGGCCTGACCGCGTGAGAGGGCGTCGATCTTGCGCGGATCGACGTCGACCCCGACGACGTCATGCCCGATGGAGGCCATCGCCGCCGCATGCACAGCTCCGAGATAGCCGCATCCGATGACAGACAGGCGCATGGTTCTCCATTCTTGCGAGCGTTTGCTCGCCGCTCCTTCTTATCAGAGCCGTGTAACGCCGAATGCGCCCGCGCATACGGTCACGCCGCACACGTACATGGACGTGTGCGGCGACTCGGGTGCCTTCCTGCGGGCGGACCATCGCTCGACATATCTCGCTCAGCCTGGCGGGGAGTGCGGTGCGACATGGTGGGCAGGAACCATGAACTTCACGCTCCCTCGCCGTGCTGACATCCTCCACGTGTGCCTAGGAGCGGGTCCCGCCTCAAGGAGCTATGCAAGCATGTGAATATCAGCGCATCGACAACTTTCCGGTCGATGCACGCCTTTGGGCAATTCGCAAAGCAGATGGCGCTAGGAACGCTACGGCCAAGATATTAGTGAAGGTCGTCGGAGCCATCCATCCTGACAGCAGGACGCTGGCATACGCATACCCCAACAGCCCCGCCGCCACCGGCGATCCCCCGGCAGTACGCATGTGAAGACGGCCGAAGACAAAGCCCAGTATGCCCATAAGGGCCACCGTGCCCACGATCCCAAAATCAATAAGGAGTCCGCGAAAGGCCGTGTACACGTTCGAAGTTCTGCCCCTGTTGTCGATAACCGCGAACTCTCCATACGCTCGAGTTGCGTCTCGATCCTGACCTGTCAAGAATTCAACACCGGCAACCGTCGCCGTCCCGAAGCCCAACTCCCGCCCCTGGCCAGTCCCATATTGATCGAACCAGCTGGAAAATGCGCCCACCGTCCCCACAGTGTAGGCCGCCTGCTTATCGACTACGACGCTAAATGCCTGAGTGTTCACGCTCCCGGTACGCAGCACACCGATTCCCACGAACGTGAGCGCCAACACGGATGCAAGAACAACGGAAATGACCACTGTGCGTAACCGCACACGCGGGGTTTCCCCAGTCGTGAGGATGATTCGCGCGAGATATCCACCTAAAGTCAACGCGAGCGCAACAATGAATCCAAGTCGCGCCGATGTCACGACAGAATACGCAAGTGCTGTAAGTGCGGGAAGCAGGATCAATAGAGAGCGGCGAATTGACAGAGTATTTCCGAGGAAGGGTGCTACAAGGGCTGCGGTGTAGCCCAATCCAAGTAGGATCACAACAAGCGTCGACGCACCTTCTCCTTGGGAGTAGCGAGCGATCGCTAGGGAGTTCGTTGACTGAGCGAGATCCTCAAGCGTCAAGATGTCCGTCAGGCTTGAGGGCCCGGTCTGAAGGGCAAGCAACGATGCAAGGACGTTCGCCCCCGATCCCACGCAGATGACCCACAGAATAGCCGTCGCACTGAGCGGCGGAACCTCGCGCGGGAGTCCAAGATCGCGAGCGAGGCGACCTCTACGGAGCGGAGTCAGGAGACGGGCCGTCGCTAGCGTAGCGCCGAGAAAGAAGAACCCGCAGAGCAAAGCTATGAGTCCTGCCGTGCGCCAGTTGAGAGTCGTACCTGGATGCAGAACTAGAACCGTTGTGAGAAATAACGCCCAGTAGACCGGGAATACCCAACGCGGTCCGAGAATTCGATTCATGCTCCCGGGCCGCGAATTCCGTGCGCTTCTGCGTGCGCTCGTCGGTACCGTCTTCATCGACTACGCTCCGTCGTTCCGTGCGATGAGGTCGTGTCCGTAGCGGGCCGCGGCGACCATCGCTTGCAAGACTCTACGGGATCGCAGTACCCCAATCTGCGCGTGAGCCACATGTTCAAGCCGGATATCTGGCCGGTAGCCAACCCGTAGTCCAAGCGCGCGGGTCTTCTCTGCAACTGTGAGTTCCTCTGCAAAGAGGAAGAGTGGATGCGCGAGGTCGCCACCGTGTTGGAAGTATGTAGGTAGGAAGACTAAGAACGAGCCGTGCGGCGCGTAGATGTCGCTCGAATCGTTCGCGTTCAGCGGTGGCCTCGTGTTGAAGCGACGTTTCGCCGTCGACGCTAATGCAGTGAATTGCGCGCGGTAGACGGACGACATTCGATTCATGCGAACCTTTTGTTCCGCGACCGTAGGCCGCCGCACCAGTAGGGGATTCTGGTCCCATCCATCCCGTTGCGAGACGATGCTGGGTGCCAACATGCCGAGGTCGTCGGGCGCTTCGACCGCCGCGCGTGCAATTGCCGCGAGGACATCAGGTGAAGGGAAGACAATATCCGCGTTAGACACGACCAGTGGGTTCGCGCCGATCGGGGCGTCCGCGAGGCCTAGGCGGGCTGCGCCGAAGTAGCCAACGTTCTCGTCCGAACGTATTAAACGTGCGCGCTCCTCACCTTCAACCAGTTGTGCGATCATCGCGGCCTGATCCATCGATTGCGAGTTGTCGACCACAGTTAGGCGCCATTCTTTATGACTCTGTGCTCTGAGACTCTCGTAAAGATTCGCGAGATCCTTGGCGCCGAAATATGAAACTACGACAATTTCTATCCGTTGGCTGGCGGACATTCAACCTTCCTCATTTAACACTGCGGCTCGCGATTACTGAGCCGATAACGTAGGCGGTGGCGCCCATGGCGAAGATCACTGCCGCGGCATTCGTACCGAACGCGGGCACCAGCATGATCAGAGCAGCAAGTGTGAGGACGCAGACGAGCGCTAGCATGACCGTCATCAGCTTTGTTCGCCCGGCGAGTTCCAATGGCTTGTGCGCTTGTAGTGCAACTTGCCACATCCCGCCCCCCACGGCCAGTGCCACGATGAGGAGTAGGTCAGGGGCGGGCGTGCCGAGAAGCCACTCGATCAGAGGTCTGCCTGCAAACGTCAGGACGACGACGCATGCGAGTCCGGCGAGGGCCGTAAGACCGAGGAAATGGCGATTGGCGCGCAGAGCCTCGATGTGATGACCGGCGTTCCATCGCGTCATGATGACCGGATGCGCCACCATCGTGATCGGAAAGGCGACCATTCCAACACCTCTCACGATGAGGTCGCTTACTGCGGCGTACTGTCCGATCTCGGCGGCGCTTACATATGGAATGAGGATAAGACGGTCGAAGTAAGCCAACACCTGCGCGAGCGCTAACCAGATCGACATCGGCCAGCCGTACGTCCAGAGCACGCGACCGACCGCGGAGGTTCGAGTGCCTCGCGATCCTGACGACCGACGAACTCGAAGAGTCACGAGCGCCAATAAGGTCGAGATCGCGTACCCGCCGACCATGGCCGATGCGGGGGCCACTCCCATCGTCTCCCCGAGGAGCACGCTCGCTGCCAAAGCCACAACGGCGCGAATGAATTCAGCCACGGCGTATCGATTCGCTTCGCCGTCTCGCTGCGTCTGTGCCTGAACAACAAGGTATAAAGAATTGAGCACGGCATATGCAATAGTTGCGAGAAATATCCCTGGCGCGCTATCTTGTTGGCTGACCATTATGATGGTCAAGACAACAGGGGGAAATGCGCCGATCACCACGCACGCGAATAGGGTGAGGAGCGGAACGGTACCCAGACTGAACTTCGAATTGCCTGCGTATCTCAGAAGCCCTTGCCGAAGCCAGCCCACTGCGACGGAGGCGCTGAAGTTCGTCACCACCCAGATCGATGTATACATCGCGTACGAAGCGTCACCGAACAGCCGTATCCAAAGCGGGACGGTGATTAGACCGATTAGCCCCGGTAAGACTTTTGCGACGCCGTATCCGGCCATCTGCCTGATGAAAGCCATCAGACGGGATGCCCAGCCACGCCGCGAAGTACTTCCTGGAGGGCTTCTGCGGCCGAATCGCGCCCGAATTCACTCTCCGCGAGTCGTCTTGCGCTACGTCCCGCGGCCCTTAGCTGATCTTCGTCACCGAGCAGCGTCTTCAACGCGTCAGCCGCATCGTCGAAGTCGGACGAGTTCAACGCGATGCCTGCTGAATGCTCCTCGAGCAAGTCCTTCTGCCATCCACCGTAGTTGATGACAACTGGCCTCCCCGCGGCGAGGCCGTCGAAGAACTTGTTGGCGCTGTTCGCCTCCATCTCTGGAATGGGAAGAAAGAGTGATGTAGAAACGGTGGCGGCCGCGAGAACTTGTACGACTTCGGCCTTCGGCACCGGCGGCAGTACGAAAAAATTCTCTCCGAGGACGCCCAGGTGGCGCGCGTGCGCTAGTAGCACGTCGCGTTCGGCACCGTCACCGATGACAACAAAGGCGAGTTCCGGGTTACTCACGCGAGTGCGTGCCGCCACCTCCGCGAGGTAACGTGTGCCGTTGAGCAGACCGAGCGTTCCGCAATACACGACGAGCTTGCGACCATACAGCTCGGGATGCTGGCTCACCCACTGGGCACCGTCCGCCGGCGGAGCGAATAGATCGAGGTCGGCGGCGTTCGGGATGACAGTGACTTTTCCCGGGTCGACGCCCGTTCGGACCACTCCATCCCTCATTCCTGGCGACAACGCGATGATGTGCGCGGCGCTCCAATAGGCGAGCCGCTCCAACCAAGTCGCTGCCCGTTTCAGCACTGGGTTGCGTAAGGCGCCCACCGCGATGGGCATCTCGGGCCATAGGTCCCGTACTTCGAAGACAAGCGGCACGGGACGAAATGCTTTGGCAAACAGCGCAGGCAAGATGATCGTGAGCGGTGTACTCGTCGCCAAGATCAGGTCCGATCGAAGAGCACGCGCGCGGACGCTCGCCAGCCCCGCAAACCTGATAAAAGCAAACGCTCTCTGTCGATACGTCATCTGGTTCGTGTACGGAACATGGACCCTGTGGACGGTGTATCCGTCGCGAGAAGTACGCGTCCAGCCCCGCGCTTCGCCAGCCGACTGATCTGACGCCACGATGTGGACGTCATATCCCGCGCGGGCTAACCGTTTGGCGAACTCATGTGACCTCGTGCCACCGCTCTCTTCGGGAGAGCGATAGTGCTGGTGTAGATACAAAAGGCGCGTCATGCGGCAGTGACCATTCAACCTTCTCCTTCACAAGTGGAAAGTGGCGTGCGGACGAAACACTTGGGGTTCCGTAATGATCGTCGGACTCACCTTGCCAAGACTCCGATGGGCATGAATCGTGGCGAGGCGACGCGCCGAGCTCGGCCAGGCGGTTCGGTTTGTCAATCGACTGCCGCGCCAGACGATCAAAGGCTTCCCTTTGACCATTCGATGTACTCGTCCACGAGGATTCCGACCTGCACAAGGTCTTCAAATCTCCCGTCACGCCATACGTGCTGGCGCAAAGTGCCTTCTTCAGTCCACCCGCACTTGCGGACGTAGAGCGCGCGTGAGGCGGCATTAGAATGAATAATCGTGCTATGTAAGCGGTGTAGGCCGACATCTAAGAAGGCGAAGTCCATGACCGCTCCTACAGCAGATCTGCCGTAGCCGCGTCCGCGGACGTTGGGCCGACCACCTAGTTTCAGCGCCGTCAATGCGGAGCGATTGTGCCAGTCGATATCCCAGAGACCGGTTAGCCCGATCGCAAGACCATTCTCATCCTCGACGATGAATCGTCGCGTCGATGCTGAATCGAATCCGTTGTCGAACCATCGCTCTTGGCCAGCGAGCGATAATGGCCAATCCCAGCCCACTACGCTTGCGCGAACTGCTGGCTCGTTCGCGAGGTCTCGGAGGAAGGTGAGATCAGACCTTTCGATTGGTCGTAGACGGACTCTGGGGTGGTGGGTCATCGCGCCCGCTCCTTTCGGCTTCGCCGAGATCGTCGACGTCCGCTGCTACCTGGTCTAAGCGAACGCCATCTGCTCGAAGCACCCGTCGCACCGTGGCTGCCCAGATGGCGGCGTCGAGCCTCAGACTGACGCGGTCGACGTATTCGAGGTCTGATTCTATTCGAACGGACCAGGGAGCCTCGTTGCGATAGCGCACCTGTGCAAGCCCTGTCAGCCCCTGAGGGACCACGACTCGACGCTCTTGTTCTGGGGTATATCGGCGGAACTGATCCGGCAACACCGGCCTTGGCCCGACGAAGCTCATCTCTCCGCGGAGAATGTTGAGTAATTGCGGTAACTCGTCGAGGCTCGTCTTACGAAGAAACGCGCCCAGAGGTGGCACAAGTTGAAGTTCCGCTGGCATATAACCGCGGCCTAGTTGCTCAGCGTTGCTGACCATTGTGCGAAATTTGACAATCGAAAAGCGCCGGCCATACTGCCCGACACGCTCCTGCCGAAAGAAGACCGGTTGACCGAGTGACACCCGAATCGCGATTGCGACACCGCAAAGAATTGGAGCCGTGATGATGAGCAGTACGAGTGCGAGCGCCCTGTCAACACACTGTCGCCACCGAAGGTAAGATCTAGCTCGCATCTTTGGGCTCCGACCGGTACGCGGGAAAGTAGTCCGCTCGAACTAGATCGGCTGGATCGCACCGCAACTGGGACGCCCGCGCCGCAACCAATTCGTGGTAGCGCTTTTCGTCCACTACCAAGCGGCCGACGCGAAACGGAAGATGTGTGCCACCGAACGAATCCTTGAATCGGAAGAGCGTGTCTTCAGGGCGGACACCGCCGCCAAGATGGACCGAGTGATACCCCTGCTCCGCGCTCCATTTCATGATCGACCAGATGAGAAGGTTGTTGGCACCGTCGCGCGCCGCCACGGGGTCAGAACCAGAAAGATGGTAATGAGCGACGGTGTCGTCGCACAGCACTAGCGCAGCCGCCACGACTCGGCCGGTCGCGTCACGAACTGAAGCAACTTGCACTTGATTGGCGGCGGCTGCGCTGAGATATCGGTAGTAGCTCTCTCCGAAGTAGTAGCTGTTGCCGGCGCCGAGACGATCCATCGTCGATGCATACAACACACGGAATGGGTCGTCGGCGGACAGGATGGACTCCGAGATGCTCTCGATGTTCGCGGTGAGACCCTGTGCGGTTGCCTTGCGGATTGCGGTACGCGCGCGGCCTTTCATCGCAGTCCACATTGCGTCGGCATCGAGAACCGGGACGGCGATTGTATGCGAGGTCTGCCGGACGTCGAGGCCGTCGAGCTCCCTTGCCCGCTCCGAGCTGTTAGTGAGGAACGGCGCGAATCGGAGAAACACCGAGACGATTCCCATATCCTCGAGCAGTGAACGTGCGGAGCCCCACGCTGCGCGAAGGACGCGATCAGACATCGACCTAGAGATGAATATCCCGCCGTAGCCGTAGGGAGTGGCGGCATCGATGACGCCGGTTTCGTCTTTCCGAATGATGAGCGGCATCTGCCAAGTGCCAGCGTCGTCGGCGACAGTAACCCACCGGCCCCCTAAGTGTTCCGCGTTGGCGATACCGTAGGCCGCGCTGAAGTACAGGCTCGGGATGGCTCGAGGCTCGGTGTCGCGGGCATGGAGAATCATGTCGTAATCACGGATGCCAGCGCACGAGCAACCCGTTCCATATCTCGCGTTCCATATCGATGATCGACTGGCAGGGACAGCAAGTCAGTACGCCACGGAATCGTCGGGGGAAGGATCCGTGATCGGGACCAGTGAATGGGAGCGAATATCCCCTGCTCCGACAGTTGTCGTTGAATAGTTGCCGCATTTGGGACCACCACGACGAGATGGCTTGGGACAGCTTCATCCGATGGCGGGTTTATGACGCTGATCGCTGACGATGTCAGCAGCTCCGTGAGCGCGCGCGCGTTGTCTACTCGCCGTCCAGCGAGCGTCGAATAAGGCAAGCGTCGGATCGCATCGAGGCTTCGGTGCGTCGCATGGGTTGGCTTGCACGTCCCCTCCAGCCGCCGGTTTGCCGCCACCAACAAGTTTCTGGACGCGGCACGTTCGTTTGCGTTGGTTGCGTCACGCTTTGCATCCATCGCTTGCCATCTTGTTTCATCAGCGGGCAGTGGGCTTGTCGGAAGGAGCGACCTCTGTCCTGAGTGACGGATATACGCGCCATCCGCGACCGGCAGCAGCTTTCGAAGGCTCCCAATAAAGAACTCTGCAAGGACGCGCCCTGGACGGAACGGTCGATGAGTTTCGTCCTCGATGACCGGTATTCCGTGCGCAGCGAGGTGCTCGAGTGCGGCCTGGTATTCGATAGTCGGCAGTCGACCAAAGTACTCAGCTGTAAGCACAGCTGTATCCAGGTGACTCTCGAATACAACCTCTCTGAGGTGGTCTACGTCGATTTGAACGGATCTGCCCATCTTGATTGGCGCAAGATCCCAACCCGCCGCTAGGAAGGGCTGGAGCATGCTGTCGCAGAGGTGTGAGGGTACAGCGAGACGTCTGTATCCCCTCTTCCTTAGTACGCGCTCCACAGATGCCAGCGCCTGCCGCCCGGTTTGCACGTACTCGGTAACGGTGCCGCTCCGCTCCCAGGGGGGATCGACCGCTGCGACGTTAAGCGAAGAATCGGCGACACTGGAGAAATCAGATCCGATCGGAGTGGTGACCACGTCGGGTCCGTCCAATGTCACGTCATTCTCCCGTGGGCGTGCCAAGCGGCAGAGTGAACGCTGTATTGCGCGATTGGCTCCCAGCGCGGCGCGTGAGAACGCCCCGGGTAGCCGCCAGTATGCGCTCGCGCTGGCGGTTGTCGAGTACGGAGCCGCTGGGCAATGTCAGCCCCATTGCGAAAAGCCGCTCCGAACTTCCGTCGATCGTGCCACGACGATCTGCGAAGACGGGCTGCATGTGCATGGGCTTCCAAAGGGGACGACTCTCGATGTTGCTCTGGGCAAGGGCCGTGGCTAGGTCACTCGGCGCCCATTCGGCGATGCTCTTGTCGACCAGGATCGACGTGAGCCAGACATTGTCGTTCTCATCGCCGTCTGCGCCGAACACCTCCACGCCGTCGACCTCGCTGAACAGGTCCTTGTACGCCTCCCGCATCTCACGTCGGCGAGCGATCATCTCGTCGAGCCGAGCGAGCTGCGCGCGACCGAGTGCCGCCAGCAGGTTGCTCATGCGGTAGTTATAGCCGATGTCGATGTGCTCGTAATGAACCACGGGTTGCCGGGCCTGCGTCGCGAGGTATCGCACGTGGGCGGCGAACTCTTCGTCGTCGGTGAGGAGCATCCCCCCGCCCGATGTCGTCATGATTTTGTTGCCGTTGAACGAGACGATCGACGCTCTTCCGAAGCTGCCGGCCGCTTTGCCGCGATGAGTGGCGCCGAGCGATTCCGCGGCGTCAGCGAGCACGGGCACGTCGAACTCGTCGGCGATCGCGAGAATCGTCGTGTAATCCACGGCCTTTCCCAGCAGATCGACGGGCACGATCGCTCCGACGCGTTCGCCCGCTGCCCGTAGGGAAACCAGCGCCTCGCGCAGCAACGCCGGGTTCATGTTGCCAGTGTCGGGCAGCGCGTCGATGAAGTACGGCTCCGCACCCGTGTAGACGATCGCGTTGGCCGTCGCCGCGAATGTCAGGGAGGAGGTGAGTACGACGTCGCCGGGTCCGACGCCCAGAGCGATCAAGCCCAGGTGAAGGGCGGCAGTGCCGGAGCTGAGGGCGACCCCGTGCGCCACGCCGACTCGCTCGGCGACTTCGCGCTCGAACGCATCGACTTCAGGGCCGAGAGGCGCCACCCAGCCCGAGCGAAGCGCTCGAACGAGTGCTTCTTCCTCGAGCTGACCGACGTCCGGGGATGACATATAGATGCGTTCGTTCACCGTGCAGACTCCGGCGTTACGCGTACGGGCTGGATGATGGCTGTGTCGTTGTTGCGTGGCTGCGCGAACATGCGGGTCATCCAATCCGATTGGTCGAGCTGTTCGGGCGTGATGGCATCGGCGCGAGTGTGAGAGATCTTGGGATGGAAGGGGCGCTCGAGGCTCTCACTGCTGCCTACGAGCTCCTCATGCAGCTTTTCTCCGTCGCGCAGGCCCGTGAAGACAATCTCGATGCGCTTGCCAGACATCGCGATCATGCGCTTGGCGACCTCGAGAATACGGACAGGCTCTCCCATATCGAGAATGAGGATCTCGCCCGGCCGGCCGATGCCGCCCGCCTGGATGACCAGCTGACACGCTTCGGGAATGGTCATGAAGTAGCGCGTGACATCCGGGTGCGTAACCGTCACGGGGCCGCCCGCCTCGATGAGGGAGCGGAAGGTTGGGAGCATCGAGCCCCGACTGCCGATGACGTTGCCGAACCGCACGGATAGGTATCTCATGCCGGTCAGTTCAGCCGCCCACGCCGTGAGCTTCTCAGCCACACGTTTCGAATGCCCGAGCACGCTCGTGGGATTCGCTGCTTTGTCGGTCGAGATGTTGATGAACGTCCCTACCTGTACTGATCGGGCCGCGTTGATCACGTTGAGCGATCCGTGAACGTTCGTCTTCCAGGCCTCGTCCGGATACTGCTCAAGCATCGGCAGGTGCTTGAGTGCCGCCGCATGGAAGACGACCTCAGGACGGCGCTCATCGAAGACGAGCTGAAGCGCGGAGGGATCGCGGATGTCGCAGAGCACCACGTCCTTCGTGTCGAGCAGCCCATGTCCGAAGGTGCCCAGCTGCGCCTGCTGCAGCCCTGTCTCGTCACGGTCGAGCATGATCAGCTCGGACGGCCCGAACCCGGCGATCTGCTTGCACAACTCTGATCCGATAGAACCGCCGGCCCCGGTGACGAGAACGCGTTTACCCGTCAGATAGCCGGCGATCGACTTCACATCCGTGTCGACCGGGTTGCGACCGATGAGGTCTTCGATCGAGATGTCGCGGAGGTCGCCGGGGCCCGACTGGCCACTGATGAGCGCACTGAACGACGGCACAACCTTCACTCGCAGATCGAGGTCCATCGCGGCGTCCTGCACACGTCGGAGCGTCGCTGAGTCAGCGCGTGGGATGGCAACGACGAGAAGCTTGGCCTGCGTACGTTCGACAATGCGCGGCAGATCATCGAAGGTACCGAGAACGCGTACGTCTCGAACCTGCACCGGCCGCTTCAGTGGGTCGTCGTCAATCAGACCGATCGGGCGGTACTCGGATTCGGGGTCGGCCGCCATCTGCCGCACGAGCGCACTCCCAAGGGCGCCCGCCCCATAGATCAAGGTGAGCGTCATGTCTGCCTTGGGCTTGCGCTTCTGCTCGAGAGCGAGCCGCTTGAAGAATCGCGTAACGAACATCAGCACGAGCGCGATCGGAGTCGCGATCAGGAAGATGCTGCGCGGAATCCCGATGCCGGTGGCGAACACCATGACCGGCAGGCCAACAAGGACAGAGGTGGAGATCACCGAGAAGGCGAGGGCGCGTACCTCTTCGATGCTTCCGAAGCTGAAACGCCCGCGGTACAGCTCGAAGACGAAGCCCATGAGGAGTTGCTCGAGCACTGTGACCACCACGAGCCACAGCATCGGTCCGATCGACGCAGCTGGTATCGCGAACTCGTAACGCAGCCAGAATGCGAGGACGATCGCTATCGTCCACGCTGCGGCGTCGAGCAGAAACCGGGACCCGAATCGCACGAAAGCGACTCGCTTAGGCTTGGTGTTCTGCCCGATCAGAACCCTTCGACCTGTCACCCACGACACCGTACCTCATGAGGAAGACGTTCT
Organism: Microbacterium sp. I2; assembly: GCF_051364985.1. Taxonomy (NCBI): domain Bacteria; kingdom Bacillati; phylum Actinomycetota; class Actinomycetes; order Micrococcales; family Microbacteriaceae; genus Microbacterium; species Microbacterium sp. I2. The sequence continues at coordinate 291,060 of NZ_JBLWIH010000022.1, forward strand.
CCGGGTCGAGGTAACAGACGGCCTCGGCCCGTCAGCGGCTGCAGCTCGATGCAACCGTCGACACCCCGAAACCCGGTGTGACTTCCGCGGCCAAGGCGGAAGCGGCGAGGGCATCGAGATCCGCATTTACCCGCACGGTGGATGTTCCACCCGGCGGCAGGTCGACCTGGTGAGACAGCACGCGATGGCCGCCGTCCAAGCCGCCGCCGAAGGCGCCGACGGGGATGCCCTCGGTCGACATCAGCTCCGCGCCTTCGGGGAGGTAGATGTAGCTCACAACTCTGAGAACCCCGGCAGGTACGCCGTAGTTTCCTCCCGCGATCGCGCTGGGAAGACTCGCGGCGGCATCCGCCGGGGCAGTGTTCGCAAGGTTCACCACGAGCGTCGCGCTACGAGACGAGCCGGCTGACGCTGCGGCGCACTCGTCCCACTCGACCTGAACGTCGACATCCAGGAAGGGGCCGAGCTTCGACCCGGTGCCGTCGTTCAGGTACACCCCGAAGCGTGCGACACCGCCATCTGTCGCCGGGAGCGATCCTGCGAGATCAGCGCCCGCAAACAGCGACTGCTCGTCTTCGACGCTGCTCCAGAGCAGCAGGCGTCTTTCCTCCGCGGCCTGTGCGAGCGCGCCGATCATCGCGGTCGGGTTGGCCGCGCCACCCACAACGGCACCGAAGACCGCCGCTGTGGCGCTCGCGAACACATCGTTCTGCACTCGCGGGTCGGGATAGTCCACGTACACCTGACGCAGGAGCACGTCGACGACATTCTCGCTCGTCAGGACCTCGCCAGTGGGAAGTGTGATCGGCCCCGTCGCCCGGAGTAGATACGACAGCGCGAACGGATCGAGCGACACCACACCGTCGGCTTCGACGCCGTGAGCGCGCTTCCACATCTCACGAGCCGAGACAGCAGCTTCGGCGAACTCGGGCAGGATCGTCGTGCCCGAGAACCACACGGCAGGCCTCTCGCCGTAGATCCCGATCCGCTCCGCGCCCAGATCGACGACCGGTTCGTCGAATCGGGGGATGCTCGCGGTGCCCCGGTCATCGAGCGAGATGCGCCCCGCGTCTGCGGTGATGACGGCGGTGGCCCCAGGCATCCCGCCGAGGGACCGCAGTTCCGCATTGTTCTGGAAGAGGAGGAGCCACGTGCGCGGACCGTCTGCCCCGAGCATCGACGGAAGTGCTACCGCTGCCTCGCCCAGCGTGGAGGCGGCGTCGAGCTGATCCTCGAGCTCATCCACCTGCTCACGGATCGGACGAAGCAGCGATGACCGGTCGACGGCCGACAGCTCGGCGACCGCACTGTCGAGCCCCGCCGATGCCGCGAGCGCCGTATCGCGAAGGCCGGTGAGCACAGCCATGTCGATCTGGCCGTTCACCGGCCGGAAGGCATCCAGTGAGAAGCTGGCGGCGAGATCCGCGACGGGAGCGAGCGTGGATTCGGAGAGATCAGCGCCCGCCGAAGACACCGCGCTCACCGCGGCCAGTTGCGGTCCGATCCAGGGCAGACGCTCAGCCGCTCGCCACAGAGGATCGCTGGTGAGCTCGTGCGCCGCCCGCAAATCCTCGCCGACGGAGGACAGGGCCGCGGGATCGACAGACTGGTCTGCGGACTGGGCAACCGCGACGAGCCCCGTGCGGGCGGCCTGGAGGTGGGAGTAGGCCATGAGGCCTCGCACACCGATCCAGGCGATGCCGACCAGGGCAATGATGAGGAGCGCCCCGAGGCACCACGCGAACACTCGGCCTGCGCGCGAGACGGATGGATTGCGGGATGCCACCCGTCGAGGCTAACGCGGACTGCCTGAGAGTCGGTTCCGACCTGGCAGGTGGGTCGGCGGGCGAGCCCACAACGGAGGCGGCGCAGCTAGGGGAGTGGGACCGACGTGAAGGAGTCGCCGGACCAGAGATAGAGGTCGGGGCCGCTGAGGTCGATCGCGGTGGGAGCGGCGGCGTCCAAGCCCCCGGCACACGCGATGGGAGACGACGATTCGGGAGTGGCGCGAGACAGGGCGAGCCCGGCGCAATCAGGGGCTGTGTGCGCCACGATCACGTCTGAACCGTCTGGAGTCAGCGCGACGGCGCCTTCGGGGGCGAGCTGCTGCCACTCGGTGCCGGACCGGCTCCAAACGCGACCGTCGCACAAGAGGGCGATGGTGTCACCCGAAGCACGCAGACCCCACGCCTGTGCGCACGGGGCGGCGACTGGACCTGATGGCAGGACGACGGTTGCGGCATCCGTCGGGTTCACGAAACGCGAGATCGCGAGCACATCGGGATACGACTCCCAGAACTCGCCATTCGTGTACGTCCGCAGCGCCTGGGTCTCGCAGTCGGCGAGGGCCGCGACCATCTCGGCGTCCTCAGACGAGAACGCGTCAAGCGACTGCACCTGCGCGATGCCGCGATACGTCGGAGTGACATCGAACCAAGTCTCACCGCTGTCGGGAGAGCGCTCGACGACCGGAGCAGGACCGCCGCACGCGCCGGCGGTCGCACGCCACCACTGGACCCCGCCGACCGACAGGAACCGCTGTGCCTCGAGCGCGAGCGGCGCGGCGATCGGGCTCGTCGGCGTGGGAGTCTGCGTCTGCACACCGAGGTCGAACGACGGCACAGGACGGGGATCGGCGGGCGTCGGTTCGGGATTCGCGCGCTGGTAGGCCGCGAACGCCAGCACACCGACCACAATTGCCAGCGCCGCGACGGCCGCGACGGCGATCCAGCGCGACGCGCCCCAGGATCTCATGCGGCTGCTCCGCTCAGCCGGACGGCTTCGTGGACCCGCCGGACTCGCGGATGATGTCGTCGATCGTCAGTGGCTTGCTTTCGGCAGCGGCGGCGGCCTCCGGCGCGGGCGTGCGAGGCGCTGGATTCGGGGCGGCTGCGTGCGGGGCGAAGGATTCCGTCCGCGCTGCCCGGTCAGGTGGGGGAGCCGGCGAGGCGGGCGCCGGCGAAGCGGGAGCGGCGGCAGTGGAGCGGGGCGACCCGGCGGCAGCCTGAGTCTGAGCCTTCGGTTGCTTCGGGACGGGCGCCGGCTTTGCGGGCTTCGCCTTCTTCGGGGTCTTGCCAGGCTTGACGTTCTTGGAATCGTCAACGTACCCGTACGCGCCGTACCCGTACCCGTACGCGTAGGAGTCGGGTCCACGCGTAGGCACCATCGTCATCGCGACACCCGCGATGTGCGCGCCGACGGTGTCGAGGGCGTCAAGCGCGCCCGCCAGCTGCTGGCGGTTGGTCCTGCCGGCGGCCACGATCACGATCGCACCGCCGGTGGCCTTCGCGAGGATCGCACCATCGGTCACCGGGAGAAGCGGGGGAGCGTCGCACAGCACGACGTCGAAGTCCCGTTCGAGCACCTCGAGCAGGGCCCGCATGCGCTCCGAGCCGAGCAGTTCACTGGGGTTCGGCGGAATCTTGCCGGCCGGGAGCACATACAGCTGACGGCCTCCCCACGGCAGCATCACGTCGCCGATGCGAGTGCGACCGATGAGCACGTCGGTTAGGCCCACCCCGCCCTCGATGCCGAGGTACTCGGCCACCTTCGGCTTGCGCAGATCGGTGTCGAGCAGTGCAACACGCTTTCCGGCGTCTGCCAGCGCGATCGCTAGGTTGATCGTGGTGGTCGACTTGCCCTCGGTCGGCACGCTCGATGTGATGACGAACGAGGACTTCTCGCCGAGATCGAGGAACTGCAGGTTGGTCCGCATAGCGCGGAACGACTCGGCTCGGGGGCTGAGCGGATCGGCGTGCACGATCAAAGGGCGTTCGCTCGCCTTCGGGTCGAAGGCGATGGTTCCGATGATGGGGCGATCCGTCAGCACTTCGACGTCGCGCGGCGTGCGGATGCGTGTGTCGAGGACGGCGCGAAGGACTGCGATACCGATTCCGAGAGCCAGGCCGACGAGTGCGCCGAGAACCAGGTTGAGCGGGACGTTCGGGCTCGACGGCTCGAGCGGCGGCAGGGCGTTCTCGACCGGCGACAGACGCACGGGACTCGTCGACGTTCCGTCGGGGCCCTGCACCGCCTCGATCTCTGCGACCGCAGCCGTCAGCGACGCGGCGAGCGCGTTGGCGGTATCGGCGGCGCGCACCGGGTCGGTGTCGGTCACGGTGATGGTGATGAGGGTCGTGTTCAGAGCGGCGGAGGCCGTCACCTGCGTGGCGAGGCTGCCAGCGGTGGTCTCGAGTTCGAGCTCGGCGATCACCGGATTCATCACGATCGGGGTGGTCACCAGCTGCGAGTAGGTCTGCACCCTCGCCTGTGTGAATGTCGACCCCTGCTGCAACTCCTGGATCGACCCGCTGGACTGGGTCGATACGAACACGGTGCTCGATGCCTCGTACTCGGGCGTGCGCGTCAGCGACCAGACGGCGGCCACGCCGACCCCGACAAGGGTTGCGACGACGATGATCACCCAGTTCTTGCGCAGAATCCGGATGTAATCGGTGAGCTCCATGTCCGCCTTCCGGTGGCCCCCACGGGCGTTGGTTGCGGCTCATTTTGTCACACGGGTCACACGAGGCACCCGGTGCGGTGACTCAGCGGGCCGGCTCCACCGCCAGCGACACCGCGCGGACCACCTGGTCGAGGGCGGGTGTCAACTGCGACGCCGACAGCTGGTACGTCTGCCATGACCGCCGATAGGGATCGATCACGTCGTCTTCATCGGGAGTCGTCGCGGGCATCGCCAGCCCACGCTGAGCCGCGACACCTATGCCCATTGCGCGGACGCGGGCTGCGGCATCCGTCCCGCCCTCATCGGCGGCGTTGCGCAGGTCGTCCTCGCTCATCGTCGACGCGATGCGAGCGAACTCGCGGATGGTGAACGTCGAGCGCAACCGTGAGGGAGCCAGTTCCGCGACCTCGCGACGGTGATCGCGCGTCATCGTGAGGATCAGATCGGGCTGCGCGAGCATCGCGTCGAGCAGGAAGCGGGATCGGTGAGTCGCCGCAACCTCTGCGGGCACACCGAGATCGGCCGCGAGTTGCAGGGCCTCGTCCGTCATCGGCGCCGACGCGAGACCGCGTGTGCCGGCGCTCGCTATGACAGGCGAGTACGACGCCAGGCGCGCACGAAGAAGGTGCTCGGCGAGAGGGGACCGGCAGATATTGCCCGTGCAGACCGTGAGGATCTCAAACAATGGGATGGTCCTCCGCGTCGGATAACGTGGGCGAGTGCCCGACCAGCCTAGCGACGCCGCACTCGCCGAGCTCGCCCCGGTGACGCGCGGCCAGCGTCGACGCGCACCGCGCACCGACTGGCGGCTCGGCGGGCGGACGGTGCGAGCCTGGCGCGAGGGCCTGCTCGCCATCGCTCTCATCTCACTCGGTGTCACGCTGCTCGCCGGCACTCTGCTCAATACGCTGTGGGAATCATCCATGGCTGCGATCGCCGGTCTGGTGATGATCTGGATCGGGATGCTGGTGCCCGTCGTGTGGGGGTTCACCCGGTCGCGGCCCGTCGGACTGCTTCGTGCGCGCTGGCTGGACCTGCTTTATGGTGTCGTGCTCGCCCTGCTGTTGCGGCTGACACAGGGATGGCTCGCCGTGGCACTGAGAGGGGACGGCTCGCTGCCGAGCGTGACACTCGTTGACGGCCGTCTGCCGACCTCATGGTGGCTGAGCGAAGGACTGGGATCGATCGTGATCGCGGCCCCGCTGGAGGAGTTCTTCTTTCGCGCTGTCGTCCTCATCGCGCTGTACTCAGTGATGCGCCGGCCGTTCGGAAAGGTGGCGGCCGGCGTGGTGGCGGGTCTCACGAGCACCGCCCTCTTCATCGCCGTGCACGCGCTGATCGGCAGCGCGATGGCCCTCGACCAGGTGGTGTCCCTCCTGCTGTTGGGGTTGACCTGCGGCGCGCTCGTGCTGCTGACAGGACGCATATGGGGTGCCGTGCTGGTGCACGTCATCTTCAACGCGACCTGGGTAGCCCTCGTCGCCGCGGGTGCTGTGTTGATGTGAATGCGCGGGTCACGAGCCGTGGTCACGGCTCGTGGTAGGACCAAATTCCGTCATGTACGCGATCTTGTCTCAGAGATTCGGCCGTGAGCCGGATCGGCAGATTGCGCGATCAGGGTCCAAATAGCGCTCGATAAGCACGCTGCGATCGATCGATGTTTGGCAGTATGGAGGATATGTCCCCCATCTGGGGGACATGCCGAGCCAGGTATGTTTACCCAGCCGTCTATTACCCCACCTGGAAATCGGCTGAGCGTCTCGTTAGAGTGACCAGGGTACGGCAGGCCCACCCTCCGGACTTCGCCGTCACGAAACGCACGCAAGGCACCTCGCCGCGCATCGTTCACTGACTGTCGGGAGTCAACCAAATGTTCAAGAAAGTACTCAGCGTGGTCGGCATCACCGCCGCCCTCGTCTTCGGATCGGCCGCAGCAGCAACAGCGTATCCCGCCGACGCTCCGGTCACCGCCTCTGACACCACCCTCACGCCTGGCCAGTCGGTGACCATCACCGCGACCGAGCTCGGCGATTACGCCACCGTCACGTTCAGCGCCAACGGAGGCACGCTCGCCTCCATCGTCGCCGCAGCAGGCACCGGCACCTCGGTCGAGAAGCCGGTTGTCAACGGCAGCGCTTCGGCGACCTTCACCGCACCGTCCACGCCCGGCACATTCGTCGTCACCGTCACCGCACCTGGTGGCGAGGTGCTCGGCTCGGTCACCCTCACGGTGGCAGCAGCCGCCGGCGGCGGAGGTGGCCTGCCCGCAACGGGTGGCTCGGTTCCGGCCGCGATGATCTGGGCCGGTGTCGGCGCTCTCGGTCTCGGCGGCATCGCCGTCGCCGCCGTCGCTGCCCGTCGCCGCGCGGCAGCCGGCAACTGACGAACGACTCCACGATGACCCCGGGCGCGAGCCCGGGGTCATCGTCGTTCTATCGGCGGCCATGGGTCGCACTTCTACTCGCTATCGCGGGAATCTTCGTCGCCGCGCTCGTCGTGGCCGGCTGGCGTGGTGTGGCTGCGGAACCGTGGGTCGCGCGGGCGCTCGACATCGTCGTGCTCTTGTCACCGCTCGTCGCCGCCGCGGTCCTCGCGATCCCGCTCGCCGCGTCGCGAGGATTCTTCCGGCGCGTGGTTCTCGGTTGGCGCTGGACCGACGCGGTGCTCGGCGTCGCGGCCGGCCTGATCATGCGCGCGCTCGTCGAGCTCGTCGCACCGACGAGCGGCACGCTCGTCGGAGGCTTCGGCATCGTGTCGGTGGCTGCCATCGTGGTGTTCGCGATCGGCGCGGTGCTCATCACGCCCGTGGTCGAGGAGCTGTTCTTCCGCGGAGTCGTGCTCGCCGCCCTGCTCGACCTGTGTGCGTCGCTCGGCAGGGTCATGGCGGCGGTCGTCGGCATCGCTCTGTCGTCTGCAGCTTTCGTCGCGCTGCACGTCTCGCCGCTCGGCGGCAACGTCGCCTGGGGCACGGTGCTCGCCCCGCTTCTCGTGGGCGTGGGCTGCGGCATCCTGTTCGCCCTCACCCGCCGGCTCGCGGCTGCCGTGGTCGCGCACGTGGTGTTCAACGCGATCGGGGTTGCACTGCTGGTGTGGTGACGTGTTCCCGCCGGTTGCGACGTCCGTGCGGACACGCCCTATAGAGTGGCGGCGGACTGCCGTGACCTTGGGGGGTGCTTCGACATGTCCCTCTTCGGAGTACCGCGGTTGCCACCGGGCAGCATCGCCCGGCCGCGCCTGCTGACCACGCTCGGCTCGGCAACGCCACTCACCGTACTGCACGCACCGGCCGGCTACGGCAAGACCGTCGCGCTCGCGCAGTGGGCGACGGCGACGGACGAGGACGGGGTGTGGCTGCGCATGCGCGAAGACAGCGCCGCGCCGACCCGGTTCGTCTCGCAGGTGGCCCATGCGCTCGACGACTTCGGCCTGATCGACGAACGCAACCCGCTCGCGCAGGCGGATGCGAGCCTGCTGGTCGCCGACCCCTGGGCGTTGCTCGAACGGGGCCTGCGCCGCATCGGCGGGCCGCTCACCATCGTGATCGATCAGAGCGAATACCTCGAAGAGAGGACGATCCGCGGCATCCTGCGTCTGCTGGCTGACCTGCCGCAGCTCTCGGTGAAGACCAGCACGCGCACCTCGAACGCCTTCACCGAATCGGGGCTGGCGTTGAGCATCGAAGTGACGCGGATCGGACCGACCGACCTCGAACTCACGGTCGCCGAGACCGCACTGCTGCTCGGTGTCACGGAGCGGTCGGAGCGCGTGCGTCAGGTGCTCGAATACGGCGCCACTCCCGCCGTCGCCCGCGTGGTGGCGCTGGATGCCGATCCGCGCAACGAGAGCAGCTCCGTCACCATCGAGACGCGCATCGAATCCCTGCTGCGGCTGCACGACTCGGCGGCGGATGAACGCTTCGGCGCGTTCATCCAGCGAATCGCCCTGACCGACGCGATCGACGCCGACTTCGCCGTCGAACTGACCGGCGAAGCACACGCGGCCGAGATGCTCGACCGCGCCGAGCGCGAGGGGCTGGGCATCTGGAACGCTGCCTCGCCCCAGGCCTCGGGCGTCCGCAGCTTCGAGCTCTCGCCGGTCTTCCGGCGCATCATCGAGGGTTACACCCGCCGGGAACTGCCGCCAGCGACCCTGCGCGAGCTCGACTTGCGCATCGCGCGCTGGCACATGTCGGGGCGGCGTCCGTTCCCGGCGATGCGGATCGCGGTCTCTTGGAAAGAGTGGGACCTCGCGACCGACATCGTGCGCGAGAGCTGGAACGAGATCATCGGAGGACGATCGGGCCTGACGTCGCTCTTCGCCGACATCCCGCTGATGACCCTGCGCAACCTGCCGCTGATCAGCATCGTGCTCGCCATCAGCGCCAACGCGAACGGCACCCAGCGGCTGCGTGCCCTCGAGTACTTCGCCCTCGCCGTCTATGGTGCACGCAAGCAACGCGCGCGGAGCCGGCCGGCCGATCGCGTGCTGCTGCTCACCATCGAGAGCGCGGCAAACCGGGTGTCGGGGCGATCCGCGCCCGCGCTCACGGCGGCCGTCGGCGGTCTGGATCTCATGCGGACGTTAGGGCCGGCCGAGCGGGACCTGCTCGGCCGCAACGAGCCCACCCTCTACAACCAGCTCGGCACGACCCTCCTCTACGGAGGCCGCGCGGCCGACGCCCTCGAGTGCTTCCGCGCCTCCACGGCCGTCAGCGATGCCAAGGGTCTGTTCGCCGGGCTGCAGGGCCTCGCCCTTCAGGCCGGCACGCTCGCGATCCGGGGTGACCTGCCCGAAGCGATCACCGTGCTCGCCGATGCGGACTGGCGGATCTGGCCCGACAGCTGGGTCGATGGCTACCCCGGCAGCTTCGCCGTCGTCGCGCGCGCGTACCTCGCGCTCGAAGAAGGAAATCCGGATGCCGCAGCCGGGCACCTCTCGACCCTCGACCCGCACCGCAGCACCATCGAGCATTGGTCGGTGCTGGCCGACCTCGACGCGCAGATCGCCCTTCTGAAGGGAGCGCCCGAAGCCGCGCAGGTGCGGCTCGACACCACGCTGAGAGAACAGAAGGCCCGACACGCCATCCACGCCGACATGGCCTCGGAACTGCGACACACCGGTGCGCTCATCCGGCTCGCCGGCGGCAACGTCGCGGCCGCCGAGGACCTGCTTGCCAAAGCCCCCGAGGGCCCCCGCCGGAGAGTGAGCCGCGCCCGAATCGCCCTCGCGCGAGGGGATGTCGAGCGCGCGATGCAGCTGCTCACGGGCTGGGGAGACGACGCTGAGGATGACGCGGTCTCCTCCCGTGTGAGAGGGGAGCAGCTGGCGCTGCTCGCCGGCGCGATCGCTCTCGCCCAGGCATCCGCGCCGCGTCCCGAGCGCGCAGATCACGTGCACGTGGCTCTGCGGCGCCTGGCGGCGTTCCTGCGGGATCGCGGACTGTCGATGCCGGTCATGCTCACCCCCGTCGCGGCACTCGAGGCCATGCTGGGCGCCGTGACCGCCGGGTCTTACGACGACGATTTCGTCGCCGTCCTCACACGCGCCCGCGACGCCGGCGTCATCGGAAGCCGCAGCGCACGCCCGCGCCTCACCGAGCGCGAGCTGGCGGTCGCCGCGACACTTGCCCACCACAGCTCGCTCGACGACATCGCCGCGGCGATGTCGGTGTCGCGCAACACGGTCAAATCGCAGCTGCGCGCGCTCTACCGCAAGCTCGAAGTGGGCAGCCGCGAGGAGGCGTTGTCGGTCCTGGCCGCGTGGGAGCTCAGCCCCTCGGCGCAGGACCCGCGCTGAGCGAGGCGCCGAGCGGCGCGCCGCCGACGCGGCCGGGCGGGATGAGGAACGACGCGCTGGCGGTCGCGCGCGTGAAGGCCATGAGGTCGTCCGTCTCGTCCAGGCGATGCTGCGTGCGCACGAACGTCTGGAGGTCGTTCTGGAAGCACACGAAGAGCAGCCCATCGTCGCGCTCGGGCCCTGCGTTGCTGAAGGCGTAGCCGCGGCGCAGCATCAGGGGGCTTCCGGTGAACGACGGGTGCGCGGCCCGCGCGTGGGCGCGGGCGGGGATGAGGTACTCACCCTCGGGCGTCTTGGCGCCGAGATCGACCTGGTCATCGCGTGCGCCGCCCGAGAGCGGTGCGCCACTCGCGCGCTCCCGGCCGATCACGCGGTCCTGCGCGGCCGGTGCGAGGGCTCCGAACCCGGAGATGTCGAGCCGCAGCCGCCGGATCACCGCCACGGTGCCGCCGGCGGCGGGCCCGGACGGGATCCAGACGCTTTCGGCCAGTTCGTCCTCGGTGTGGGGCACGATGATGCCGTCGTGGTAGCCGAGCGGATTGCGGACGACCGTGCCGGTGCCCGAGCCCCGGACCCCCTGCTGCGCCCAGCGACGACGAGCGCCCGGGATCGCGGCCAGCACGCGATCGGCGACGGGATGCAGCGCCGCGGCGTCGCTCGCATACACCGCGATCAGCAGATCGCCGCCGGCCGCCTCGGCGGCGAGGCCCTCGTCGCTGCGGAACGCCGGGAGGTCGTCGGCGCCAGGGAGCGTGGGATCGATGGCCCGCACCAGGCGCGGACCGAGGCCGATCGTGACGGTGACATCGCCGGGTCCGTCGGGCAGCACGACCGGATCGAAGCGCTCGGGGTCGGTGCAGGCGTCGATGGCGTCACCCGCCGCGGCTACCGCGGCGAGGACGGTCGCGGCATCCGGATCGGCGTTCTGGTCCGTGCCGAGATCTGCGACGACGACGAGACCATTGCGCTGCGGAGTGGCGGGACGCGCGATACCCGCCTGCTGCGCGCCGTGCGCGGGAACGGCAGCGCCCTCGGACGCGGCGGGCGTGGACGGCGCGGGCTCGGCCGAGGGCGCATGAGCGGTCGACACCGCGACGGCGGTGGCCACGACGCCCAGGCCGAGACCGCCCCCGCCGAGGAGCAGCGCGCGGCGGCTGATGCCGCGCGGCGGTGCGGACACGGGCACTGTGGACGCGGGCGCTGTGGGTGGCGCCGGCGTGGACGGCTGCTCGTCGTTCATCCGGCCGCTCCGTCCGCGCCCTCGGCTTCGGCGAACGGGTCGCCGAGACTCACGTCGTCGGCAGCGCCGAAGCGGACCGTGGTCCAGGCCTTCTCGCCGCCCAGCCGCACGTCCAGCCGATGGAGGGTCGCCCGCTCGTCGATCCAGTACCGCACGGTGGCGGCATCCGGATCGGCGGTCTCGCCGGCTTGCAGCGCCTCGTCGGACGGGGGGCCGGCGTAGACCGTCAGCTCGGTGCCGTCCACGGTTCGCTGGCCCAGCCACAGCGTGCCGTTCTGCTGCAGCAGGAGCGGGTTCTCGGGCCGGTCCGCGCCGAGCGAGCCGATCGTGGCGAGCACCGTGTCGAGTCGAGAGGCCTGGGGATCGAGGGCGCTGCCCTGCCACGCCGTGGCCAGCTGGTCGGTGTCGGGAATGGGCAGGGGAGCGGCATCCGTCGTCGCCGTATGCGTTCCGACGGCTCGGGTGTTCCACAGCAGCAGCTCGTTCGCCTCGCCCGTGGCCAGCCCGTACCCGACACCGGATTCGTAGTCGAACCAGCCGTCGAACGTCGTCTCGGAGTCCGGCTGGGCGAGCTCGAAGGCCACCGCGCGCGTGCCGGCATCGAGATTGCGCAGGCGCATGGCCGCGAGCGTCTGCGCCTCTTCCGTCGTCAATGGCCGCGCGTCGCCGGCGGGGAAGTCGTCGCCGTCAGCGGGCGCGCAGGCGGCGAGAGACAACGCCATCGCCGCCGCCGCGACAACCCCCAGGATCCGTATGCCGAAAACGGAATGCGCCCGCGTCACCATCGCGAGCGCTCGCCGAGGAAGTCCGCCGGGGGCAGTTCGATCGTCCCGAGATCGAGGGCGGGAAGCGCGTCGGGAAGCACGCGTGCCGGCGCTTCGGGATCGTCCATCGACGGCTGCGGTGGCGGGGGCGTCACCTTCATGAAGCTCACGCCGGGCGGCACCTCGGGTGCCGGCAGCGAAGCGGCGTCGGCGCTCGGCTGATCGACGCCCGGCGCGCACGAGGCGAACAACTCGAGAGGCAGGGTCGATGGCGCATCGCCGTCGAGGCAGTTGCCGCGCGCCGGCGCCCGTGTCGACGACGCGTTGGCGATGCCCACGCCGTTGCCGGCGATCGCGTTGCCCCGGAAGAAGTTGTCGAGCGTCGCGAGATCCTCGGTGTTCGAGAGCACCACTCCCGCGCGGGGATTGCCCTCGATGCGGTTGCGGTCGAACATGTTCGCGGTGCCGCCCGAGATGCCGATGCCCACCCCGAAGCCACCCTCGGCGTGGGCCGGGGCATCCGTCGCCGCATTGCCCGACACGAGGTTGCCGGCCACCGCGTTGCCGCGCTGCGGCGCGAAGGCCTCCTGGTAGTTCGAGAGGAACGTCATGCCGACGCGGTTGCCGCTGAAGCGGTTGCCGACGACGACGACGCTGTCGGACGCGTTGGCGTTCTCGAACCCGACGGCGTTGTTCTCGGCGACGTTGCCGGAGACGAGGATGTCGCAGTCACGGCACTGGCCGACGTAGATGCCGCTGTCGGCCGAACCCGACGCGTACGAATCGAGGATCACGCCGTGCTGGGCGTCGAAGGCGTACAGACCGTAGAGCCCGTTGTTGTACGCGGTGACGTGGTCGATCGCGAAGCGCTGGACCGGCGGGAACTTCTCGGGATCCAGCCGTGAGTAGCCGTCGACACCGTGGGCCGTCGGTCCGGACTCGTCGTGCATGCCCGTCACCAGCACGCCGTAGAAGGTGGCGCCGGTCACGGTGAGGTTCTCGATGCTCACGCCGTCTGCCACCGCGACCACGCCGTAGGGACGGATGTTCTCGGCATCGATGACGGTCGCGTTGCGGTCGAGGCCGCGCAGAGTCACATCGGCTTTGTCGACCAGCACCTGCTCGGTGTACGTGCCCGGCTCGACGAGGATCAGTCCGCCTTCGGCGACGAGGTCGACGGCGGCCGAGATGGTCTCGGCATCGCCCGGAACCCGCACGGTGTCGGGAACCTCCATCGGCGCCGTCGCCTCGGGGGCGCACGCCGCCGCCCCGGCGACGACGGCGACCGCGAGGGTCGCCGTCACCAGGGCGCGCCGAAGCAAGGCGGGGGAGGAGGGCATGACGGGATTGTAACCATGACCGGTGGTGGGGCCTCGGGTTCGGGACCGTTGGTGGAGCGCTGCCCCCGCTCAGGGTGAAACCGAGGGTGAAATCCGCCCCACCCTGCACAAAGTCGTGGTCCCCCGCCGCCAGCATGGCAACACCCGGAGACAGGTCCGTACGTCGTGCCCGACGACGGCCAGACCGTCCGCACACAGGTGTGCACGTCGTGCCCGACGGCTTTCACACCACATCCGCACGCGTCCGATGCGCTCCCGCGCACCGCGCGCGCGGGCGACCCGGGACGAATTCGCAGCATCAACCAGGGGGATACACCGCATGAGCACCGCGTTCAGACGCAGCATCACGTCGCAGCCGAACGGCGGCAGGGGGCGGTGGCGCGCGCCACTGGCCGCCCTCACCGCCGCCGCGCTCGCGATGGGCGGTGTCGTCGTCACGACTGCGCCCGCCCACGCGGCTCCCGGGCAGGTGACCGGCACGGTGTTCCGCGACTTCAACGGCAACGGCGTCTTCGACAGCGGATCGAGCAGCCGCAGCGGCGTCGCCAGCGACGAGGGGATCGCCGGGGTCACCGTGACGGCGACCGACGGCAGCGGCGACTTCACGGGCACCGCGCTGACGTCGGCCGACGGCTCGTACGAGCTCGACACCACAGGGCTCGACGACGGCACCGCGCTGCGCGTGGAGTTCTCGGCATGGCCCGACGGCTTCGAGCCCTCGGGCACCGCCGCCGCCGACGCGACCAACGGCACCAGCGTCCAGTTCGTCGAGGCCGGTGCCGAAAACGTCGACTTCGCGCTGAACGTGCCCCAGGACTACGCACAGGATGCCGCGCCGCTCGTCACCGCCATCCAGCGCGCCGGCTCGCCGCTCGCCTCCGAGGGCGGCACCGCTGCCTCGATCAACGGACCGGCGATCGCCGGCACGCCGTTCGAGCGCAACTACACCGGATCGCAGCCGGGCGGCTTCCCCGATCGCGTGACGCTCGCGACCTTCGGCGAGGTCGGTGCCGTCAGCGCGCTCGCCTACCAGCCGGCGAGCGACAGCATCCTCGCCTTCGCCACCTACAAGCGCCAGAGCGGCCTCGGCTCGCTCGGCCTCGGCGGCATCTATCGGGTGAGTGACGTGCTCGACGAGAACGGAGAGCTGTCGGATGCCGGATCCGTCACGCCGTGGCTCGACGTCACCGACCTGGGCATCGACCTCGGCACCGCGCAGACCAACGTGCAGCGCAGCCTGAGCTCGCCGACCACGCCCGTGCGCGACGCGCACGGGTTCGCGAACACCGGCAAGGTCGGCTTCGGCGGCGTGACGATCAGCCCCGACGGCAACACCCTCTACTTCATCAACCTGCACGACAAGAAGCTCTACGCGCTGGACGTCTCGGACATCGACGCGCCGCCGACGAGCTTCGAGTCGTACGACCTCGGCCTCGGGGTCGGCGAGCGCCCGTGGGCGGTCGACATCTACCAGGACCGCCTCTTCGTCGGCTACGTCGACAGCGGCGAGACCGACGCGGGTGCGCAGCCCGGCCAGTCGGCCGCGGCGGCGGGCCTGAGCGCACACGTGCTCGCGGCGCCGATCGATGAGCTCGACACCTTCACCGAGGTGGCGAACGTCGGTCTCGGCTACGCCAAGGGCGACGTCTACCAGAACACTCTCGCGCCGCAGTCGCAGCGGTGGAACACGTGGACCGACACTTGGGCGTGGGCCGGCGGCCGCGTCTCGCAGAGCAACGGCGGATGGCAGATCTACCCGCAGCCGGTGCTGAGCGACTTCTACATCGACGAGGACGGCTACCTCACCGCCGCGTTCACCGACCGCACCGCCCTGCAGGGCGGCAACCGCAACTGGTCGTCGGAGGCGTCGATCGGCGGCATGTACGAGACCGGCTCGAGCGGCGACATCCTCATCGCCGCCCCGGACGGCGACGGCACCTTCACGTTCGAGAGCAACGCGGTGGCGGGCGACCGCACCGGCACCACCGGCGGCGTGAACGAGGGCCCGGGCGGGCGCGAGTTCTACAACGACCGCCTCAACGTCGGCAACGGCACCACCCACCGCGAGATCGCCCTCGGCAGCGTCGGCGGCCAGCGAGGCACCGGAACCGTGGTGAGCACGACCTACGACCCGCTCGCCGGCATTCGCCTCGCCGGGCTCGCCTGGTACGACGTGACCGACGGCAGCGCGGTCGCGGGCTACGAGCTGACCGGCGACGGTGGCGGCACTGCGAGCGCCGACGGCACGTTCCAGAAGGGTGGCGGACTCGGCTCGGTCTCGCTCCTCGCCCGGCAGGCGCCGGTCGAGATCGGCAACCGCGTCTGGTTCGACGCCGATCAGGACGGCGCGCAGGATGCCGACGAGCCGTCGATCGAGGGCGTCAGCGTCGAGCTGCGCGACGCCGACGGCAACGTGGTCGCCACGACCACGACCGACGCGGCCGGCGAGTACTACTTCCGCTCCGACGAGGACGGCTTCGAGCCCGCGGGCGACTACACGGTCGTCTTCGTCAAGCCCGAGGACGGCACGCTCGCCCTCCGCGGCCCGAACGCCGACCTGTTCGGCGACGTCGACTGGGCCGACACAGTCTTCACCCAGCAGGGCGGTGGCACCACGACGACGGATTCCAACGCGGATGCCGGGGGTGAGGCATCCGTCACCGTCACCGGTCCCGGCTACAACGACCACACCATCGACGCCGGCTTCCGTGCCGACGTCGCGTTCACGGTGCAGAAGCTCATCGGTGACGGCGGCGACCCCGCGCCCGCAGAGGAGTTCACGATCGATCTTGACGCGCGCGACTTCCGCGGCGACCCGCTGCCGCTCAACCCGAGCTCGGTCACGCTGAGCCCTGACGAGACCTCACCGCCGATCACCCTGCCCGTCGGGTCGAGCGTGAGCGTGACCGAAGACGACGAGGGGCTCAAGAACGTCACGATCACCGACCCCGCCGGCGCAGCGCACGACGGCTACTACCGCCTGCAGGGCACCGGGTCGAACTTCGCATTCCGCGTGACCAACACGCTGTTCTCGCCGGGCGCGTTCGAGGTGACCAAGGCCGTCACCGGGGCGTTCGACCTCGACTCGGCAGAGCTGGCGGATGCGACCTTCACCGTCGCGTACACGTATGCGGGCGGCGGCGGTCAGCTGACCCTCGACGCCGGCAACGACTGGACCGCGACTTCGCCCGCTATCCCGTACGGCACCCCCGTCACCCTGAGCGAGCTCACGATCACCGGGGCGGGCCCCAGCGTCGGCTTCGGCACGCCGAGCTGGAGCACGGGTGACCGTGCCGACGGCACCGCCGTCATCACGATCGGTGACGGCACGACCGCCGAGGTCACTCTGACCAACCCGACCACCGAGCTCGCCGGCGGCTTCGCCGTGACGAAGGATGTGACCGGCGACGGCGCAAGCCGGGTTCCCGCTGCGACCGAGTTCGTCATCGAGTACTCGATCGACGGCGGCGCCAGCTGGACGCCGCTTCCCGGCGTGAACGATGGAGAGGTCGCGACCGGACCCGCCGACATTCCCGCCGGCACCGAGGTGCTGCTGCGCGAGCAGGCTCCTGCCGCACTGCCCGACGTCGAGTGGTCGCCGGCGGTCTTCTCGGGCACGGGCATCGTGGACAACGGCGACGGCACTGCGACGTTGACGATCGTCGACGACGTCGTCGCAGCGGTGCTGCTCGAGAACCCCACCACACCGCTGAACGGCCAGTTCTCCATCGCCAAGGACGTCACGGGCCCCGGCCAGTCGCTGGTCATCGGCGACCCCGAGTTCGTCGTGGACTACACCTCTGTCGCCGGCAACGGCCAGCTGCGCGTCCGCGACGGCCAGACGACGACCTCGCCGGCGCTGCCCACCGGCACGGTCGTGACCATCACCGAGGTCACGCCCGCGGCCGGCTGGCTGCCCGCCGGCGCCGCATGGGCCGCCCCGGTGCTTCGCATCGACGGGGTCGCGGCATCCAACGGGGCCACGCTCACGATCGGCGACGCGACCGTCGTCGAGGTCGAGATCGTCAACCCGACGACCGTGACGCCGAGCGTCGCGATCAGCAAGGGCGACGGCGACGCGGATGCGGGCACCATCGCACACGAGGCCGACACGGTCGCCGACGGTGAGACGTACGCGCCCGGCGAGACGCGCGACATCGTGATCCGCGTGCAGAACACCGGACCCGAGCCGCTGCGCGAGGTCGAGCTGAGCGATACCACCCTCGCGGGCGGTGTCGTCGAGAACCTCGTGTTCACCTACCCCGACGGCTCCTCCGCCGCAGCTGCGCTCGACGCGGCGACCGGCGAGTGGACCGCCAGCTGGGCGGCGACCTTCGAACCGGGCACGGCGACGTGGGCGCCCGGTGACGTGATCGTGGGTGTCGCGACGCTCACGATCGAGGCCGGGGCCGGTGATCAGAGCGGTCCTCACCAGAACCGCGCGACCGTCGACGCCGTCGGCGCCCTGTCGGGCACCCCGGTGGGCGACGAGAACGACTACAACGCCTTCACCGGCGGCATCCAGGTCATCAAGTACGACGGCGAGAAGGCCGACCCGCAGGTGACCGAGGGCGACGGCTGGGTCGTTCCGCAGAAGCCGCTGGCCGATGCCGCGCAGGACGCCAACACGCTCGAGACCGCCGTTTCGTACCCGGTGAACACCGAGCGCACCGTGCGCTGGGTCGTCACCAACACCGGCGACACGTGGCTGACGAACCTGGCCCTGGACGACACGACGCTCGCCGGTCCCGCGATCGGCGACGACTGGACGGCGGACCTCAGCGCACTCGGCGGTCCGGCGGACTACTCGTTCGCCGAGGACGGCCCGTGGCAGGGACTCTTCGCTCCCGGCGCGTCGTTCTTCGCCGAGGGCACGCTCGCGCTGCCGGCCGAGACGCAGCACGCCGACCGGGTCGACGTCGTCGGCACCGTCGTGGTGCCCGCGGCCGACGGAGACGGCATCCCGACCGATGAGCCTGCGCTCGACGGCGAGACTCCCGTCCCCGCCACGAACGAGGACGGCTCGCCGTTCACCGTGGACGACGACGACCCCTTCCACGCCGAGACCGGCGTCGGTCCGATCGTCGACATCCAGAAGGGTGACGGCACGGCCGACGGCGACGGCGCGGAGATCGTGCACGAGGCCGACACCCTCGCCGACGGCGAGGCCTACCAGCCGGGCGAGACCCGCACGGTCGTGATCGAGGTGACCAACACCGGCGACGAGCCTCTCGTCGACGTCGTGCTCACCGACGCCACGATCTCGGGCGGCACCGTGCAGGGCATGGAGTGGACGCTGCCCGACGGCACGGCTCTCGATGCCGCGCTCGACGGGGCCACCGGCGTGTGGACCGCGTCGTGGCCCGGGGTGTGGCAGCCGGAGGAGACCATCACCGGTCTCGCGACGCTGACGCTGGGCGCCAGCTCGGCCCCGCACGTCGATCGCGCCGCCGTGACGGCTCGGGGCCAGGCATCCGGCATCCCCGTCGGCGACCAGAACGACTACAACGCGTTCACCGGCGACATCCAGGTCATCAAGTACGACGGCCTGGGGCCGGACCCGGTCGTGACCGACGACAACGGCTGGGTCGTTCCCGAGAAGCCGTTGAAGGATGCTGCGCAGGACGCGAACGACATCGACCACGCCGTCAAGTACCCGGTCGGCGTGACCAACCCGGTGCGCTGGGTCGTCACCAACACCGGCGACACGTGGCTGACCGACATCACGCTGACCGACGTCACCGGGGAGGGCCCCGCGATCGGGGGCGACTGGACGGCCGACCTGTCGGCATTCGGCGGACCCGCGGACTACTCGTTCGCCGAGTCGGGTCCGTGGCAGGGTCTGCTGCCGCCCGACGCCTCGTTCTTCGCCGAGGGTCAGCTGACGCTCGAGGCCGAGACGCGCCACGCCGACACCGTCGACGTCATGGGAACCGTCGTGGTGCCCGCGGTCGGCGACGACGGCACGACGCCGAACGGCGAGCCGCTGCTCGACGGCGACGAGCCGGTGCGCGCCACCGTGCCCGACCCCGAGAACCCCGAGGAGCGGGTGCCGTTCACCGTGGACGACGACGACCCGTTCCACGCGTGGACCGGCGTCGGGCCGTACGTCGACATCGAGAAGGGCGACGGTCAGGGCACCGCGATCGCGCACGACGCCGACACCATGGCCGACGGTGAGCTGTACGAGAACGGCGAGGCGCGCACCATCGTGCTGCGGGTGACCAACACCGGCGACGAAGACCTCGCCGATGTCGTCCTCCTCGACGAGAACGTCTCGGGGGCGCAGATCGAGTCGCTCGTCTGGACCCTTCCGAACGGCGACGAGCTCGTCGCCGTCCGCGAAGGAGCGATCTGGTCGGCCGCGTGGGACGACACCTTCACCGGTGACGCCGTGTGGCAGCCGGGCGAGGTCATCACCGGCACGGCGACCCTGACGCTCACCGGCGGTGAGCCGCACGTGGACCGGGCGGCCGTCGACGCGCGGGGCGCGGCATCCGGAATCCCCGCCTCCGACACCGACGACTACAACGCGTTCACGTCGGGCGTGCAGGTCATCAAGTACGACGGTGAGAAAGCCGACCCCGCCGTGAAGGATGCCGAGGGCGACTGGATCACCCCGGTGAAGCCGCTCGTGGACGCCGCGCAGGACGCGAACGACCGAGGCCATGCGGTGAAGTACGAGGCCGGCGCGGGCAACACCGTGCGCTGGGTCGTGACGAACACCGGTTCGACGTGGCTCACCGCGATCGACCTCGCCGACGTCACGGGGGAGGGCCCCGCCATCGGCCGGTGGACCGCCGACCTCAGCGCGTTCGGTGGGCCCGCAGCGTACGACTTCGTCGCGAACGGCACCTGGCACGGGCTCATCCCGCCCGGAGCGTCGTTCTTCGCCGAAGGAACGCTGGTGCTGGGCGAAGACCAGCGTCACGCCGACACCGTCACGGTCGAGGTCACCCCGGTCGTGCCGGCGGTCGACGAGGGCGGCGTGCCGACGGGCGAGCCGATGCTGGGTGAGGACGGCACCCCCGTCGTCGTCACCGACGCCGACGGCGCACCGGTACGGCTGACCGACTCCGACCCGTTCCACGCATGGGCCCCGGGCCCGCTCGCCGCCACCGGCGCGGCGCTGTCGGCCGGCGCGTGGCTGCTGGTCGCGATGCTCCTCCTTGTCCTGGGGGCACTGGGGGTCCTCAGCGCTCGTCGCCGACGAAGCGTCTGAGGAGTGCAGCGAGAGCCCGGGCCCCCGACAGGCCCGGGCTCTCTTGTGTGCGCGGCGGGGCGGTGGGGGTGGTGGGGTGTGCCGGTGGGGCGAGGGGGC